>CAZEED010000001.1:0-47659 GCA_964510945.1 uncultured Candidatus Saccharibacteria bacterium
AATTCGGCTCTGTAGCTCAGTTGGTAGAGCAGAGGCTTGAAGAGCCTTGTGTCCACAGTTCGAGTCTGTGCGGAGCCACCATTCGACTCGAAGAGGAGAATGCAAACAAAGTGGTTGTTTAATCCAAATTTCTAAACCAAGAATCCATTCTGTTTAGAAATTTGAGAGGAGCAGCGATGATAATCTCTTGTCGCGTACTTTGCATTCGTAAATTACGCCTGAGATTTATAATCGACTGCGACGAGCGGGTGTAGCTCAGTTGTTTAGAGCGCGTCCTTGCCAAGGACGAGGCCAGGGGTTAGAGTCCCCTCACCCGCACCAAAACCAGACTTTCTGAGAAATTGTCGCCCATTGGGGCGGCTTTTTTAATGGTTTTGCGGAGCAAAAACCAGATGTTTTCAGAGGGGGGAGAAATTTCTTGGGCAGCTGAAGGCTGCGCCTTTTTGTTTTTTAGAAATAGGTTAGAGCCAAAGATTTCAAAGCAAAGCGACTTCTTGGCAAGTAAGTCATCACTTTCAGTTGTTTTACAGATAGAAACAGCAGTTTCTATCCACTTTCTCATCGGTTCGACCCAGGCCAAACTGGCAAGCGTTAGCTTGCTGGATTGTGCCTCCAAGGACTTCTTTTCTGACATTAGTTGATATTTCTTGGACACATAAACCTCACGTTCAATATCTTGGTCAAGGTAACCGTCAAGAAGTCTTTGGAGTTTGCCTTGCAAACTAACAATTTTTGTTTGGGCCTTAGCCACAAACACTGTTGAAGATTGATTGGCTTTCTTTTCGTCCTCATCGAGCATTTTATTAAGCGTCATTGCCCAGCTATCGGGCATGGCGTATTCATTGAGCAGATCAGATAATTGCTCGTCCAGTATCTCTTGGCGTATATGTGGTTCAGGGCAACGAGCAGTATTTTTACGCTTCTTCGTGCAATGATAGTACGTGTAGTAATGCACGTTGCCGTTCTTTTGACGTTTGACTTGGTTTTCACCAGTAATCATCATGTTGCACGAGCCACAGCGCAATAAGCCACAGAGCGGCTTAGGCTCATTGTGTTTAGTTGTACGTCTATGTCTGCGCCTTTCAAAAACTGTCGTCACCTCATCAAACAGCCTCTTACTAATAATTGGCTTGTGTTTGCCCTCGTAGACTTCGCCAGCATATCGAAAATGCCCATAATAGAACGGATTAGTCAGCATTTTGGCTATCTGGTCTTTCTTTAAGGGCAAACCACCGTCGGTTTTGACGTTTTTGCTTGCCAAAAAGTTGGCAATATCTTGCAAACGGCTGTCGCCTTTGGCGTATAGCTCAAATGCTTTAACGACAATCGGCGAACGCCGTGTGTCTACGACAATGGTTTTTGACCGCACATCATTGATGTAGCCAAGTGGAGCGCGTCCGGGGCATTCGCCCCGGCGCACCTTTTGGCGCAAGCCTCGTTTGGTATTCTCTGCGAGATTATCGACATAATATTTGCTTTGCCCAAAGGCTATAGACAGCATGAACTTACCTTGTGATGTGGTTTCAAACCAAAAGCTTGGAAATTTTAGTGTTCCCAACTTGCCACCGTCTAGTAAGTAAATAATCTGACCGCCATCAATGGAATTACGCGCAAGACGATCTGGATGCCACGCTAAAATATTTCCGCCGTTTTGCTCAATATCTGCAAGCATTTTGCCAAACATAGGACGACCTGGGGATTTTGCAGATTGTTTCTCTATATATTCGGCGGAAATATCCAAGTTTTCTCGTTTGGCATATTCTCGCAGCTCAACAAGTTGCGCCTCAATGGACAAAACCTGTTTGTCCTCAACGTCTGTAGACTTACGAGCATAAAGATAATATTTGTCTTGCATAAAACCCTCCCAAACTTAAATGACCGCCTCGTTGCACACAAGCTAGGAAAACCCAGTTTGTACGAGACGGCCATTCAAGCCAATAAAAATAGGTTTTCCAAAACTTGTGTGCGTCATTATTGTATCAAACGAAAACCGCCAATGGTGGTTAAAAAACAAAAAGGCGCAGCCTTCAGCTGCCCAAGAAATTTCTCCCCCCTCTGAAAACATCTGGTTTTTGCTCCGCAAAACCATTAAAAAAGCCGCCCCAATGGGCGACAATTTCTCAGAAAGTCTGGTTTTGGTGGAGTTTTACAACCAAGCTCGAACTTATTTTGAGGAAAATTGCTAAAATTGCGTAAGCTCAGCCCCGACGCCTGCGCCAGCGAAGCTGTCGCGCGTCCAGCCAGAAAAACCGTCCCTTGAATTATTTTTTAATTTCCCCCCGCCGTATTTTTCTTTTTAGTTGAAAGGGTCGGATTTTCTGGGTGGACTTTGTTGATTCATCGGAGTTAAATCAACAAAAAGTGCTATAATCCTTATAGAACATGAAGAAATGGAGGGTTGATGTCTACTCGTAGTCTTACTGCTACAAATATTGCTAAAGCGTTTGACGTAAATCTTATTTACGCCCGCCAACTTTTCCAGTCTGTAGATAGAGACAGCACGCTAGAAGATGTACAAAAGCTCATTAGTACCAAACCAAAACCATTTGTAAAATGGGTTGGTGGCAAGCGTCAGCTTCTCAAGCAATTTCGTGAATTGGGGCTTTATCCACCAGAAGAATTCAATCCAATGACAAATACATATTATGAACCGTTTGTTGGTGGTGGTGCAGTATTCTTTGACCTGCTACCGAAAAGCGCCGAACTTTCCGACCTAAACAACGAGTTAGTGACGACTTATAACGTTATAAAAAATAATGTTGATGAGCTTATCGACTCGCTAAATAGGCATATTTACGACAAAGAATATTACCTTAAAGTTCGTGCACAAAAGATTGATGATTTGTCAGATATTGAAGTCGCATCACGCTTTATTTTCCTCAATCGAACAGGATTTAACGGACTTTACCGAGTAAACAAAAGTGGACAGTTTAATGTTCCGTTTGGTCGTTACAGTAATCCTAAAATTTGCGACGATGAAAACTTACGTCGTGTGTCGGACGCGCTGCAAGATGTGACAATAAAACATCAGGATTATAAAAAAGTTCTAAAAACTGCCAAGAAAGGTGATTTTATTTATCTCGATCCGCCATATTATCCAATCAACGCCACATCATCGTTCACGTCATACACCGCCGAGGCTTTTTTGGAGAAAGAGCAAACAGAACTTCGCGATACTTTCATAAAACTACACAAGCATGGTTGTTTCGTCATGCTTTCAAATTCAGATACACCACTCATTAACGAACTTTATTCTGGGTTCGATGGAATTACAGTAAACAAGATAACAGCAGGTCGCGCCATTAACTCAAAGGGCTCAGGGCGAGGCAAAATAACGGAAGTATTAGTAACAAATTATTAGGTTATGAAAAAAGATTTTAACCATTTAGTATTGACGTTCAAAAGTTCAATCAAAACATGGGACTATTTTGTAAATTGGAACAAAGTATTTTCAAATAGTGCAGAACTTGAAATAGCCCTAAACAAACTAAATTACCTACTTGGAAAAGATAATTTACGTGGTGAGTTCTACAAATTATACAATTCAAATCCGGACATAGTAAAGGCTCTGCCAGTTTTACTGGCTGTTCGTGAAAGTAAACTAGAGATTTACGACAAAGAGTCTAAGGAGTCTGAGTTTTACGACTTTTCGGGAAAAGATAAGGACGCTGATAAATATTTTGAGTTTCTCGATAAATCGGGGCTTGCAAGGCTGTTTCAAAGAGACGGAATCAAAAACCTTGTTGATTATGTAATGGGTGTTGAGGTTGGACTTGATAGCAACGGTCGTAAGAACCGCGGCGGCACACTCATGGAGGAAATAGTCGGGATATTCTTAGAAGACTTCTGTAAGCAGAACGGACTTGAATATTTGCCGCAAGCTCGTCCGAGTAAGATAAAAGCGAAATGGGGTTTTGATATAAAAGTCGATAAGTCAGAACGAAGTTTTGATTTTGCGGTTTACAATCCTCGTAATAGCAAAATAAAATTATTTGAAACTAACTTTTATAATGGCGGTGGTTCAAAGCTAAAAGCGGTTTGTGGTGAGTTTCGTTCCTTGCACGACGAGCTAAAGGCGCAGAATATAGATTTTGTCTGGATTACTGATGGACTTGGATGGCACACAACCAAACGACCACTTGAAGAGACTTACAATCACAACGATTATGTTTTTAATCTTAATATGCTCGAAGCTGGCGCGTTAAACGAATTGTCATGGTAGCTACTAAAAAGACCAAACCGAAAAAACTACACCCCGACGAGTTCGAGCTAGAGTGCACGACGGTCTGGGCGTTTCCCAGGCGTGGTAACTGGGCAACACATAAATCGGACTGGCGCGGCAACTGGTCGCCCGAGGTCGCTCGCAATTTGATTTTACGATACTCAAACGAGGGCGATATTTTGCTTGACCCAATGATTGGCGGTGGTACGACCGCAATCGAGGCAAAAATACTCAATCGACACATCATTTGCTCTGACGTAAACGATAAAGCACTTGAGCGCACAAAAACTTCACTTGATTTTGAAGTCGAAAACGACGCTTGGCAAAAAGTCGTCAATCGTGATGCTCGTGATTTAAGCAAGGCTAATGATGGAAGCGTCGATTTCATACTCACACACCCGCCATATGCCGACATTATCAAATACAGCGACGGCAACCTTGATAACCATTATGCTGCTGGGGCATTGGCTAGAAATGGCGTCTATTGCCAAAGCCGAGAACGCCCTTGATGCAATATCCAAGCTCCTACCTGATAAGGCTGAAAAGCTAGTCAATGGGAAACCAAAACAAGTGCTAGTAAGCGAGCTGAAAGTTGGCGACCTGGTACTGATACGACCTGGCTCAAATATCCCTGTAGATGGAACAATCACAAATGGAAGTTCATCTGTAAATGAAGCTACAATAACAGGAGAAAGTAAGCCAACAAGTAAAGCTGTTGGCGATGAGGTTGTTGCGGGTACGATTAACCAAGATGGCTCATTGACAGTTAAAGTTATGAAACTTGGCGAAGATACAACACTGGCTGGCATTATGCGTTTGGTTGCTGATGCTCAAAGTTCCAAGTCCAACGTACAGGTATTAGCAGACAAGGCAGCATTTGCACTTACTATCATTGCGATAGCAACGAGCATTATTACTTTTATCTACTGGCTCGTTACAAAGGATGCGGCATTTGCACTAGAACGCTCAGTAACTGTGCTGATTATCGCTTGCCCTCACGCTCTTGGTTTGGCAGTTCCATTGGTCGTTTCTATATCCACTACAATCTCAGCACGCAATGGTTTACTGGTTCGTAAGCGTTTAGCACTGGAAGCTGCCCGTATGTTAGATTGGGTGCTCTTTGATAAAACAGGCACACTTACCAAAGGCGAACACGGCGTAACGGATATTTGGGCAACAAAGGGTTATACCAAAGAAGATATTTTGCATCTTACGGCGAGCCTTGAGCAGAATAGCGAGCATATTGTCGGTAAGGGTATTGTGAGCGAGGCTCAAAAGAAGCACGTCCACTTGGATAAGGTTGAAGATTTTTCTGCCATACCTGGGTTAGGCGTTAAAGGAAAGCTACACGGTCACGATAACTTCGTAGCTGCAAGTTACCGCTACATCAAAGAGAATAAGCTCAAAGTACCTGCTGATATTGAGCGATATTCAAAGCAAGCCGCTAAAGACGGCAAGACCGAGGTGTACCTAATCAAGGATGGCAAAGTAGTGATTGGTGCAATCGCCCTAGCCGATGTAGTTCGTGAGCAGTCCAAACAAACTATTGCCGCACTCAAAGCTGAGGGTATAAAGACCGCTATGGTTACTGGGGATAGCCAGGACGTTGCGGCATACGTGGCAAAGCAGTTAGGTTTAGACCAGTATTTTGCCGAGGTACGACCAGAAGATAAAGCTAATAAAGTTAAAGAACTACAGAAAACTGGCAGCAAAGTAGCCTTTGTTGGCGATGGTATTAACGACGCACCTGCATTGACTACTGCTGACATTGGAATGGCAATTGGAGCTGGTACGGACGTGGCTATTAAGTCGGCTGATATTATCTTAGTTAAGAGCGACCCACGAGATGTAATAAAGGTCATACACTTGTCTAAAGCAACTTATCGCAAGATGACACAGAACCTAATCTGGGCTACTGGGTACAATGTCGTTGCCATTCCTCTAGCTGCTGGTGTGCTGTACTCGTCTGGCATTTTGCTATCGCCAGCAGTAGGTGCTGTCTTGATGTCGCTTTCAACTGTAATTGTAGCTATAAACGCTCAGTTATTAAGACGAGTAAATCTAAAGGGGGTGTAATGAACGAGCAGAAATATCAATGTTCTGAATGTGGGCTACACTATGAAGATAAAGAAATAGCTGAAAAGTGCGAAAAATGGTGTAGTGAAACTCAAAGCTGCAACCTAGAAATAACACAATACTCTATTGAAAGTAAAAACTCGCATAAAAAATAGGCATTGCTGCCTAGAGGTTTGAAAATCTGAACCGACTTATATCAAATTGTCGGCAAGTTGGAATTGTTCAGCTAGGTGCTTTAGCTTATAATCCTCTTGAGCAAGCGTAGCTGCCGTTTGAAATGCGTCAACTATGTTGCACCAAATTGACACCAAGAAAAGTTATCCTAAATGATTTTAAATTTTAGGGTGAGAGATATTATCAATAGGCGCTATAATAGACGGGCTATATAATAAATTAATAAAGGAGATAGACATGGCTACGGGATATTGCGTTAAATGTAAGGAAAAAGGCGTTGAGCTATCATCACCAGAAGTGGTTCAAACTGCAAAAGGTGGTTACATGGCTAAAGGGAAGCATGAGAAGTGCGGAACAACTGTTTGTGCAATGATGTCTAAAGAAAATGCTGAAAAAGAAGTAGAAAACGGCGCGAAAAAATCTTATTAAGTTTTTAGCTACAAATATAAAAACAACCAAATTAAAAAAGAGACGTTTAAACCCCGTCTCTTTTTAATATATTATAGAAACAAAAACCTGAATTGAAATTATGTGACACTATAGTATATGCCAAGGGCCTATGTTATTTAACTATAGAAATAATAAGGTATTATGCATAAGCGATATTGATATTTTGTCTGCATTTCCATATAGTTGTTTTTAATCGCTATGCGAAAAAACATTATGAAAATAAATCAAAAAGGTTTTTCACATTTAGTGGTTATGCTAGGTTTTGTAGTGCTGTTCGCTATTGGTAGCTTAGGTTACTACATATACCATAATAAACATAAAGGTCCAGAAAATACACTTAGTAACACGGCCTTGGGTTTGAAAGAATCAGGCGTACATAACGGTATATTAGTGTTTAAGCAGGCTACAGATGTTGATACTAGCGGTTTATCGCCAGCCCAAAAAGAAATCTTGAAATATGCCAAGAGGTATCGTTTTGTAGAGATACCTGAAGATATATGGCCTAGTGTGTTAAATAAAAGTTCTGTAAAAATTGAGTTATTCGATGACGTAATCATAGACCTAAATAGTAAGGGACCTATTGAGTCGGGTGCTAGTGGATCTACAACATGGTCTGGTACTTCAAATAACGGTGATTATGCCACGCTTACTTTTATGAATGGTAAAACGATAGGTAGCATCTCTTCAGATAAAGTAGGTTATTACATTTCACCCATATCCGGAGAGAAACATTTAATTGCAGCACCTGGGGAGAATAAGAATTATCCAAAGTGTGACGAGGGCTGTGAGGGTTAATTAAAAAACGCTCGCCAGTTTGGCAAGGAGCGAATTATACTTTGGGGCGGCGTACTGAAAGACAACGAAAGAGCTATTCACTACTATGAACAACATGGTTTTAAAACTGTAGGCACATTTAGTGACGGTGAAGACGAGATGGTCGATATGATTCTTGATATGAGTATTTGAAGGTCGTAAGGACAAATTATTGTAATTCTTCAAAAAAGGGGCTATATAGTTTGCCTTGCCATCTTGGTATATGTCGGTACCTATATCGTCTTTGCTTTTCAATGTCGGTCAATGGCGGTTCCTTTAACCTTTGTTGAAGGTCGTCAAGAATTGCTTGTAATATAGGATCTCTGGATTCTTTGTTTGCCTTAGATCTGAGATGGGCGACATTCTTTAGCTCGTCTTTGTTTGCTCGTAATCGCTTAATGCTAGGGAAGCCTCGGGTTCTTGGGTGGTTTTCAAAAACTTCAACGCGGAGCG
Organism: uncultured Candidatus Saccharibacteria bacterium; assembly: GCA_964510945.1. Lineage (GTDB taxonomy): Bacteria > Patescibacteriota > Saccharimonadia > Saccharimonadales > JAGQNJ01 > DAISWO01. The sequence goes on from CAZEED010000001.1 coordinate 8,189, forward strand.
CACTAATTACTGTCTTTAAGGCTACTCGTTCTTTTGCTATAAATGCATCGATTTGCAGGGGATCATCGATAGGATCTCTAGACAAATGAACTCTTCCATTCATATCAGTTTCTTCTATCGTGCAGTAAAAACGACGTTTTGGGTCGTCTATTTCTAGCTCGACATCAGATTGAAGCTCTCCTATTCGGGACAATTGTTCAGCAATCGAAGCACTTCCTGGAGCTGTGTCGATACTCAATAATGGGGATGCTCGTCGAGTTTTGCTACGCCCACCGAACCCGTTGGTCCTCGAGGGGACTTCATGAATTGGGGCCACTATCGGTAAGCCGTTTACTTCGGTGCACTGAGAGAATACTTCATCAATACCTAAAGTACCTACTGGCAGACTATTGAGGCTGACAATACCGGCCTGCACTGCTATTCTGTGCGCGGCGTTTATCGCTGCCCAATCAGGTGTGTGAGAAACTTCTACTTCAAACATAAAACGAGATTATAACAATATCTACATATCAGCAAGCAATAGCAAGATTACTGTTTCGAGATCAGCTATCAATGATATGCTGTGGAGGGTGAAGAAAAAGCATAAGCATGGAAGGAAGTTGTATAAGGTGATTCTTGTAATAATCGGGGTGTTTGTTCTAGTAGAAGTGCTGGCACTTGTCTGGCTTGCGAGTAGTGTAGGGCGATACAAGGCTTTTTGGGAATTAAAAGCTAAAGAAGGTGGGGAGATCACCTATCTGGCACTGGGCGACTCAGCCGCACAGGGTATTGGGGCTAGTAGCCCTATGAAGGGTTATGTCGGAGTGATAGCAAACAGGATTGCGGAAAAAACTGGCAAAACAGTAAAAATCATTAATATCTGTAAAACAGGAGCGAAAATGAACGATTACTTGAAAGATCAAGCGCCAATTGTTAAAAAAACGCAGGCTGATATTGTGACGATTGAAATTGGTGCGAATGATGTCGCAAAATTTGATCCCGACACATTTAGATCTGACTTTAAAAAAGTCCTAGCAACATTGCCGAACGGCGCCTATGTGTCAAATATGCCACTTTTTAACAGTAGACTAGGCAGTACCACGAACGCCAAAACTGCTAGCATGATAATAGATGAAGAGTTAAAAAAATTTCCAAAACTTGTTTTTGTTGATTTGCAGAAACAAACGTCAGAGAACCAAAGCATCTTTGGGTTTGCGCCAGATTTGTTCCATCCCAATAATCTTAGCTACAAAAACTGGGCAGATGCATTCTGGCAAAAAATTAAACAAAATTATGAAGAAACAGAATCACAAAAATAAACACAGTCCCTTATTCATAATTAAAGAAGTAGCATTAACTTCCTTGGCAATCTTTAGTGTTGCGATGCTAATTTTTGAGATTGTGAGGCCTCTAACAGAGGAGCAACATAAACTACTAGTACATATAGATTTTGCGATCGCCTGTATTTTTTTGTTAGATTTTTCTATCGAACTATTAGTCGCTAAAAATAGAAAAGCATACTTGCGACGTAACTGGTTTTTGCTCCCAGCCTCTATCCCCCTGACATATAACATAACTGAAGCTCTACGAGGTTTGCGGGCGCTTAGACTGATTAGAATAGTGCGCGCGGGTGAACATTTAGATTTTGAGTTAATTAATATCAGAAACGATAAAAAATCAATAAAGAGAAAAAAGTAGGAATATTCTATTTTCGCCCTTTAATGTGGTCGGATTCGTCCTCTATCTCGTGGTCTAGGATTTCTTCTACTAAGTCTTCAATCGTTACTATTCCCACGATTTTGTCATCGCGCTCTATTGGGATCAAATGTGTTCTGGCAGAAATAAACTTGTTAAACATAGTATCGAGCATTGTCATACTACCGACCAGTTTCGTGGGGTGGAGCACTAAATCAGTTACCTTTTGCGGGTGATTATCAAAGTCTACGTCAACCAAGTCTTTCATTAACAAAATGCCGTAGCATTCTGTCAATTGGTTGTTAAAGATCGGGATTCGACTCCAGCTCTTGGCTTTAATCTCGTCCAGTGTTTTTTCATCGATAACTGCAGAATTAGACAACCAATAAACGTATTTTATTGGAGTCATGATCTCTTTGACTCTTTTTTCAGATAGGGCCAGAGCGGCTTTCATTATTTTTATTTCACCATGATCTAGCTCGCTAGATTTACTACTAGCATGGTCGCTGATAATAATGCCTAACTCCCGTCGATTATGTAATTTTGTATTTTCGTGACCAAAGAGTCTATCAAGAAGTAGCTGAAGAGGTTTTGATATTGGATATGTAATTAAAATCATAAATCGTAGTAAGCCTGACAACTTAGCCGTTATAGGGAGGGCGAATCGCGCAAAGTATGCCTGTGGCACAACTTCACCAAAAATCACAATTAATAGAGTGCTTGCGATGCCTGCGATTAGTCCACCTAGTTTTTCATCAATAACTAATGAAGTTGTCGAAATAACGGCGACATTTGTTAAAAGAATACTAGCTAAACTGAGGTGGCTATTTTTACGAAGCGGTAGGACTTTTAAAGCACGCTTGTCGCCAAGCTTAACTTTTCTTTCTAAATCATATAGATCGAGCGACATTAATGAAATATTAAGCCCCGAACATACTGCCGACATTCCTACGAGGGCAACAACCTCAAAAACAAATAGACTATTTTCCATCTTTAGATTTGATTATACCGCTAAAGCCGATGCATTTCCTATCATTGACTATATTAAGCAAATAGGATAATATATAGGTTATGTTTAATAAAATTCTATCTCTGTTATTTGTAACAGTTACTTGTGCCTTTATGGCTTTTAGTCCTTCCGCTGTGGATGCAGCTAGCAGTACAGCTGTTTTGACCGAGTCAAGTGATTGTAGAATTACTGCTGCCGGCGCCACAGTTCGAAGAGTTCAGGCCAAAGTCGGGGTTGCTCAGGATGGTGTGCTTGGTCCAGTTACGTGTAATGCTATCAAGTCGTATCAATGTACAAAAAACTTGCCTGTTGACGGAATCGTAGGCTCTAATACATGGGGAATAATGCAGGGCAATACGCCACCTCGTGGTGTGAGAATTTGCGCGGATCTTCGCAACCAACGGCTATGGTTGTCAAAAGATGGTGTTCAAACCTACACCGCAGTTAGAATGCGATCTGGCGATCCGACGCTTAGTCAGTCAGAACCGACAAGAGTAGGTAATCACAGAGTCTATTACAAAGATATAGATCATATTTCATCGATTTTTGGTTCTCCAATGCCATATTCGATGTTCTTTTACGGCGGTCAAGCCATACACGAATCGACATTTAGCACACCAGGTAGCCATGGTTGCATAAATGTAACGCATGATGACGCCAAAAAACTCTGGAATAATTCTCCCGTAGGCACACCTGTTAGTGTTTGGGGCGCCCGACGCGTATAACTAATATCTCGATAAATCTAATCGGCATTGCTATTTGACCTGACATTTAGACAAATCTTTTTGCTAAGATGTATTGATGAAAATAAAAGAACAGAAGATTAGACTCAGTAGGGAAAAAGTAATCCAACAGGCGATTCCTTTGTCGCTAACCTTTGTCGTCTGTTTTGTTATGATTCTGTTGCTGTGGTTGGAGGTTTTAGCACTCAATAAGTTTATATCTGAGCCAATCTCAACGGAGATAAGACTCTCTGATATCCTTGTCGGACTAACCGTGTATTTAAAAACATCGATCGATTTTGCAATCTATATAGGGCGCATGATGGCCAAAAATAAAGGAATGAAGGGTCGTATTGGCATTGAAATCGGCACGGCCATGGGCAATGCGCTAGGCACAATGTTAATTTTGTTAATCTGGGCGTTTTTTAAAGAGGTGGATTGGCTGCTTGGGATTATGGTGTTACTCGCTGGGCTAGTCTTAATGAGATTGGCGCAAGATGGGGTTAGTTTTATTGATACTAAAAACTTAGCATACCCGAAATGGTTTAGATTCGTTGTCGAAAAGTTGAAGTGGATACTGGGGTCGTGGAATAAGATTGTTGAGCCATTTTTGTCAAAGATTGTACCTTCGCATTCACTAAAGGCAGTTACCAAAAATACATTATTAGGTTTGCTGGCAATATCATTCACTGTTCCGTTTATTTTGGGCTTAGATGATTTTGCTGGGTACGTCCCGTTATTTAATATTGTGAACGTCTTTGGTTTTGGTATTGGTGTTATGCTCGGCCATATGATACTCAATATCTTTTTGTATATTTCACCAAAACGTACAATTGCAGCTGTCAAAAACCCTGTAGTAGCATTTGCTGGTTCGGTAGCTTTTATTTTCCTAGCAATTTGGGGCTTTATTGAGGCTTACAAACTCTTGTTTCTGCACGGTTAATAAAAAAGTCTAAAGGCCAAGACAGTTATTTGATAGAATACTAGGTAGTGCGATTGCGTGGTGCGTTGGCCGAGAAGTTAGGCACAGGTCTGCAAAACCTGTTAGACGGGGGCAGTACCCGTACGCACCTCCAAGTAGAAATGCTTGGCGAAGATCAGGGCAGGTGGCGGAATTGGTATACGCGCAGCACTTAAAATGCTGTGTCCAAAAGACGTGCGGGTTCAAGTCCCGCCCTGCCCACCAGATTTATGAAAAATCCATTATTTATTGCAGAGGTAAAAACACAAAGCCCATTTGGTTATGAATCGGAGACTCGCTGGGAAGATCTTTTTAGTTTAGCTGATGAGGTTGGGGATATGATATCGGTACACACTAATCCTCTGTGGGGCGGATCTATGAATCTTATTCGACGAGCAAAGGGTATGACAGATAAACCGATTTTAGCTAAGGGTATTCATCAAGACGATGAATCGATAAAAGAAGCTTTAAGAGCAGGAGCAGATAATGTATTGGTTGTGGGAAGAACGCCAAATTATTATAAGTTACGCCCATTTTGCTGGATTGAGCCCTATAGTATTGGGCAAATGGGACGACTAAGCCTTACGTATTTAGATGTAGTTGTTTGGAATAGTCGCGACCTTGGTACCGGTGAAGTTAAGACTGAAACTTTCGATGAGGCCAGAAGGGTATTTGAAGGCATGCTAGTCCAGGCTAGTAATATTCGTACTGAGAGTGATATAAACCCAAGAGCGGACGCAATTATTGTTGGTCAACATTTGCAAGAATTCGTAGACAGCAGGTCGTAAAAAAGTGCTACAATATAAGTACTAATATTGGAGGTGAAAATGTTTATTGTTTTAGGAATAATTGCTCTGTTACTAATCGTTGGAGTACTGATCTATAACGGTTTAATTCGTTCAAAAGTACGGGTTGATGAGGCCTGGAGCGATATTACTGTCCAACTAAAACGTCGTGCAGATCTTATACCAAATCTAGTTAAGACTGTTAAGGGTTACGCCAAGCACGAAAAAGGTGTCTTCGAGCAAGTAACCAAAGCTCGTAGCGATGTTATGTCGGCACAGGGACCAGCCGATACTGCTAAAGCTGAAGGTGGCTTTCAGGCTGCGCTAAAAAGCCTTTTTGCCGTTGCTGAAGCGTATCCTGACCTAAAGGCAAACCAGAATTTTCAAGGGTTACAGGACGAATTGACTGACACAGAAGATAAAATTCAGGCAAGTCGACGTTTTTACAATGGATCGGTGCGTGATTTCAACACAAAATTGCAAGTCTTTCCAACCAACATGATTGGTGGAATGCTAGGATTTAAGACTAGAGAATTTTTTGAAGTTGATCAGTCTGAAAAAGAAAAAATCGACAAGCCTACTGATGTAGATTTCGACGAAAAATAAGCACGAATAACAATGTATTCAGAGATTGCAGCCAACAAGCGAAAAACTATTTTTATGATTTTCGTGTTTATTGTGTTGGTGTCCTTGCTGGGCTGGATCTTTGGACAATTCTTTAAAAATCCATATTTGTCTGTTTATGTCTTGATTGGTGCAATTGTCTACGTTTTAATCAGTTATTTTAATAGTTCTAAAATGGCTTTAGGGTTAAACAAAGCTAAAGAAATATCAAAGAAGGATAACCCTAGGTTATTTAGGATCGTGGAAAATCTATCGATTACCGAAGGTCTGCCAACGCCAAAAATCTATATTATTGACGACAAGGCTTTAAATGCTTTTGCAACTGGGCGAGATCCTGAACACTCATCGGTAGCAGTAACATCAGGACTACTAGAAATATTAAATGACAAAGAACTCGAGGGGGTTATAGCCCACGAGCTCGGACATGTCAAAAATTATGATATTCGAGTGTCCATGATTGTGTTTGCTTTAGTGGCAGTTGTGGCAATAATTTCGGATATTATGATTAGATCGGTGTGGTTCAGTGACGACGACGATAATCAATGGATATTCCTGATTGGAATAGTTGCCGCAATACTCGCGCCGATTGCCGCAACGATGATTCAGCTGTCAATCTCTAGAAAACGGGAATATTTAGCAGATGCAACCGGTGCCTTAACTACTCGTTACCCCGAAGGATTAGCCAGCGCATTAGAAAAACTCAAGTCAGGCGGGACAGTTCTAAGGGCTCAAAACAAATCAACTGCTCATTTATTTTTCGCTAACCCTTTAAAAAAGGGCGGGCTATCGAATTTGTTTAGTACTCATCCATCAATTGATGAGAGAATAAAAAGATTAAACGAAATGGGTGGTAAACAATAAAATGACAAGCCAGAGTAAGCGAACAAAAAGAAAGTTACATCAGCCAGGTTATAAATCATTTAGGTTGCAAAAAAAGATCAAAAGCCCGCAACCGAAATTAGCCTCGTCGTGGAGTCTGTTAAAAGGTACTTTTAAAACAATAGTTGCCAACAAAAGATTCTATATCCTTGTAATTTTGACGTATGGAGTATGTTCGTACTTGTTTATTCGAAGTTCTAGCTCTGTAGTAGACGTTGTTGGCTTAAAAGACACTTACAGATCTATATTGGGGCAGAGTGGTGGGTTTGCGAGCAATGTGGCGTTATTCGGTGTGCTTTTGGGTAGCGGTGCATCATCCGCAGGAACCGCTGGGATCTATCAGATAATCTTAGGTCTAGTATTTAGCTTGGCTTTGATCTTTGGACTGCGACAAATTTTTTCTGACAGTAAAGATAAGCCAAGTTATAAAAAGTCATTTTATGAAGGAATGGCGCCACTGATTCCGTTCATACTTGTCTTGATAATCATCGGGTTGCAACTATTGCCACTAAGTATAGGCAGTAGTCTATATTCGACTGTTGTAACTAGTGGTATTGCAGTCACAACACTAGAAAAAACAATATGGCTAATTATGTTAATTTTGCTTTGTTTATTGACGCTATACATGATTACCTCATCAATTTTTGCCTTGTATATTGTCACGCTACCAGAAATGACACCAATGAAGGCTTTGCGCTCGGCCAGAGAATTAGTCAGGTTTCGAAGATGGACGGTTATGAGAAAAGTCATTGCCTTACCAATATTCTTGCTTTTGATTTTTGGACTAATCGTTATCCCTTTCATTGCTTTTATGCCACGCTTTGCAGAGATAACTTTCTTTCTGTTGACACTACTTATTCTTCCGTTTGTACATACATACGTTTATGGGTTGTATAGGAAACTGTTATGAGGGCTGAGAACCCTAAAGAGCGCATTGATAAGCTAATAAAACAGTTGCTGGAATATTCTTATGAATACTATGTACTTGATAATCCGAGTATTGATGATGCAGTTTATGATGGACTAATACGTGAGTTAAAAAAGCTAGAAAATGAGCATCCAGAATTGGTTCGAGAGGATAGCCCGAATCGTCGCTTGCATAGTGAGCCGTTAGACAAGTTTGAGAAAGTTGTGCACTTTAGACCGATGATATCGCTTAATGATGTTTTTTCTCGTGATGACGTGCAGGCATGGATAAAACGTATGGATAAGCTCCTTCCGGGTAAAAAACATGAGTTTTTTTGTGATAGCAAAAAAGACGGACTGGCTTGCGCATTGATCTATCAAGATGGAGTTTTCGCACAAGCGATAACCAGAGGCGACACCAAGGTCGGTGAAGATGTGACACAAAATGTTAAAACAATTAAAAATGTCCCAAAACAGCTTCGAACGAATGCAAAAAATCAAAAATTCTTAACTGGTAGGACAGAGATTAGAGGTGAAATTGTAATGTTCAAAAAGGATTTTGAAAAATTGAATGCTAAACGAGAAGCCGAGGGTTTGCCAATCTTTGCTAACCCACGAAATTTGAGCGCTGGCACAATTAGGCAACTTGATCCAAAGCTTGTGGCCGAGCGACCTCTCCGCTTTATTGGCTATGATCTTATGCGCGATAATGACGATGAAGTACCTACTAACCAGTTTGCGTATGAGGCCATGACTGATCTCGGGATTACACGTAGTCCAGAAGCGACGGTATTTGATCAGCTTGACGATGTAATGAAATATATTGATAAATGGGATACCCAGCGTCACAATTTGCCATATATAACTGATGGAATCGTCATAAAGATTAACGATCGCAAGCTGTATCGAGAGCTTGGTGTAGTTGGCAAAAACCCGCGAGGGGCAGTAGCTTATAAATATCCTGCCGAGCAGGCTACTACTGTAGTAAAAGATATTGTAATAAGTATAGGTAGGACGGGTGCAGCGACACCGGTGGCCGTTTTTGATCCAGTAGTTGTTGCTGGATCTACTGTCAGACACGCTAGTCTACATAATGCTGATGAAATCGCCAGAAAAGACGTCCGAGTAGGTGACACAGTTGTGATCTATAAAGCAGGCGATATTATCCCCCAAATTGAATCAGTTATCACAAAATTGCGACCTAAAAGTGCAAATAAAATAGATTTTGAAGCCGAATTAAAACGTCAATATCCAGAACTAGAGTTTGAACGACCAAAAGGTGAGGTTGTATATCGTGCTAAAGGATTAAATGGTCCGATCATTCTAAAGCGAGGAGTAGCCCATTATGCTAGTAAGGGTGCATTAGACATCGATACACTAGGCGAAAAAAATGTAGATGCGCTAGTTGATGCGGGTTTAGTTAGTGACATCGCAGATATTTATAAACTCAAACAAAGCGATCTTGAAAAACTAGATCGTTTTGCAGAGCTCTCTGCCAAGAATCTTGTCTCGGCAGTTAATAACTCTAAGAACCCAAGTCTAGAGCGGTTTTTGTTTGGGCTAGGTATACGTCATGTTGGACAACAGACAGCGATTGATCTATGTGAAGAATTTGGGTCACTACAAAAACTTCGTGAAGCATCAATTGACAGGCTATTATCCGTAGGTAATATTGGCGAAATTGTAGCCGAATCAGTAGTGGCGTGGTTCGCTGATCCTGACAACATCAAGTTGTTAAAAAAGCTCGAATCGCTTGACGTAAAGCCACATTACTCTTCACGGAAAAAAGGCAAACTGGCAGGTAAAAGATTTGCTATTACGGGAACGCTTGAATCGACTAGCCGAGACTTGGCTGCCGAAAAGATACGGGCGCTGGGCGGTACATTTCAATCAAGTGTCGGTAAAGATACCGATTATTTAGTGGTTGGCAAAAATGTCGGTGCCAGCAAATTAGCCAAAGCTTCCAAATACGGCACTAAACAAATATCAGAGCCAGAGCTAGAATCAATATTGACAAAAAAGTAGCATAAGCGTTTAATATAATTTGTGGGAATCGTGCGCATATTGCGCGACGTGTAAAACAAAAATAATCCGAGCTCTACTTCATTCCTTTTCTGAATCTGATTACAGACTCTTTAAAAGCAGAAGTAGGGACGGACAGGAAAACAAAAATTGCCCGTCGCCGGGTGGGCGCGCACGATTTATCAAAGATCATAGTTATTCACCAAACAATAGTCTATGGTATTTGCGTAATGCTTGTGCTACAAATAATGATATATATAAATGAAGGGATTCAAAATGAAAAATTTGCTCAAGCGCATATTCAGCAAACGTAACCTAAAGATATATTTTGTAATTGTCGTTTTTGGACTTTTTGCCTATATATTAAACGACCTTAAGGCAATCCGACGTGATTTGTACGCGGTGAGAGTTGACTATTATAACTTGAATAACAAGCAAGAAGACCCGTCTAAATATGCACCGACATACACAATCGTTTCCCAAGAAGTTAAAAATATGGGTATTTATGACGATAAGGCTAATATCAACAATACTTCTACTATCTCGATTTATAAGCCCGCAAAAGTTCGCGTGGTAAAAGTTGAAGCAAAAAATAATACGAAATCAGTTCAGAGCGCAGATTCTGGAGGGCTGGGATACGCGGATAAAAACGGCGTAGTAGTGATGCCTATTCAGATTGATCCGAAAGATGATCTGAATAAGAGCCCAAATAGTGCTTATGCGCAAATCATCCCTGGAGGATCGACCAAGTTTTACTTGTATTTCTTGGATGACGGTAAAGAAATCGACAAATTGTTTTCAAATGGTACTTATGTAGGGCTATAAAAAAATTTGGTGGAGTCGGGGAGAATCGAACTCCCATCTCATCCATGCCATGGATGCATACTAGCCATTATACGACGACCCCAAGCTTTGGTAGTATTTTACATCAGCCAATCATTTTATCAATCTAGCCTGCTAGAATAGAGTCTATGAGTTTAAAAACAAGCGATTATACATTTGATAGTCAAATAGTTAGAACGATCTTTGCAGTAGCGTTGTTGGTGCTGACGGCGGGCATAATGCTGTGGTACGAAAATATACATAAAAATCCTAGCAATGTCTTTTGGGGTATGGTCAGAAACAACCTTAGCACCTATGGAGTTACTAGGTCTATAACACAAGATGCAGATGCCGGAGTAGGGTTTGAGCGTAGCTCAAAAATTGCCTATATTCCAGAGTTCAGTATTGAAGCAACTACAAAGCTAACTCAGGCAAATCAACAACAAACGACGATCGTAAAGACTCGTAGCATTACAAAAAACGGCAAGACCATAAGTAGTTATAGAGGGATCGAGGGGGATCGAATTAACAAAGATAAAGTAGCGCCACTGCTTAATAATTGGTTTGAAGATAATCTGTCGAAAGATCAAATAGCTGAAGTTGTTGGGCTAGTGCCAGGGTATGTTGCAGGTAGTCCACCATTTGTAAGTCTTGATCATCAATCTGTACTCTCGGAGTTGGATGCAATTGAAAATGATGGAACATATCAAGTTGATTATTCTGATGCAAAGAAAGTATCTGTTGACGGCAAGAATGCTTTAGAATTTGACGTAAAAGTTGATGTTGTTGGCTATCTAAAGATGTTAAGCCGGATAAGTAAGAGTACGGGCATTGATTACACACCAATAAATGTTGAGAACTTTAAGGATAATCCGCCGATTGAATTATTGATGAGTGTCAGTATAAATGGCAAACAGTTGCTGAAAGTTGTAGACAAACAGACAGAACGCGAAGAAAAATTTTCTGGATATGGGGCGGTGTCTCTAATAGATTTACCAAAAATTGATACTTCGAAAGCAAATATTGAAAAGTTACTTCAAAAGTTAATTACCTCACCAGCCTCGTAGATTTACAGCTCGGTAACGGTTATACTTTATTAATATGCAAATAGTAGTAGACGGCCTATTGACGAACTACCAACAATCCGGCAAAACCGGCGGTACAATTGTGTTGTTACATGGATGGGGAGATAGCCAAAAGACTTTTGATTTATTAGTCGAAAAACTAAGCCCAAAATATAGAGTCATTACCTTAGATTTGCCTGGTTTTGGTCAAACACAGGGGCCAAATGAAGTATGGGGGCTTACTGACTATAGTAATTTTATAGCGCATTTTTTGAACAAAATTAATATTGATAAAGTCGATCTATTGTTGGGACATTCTAACGGCGGTGCGTTGGCTATCAAATTAGTTGCATTAGAAGGTTTGTCGCCTAAAAAATTAGTATTATTGTCATCAGCCGGCATTCGCGACAGAGAAAAGGTCAAAAAACTAGGAATCAAAATTGTAGCCAAAACGGGTAAGGTTGCAACCTTTTGGCTCCCGAAATCGTCAAAACAAAAATTACAAAAAAAACTATATGGTGTTGTCGGATCGGACATGCTGGTGGCACCAGAACTTAAAGAGACGTTCAAGAAAACCGTAACAGAGGATATACAGTCTGACGCTAGGGAGCTAAAACTTCCAACATTGATAATCTATGGCGATCAAGATAAAGCTACCCCCGTAGAATACGGTGAAGTATTTCATAAATTAATATCGGGATCGAATCTTAAAGTTATTGCTGGTGCTTCACATTTTGTACATCAAGAAAAACCTAATGAAGTCGCAGAATTAATTGAAGGGTTTTTGGAATGAAAAAATTGTTTAGTAGATACAGCCCGAAGTACCCTTTGGTGATTGTTTATATGCTTCAGTCTACAGAGTACAAAGCACCAGAGTATCTTGCTTGGTTAAAACGAGTAACAAATTTTAATCAGGTTATGTATCGGCGCACTTTAGATAAGACAAAAGTTGCGCGACTATTACTGTTGGCCGTTAGAATAGGCATCTTTGTTCAGATAATTATGGGATTAATTATCGGCTATCTGGGCTTTATAGACTCTAACTATCTATTAGTTGTCGTTGGCGTGGTAGTGATATTTCTGTATCCGTTTGTGTGGGCTTATCTATTAGTCGCGCCGTTACAACTAGGTCGTTGGTTTATTATTAACCCTCGGTATCGAAAACAAATCAAACAATCAGAGAAGATTTTTAGCAGTAGCAAAGCCGATAAGATTGCTGTGGCGGGTAGTTACGGCAAGACCAGTATGAAAGAGCTACTCAATACTGTGTTGTCAGAGGGTAAAAAAGTTGTCGCCACACCCGAGAACAAGAATGTGGCTATTTCGCATGCTCGCTTTGCTAAAAAGTTATCCGGCGAAGAAGAGGTCTTAATCATTGAATTTGGCGAAGAAGAACCTGGTGATGTATCGGCTTTTGCTAAGACGACACATCCAGATATTGGCATCATAACGGGGCTTGCACCGGCACACCTTAATAGCTACGGAACACTCGAAGCTGCTGGCGCAGATATATTTTCGCTGGCTGACTATGTGGGCAAAGACAATACATTTGTAAATACCCAGTCAGAATCGGTTAATGATTTTCTAAAACCAGAATTTAATACTTATAACAGCGAGCATGCAGTTGGTTGGGATATCTCAAAAATAAAAGTCGATTTTAGTGGTACTAGCTTTGAGATGGATAAAGACGGTGAAAAGCTAGTTTTGCATAGTGGCCTAATGGGATTGCATCAGGTAGGTCCATTGGCTTGTGTGGCTGCGATAGCGCATAAACTGGGTCTTAGTAGTGAACAAATAGAAAAAGGTATCTCAAAAACAGTGGCTTACGAGCATCGTATGCAACCTAGGCAAATCTCTGGGGCATGGGTAATTGACGACACCTATAACGGCAATATCGAGGGTATGAAAGCCGGTCTGAAATTGTTAGAACAATTGCCAGGTAAACGTAAAATATACGTTACGCCAGGTCTAGTAGACCAAGGTGAAGAGAACGAGCGCGTTCATCTAGAGCTTGGTCAGGCCATCGCTGCAGCCAAGCCCGATAAAGTGGTATTGATGTATAACTCAGCAACTAGATTTATCCAAAACGGCCTTGATGTGGGTAGTTATAAGGGTGAGATTCAGATAGAGCATTATCCCCTAGACTTTTACACAAATCTAGAACATATATTAGCAACTGGTGACGTAGTACTAATGCAAAATGACTGGACCGATAATTATTCTTAGCTATTGATAATCTTGATTATTTTAAGGTTATTTAAGTCTAGACCTATATCAACGGGTTCATCCCGTAGTTCATATTGCTCAATTTGCTTAGGTGAAAGGATACGAGGTACGAACTTATCACCTCGTATCTCTAATGCTCCTAGCCCCGTCCAGAACTTGGTGACTGATGCCTTTGTGGTGCCGATGGCAATAGCGTTTGGAATCAGTGTCGTAAAAATAACTATTTTATCTTCTCCCCTGTTGAACTCTCTGCGCTTCGAAAGAGAACAATAAGCATCGTGATACACGGGCCCCATTGCGATAATTTCTTGTTTTTCATTTTGAGATAAGTTTGTTAGATCTTTCGCTCCATCCCATCGTATATTTAGTTCTGATGTTGTCGCCATTTTTTGCCTTTTCTCATCATCGGCTGTTTTATATAATTCTTTTGTTTTTGTAAGATTTTCGGCTAATTCTTTCTCCATGGCTGTTTTATCCTGAAATAAGTCGCCAATACGAACTATATTTATTTTTAGATTCTCAGGAAGATGTTTTCTGAATGCTTCCAGGAGTACTTTAAAAGAATTAAAATAGGAATCGGTGTCTTTTTTAGGTACGTTATCCATCCGTTCAATTATCATGTCATCAGATGAAAACAAGAGTTCTAAGCCTGGTTTGTAAGCAGATGCAAGAGGCGCTAGATACTTGAGGTAATAGGCAACAGAAAAGAACTCAGCATAGTCTATTTCCGGACTTGTTGGAATCCTAAATAGTTTATAGCCACCAAAAGGGAATCTAAACTGTAGTGGTTTGTTATTTGAAACGTTAAGGTGAATTGCTCTTTTCGCCTGCTTCTCTGATAGGTCGTCTACTGCCCACTTTCTGTATTTTTTAGAAGTTAGCTTTGTATAAATGAACTCTTCAAGCCCTGCTTTGTTGATTAAGCCTTTGTCGTCTGTTGTAAGCACGTAATTAGCGCTATTTTCTAATTCTGATAATAAGTATTTTTGTATATTCATATATAATTCAATAATGGAGATGCGAGATAGACATTACCCTATCGTATGTAGTCTTGCGAACTACCACCTATTCTCGGTCACCGCATCATATTAAGTATACCAAAAAATAATGGTTTGTATTTAATGGGGTTCAATTGTGCTAGTTAGAATGTACAATAATATATATGAAAACAGTAGCAGTATTATTTGGCGGTAAGTCTACCGAACACGATGTTTCGATTATTACGGCAATCGCCAGCATTATCAAGCCTCTTGAGCTAACCAAGAAATACAATGTTTTGCCGGTTTATATTTCAAAAGATGGCTCATGGTATTGCGACGACAAATTTGCCGATGTATCGATATATCAAACTGGTGAAGTCGATAACTTGCTGAGAAAACTACCAAAGATAAAAATACTCTTTGATAATGGCCTAAAGCTTGTTAAAAATGGCAAGAAACTTGGCCGTAGTGAAGTTATAAATGTTGATATTGTTTTCACGGCAATGCATGGCACTCACGGCGAGGATGGGGAGTTAATGGGGCTGCTCGAGATGGCAAACGTTCCGTACGTTGGCTGTGATATGCCATCTAGTGTACTGGCCATGGATAAAGTATTGTCAAAAGCTATTGTTTCAGCAGCAAAGATTGAGACGCCGAAGTTTGTCCATTTCAGAAAACATCAGTACGAAGAAAATGCTGATAAATTTATCAAAAAAGTTAATGATCATTTGCAGTATCCGCTCTTTGTTAAGCCAGCTCATCTGGGGTCGAGTATTGGGATCACAAAAGTTGATAAACCAGAAGAGCTAACTAACGCCATTGAGGTAGCGCTTCATTTTGACGATCGGGTGCTGGTTGAAGAGGCCGTAAATAATCTAGTAGAAGTAACCTTGCCTATTATGGGTAACGAAAATCCAACACCAGCTTTACTCGAACAACCGTTGCTTGATAGTAAAGATTTTTTTGATTTTGAAAAAAAATACTTGGGCAACGGCAAAAAAGGTGGCAAAAAGATGGGTGGCAAACAAGGAGCTCAAGGTTATAGCAAAATCCCTGCGGACATATCAAAAGATTTGTATGATAAGGCCGTAAGCCTCGCGTTAGATGTATACTCAGTGGTAGGCTGTAGCGGAATAGCCAGAATCGACATGTTGATTGATAGCAGATCAGGTGTTGTCTACTTTAATGAGATTAATCCACTGCCCGGTAGTCTATATGCTCATAACTGGAACAAAGCTGGCGTATCTAACGTAGAACTAGTTGATAAATTGGTGCAACTCGCTGAAACTCGGTGGCAAGAAAAACAAAAACTTTCAACGGGATTCGACACTAGTTTTCTTAAGCAATTTTAGTAATGAGTGATTTTAAATTAGACGCAAGCAAAACATACTTCAGAGGTAAATTTGTAGATTTTAGCGAAGCTAATGTTAGCATTGCCAGTTCGCCAGTTCTGTACGGGTTATCGATATACACCGTTTTTGGGGCCAGCTGGAATAGCCATGAGCAAAAGCTGTATATCTTTAGACTAAGAGATCATTATAATCGGCTGGTAAATTCTGCAAAAATTATGGATTTTGACGATTTTACTTCGATTTGTAGTTTTAAGGAGTTTGAAAAAACCATGATAGAACTCTTGCAAGTTAATAACATTAAACAAGATGTTTTAGTCAGGGCAACAATATTTATTGATGAATTGGTTGCGGGAACGAAGATAAATGGGCTTAAAAATAGCTGGTCAGCATATGTATATCCCATGGGTGAAATATTGCCGAAAACTGGAGCTAATGTTTGCGTGTCTAGTTGGGTTAGGGCGGCCGATAATGCTATACCTGCTAGGGCGAAAGTTAACGGTAACTATGTTAATGCGTCGTTGATGAAGAATGAAGCGCTCCAAAACGGCTATGACGATGCAATTGCACTCGATGTTAATGGTAATGTTAGCGAAGGTACGGTTGCCAATATCTTTTTAATTCGTGAAGGCCTACTGATTACGCCACATACAACTAGTGATTTACTCGAGGGGATTACTAGGGATACAATTTTGAAATTAGCCAAGCATTTTAGTATCGCAGTAGAGTCAAGATCAGTTAATCGGACAGAGTTATATATTGCCGAAGAAGTATTCTATAGTGGCAGTTCTGCTCAAATTACTCCAATTATTTCGGTTGATAAGCGAAAAATAGGTGGTGGAAAACCCGGGAAGACTACAGTTGAATTCATGAACTATCTTGATAGTTTGCAACGAGGTAATATCCCAGAATTTAAACATTGGCTGACAATAGTTTAACTCTAGATACAAAGTTCGCTATAATTACCCCTATATGAGACGCTATAATCCGAAAGATATGAGGTTTAAATGGTAGACAAACTGGAAGGACCGATATTTGTACAAAAAACCGAACCTGGGAAGTTCAAAGAGGGCGAACCCGTGGTTGAACGTAATGCAATAACGGCTATCGTTAAACACTGGAAAGAAGAAAAATATATCGGTCTTAAATGGAAGAAGGTTGATTGGGACACACTTATTACTGGCGGTATTGAAAAAGGCCAAACAGCGGAGACAGCTGCTATTGCCGAAATCCTTGAAGAAACAGGCTACAAACACCCGAAACTTGTTAAGATTTTAGGTAAGACACATGCAAAATTTTATCATGTCCCAAAAAAGGAAAATCGACTTGCTCATTTTGATTGTCTATACTTTGAGCTCCAAGACGGTGATCGCACATCCATTAGTGCTGACGAGCAAGAAAAGCACGAAGTGGTTTGGTTGTCTGCTGAAGAAATGGACAAATTTCGCCTACCAGAGTCACATCGTTATACTTGGGACGAGCTAAAAAGTAAAAAATAAGATAACTTTTACAGATAAACTATTAATTAGCTATAATGACTTACAGATGAAACGCTATAATCCGAAAGAGATAGAGCCCAAGTGGCAAAAAAAGTGGGAAGCTGATGGTGTATACAAGGCCGATTTGAATAGCAAGAAGCCTAAATACATTGCCATGAGTATGTTCAATTACCCCAGTGGTGCAGGCATACATATCGGGCATGCGATGAACTACACAATCCCCGATGTTATGGCTAGGTTTAAGCGCCAGCAGGGATATGAGAGTTATCATCCGGTAGGTTGGGACAGTTTTGGGCTTCCGGCAGAGAACTACGCGATCAAAGTTGGAGTTTCGCCCCAACAATCAATGGCGACTATAATTCCAAATTATCACAAACAATATAAAGCCATGGGTTGGAGTAATGACTGGAGTAAAGAAATTACCACCCATGATCCGTTGTACTACAAATGGTCGCAGTGGATTTTTAGCGAGATGTATCGAGATGGGTTGGCTTATCAAGATGCTCGTATGCAGTGGTGGTGTGAAAAATGTCAAACAGTGCTTGCCAACGAGCAAGTAATTGACGCAAAATGCTGGCGACATGATGCCAAAGACGACCCGATTGTTGCGAAAAAAGAAGTAAAACAGTGGTTTTTAAAGATTACCGATTACGCTGATGAATTGTTAGAAGCCACAGACGATCTAGACTGGACGGATAGCGTCAAACTAGCTCAAAAAAATTGGATTGGTAAGAGCGTTGGAGCAGAAATTACCTTTGCGGTTGACGATAGCGAT
Source organism: uncultured Candidatus Saccharibacteria bacterium (assembly GCA_964510945.1). Taxonomy (GTDB): domain Bacteria; phylum Patescibacteriota; class Saccharimonadia; order Saccharimonadales; family JAGQNJ01; genus DAISWO01. Next base: position 26,486 of record CAZEED010000001.1, read on the forward strand.
GAAGTAGTTACCGTCTTCACAACTCGCCCGGACACGTTATTCGGTGCTACTTTTATGGTTTTGGCTCCTGAGCATGAATTAGTTAGCCAAATCACAACTAAAGAGAATCAAGAAAAGGTCGAAGATTATGTCAAAGAAAGCACTAAAAAAACTGAGATCGAAAGACAGGCCAACAAAGAAAAAACTGGTGTTTTTACCGGAGCCTATGCGATTAATCCAGTAAACAATGAAAAGATTCCTATTTGGATTGCAGATTATGTTTTAACTGGTTATGGTACTGGTGCAATTATGGCGGTGCCTGCGCACGATGAACGCGATCTTGCTTTTGCCCGAAAATTTGAATTACCCGTCCGACAAGTGATTGCAGACTGCCTAACTGATATAAGTAACCCGCCTCGAGATGGCAAAAAAGTGGTTTCGCGACGGGTTGTATGCATGGTTACAGAGCACCCGGATGAAAAAAAATTCTTAATATGTAAACCAAATGGCGGGGCAAATTGGTCGCCAGTCATGGGTGGAATTGACGAAGGTGAGTCAGTGGCGGAAGCCGCTAAAAGAGAATTGTTAGAAGAAACTGGCTATACGGACAATCAAGTCGTTGAAGCCAAGGATTATGAGTTTTTGTCAGAGTTTTTTGCATCGCATAAAGACGAAAATAGAATCGCCCATGTTCAGACGGTGTACGTAAAGCTAGGTTCGTTAAAGAAAGATATGACACGCGCAGTCGACGCTGATAAACAACAATTTCGCTGGGTTAGCGAAGCAGAGTATCGCCAAGAAAAAAGCACAGGTGGCATGCAAGAAGTGCTTGATGCTGGACTCGGTAAACAAATGCCGATGGTCTTTGAAGGCCGATTGATTAATTCGGTCACCTATGATGGTCTGTCGGCCAGCGAAGCTAGAGAGAGGGTAACGAGGGACCTTGAGAAAAACGGGGTGGCTAAATCAGTTACTAACTACAAAATGCGAGACTGGAGTATTAGTCGACAACGTTATTGGGGTGCGCCTATCCCAGTCATTAACTGTGAAGAATGTGGACCAGTTTTGGTCCCAGATGCTGATTTGCCAGTGGTCTTGCCAGAGCTAGAAGATTTTCAACCTAGTGGTGATGGCCGTAGTGCTCTTGCTAGAGCAAAAGACTGGCTAAAAGTTGATTGCCCGACGTGTGGCGTTCCAGCCGAACGAGAAACAGACACTCTGGATACTTATATAGACAGTAGTTGGTATATGCTTCGTTACTTTGACCCTAAAAATCGCAAAAAGATTTTTGATAGTGATGTTGTAAATAAGTGGATGCCTATAGACTTTTACAATGGCGCCGATCACGCTACTGCACACCTATTGTACGCTCGGTTTATAACAAGGTTTTTGCATAATAAGGGCTTAGTAGATAATCCAGAGCCATTTAAGAAGTTTTTGTTTAACGGAAAAGTTACGGCTCAAGATGGCCAGATGTTCAGCAAAAGCAAGGGTAACGGTATCGACCCACTGGAGATAATAGATCAAGGTTATGGAGCCGATGCGCTTCGAACCTATCTGATGTTTGCTGCGCCTTTAGAGCTTTGGGCAAAGTGGGATCCTAGAGGGGTACCAGCAACTCACCGGTTTTTGTCCAGACTATGGAATTTGGTTCAGGAATATCTTGATAGCACAGATAAAGAGGTCAGCGATTCTATAAAAAACCAGCTACTCAGGCTGACAAATCACATGATTAAAAAAATGACAGAGGATATTGAGGAGAATCGGTATAACACAGCGATTGCAACCGCAATGGGAACGCTGAACGAACTTTACAAGTTAAAAGTACATAATCTAGCAAAAGACGAGCTATGGTTGACAGTAATAAAAAATTGCATTGCTTGCATAGCTCCGTTTGCGCCTCATATCGCTGACGAGCTTTGGTGTCAACTAGGCAATAAGAATAGTGTTCATTTGGATAGCTGGCCGGAGTGGGATGATAATTATTTAGTAAACGAATCGGTGAATATTGCTGTACAGGTTAATGGAAAATTGAGAGCAAATATTTCTGTGCCGATAGACTCTAACGAAAGTACGGTAGTGGATACTGCTAAAAACGATAAAAAAATTAAGAAATACGTGTCGGGCGAACCGAAAAAGACGATCTTCGTAAAAAACAGATTAGTAAACTTTGTCGTATAAAGTCTTGCGACAGAGGTAGTTTTGTGCTAGAGTTAATCGAACTAGCAAATATTAAGGAGATTAAATGGGAAAACCAAAGAAGCGAACCAGTCCAAGACGTACAGGCACTAGGCGAAGTCATTTGACGCTTAAGTTGGCTCGTAAGGTTAACGCTAAGTCTCCGGTTAAGGTATATACAACAAAAAGAGAGTCTGCAAAAAAAGCAGAATCTACTGCAAAATAGCCCAAAATTGAGCTATAATTGTATTTAGTTACGAATTGAACGGAATTTAACAAATCATATATGAGTGCTAACCGCCACCTAGGAAGAATCGTTGTTTTGCAAACTCTCTTTGAACAAGAGTTTAGGCAAAGCTGTGAAGATAAGAATCTAAATCTCGACGAGGTGATAGATCGTAATATCAAAAGATATAAAAAAGCACTCAAAGATACAGAGTTTGTTAAAAAAACAGTCAAAGGTATAGTTAAGCACCAATCCGTGCTCGACGAAATGCTACAACCTCTAGCACCGGAATGGCCGATTGAGCACATTGCTAGAATGGATAGACTGATACTGCGGATAGGCGCCTACGAATTACTGTTCAATCAGGATAAAATCCCAGCAAAAGTCGCTATTAACGAGTCAGTAGAGCTGGCAAAAGCTTTTGGTGGAGACAACTCCTCAAAGTTTATTAACGGTGTGTTAGGCTCGCTCTACCGTGAGCACGGTGCGGACGAAGAGCCAGACGAAGTAACTACTGGAAAACCCAATAAAGAATCGAGTAAGAATAATGAATAGACCAAAGCCAATACAAGGTTTTAGGCGGTTCGTACACCGTCAACCAGCTATAAAAGAAGTTTTAAAAGAACCTACTGCTGGTGGTGTGGTGTATCGCCATAACCCAAAAACAAAAGCACCAGAAATCTTGCTGATTCAGGACGCCAAAGATCGCTGGACTATACCTAAAGGTCATATAGAGGAGGGTGAATCTTCTAAAGAAACAGCTGAGCGCGAGATTATGGAAGAGACCGGACTTAAAAAGGTCAAAGTACTTAACTGGCTTGGCAAAATAAACTTTCAATATCGTCGCAAACAGAGTCTTGTACTAATGACTACTGACATATTTTTAGTAGAAGCCCAAGGTGATACCAATGATATTACGCCTGAAGAATGGATGAATGGGATCAAATGGTTTAGCACAAACGACGCGTTAGAAAAGATTGAATATGAAGATATTGGGAAATTGATTTTAGTTAGTTTAAAACAGATAAGGGAAGCGAAAGCCTAAACTTTAGATATGCAAAAACAGCCTTACATAGATTTTGCAAATAAGAACAAAATTCCCTTTAACGATATTGATTTGTTGATTACCGCCTTTACACACAGGTCTTACGTTAATGAGCATCGAAAAAGTGTAAAAGTTCATAACGAGCGCTTAGAATTTTTGGGTGATGCAGTGTTAGAGTTAGTTGTAACAGAGTATTTGTACACTAATCATGAAGAAGCAGAGGGGATTTTAACTAATTGGCGCAGTGCTTTAGTCCGTACAGAAAGCATTGGTAAGGCTGCGCATAAACTGGACTTCGAACCACTGTTAAGGCTAAGTAGAGGCGAGAAGATGGGTACCGAGCGCGCCAGAGCCCAAATACTTGCTAATGCCTACGAAGCCGTTATTGGCGCAATTTATATAGATCAGGGTTATGAGCTCGCAAAGCAGTTTATATCCGAGAGCCTGATAACTACATTTGATGAAATACTTGAGACTGGTTCGTGGATGGATCCAAAATCACACTTTCAGGAACAAGCCCAGAGTAAGGATAGCCAGACACCAGTGTATCGGGTGATTAGCGAAGTAGGCCCAGATCATGATAAAACTTTCACTGTTGGAGTATATGTGAACAACAAACTAGTTGGCAAAGGCTCTGGACCAAGTAAACAAATTGGCCAGCAAAAAGCCGCCCAATCGGCACTTAAAAAATATTCTTCAGCTAAAGAGTAATAATCGATTGTTGACATCAGGGGTGATTATTTGTAGAATAGCGTGGACTAGATTAATAAACTAAGTTGCTATTAGGAAAGAGAGTTAGATAAACCCATAATGTTAGCTATTAGATTGCAAAGAACAGGAAGAAAAGGACTGGCTCATTACCGAGTAATCGTTCAAGAAGCTCAAAAATCACCAAAAAGTGGCCGTGTTGTTGCCAGAATTGGCCACTATAATCCCCACACTAAAGAAGTTGTAGTAGATAAAGAGCAAGCTGAAAAATTTATGAAAAACGGGGCACAGCCATCTGATAAAGTTGCCAGACTATTCAAATCAGAAAAAGTGAAGTTACCTACCTGGGTTGAACTCGATTCTAATAAAAAACGATCTGTTAAAAATACTGAAAAACTCCGTAAGCATCAATCTGCTAAAGAAGAAGTTAAGGAAGAGCCGACACCCGAAAAAGTAGAGCCAGAAGTAGAAACAGCTGATGCACCTTCAGATGCATCTACAGAAGCTCCACAAGAAGTGAAAGAAGTCCCAGCAGAACCTGAAGTTGCTAGCGCTGAGCCAGCTAAAGATGACAAGCCAGTAGCATTTGAAGAAAAGGCTGCTGAATCAGAAGGAGCTACTGAGCCAGAAATAGTTAAAACAAGTGCTGAAGAAGTTGAAGATGTACCTAAAGAAGAAACTGGTGCTGAGAAAAAAGAAGAAAAGCCCAAAGCTTAATTTGTTATAATCGTAAATACAGCCAATAAATACCGAAAAAAGGAGAAAATGATGAGTACTACCATAGACGAACAGTTCGTAGAGTTTGTTGTAAAGAGTCTAGTAAGTAAACCAGATGCAGTTAGTATTAAGCGTACAATTGATGAAAAGGGTGTGCTACTCGAACTTACTGTAGACCCTGAAGACCTAGGTAGAGTGATTGGTAAGCGTGGAGCAGCCGCTCAAGCGCTAAGGACACTTCTACGTGCCCTAGGGACAAAGAATGACGCACGCTATAACCTCAAGATTGTGGATGTAGGCGGTGAACGTCCAAGACGAGAAGAACGTGATGATCGTGATGAAAATAAAGCGCCAGAAACCAAATCTGAAGACGCTACTAAAGAAGTGACGTTAGAATCTAAACCAGTTGAAGAAAAAAGTGATGATGTAGCTAAGGCTGAGCCAGAAGTAGAACACGAAGCTGTCGCCGAAGAAGAGCCAGAGGAAAAAGTAGCTGAATCAAGCTTTGAAAAAACCCGACGAGAACTCCAAGACCTAGACGACCTCGATATATAAATAATCTTTCAACTACTCTAAGTCACTTTTAAAAAGTGCTCTACGGACTGCTTTTATAGTAATTGTTGTTGCTGTAAAACCGAAAGTTGTACCTGCTGTTAATACTGTAGCCACTTCTGAACCCAACGCACAACTAGACAAGGATAATATTCCGCTACCGAGCGAAAGCTTTTGGGTAACTGATTCGATCTTTGTTAATCTTTGGTATGCAACAACCTCAGGGCTCGGTATTGTGTGAAAATAGTTAATCGGGTCGTTTGGTGCATGATAGCCGTCTGGGTGAAGAGTTTCGGGATCCATGAAAGATAAGATACAATAAATGTATGAAAATTACAATAATTAGTATATTCCCAGAGATGTTTGATGGTGTATTGAATGCCAGCATGATGCGAAAGGCCCAAGATATTGGCGCCGTTGAATTCGTTCACATTCCTCTACGAGACTTTGGGATTGGCCCTAGGTCACAGGTTGACGATATTCCGTATGGGGGTGGCGATGGAATGGTTTTAAAGCCCGAGCCGATCGTCTCGGCTATTGAACATGCCAAAAAGCAATCACCTAATGCGATAGTAATACTGCCTACTCCGAGAGGAAGTACCTACAAACAATCGGATGCGAAAAAATTTGCGAAAAGTGCCGATGATCTGATCTTTGTATGTGCGCGGTACGAGGGCTACGATGAACGGATAGTCAAATACGTAGACCAGCAGATTAGGGTCGGGGACTATGTATTGACGGGTGGAGAACTGCCGGCGATGACTATTATTGATAGTATCGTTAGGTTATTGCCTGGTGTATTGGGCGGAGAAACAAGTGCAGAGCTAGAATCATTTCAGACCGATGATAAATCGATTGAGCATCCACATTACACGAGACCAGAGGAATATCGTGGGGATAAAGTCCCTGACGTTCTACTTAGTGGCCATCACGCTGATATTCAAAAATGGCGAGACAAAAATAGTAAATAATTGTATAATAAGTATATGGGCGATGTTATACAATTTGGAAATCCTGGAATCAGTATAGAAGATTTTAGTAATGAACTAAAAAATCCCGTTGCATTTGAACGAGTTGCAACAAGCATTGCGAGTTTCTGTGGTTTTGATTCTTACAACTTAAACATTGATGAAATCACTACAAGAATCAGATTTAATTCACCGGAGAATGATGTTCTTAGCCACGTCAGGGGTGAATTTAATAAATTGCTAGTATCCGTTCCAGCCAGCTTTCCGTCAGAGTTAGTGGATGATTTTGGCCTTGAACCTCAAACAGCATTAGAATTAGCTACTGATTTTTCTTTGGCTTACGGACAATATTGTTACACGAAGAAAAAATGGGGATATAAACCCTCAAGTTTTGCATCTACTCAAGTCGATGAAGTTTGGGATGACAGATATTTGGGCATAGAGACAAGAGCATTTGTCCCGCCTTATAGGTTCGCAGGAACTGTTGCGCTACAGTCATCTAGAGTATTCAAAATTTCAGCCTGTGAATTGCGTAATCAGCCTCCTCATATTGCTGGTATACTGAATCCATTAACAAGGAGTGAAGCTCGTACTTTACACGGATTATTGCGAGCTTGATATACTAATAGTATTAATTGGAGGGACATATGAATTTAATTAAAAAAGTTTATGCACATTGTGATTTGCCGTGCGGAGTATATGATCCGGCGCAAGCAAGGATAGAAGCCGAATCTGTAAAGGCCATAATGGATAAATATTCGTCAGATTTGCATGAAGAAGACAAGATTCGTGCAATTTTAATTAAAGAACAACGAGCAGAGTTGACCAAGCATCATCTTTGGGTATTGTGGACAGATTATTTTAAGCCTGAACATCTAGAGAAATACCCTGACTTACATGATAAATTCTGGCAAGCAACAAAGCAGGCCGGACAATGCAAAAAAACTGTTGATCCAGCAGAGGGTCAAAAACTGCTTGATATGATCGACGATATAGCTAATATATTTCATGAGACTAAAAAGGCTAGCTAAACCCTTAATTATCAGGCGTATATCGGGCGATAGTATGTTGCCTTCACTAAATAGTGGCAGAATTGTTTTTGCTACCAGTTTTTTAAGGCCAAAAATTGGCAAGGTAGTAGTCTTCAAGCACGATAATCTTGAAAAGATTAAAAGGATAAAGTCGATAGACGGCAACTATTTATTTGTTGTGGGTGATAATCCGTCAAAAAGCACAGATAGTCGAAGTTTTGGCAAAATTAAATCAAGTTCCGTTATCGGTAGGGTTATTTTCCCCAAAGTTTGAATATCTTATTGGTTGGTTCTAGAGAGTTTTTTAAAAAACTTTCGGATAGGTCTAGCTGGCCCAGTCTTCTCAGCGTGGTTAATTGACTCTGTGTTTCTATAGACTTCCATAAACATCTGCAATGTAGTCACGATTACTATCATCAGTACAGGTCCAAGCACAATCCCTACGAATCCAAAGACGGCCAAACCAGAGAAAACAGATAGCATCATTAGTGCTGGGTCTAACCTAGCTTCTTTAGGCACAAGCTGTGGGCGCAATACGTTGTCAATATTAGTGACGATTAAGAGGTGGTTGGCTATCACTAGAATTCCACCAGTGACATTTCCGGTAAGTATCATTCCGATTCCTATTGGAATGGTGATTATTCCGGCACCAAGCGGAATGATAGACATCACAGTCAAAAGAAGTGCAAAAAAGAAGAATAAATTAGGCAGACCAGCAATGGCCAGTACAGCCGCGCTCTCTACACCTTGGCATAACGCAATAATAAACTGTCCTCTGACTGTAGCTTTGGTCATGGCGCCCATTCGTTCAAAGTATAGTTCACTGATCTCAGTCCCAAGAGGGTTTAGTTTGCTCAGTGACTTTGTAATCTTGTCTTTATTAACAAGTAATGCGAAAAATACGTATATGTAGATTATGCCAATCGTGATAAAAGAAAATACGCTAGATACAGATGAAACAATATTTGAGGCAATATTTGCGCTAAATTGTTCTATCCCAGATTTTAGAGTTTCGTTAATTTGTTCGACGGTAACTTGGTGATTAATACCAATGTTGGCTAAGAAGTTATTGATGCCATTGATGATATCCGTGGCAAGCTTACCAACGTCGGCGGAATAACTAGCTGGGTTAAAATCATTGAGCAGAGAGTTGATTTGAAGTACGGTAATTGACGCAACAACTATTATTGGAATAATTATGGCAAGTAATGTAGCGAGAAATGTTAGGGTTGCTGCTTGTCCTTTTGGGCGACCTTTTTTTAGTAGCCATTCGTAAATCGGGTTGAATAAGTAGGCGATAATTGACGCAATCGCAATTAACATAAGATAATTTTTTAAAAACCATACAGCCACGATAACGGCAAAAATTGTTGCTATGGCTAAGGCTCGTTTTTGTTCTTTTGATACTTTGAGTAGACCCATGGTTTATTAAACCCAATATTAATATAATATTGGTCAAAAATCAAACACTAATACTTTTTTGCTATAGACCTAAGATTTGTTTTTTCTTGGCGGCAAATTCTTCGTCGGTCAACACTCCACTGTCATGTAATTGACCAAGTTTTTCTAGTTGAGCCATTTGGTCATCCTCTGATGGTGCTTGTGCTACTGGTTGTTGTGCTTGGTATTCCTCACGAGCATCTTGTTCTCCGTAACGTCTAGCTTGTCTCCTGGTTACATTGTTTGATACTGCAGTTGCTGTGCCTGAGACAACCGCAACTCTGGCCATTCCTCTTAATAATCCTGGCATCTTATTTATCTCCTTTTTCGTCGTTAAGTTCACTACTAGCGTCAGGGTGAATTCGTCCCTCGGCTACAAGTACTCCGTTAGCGTTTATTAGTGCTTGCTTTAGCCCTTTAGCCCAAAGTTGTTCGATGATAAGCAAACCTGCCGAAGTATTGTTTTCTAGCAGTTCGCCAGTTTCAGAGACATCCTCGTCAGTTATCAGTCCTTTTGAGGCTGATTTTGAATCAGCTATTTTTTTTGCTATGAGACTATCTAAGTTGTTGAGTTCTATCGACGTAACGTTTCCGTCATTGTCTTTAATGATTACGGCGAGATCCAAAACTGCGATCGTGCCGTCGTTGACAACTTTTTCGAGCTCTTTAAGCACTTCGCCTTTAAAGTTGTTGCCTTCAAAGCCGATAATTATATAATCTATTGGTCCTCTCATACACCTCCTTCTTTTCACCTACTATTATATCACTTACGGCAAGACGGTTAGGTGAGTTTTTGCTAATAAAAACAGCACACTCATTGCAAAAAAGTGTGCTGTTTGACGTTTTTGCTTTTTTATTTATGAACGAACTTCGTCACCTTTGACTGTTAAGGCGTAGATGATTAGAACATTTATTATCATAACGATTATTGACCACACTGGATAAGTGTTGGCGTATGATAAGTTAGCCGCAAAACTTAGGATTGCAATGATAACTCCGATTACTCTAGCCCATACTGCTCCATTCATTACTGCGAAGCCGGCTGCTAGAACTAGCACACCCAGCAAAAGGTGAATCCAACCCCATGTTGTAAAGTTGAAGGCGATTAAGCTTTGTTGAGTTACTAATAAATAATCATTGTTTAGTAGTGCCGTAAAGCCGGCTATACCTTGGACGACTCCCATAAGAATCATCATGAACCCTGCAAATACAATCCAGCCTGTCCAGCCAGAAGCTTGTTTGTTGTTTACCGCCATAGAACACCTCCTTATTTAATAATTCAACTATACGTTGCAAATAATTAAATTGTCAAATTATCCAGCTTATGTATAAATGCTAATGCTTGCATTTTTCTTGTTTTAGGACGAAGATTATTTGTAGGGAGATAATCTATGGCAAAGCAATTAAAAAAAGTATCAAAGACAGGCAAAAAATCTACAACAACACGAACTGTGTCAGCCAAACCTACTGACAAGTTGAGGAGAAATGTGCTGATAACGTCGATAATTGCAGGTGTTTTCATCCTAGTTGCTAATACTGCGATATGGATCAATCGATACATGTTCAACTCGGAAAACTTTACTTCTACAGCCGTAACTTCTCTTACTTCAGAATCAAGCAGAACAGCGATCGCAACAGAAATTACAGATCAAGCCCTAAAAGATTATCCAAAGATTAAAAGTGTCGTAGATGATACAGCCGTCAACTTTATTAGTAGTTTGTTAGATTCTAACCGAACAGAAAAAGTTTTGACTGGGGCCGTGTCGAGACTTCAGATATTTTTAACTTCACCAAAGCGTGATCCAGTTGTAATAAATTTGACAACAGCTAAAGATGTTATTAGTAGATTAATCGAAGTTTCGGGTAGGCAAGACGAAGCTCGGATTGATCCAGCAACTATTCCTGATCAGATTACGATTTTTAACCCAGACAACTTTCCTAATTTTTACGGCGCCGGCGTAACACTATCATGGCTTAGCCCACTTCTTGGCTTGTCGGCGATCACGTTATTAGCTTGGCCATATTTGAAGAACCGAGATAGATATAAAGAGCTTTTAATACTACAGGGTATTTGCGTAGCAATATTCGGTGTCTTAGCATTATTTATCGGACCACTAGTCCGTCCAGTCGTACTAGGTAATATTCAGTCTGCAAACATGAGAGTGGTCGTCGGCAACTTGTACTCGGCCTTTACGGCGGCATTCAACTCACAGTCATATATTATTATCGCTGTTGGTTTAATTGCCATAGCAACAAGTCTTGGTATTACTGCACTAAAGCGTTATCGTACAAAATAGCCGACTATTTATTCTTTTTGACTAATATCGTGGTGGTTCAGACCATAGTAATGAGCTACTTCATGCCATAATGTGTGGCGGATTTGCTCGGAAAGTTCGTCGAGATTAGTAGACATATTTTCTATTGGTGTTTTAAAAAGTGTAATTTTATCAGGTAAAACTAGACTGTAATTATTTCCTCTTGACGTTAGCGGGATACCTTCATAAAGGCCTAGTAGGGTTTGATGAGGCCCTAGTTTTTGTTTCTGACGTTGCTCTTGTGAGGGCAAGTCCTCTACAACAATAACTACATTATTGAGATGTTTTTGATAGCGTTTTGGCAGTGCGTCCATAGCCACAGCGACCAAATCTTCGAATTGCTGTTGGGTAACTGCATACATAAGTTCATAATAACAGGTCATAAAGTGAATATTCATGGAAAAAAATAGCGTGAGGAGTTCAAGCTAGTATCTAAATAAAAAATAGGGTTATAATATCTATATATGAAAAAGAAGACGGTGATTGCAATATTGGCGATATCTCAATTTGTGATGATTCTCGATAGTACCGTTATGAATGTTTCGATCTCTACTGTCGCGGCTGATCTAGGGACGACCATATCTGGGATGCAGGTTGCCATTACGTTTTATGCTTTAACTATGGCATCTCTGATGCTTACTGGCGGAAAATTAGGTAGTATTTGGGGTAGGCATAAAGCTTTCCGACTTGGATCTTTTGTTTACGGACTTGGCTCTTTAATTACAGCCCTAAGCCCGTCTTTGAGTGTGCTGTTATTTGGTTGGTCTTTTGTAGAAGGCCTTGGTGCTGTGCTAGTTATACCGGCAATTGCGGCTTTAGCGGCTGTTAATTATAAGGGTAAAGAGCGCGTAGTTGCCTTCTCGATACTTGGCGCTGTGACCGGCCTCGCAGCAGCTATCGGCCCGATTATTGGCGGCTTTTTCACCACTTATTTGTCATGGAGATATGTCTTTGCTTCAGAAGCTATTATCATGACTGGTGTACTGCTGTTGTCTAGCAAGATTAAAGATGAAAAACTTGAAGTAAAAAGCTATTTAGATATCCCAAGCGTCTTGATGTCGGCTTCGGGTATGGGAATTTTAGTCCTTGGAGTACTACAGAGTAAAACCTGGGGATGGATAATTCCTATCAGCTCGCCGGTTATTAACGGTCAAGAAATCGCACCCTTTGGCATATCGTTAACTGCATATTTTATCGTTATTGGACTAATTATTTTAAAGATGTTTATGTCAAGACAACGTAGTCTAGAAGCTTCTGGCCGAGATCCTCTACTTAAGACCTCACTGTTAGAATTGCCTATTTTGAAGAGTGGCCTAAGCGTACTGCTATCTCAGTACTTTGTTATTGCGGCGTTATTCTTCGTTGTGCCGGTTTATTTGCAGACTGTGCTTGGTTTTGATGCCTTGCAAACTGGTGTAAAATTGGTTCCGCTATCGATTGGATTGGTGATTTTTTCTGCCATCGGTTCAAAGTTATCTGCAACCAAACCGCCTAGATTGATTGTTCGAAGCGGTCAATTGGCAATGGCAGGTGGGGCACTTTTGTTGTTGGCATCCATTAACCTTGAACTTAGCAGTGGGTTGTTCTGGGCCGGAATGTTTATCGTGGGCGTAGGGTTTGGTCTGCTTGCCTCACAACTTGGTAACGTTAATATGTCGGCCGTTTCAAGTGACGACACAGTACAAGTTGGAGGCCTGCAAGGTACATATCAAAACTTGGGTTCTTCATTTGGGACAGCACTCGTAGGTTCAATATTTATGATGACTTTGACCTCTGGCTTTATTTCAGCAGTTCAGTCTAGCCCTGATCTATCTTCGAATCAAAAGACTCAAATATCAGCAAAAGCTGAAAAAGGTGTGGGTGTAGTATCGGCCGATCAAGCTAATCAGTACGTATTGGATAATGGTGGTAACCAACAAACAGCCAATACTTTAACTGGGCTATATCAAGATAGTCAGGTTAAAGCGCTTAAAGAAGGGATGTTCTTTGTGTTTGTAGCGGCTATTTTATCCTTGGCGCTTGCCAGGAATCTGCCCAGTAAAGTTATAAAACAACTGAACTAACTAGTCGTCATCAACTTCGTTTTCAGGTTCTTGTTCTTTATCTTCATCTGATTCTTTTTGACGAGTTGTACTCGGTTGGTTATCGTCATTTGCGGGCGTTAAGGCCGAAGGACTAGTTTGGGCAGGAGTATTATCGTCATTATTTTCGACCTCAATAATCTTTGCAGGTTTTAGAATTACAAAATCTCGGTAGGGTAAATCATCGTAATGATCTAACTTCATGACCAATCGGTAAACTCCAGGTTCTTTGAAAAGGTGAGGCCAGTCTTCAAAATCGTATTTAATACTACTTCTGGCACCAATAGCAATTCGTCTAGGCTGTTTATAGCAGTTACTATTTTTGTCTTTTACGGTATCGTGGATTTGTTTCCAATTGTTATCTACCCATTTGTAGACATTAAGGGGCTCTTCCGGACAGTTATTGATGACGTATATAGTGTTTGGAAAGTTATTTTCAATCTGAAATGTAATCTTATCGTTTAGCTGATACTTTTCCTTACCAACACTTAGGACTATATGCCCTGAGGGTAGATTGTCTTCGTTGTGTTCGTTGTAAACTTTCATCCCTACGTATACAAATCCCGAAAATAAAACGACATAGAAAAGCACCCATAAGATATGAAACCTAATGGTCATGTTCTTTGTGCGGAGTTCTCGGTTTAATCTCATACTGTTTTTGCTCTCCAAGCTCTAGCTATAGTAGCGTACATAACGGCGAAAGCTAGTCCAATCCAAACCCATCTTAAGACTCCGCTTGCCAGATCAGTTCCCAAGAATAGTGCATGAATAAAAACAAAAATCATTGCTAGATAACTAAGAAGATGTGTGAGTTTCCATAGTTTTGGTTTTTTCTCAATCCACAGTAGAGAAGTGAGGGTGATAGCTGCAGTGATGTATAGCGATACTACGCCTAAGGCTACATACAACGACCCGACAGATAACCCAAATAGCAGTATTTGTTTATATTGCGATGCGAAAGGTACTAGAATTGCAGTAATGCTAAATGGCACAAAATTATCAAAATACAGTGCTCCGACATGCAGTAGTACTGATATGGCAAAAGTAATCCCCAATGCACGATGCGACGCCCACGCTGTAATTGGTTCAAAAAAACTAAAGGTATGGCCTGTGATAAGCCCAATTCCAGATAACATCAGTATGATTAGAGTGACAGCCGCAACTAGACCTGAAACTCTGGTTAGATACCATGGCCATGAGACTTTAACCCTTTCGACCAAACCATTGGCAACTGAAGATTTCGGAGTTTTTTCGACGACTATATGTGATTCGTCATTTGAACGATTTTCTGCAGTAACTTTTCGAACGTTTAGTGATCCGCTAACAGTTATTACTCCAAGCAAAGTAACTATAATTAGGAGTAGGATTTTACGCATGGATATTACTGACTTTCTTTTTTGAGTAAGTATGATTATTTTCTAACATGAATCCCTCCCCTAAAATATCGACACTGTTATGAGCTTTTCCTTGAAGTAATACGCCAGATATTACGTTTAATTTTAGCATTTTTTTAGCAAAACTTATCCCGTCTATTAGTATGCATGAGGCAATGACGTCAGCAAAAGTACATTCAATTGAAGCAACGCTACAAGTTAAGTATTGTGATTTTGCTAATTTTTGAGAACGAGGATCAATTAAATGAAGTTGTTTTTTGCCGTCAAGGCTTCTCGATAACCCAGAGGTAGCAACGGAGAATTTTTTTTGATTGGGATAATATCTGGCGATTATTCGATTGTCTATGGCAGAGGGTACATCAATGGTCCATTTTTTATGTCGGGGATCACCTTTTGCTACCAAATCTCCGCCGATCGATAATAAGTAGCTATCCACTCCTGATCGGTCTAAATATTCTGATAACTGATCAGCCAGATAGCCCTTTCCTATCCCGCCTAAATCAATTGCACTGTTTTTGGGGATCATTGCCCAGCTTTGTCCGATAGTTAATCCGTCAATATCTGACAGTACTCTGTCCGTGTAGTCAATTGGAGTTTGTGAGTCTAGCGAATCCAGAGATGTTGTATAACCAGTTTTTTGTACTAGAGGTAAGCAAAATGGATTAAATATACCTTCAGTAAGTTTTGCCAGTTCTACGGTTTTATCTAGTATTTTAGCGAAATCATCGGATATTTTTGTTTTGTTCCCATGATTGGCGTTAAGTTTGCTTAATTCACTAGTAGAGATAAACCTGCTAAAGCGGTTCTGAAATCTCTCAGTTTTCAGCCATAATTGGCGAAATATAGACTCGGCATCTTCTTTGTTGCTGTGGTCTATTCTAAATTCTACCTGAGTGCCGAGTGCCCGCGCTTGTTGCAGAAAAGTTTGCTTGCTCATGAGACTTTTGTTACTGGTGGAGTAGAGGGTGTTTGTGTGGGCGATGGCTTGACTGTGGCGGTAGGGGGTGCTGTGTAAGTAGGAACTGGTGATATTGATCCACTACTAGAAGGCGGCGCGTTTTTTATTATATCTTTTTGGTTAATGTTAGTACTTACAGTCGGCGGAACTTTACTCACACTACCGTTAACATTACCATTAGATGAGATTACATTCTTTTTTGAAGTAGTTGTTGGTGTCGACGATGCTTCTAATTTGGGCAGTGTTTTGTATAGATCTGATGCGACAACGAAAAACCCAGTAGCGAGTAGCGCCAGACCACTTAGCGCATATATATTAAATGGCCAACTTTTTAGTTTTCCGGTTTGATGACGATTACTTTGGCTAAAAGCTTCGCTTAATACTTTACTATCCGGCGCGCCATTCTCTTTCAGTAATTTAAAAATGGCGTTCATATAAGGCGGGGGACCACAAACAAAAAATGTCTGCTGTTTAAAATCTAGATTTAATCTTGATAAATTTGAATTATCAATTTTGCCGCTAATGACTTTTGCCCCTACCAAACGAGCGGACGGACCTTCGCCAATTACGTAACTTATTGTTAGGTGTGGGTTTTTATGCTGAAGATCTGTTAACTCTTTAATGAATGGAATATCATTTTGGTTACGGCAACTATAGATAAGGTGAATAGGGGTAGCCAGATGTAATTCAGACGCATACCTGATCATGCTAATAAATGGCGCGATGCCTATACCGCCCGCAAAAAATACTACGTTATCATGCGTATGTTGATTAAAAACAAAACCACCAAAAGGGCCTCTTACGGCAATTTTATCTCCTTTTTTTAAACGTTGTAAGGCGGAAGTGTACCGTCCTTTTACTCGCATGCTGAATTGTAGAATTTGCTGATTGGTTGGCGAAGAAGTGATCGAAAAACATCTCATGACAGTTGGACGTAACTTATCTCGTAAACCAACAGCAGCATATTGACCGGGTTGGAATAGAAGAGGGGTGTTTTCGTCGCTACATTCAAGAGTCAATAGTCTTGTAGTGTCAGTGAGCAACTGGTTATCTAGTACTTGGTATTGATGCACGCTATTATTCTACTATAGTAGTCTGAGAAAAAGCTTAAAAACTTTGTGGCTCTCAAGAAGGCTTGCAATATATTTAGAAGTATTATGGAATCATCATTTATTGTGCTATAGTTAATTAGCAAGTGGTTATCAAAAGCCTCTCCGTTGTCATATTTAGGTAGATCAAAAATTCTTATTATCGCAGTCGGTTAGATGATTTTAACGATGCGCGATTACAAAATAATAAGAAGGGTTTATATTAAAATGGCAACAATGAAATTATATGTAGGTGGTCTTGCCTACAGCGTTACTGAAAAAGAGTTGGAAGAGTTATTCGCAGAGCAAGGAACGGTTGTTAGTGTAGCAATAATAAAAGATCGAGATACAGGTCAGTCAAAAGGATTTGGTTTTGTCGAAATGGCTGAAGTTAAAGATGGTCAAAATGCGATCAAAGAACTTAATGGGAAAGACCTAGGTGGACGAGAAATAATGGTTAATGAAGCGCGACCCAAAGAAGATCGAAATTCTGGCGGTGGAAGTTTCCGTAAGTCATACTAAAAACAACCAAAAACATCAATTAAATAATCAGGTTTTGATATCATAAGCCTGTTGAATGGTCGGAAAGAATGATAAAAAATAACAAACGTATTATTATTGTGCGCTCTAGTGTAAATGGGCTTAGTGCGATGAGCCAAAAATCATGTGATGCAATTTTGGCAACTCTTGACAAGTATTTTCAACATGTAAGCGTATCAATATTGAATACTCCGTCTGATCTAGAGGATTTGCTATTGCATAGGCCAGACTTAGTTTTTATCGGCATGAAATATGTTCCAAATGATTTAGCTCTAGATCCTAAAGACGCAAAAAATATCTGGATATCCGATTTTCTTGATAGTCAGGGCATCCCATATACAGGTTCTGATAGATTAGCAAACGAATTGGAACGCGATAAAGCTTCGGCAAAGCAGCGCGTTATTGACTCAAAGCTAAAGACGGCTCCTTTCTTTGTAGTCAAAAGAGGCCAAACTTTGTTACGGGAACGAGTAACAGTTAATTACCCTTTATTCGTAAAGCCAACCGATCGGGGTGGTGGCATGGGTATAGATACAGATTCAGTTGTGCATAATTTTGATCAGTTAAAATCTAAAGTTGAAAAGATCTCCACGCGGTACATGTCAGACTCACTAGTTGAGGAGTATCTAACTGGGCGAGAATTTAGTGTTGCCATACTGAAAGACGCATTATCAGAAACTCATATTCCTATGCCATTAGAAAAAATCCCTCCAATAGATAAGAATGGTGATAGATTGTTGAGTGGAGTTATTAAGGCGGCGGATTCAGTGACTGACGCAGAAGTTGTTGATTTGGATTTGAAGCAAAAAATTATCGAGTTAGCTTTAGAGGCCTTCTACGCCCTCGGCGGCCGTGATTATGGTCGAATAGACATCCGTCTAGACGACCTGGGCGAGCCACATTTTTTGGAAGCAAATTTCATACCTAGTTTGATTAAAGGTTATGGGTCGTTTCCTAAAGCCTGTCTGTTAAATATGGATTTAGATCATGAAGAAATGTTGCTGCGAATTGTTCAATTGGCATTTGAAAGATCTACCATTGGAGAAAACAATATCTCCGACGAAAAAACAATTTCCGAGAAAGACTCAATAATGAGTTCTACTCTTTCAGCTGTATAGTCATCACAAATTTACTTCTGTTTTAGGTACAAATCCATAGAACGAAAAAATCCTTCATAGTCCATCATAGCTCATGAGCAACGAACGGACGACGAAGGATGGCTTCGGGACTAGGATTTGAACCTAGATTGCTGGGACCAGAACCCAGTGTCCTACCATTAGACGATCCCGAATTATATAACAGAGGGAATTGTATCAGAATGTTTTGTCATAGACTACATCATTAGTCATCTATACATATTCAAACATATACAGTTGACTGTTACGCAAAAAAAGAGTATCATATTTCTACTTATGGAAGAAATAGATATTTCATATCCTTTAGAGATGCTTAAAGCATACCGCGAGGCACAAACTCAAATGGCTAGTTTGCCTGAAGAGATGGGAAGGCGTGCTTTAGATGGTGCACGTCAAGTAGTTGTTGAAGCCGTCTTGCAAATTGATGGAGCAAATGAACGTCTAGGCGAATTACTGGCAACAGAAACTTCCGATTCGTTAATTGAAACATTAGAATCTTTGGCTAGTAAAAGAGAAGTTTTATCGGAGTATGGCGCTAATACGGATAAGATCGATAAAGAGATTGCAGAAGCTGAGGAACGATGGTCTGCGTTTGAGCTTGCACTATTTTTATCGGTAGGTGCACCGGTTGTTGCCAGCACTGCAGAAGTTGTACCAGCAAATGTCGATACTCCAACCGAACAAGTCCAAGATGATTCCGAAATTCGCGTTAAGCCAGAGTATAAATTATCGATTGGCGAACATCCAGAATCAGGTAATACGGTTCTAGTAATGAGGGGCGCAAAAAAAACCAGCAGATATAATGTTGCTGGAGCTGTGGCAAATCGAGCTGATTTAAAATTTGGGTATGTCGTAGAAAAGCTAGCAGCCTTAAAAGTTATGGCAGGTGCACCTATAGAAGGATATTCTGGCGATGATATATATGGCGCTGTGGCACAAATTCTTGAGTATGATTCAGTTGATAAGGTAGATGATTCTGCACGTGGTGCGATTAGGAATTTTATCCAGAGTATTCAACACGGGAATTCGCCACTATTTATTGGTGAGGGAAAAACAAAAGCACGCAGATATAAGCCTAATCCAAAGGCCCGAGTAAGGCCAATTGTTGAGTATCAGGATGAAGAATTGAGAGCAATGGAATCAAAGGTCCAAAGACGCCTAACAGGCAAAATGGAGCTTAGTGATGTTGACACTGCTCTTGTGGATGTAGGTGATTTGACAATGTTTTTGGGGTGGATTGAGTTCAATAAAATTGTCGCAGAACATCATATTCAACTTCAAGATGAAAGTTTAACGGCAAATCTTAGAACATTTTTAGACAATAGAAGTGATTGGCTAGACATGTTATCTGAAGTTGCCGAGAAGACTGATGGACAAATCGGTGAAGAAGACGTTGAAGCACGACGTCTGGCAGCATCTGAAAAGTTATTCACACTATTAGATAAGCCTAAAGTACTCAAAAGAGCGCTTAAAAAGCTCGAGATTGCTCAAGAAGAAAATGTTGAACTGATACCAATTGTAGAAATTATGGAGGTAATGGCTGAATTTTGTGAGGATGAGAAGAGACTACTTCGCGAAATTATCGAGACGAGACTAGAAGAAATTTATAGAGAAACACAAGAAACACCTTCATCGGCTAAAGGTGTAGATGGTATATGGACTTTATACCATATAGGGTCAAAAACATATCGATTTAGAAATGGGTCAGTTGAGACCATAACGTCTCCGAAATAATTTTTTGTATTCTTTCGCGTAGTGTAGTATATTAGATTTTGTCATTGTGAGGTGACAGGCAGGTCCTTTAGCAATAAAGTATTTGCAGAAACGAGAGCTCAAGCAGTTGTTGTTTCGATCAAAAGAGAGCCCTAGTGGTTCTCTTTTGATTTTATGAATGCTTAATAATGCTATACTTAGAAAAATGGAAAATCAAAATCAAAATTTTTTCGTCAAAAGTTTGCCATGGATGCTCTTTGCGACCGTCATACTTATAGGGAGTGTTGCATATTTTTCTGAACATAATTGGTTGTTCGCCGAGACAGTTAAGACTAGCTTCAGTCTCTTCCCATTACTTGGTATTTTAGCCTGGAGTATTATGTGGACGCATTTCGCATACGGGGCTTTGCGAATAAAATTCAATTATCCAAAGAATAAACTATATTCGGTTGTCTCTGGTTGGATCGTATTATTTTTGATACTTCTTCACCCAGGTTTATTAGCATTTGATATGTATAGAAGCTTAATGATGTTCCCGCCTAAAAGTTTTTTCTTGTACGTTGGCGATAATCTAGGCTGGGCAATAATATTGGCTGAAATTGCCCTTCTAATCTTCTTGTCATTTGAAGTTTTTAATCGTCTAAAAAGCAAAGCATTAATAAAGAAAAACTGGATTTGGATTAGTATATCGCAGATGGTGGCGATGACCTTTATCTTCGTCCATAGTATGACGGTAGGTCACAATTTGAAAAGTGGTTGGTTTCGCGTTTACTGGATAGTTTTGTATGCGATTTTGGTCCCCTGTTTTATCCTATTAATCAAGGCTGACTTAAAATCAAAAAAGCAACTTAATCAAGCTCAAACTCAAAGTGATAACCCAGTAGACAACTCTCCGCTAAATAGCCAGCCTTAAGCGATAGATTGCGGTTAGGCTTGATTGATTGTTAACTATCCTTTATAGTTGTGGTTATCATACAAAGATAAAAAGGAGATATTAATTATGGACGATCAAAATACTAACCCAGACCCAAGTGCAATGCCGATGGATAATCCGGTTACACCACCAGCCCCAACAGATCCAGTTGTACCACCAGCTGATCCAGTT
>CAZEED010000001.1:47759-232123 GCA_964510945.1 uncultured Candidatus Saccharibacteria bacterium
GCGCCAGCACCAGCATCTGATTCTATGGCAGCCCCAGAAGCACCAGTAGATCCAATGCCTGCTCCAGAAGTGCCAGCCCCAACAGATCCAGTTGTACCACCAGCTGATCCAGTTGCGCCAGCACCAGCATCTGATTCTATGGCAGCCCCAGAAGCACCAGTAGATCCAAATACTCAACAGATGTAATCTGAGACTGAGTGAAAAAAGAGCTGTTTATTAAAGATCAGCTCTTTTTTATTTGTTTTTCTTGTCTTGGTCTTCTTGGCGTTTTGAAATCCGCTGTACAGCTGCTCTTTTTATCAAATAATTAATAACTGCAGCGAAGATTCCTATTCCAATTATTACGTATACTGTTGTAAATAACTTTCCTAAGTCAGTTTTAGGTACGATATCGCCATAACCTATTGTAGTTAGGGTAATTACACAAAAGTACAGTGAATTAATCCACGAAAATCCTTCGACGATACGGTAGAAAACGATACCTACTCCTAGAACAATAAAACCTATTAACGCAATATAGCGTGCTTTTGGTGGTCGTTTTAATGAAGGTTGCATATATTCTAGTATACAGATGAATGCGCTAATGGTGATATAATATTCGCTGTAATGGATGAATATAATGCGGATAGTATGTACCAGCCAAACTTTCGCAGTCCAAAAACAGAAAACACAGAATATAAAAAGCTCGTAGCTGTTTTTGTGGTAATTATTTTGTGTGCAACAGTGATGAGTTTTGTACTCGGTTTTGACTGGCAAGAATGGACAAGATGGTTTATGGCGGGTTTTTTTATTATTTTTGGCTCTTTCAAACTAATCGGCTACGAAGATTTTATAAATTCATTTCCAATTTATAATCCAATTGCCAAGAAATTTGCTTATTACAACTATACTTATCCTTTCATAGAGCTATTTTTAGGGTTTTTGTTTGCATCTAGTCTATTGCCATTATTCAGCAGTCTGGGAACATTAATAATAATGTGTATCGGGGCTTTTGGAATATTGCGACAACTATCAAAAGAAGAGACGACCGTAAATTGTGTTTGTCTCGGTGACGTAATAAAAATGCCTCTAGGAAATATAGCGTTATTTGAGGATGTATTAATGGCGGTGCTAGCAGGTATAATGCTTGTCAGCTACTTTATTTTTTAGTAAAATTATTGTATGAAAAACTTTTTAGTAAAAATGTCAAGAAATAGACGCATCATGGTTCCAGCCGTGACTTTATTGGCACTCAGCATTGGAATAGGCGGTTATTATGTGGACAATCAAAAAGTACTCAGAGAAGAAGCCCGTCAAAATCAACAGAATCTAGATATCCAAGCCGAAAAAGCCCGTCTCAATAAAGAGCAGAAGGTTAATCATAAAGATCAATCAAGCGAAAGCGATAAAGACGAATCATCAGACAAATCTGATGCTAATTCTAGTACGGCAGTTCAGTACGTAGTTAATGTTGAAGCGACTGAAAATGGCGATAAAGTTAATATAAAAGCAACTATAGAAGGCACAGAGCCAGGGGAATGTTTCATTACTTTAAAGCAGGGTAGTTACGGTCCGGAAAGTACAGTGAGTACTTTAGGTGGTACTTGTGAGGTAAGCTTTGATAAGCCAGGTTCTGGCGAATGGAATGTTAATGCTGTGTACACATCTAGCGACAGTAAACAAACAGGTAGCGGGACAAGTACAATACAGCTTTAGCCAACAATATCACGCTTTCTAAATGAGACCCATGAAACAAGTCCAAGAATAATAATCACGGTTAATAACAAAATCATATTGGACCATTCAAATTCACCTTTTAAGATTGTGCCAGGGTTATAGTAGTTGAATGGGAGCCCGTAACTAGGGTATTTTAGCCAAGTCACAACACCTTTTAGGGACGCGATAATATAACCGCCGAGAGCTACAAAAGTTGCTATCCCTATGCTTGCAGATCGTGCCTTTCCAAAACTAGCAAACATAAAGGCAACTGCTCCAAAACACAGCGCAATGATAAAACATGATAATCCTGCCATTAGTATATTGACAAGAGGAACTTCCAGATCGACAATTTTCGCCATTATAACCGCCGTTAATACACCTGCGCTTGATGCGATTAACGTGATAGTAATGCCGATCAAGGCTTTGGCCGACAGTAATTTAGATCTCGAAATTGGTCTCGACAACAATAGCTCGATAGTGCCTTCTCGCTCTTCCTTGCCAATTAAAGAACTACCGAGGGATATAGATAATATACCGAGAAGCATTGGTAGCATCAGGTAGAATACTTGACTACTAAGATATCCGGTTGGAGAAGCGAAATCGCCTGTATCTGATATAAAAGCTTTAGCGCTATCCGGAATTTGCGAGAGGGATTGTTCGAGTTGCGCTGACTGTTGCTTGAATGACGGATAAAAGACTAGATTAACAAAAATTAGTCCAATAATCGCCACGCACCACCAGATTATAAAAGCTCGTCGTTGCCAAAGGCCCCATTTAATTAATGCAAACATTATTTTTTGTCCTCATAAAACTTCATAAATTCTTCCTCTAGGTTTAGGTTTTCAGTTGATAGACGGCTAACCGAATAGTTGGCGAGGGTTCTAAGTAGTGGGGATAGGTTGCCGTGGGCATGAACTCGAAGGCTATTTTGACCAGCTGGCACGGCTTTTATGCCTTTTAATTTGTTTAGTGCACTAGTTGGCGGGCTATCTTTAAAGGAGATTAAAAAGGTGTGAGATGCTTCCAGTGCTAGTTCTGCAATGGTACTCTCGCTGACCAGTTTACCGTCTTTAATGATGGCGACTCTATCACAAATCTTTCTAACCTCTGCAAGATTATGGCTACTAATAAAAAATGTTTTTCCTCGTTTTTTATTTTGCCTAACAAGATCGTAAAAAACCTCTTGTTTTAGTGGGTCAAGACCATCGGTAGGTTCGTCTAGTATGTATAGATCTGGGTCTGTCATAAAAGCTTGAATTATGCCGAGCTTTTGTCGGTTACCCTTTGATAGGTCACCAATTTTCTTTGATAGTGAGATATCAAACATTCTCGCAAGCTCACTGATGTATTTTTTACTCTTTGGGCTGGCTAGACTACTCATATAGTCCAGAAATTGTTTACCGGTCATCTTTTCGTAAGCTTTAAAATTACCTGATAGATAACTAACTTTAGATCGAATAGCTACTGAGTCTTTGGCGATATCGTTGCCTAAAATTGTTGCCGAACCCTTGGTGGGCTGAATAAAGTTGAGTAATAAACGTATAGTGGTCGATTTACCGGCTCCGTTGGGGCCCAAAAATCCAAAAACTTCGCCTTGCTTTACGGATAGATTAAGGTTGTTTAGGGCATAGGGTAAGTTCTTGGCATATTGTTTGCTGAGATCAGATGTGTTAATTACAGTATCTTGCACCACAGCTCTATACTAGTACATTTTATGCACAACTATCAATGTTGCTAAGCATAGATTTATTGCTTATGATTATATTGGAAGTGAGAGACTTCCAATATAGACCCGAGCATCACCGCTTGGGTCTCTTGCATTTGTGGTAATATGTAAAAATACATATGGCAAGTTTAGGACAAGTAATATTTTTTTCATTCCTCGGAGGCGTAGTTTCTTTAATCGGCGGGGCTTTTCTACTTAGCAGGCGTAAAAGTGCTGAAAAATTAGCCTTATATGCTACTCCATTTGCCGGCGGGGCGCTTCTTGCTGCAGTTTTCTTGGATTTGTTAAAAGAGGGTATTGAATCATCGCCGATAGAGACTGTCATGCTGGCGACTCTGTCTGGGATACTAATTTTCTTTATTGCTGAGGGTTTTTTGCATTGGTTCCACCACCATCATGAACACGGCGATAAAAGAAACGACCCGAAAACTTCTTTAATTATTGTGGGTGATACCCTTCATAATGCTTTGGACGGTGTGGCGATTGCTGCATCGTTTTTAATTAGTGTTCCAACAGGCATTGTTACTACTATTGCTGTGGCGGCGCACGAGATCCCTCAAGAAATAGGCGATTTTGGGCTACTATTATCAAAAGGTATGAAGCGCAGAGACGTTTTGTTAGTTAATTTTGTCAGTGCACTAGCTACCGTTCTATTCGCTGTAATAACATTTACTTTAGGTAGCGAGGACAAACTTCCTCTAGGTGCTTTACTAGGACTAAGCGCTGGCTTTTTGTTATATATCGCTATGAGTGACGTTATTCCAACGATTCATGATAATAAAGAGAGGAACAAAAGATTTACGATCCAAGCAGTAT
The DNA here is from genome assembly GCA_964510945.1 of uncultured Candidatus Saccharibacteria bacterium. Lineage (GTDB taxonomy): Bacteria > Patescibacteriota > Saccharimonadia > Saccharimonadales > JAGQNJ01 > DAISWO01. The sequence goes on from CAZEED010000001.1 coordinate 52,000, forward strand.
TACTATTGTCGGGGGCATTATTCGTAGGTGTATCCATCAATTTCGCGCACAAATATATTGAAACATCCCATGCAAATACTGAACAAGTAGATTGTGTTGATTACTACGACAAAGATTCTAAGTTTTTATATAACGATTGCCAATAATAATCAGAGTTAATAGACTGCTTTTCCTGATATAATTGTGTTATGGATACAACGGGGGTGATTATAATTTTGTTACTAGCACTAGGTTTCGGTGCTATTATTTTTGTACTTAACCAAAAATTAAGCGCACTAAACAATAACCAGACAAACAAATATCTAAAGACGGATCTAGATAACCTCAATAAGGGTGTTGGTGAGCTAAAAGAATCATTAACTGAGAATATAAATAAAAAGCTACAACTGTCGCAGACACAAATGAGCCAGAGTATGCAAAAACAGTTCGAAGGCAGTGCTAAAATTATCGCCGATGTCACCAATCGATTGACGAAACTTGACGAGACAAACCAGCGCGTCGTTAACGTTGCCGACGAACTAAAGTCGCTACAAAACGTACTGCAAAATCCTAAACAGCGAGGTGTGTTAGGTGAGTTTTATCTAGAGCAAATCCTTCAGAATCTTCTACCGCCCAGCTCTTATTCTTTACAGCATAAAATTGATGAAGGTTTGATTGTGGATGCGATTATTAGACTAGACGACAAAATCTTGCCAATTGATAGCAAGTTTAGCTTAGAGAACTACAATCGTTTAATTGATGCCAAAGGTGATAAACGCGCCATGCTAGAGAAGTCTTTCAAGGAAGATTTAAAAAAACGAATTGACGAAACCAGTAAGTATATAAAACCTAAAAAAGGCACCCTTGATCAGGCGCTGATGTTTATCCCAAGTGAAGCCATCTATTATGATCTACTTGCCAACAGAGTTGGAACAGGCGGAGTTAACGGACGCGACCTAATGCAATATGCAGCGGTTGACAAGCACGTTACTATTGTTGGCCCGAGTACTTTGTCAGCTATGCTACAAGTAATTGTCCAAGGTATTAAGAGTCTCGAGATTCAAAAAGACACAGAGGTTATTAAAAAGAACATCGAACAGCTACAAAAGCATCTCATTGGATATGATGTATATTTTAAAAAAGTTGGAACCTCACTCGGCGCAACAGTTGGACACTATAATAACGCCAATAAAGAACTCGGCAAGATTGATAAAGATATAATAAAGATAGGTGGGGGTGAAACAGTCCTTGACCCACTCTTATTAGATCGCCCAATCAGCGACGAATAGTCATTGACTGCTTGTGCTTTGTGGCCATTGGCTAGTTAGTCGATAGTTAAGTAATGGTATGCCGATTGTCGATTCCCAGATTCTTTCTTCACGCCTAAGTTCCGGAGTGTCCTCGAGTGTAATAGCTTGTCCATTTGACGGTGGAATAAATGGTGTTAATAGTTCTAACTCTGGAAGTTTTGCCTGGTAGATCTCTCTAAAGTTACCGGTTTCATGGAATCTTTTTAGAGCACCGAACGAGTAAAGTTCTATTGTTCTGAGATCTGGTAGGGCGCTTGCAATGATTGTTCTGTCATCATCAATGGTTTCGCTTTCATCTAATGCTTCTCTGCATAGTCCACATGGATGTAGGGTGTCGGCAATAAAACCGCTTTGCGTGTCAGCTTGTACTTCTCCGACTACAGCGATTAGGCTGATTAGATTTGCTCCCCAGTCACTCACTTTCTGCAAGGCTAGCTGTTCAGCATGCATATTTAACTCGCCATTTTTCTGAGGGGTGACATTTAACCCGCTGAGCAAGCGAGCTGTTAGCGGGTTTAAGGTATAGGAAAGAATGGATGCACCGACGTTGAAATCGCGGTAAGAAACCGCCAATTCTCTGGCTTTTTGTGCTCGTTGTAGAGAAAAAAGCAGGTTTGCCCCATTAACTGCTCCGTAGGCTGCATCCTCAGCACTATTATGATCTACTAGAGAAGGAATCGGCATAGTATCAACTTGCGGCAACTGACTCATAGCGCGTTGCATCTTTAAAGTAACGGCATTAGGCATCCGAATATTATACAATCTATGTGCATTACATGTCAATAATGCGAAACGAATAATGCTTAAAGGTAGAGTTATTTGTACAGGAAGGTTAGAATATGCTTAAGGATTATGAATTTTTATAACGATAATAATCAGACAGGGTTTTCTCACATTATTTTGATTATTGGAATCTTTTTGGTTGCGGTGGTCTTAGTGTTTGGATATTTACGGGTGAGACAGAATAATATAGCATTTACTCAAGATAGTCAGTTATCATTAGATTTTCCAAAAAATAATCAAAAATCAGAGGAAACTCAAGACAAACAGGATCTAGTTGAAGAAAAACAGTCAAAACAACCTGCTGAAGTTTGTAAAATGATTGACGTTTTGACGATTAAAACTAGTGCTAAAGGCGGTTTTACGCCTTATGGACTAACTTGCATCCCAAAAAGCTATCCGTTCTACAAAATTATAACTTCATACAGTGGCACGAATCCGGTAATTTTTAAAACATCATATTTATTGACAGATCAAAAGGATAAAGCAGAATTGCACGTCTATGTCTTGCAGATAAAAACAGTCGACACCAAATCTTTACCTGTAGAGTGTGACCGTTTGATAGAAAATGTCCGAAAAGCGCCTTGTCAGTTTTTTGCATCGACTGATAGTAAATTCAAGATTTATCGTTACGACGGTAGTAAATATAGCGATGAGTATTATTCACGGATAGGTAGTACGGATATTAGCCTCAGCTTTTCGAAAAAATATCCTCTTGATAAATTTACGATTTCAAAAATGTTCGATTCATTCACACCAGTCAAAACAAAGTAGATTATCTAGACGTTTGATCATCAAATATTGAACTTTTTTATAATGTTTGCCTTCTAAATATTGTCGCCTAAAATGAAATAATCATCTACAATGAATGTAGAAATATGAGGGCATGTAATGATTGAGGTAAAAGACGTAAGTAAAGTCTACGGGAAGAAGGATAATCTTTTCATTGCCCTAAAAGATATAAACTTTAGTATTCCGGACGGAGCAACTGTAGCCATTCTCGGCAAGAGTGGTAGCGGTAAGAGCACATTAATGCATATCATGAGCGGAATTGACCACCCTAGTGAGGGCGAGATTATTATCGATGGCCAAGATCTGCATAGACTAAAACGAAAAGCTATGGATAAGTTTCGAGCAGAGACTATGAGCTTTATTTTTCAAGCTTTTTTCGTAGAAGCGAACCAAACTTGTTATCAAAATGTTGTTTTGCCATTAGAGATAGCAGAAGTTGCCAGCAAAAAGCGGAAAGACTTAGTTGAGCGAGCGTTAAAGAAAGTAGAGCTACTAGATAAAATAAACTCAAAAGCCAAGGATCTCTCAGGAGGGCAAAAACAAAGACTTGCTATTGCTCGCTCAATCGTTAACAAGCCAAAATATATCTTTGCCGACGAACCAACAGGGAATCTTGATACCGCAACCGGAGAGACAATAATCCAGTTACTTTTTGATTTAAACAAAAAAATGGGCTGCACTGTTTGCATTGTTACTCATGACGAGGATCTAGCGGCGCGTTGTAAGGTCCAAATTAAAATTAAAGACGGCGAGATACAATCAGTGAAAGGGCTTAAAAAATGAGGATTTTTGACACTGTCCGACGTGCAGGTAGATCATTATCTAGCGCTAAAGCAAGGACAATACTGACGTCATTAGCGATTGGAGTCGGGGCATTTGCCTTAACGCTTACACTATCCGCAAGCAACGGTGCTCAGGATTTTGTTAACCAAATAATCTCTGATAACTTCGACCCCGCGGAGTTAGTTGTGACTAAGGACGAAGCAGTATTTGGTACCGCTAACACAGATAAACCACGCGAATATGATCCTAGTTTTGGAGATTTTGCCTCCAACGCAGGCGCGCCAATTCAGATAAAACGATTAACAGAAAAAGATATAAAGCAGATTAAGAAAGTCGAAGGTGTCGAAGGAGTACGTGAAGACGTGGTCGTTAACCTACAATATTTAACAAGAGAGGGGCAAAAGAAGTATGTCGGAACACTCGCTGTATTTAGTCCATACCAAAAGCCTGATCTATTAGCCGGCTCTATACCTAGCCCGTTGAATAATCGAAAAGTATTATTGCCCGAAGGTTTTGTTTATGCACTAGGTTTTTCTAGCCCCGACGATGCCATTGGTAAAAAAATAACCCTAGTAGTCAATAAACCATTTGACCAAAATGCCGCACAATCTGCCCTGTCTGGTGGACAGGCCATATCTCGACAAAATTTAGAGCAACTATCAAAGCCTCAATCCGTAAAGCAAGATTTTACAATATCAGCAGTCCTGAAAAAACCGACAACTGTACAGCCAGGGACAGAATTATATTTATACGCTGGAGTCGAAGATGTCAAAGCCTTAAATGACATAAAAACTAAAGGTACAGATAATTATCGAAAATATACTGACATATTCGTTAAAGTTAAAGACGGTAAAGATAACGAAAAGCTAGTTGCTACCCAAAATATGTTGAAAAATATGGGATATCAGGCCCAAAGTGTTGAAGATACTCAGGCTTTTTTGACTCAAATTATTAGTGTGCTTCAGGGAATCGTGGCAACATTTGGCGCTATCGCAGTAATCGCCTCGGTTTTTGGTGTAGTCAACACTATGTATATTAGCGTGCTTCAAAGGACAAGAGAGATCGGCCTGATGAAAGCGCTTGGAATGCGTAAAAGAGATGTTGGCAGGCTGTTCCGCCTAGAAGCAGCTTGGATCGGACTAATTGGAGGACTAATCGGGGCAATAACTGCATTTATACTAGGGACATTATTAAATCCTTGGATTACGGAAAAGCTTCAGTTAGGCGAGGATAATAGGTTGTTAATCTTTGACGTAAAGCAGATTATGATATTGATCTTTTCTTTGATGATTGTGGCGACTCTAGCTGGTTTATTGCCAGCTAGGAAGGCTGCAAAGCTTGATCCAATCGAAGCTCTCCGAACTGAATAACGCACACCATACGTGTCTACACCACATCTGTTAAGGGCAGAAATGATTGCATTATAGGAGTATAATATAAGTAGATAAACAAGGAGAAATTACTATGGAAGATCAAGTAAATACTCCGCAAAAGACAAATGCCTTAGCGGTTATAGGGCTGATTACAGCATTTTTTATACCTCTGGCTGGCTTGGTGTTGTCGATTATCGGCCTTAGTCAGGCTGGTAAGCGAAAAGAAAAAGGCAAAGGCTTTGCTATTGCCGGTATAGTTGCTTCTGTTGTCGTGGCTTTTTTGCAAATTTTATTTGTAATCTTGATATTTGCCGCATTTCGGAGTCAATCTGTTGAGTTAGTAACCTACACGAATTCTGACGTTGGCTATAGTGTTAAATACCCTAAAGGTTGGGAGAAGACAACAAACGATTCGTCTGAAGCCAAAGATACAGTTTTCAAAAAAGATCTTGGTGAGACTGGCAAAGTCTATGGACAAGTGGAAGTTGTTTACTTACCGCCTCCCAAGAACGGATACACGAAGGATGTATTAAATGCTATCGCTGACTCACTAAAAAAGGATAATCCTGAGACAGTTGTGGTATATCGTGACCGATCAACAGTAAATGATCGTCAAAAGATTACTATGATAACTACATATAAAAGTGAAGATTCAAGAATAAAAGCCAAAACAACTATAATGCTAAATCCAGATAAATCTGTATATGTAGTTTCAACCCAAACTCCAGAAAAAAACTGGGATAAATATTCCGATGAGTTTGATGAGATTCATAATACTTTCTCGCCATAGTTTTAATTAATTGGAGGTTTAAGATGTCAAAGAAAAAATATTGTCAAAGTTGCAGCATGCCACTCGATGGCAAAGATAACGGGACCGAGAAGGATGGCTCATTGAGTCAGAAATACTGTGAAATGTGCTATAAAAATGGTGAATTTACTACCCCAGATATGACATTAGAGCAAATGACAAAAATTGTAGATAACGCATTAAAAGAGAAGGGTTGGGGCAAATTCCGCCGTTATTTAGCCAAGGGTATGTTGCCAAAGTTAGAGCGTTGGAAAACAAGGTAATCTAGTTTTCGACTAAATCAATTGTGAGGGCGGCTGTCCAAGAAAAATTCTTGGCACCTTCTGGTTTGCCATTATCTGGCGAGAAGTATTCATAGAATCCACCACCTTGCACCATATCTATCGTAGATTTTCGTAGTTGGTTGGCCTGCTTAGTGTGGCCATAGCGTTCTAGCCCGTCAATCAAGAACCAATTAGTATTTACCCAAGTCGGACCTTGCCAAAATCTCTTAGGATCGTAATGGCTTGAATCTTTGGACATCGAAGGTACAGGATATTTTGCATCAAACTTGATGTCATTTTGCATTTTTTTAGCTAATATATCAGCGCGTTCTTGTGAAATAGCTCCAGAATATAACGGCAAAAGGCTAGCAATCGACTCTAGCTCGATATTTTCATTGTTATAAAAATTTCGAGAATAAAAAGTTTGGCCGTCATCTTGCCATAGCTGATCAAGAGCATGTGTCGCTTTATTGAAGCTATCCGTTAGTTTTTCTGGTAGTTGTTCTTCTAATTCTTTGGCGATTTTTTGTAGATGATGATTGTTTCGGATTAGGATTGAATTAAAACCTACATCTTCAATGGCTAGCAATTTTGATTTTAGAATACGCCTAGTACTATATTCTCGTCTGCGGATTCTTTGCATAACACTGATTAGCGCCAGACCGTCAATAGTCGACTCGCGTTGGGTGGTAGGCACGGTTTTGGTGTCACGTCGGAGTTTTTCAATCAGTTTATCCAGTTTTAGGATTTCGATAAACTTTATCCAAAGCGGTAATTGAATCTTGTTGATAGCAAATATCCACGGCGGAGAGTCATCCATACCGGTTTCCCAAGGGTGTATGTTGATAACCAGTCCAGTGTTTTTTGGGTCTCGATCTCTATATAGCCAAGAGTGGTGTCGTACGAGTGGGCGATACATTTTTCTGTACCATAGTAGTCGTTCATGCTTGGGCAGCTTTTTGCCAATTCTTATCACTGCTTCAGCTAAAATTGGCGGTTGTGTGATGCCACTAGTGGCACGGTTTTCTGATGAGAATGGTGATATTTGACTGCGCCAGAGCTCGCGATCTTGTCGATAGAACGCTCCAGGGTCAAAAACCATGTGCGGAATCATGCCGTTATGCCATTGCCCCTCTATTAATGACAAAAGTTCTTCTTGAGCTCTTTTCGTGTCATAGCTCGCTAATCCAATCGCGACAAAACAACTATCCCAAAACCATTGATGCGGATATATGCCCTCTGCTGGAATAGTGTGCTTGCCGTGCCGATTATCTTGGAGTACTTCTTTAGATTTCTCAAAAAGCTGTGAATTTTTATTATCATTCGTCATACATAAGTAGTATACGATACTAGATAATCATATGCTCAAGATAACTAGATGATATAATATCTTTTAATAGTGACAATGATTAGTACCTTAATGAGACATTCTCCACATATTGTATTCGATTTAACTAATCACATAGAGTCATGCGCAACCTAGAGGACCATCCTCTTCTTCCTGACAATAGGGTTCCTATATTTATATCTGCTGGAGTATTCAAGGAGCCTGCTCAGCTAGAATACTTCGAAGGGGTTATTGATCCTTCAATAGTGCCCACAATAACGCTTGGTGGGTTTTCGTACCATAGTCGTCGAGATAATACACATGAAGATTTTTTCTATAACTCCGAGCGAGGGCTTGCGCAGAATATTAGAAGATTTCCTAATCCAGGTAAGGACGGGTTACTTAAAATGAAGGATTCAATAAAAAGATTAACAGATAAGAGCATTCGAACGATTGTCCAGGTCGTATATCTTCCAGATGAAAATCCTGTTGAAATACTCCCTTTGATGACCGAAATAGCTAGTGAGGTAGAGCCTACAGTTATCGAAGTTAACTTAAGCTGTAGGAATAATCTTGATAGCAACGGGATTCCACATGAACCTATCTGTAATGCCCCTAAGTTAAGTGGCGAAATTATGGGCTTGTGTCGTGACAGAGTTGGACCTGAAGTAAGCTTATCTGTTAAGGATTCGTCTCATGCTGTTTCACCGTGTGAGATCGACGAAGAACAACTCCAAGAGTTTTTGACAGAGATTCGTCTTTCTGTAGATGGTATAACTGGAATAAATACTGTGGAACCGCGTTTATTTGAGAATGATGGGGCCATAGAAGAACGAGGAGGAGTTAGCGGACCGATTATTGTATCTCTAGCGAGAAAGCATTTGCAAATATGTCGGCAGGTAGCTCCAGAACTAGCTTACTTATCAGTAGGGGGAGTTGATAGATCTAATGCACATACAGAAATTCCATACAGATTAACTAACGGCGCAGTGTTAGTAGGTGGTGCTCAAGAGTTTTACAGAGCAAGCAACCCTCAAGAGCTTGCTATTGACTGGGCGATAGCTGCAGCCTAGCGGAAGCTATATTAGCGAGTCTGGTATAATAATATTTAGAAAATTACGGTGGAGAAGGACGGGAAATGCCAGTATCTATCGAAACAAGCACGGGTGAGCTTAAAGAAACACTGGAGCGGGTGTCGTTGGTTAGGGCAGCCCTTAGTGTTAATCAGTGGATAGGTTATTGTGCCATTGGCGAGTGTAGTAAAGGTGTTGCTAAAATTGTGGCTGACATGCGGCCAAACGACGACTTTACGCGGCATCGAGATTTTGAGACTGAAGAGGTTCACGCAATGCGACACATGATTAATGGTCCGGATAATACTTTCGACTTGCGCATGGAGGATGGAGTGCCAAACTGGGTTGTAAAGGAGATGCCTCAGTTTGATGGTGTAGTTGGGGGTGTTGTTGATCACTTGAAGCATGTTGGGCGGCAAATTGCTAGTCATGCGCTTCATAGAGTTGGGCTTATTGAGGTAACTTCATTTGGATTAGCGACAGTCCCAGAAGCAACCCACGCCACCGTGGCCTATGAGAGGGGTGACATCCGATCTGAATACGATCGGGCTGTTTTTGATCTGGTTGATGCTGATAGAGATTGGCAACAGCCCCGCGAGTTTACGGGACTTGATCTTGAGGCCGACGGCTACTACGGGGTGTATGCGCCGCATGCTGCTCGACATTGGTGGGAGGCACTCGACGAAGATTTGTTGCGCCACTTTCCATCGGCCGAACAGCCAGACCCAGCTACTTAAGTTCAGCGGAAGTTCGTGAAGTTAATCGGGAAGTCGAAGTCTTTTGATTTTATGAGGTGCATTACAGCTTGGAGTTCGTCTTTCTTCTGGCTGGTGACGCGGACTTCTTCTCCTTGAATTTGAGTTTTTACCTTTGGCAAGTCATCACGTATTAGTTTTGTGATTTTCTTGGCTTTTTCTTGATCTAGGCCACGTTGGAACGGAATCTCCCACGTCATTTTTAGGTTGGTGGTGACAGGTTCGGCTGAAGTGTCGAGTACTTTTTGACTCTGACCTCGGGTCGCGAGTTTTTTTCGTACAATCTCGACAATCGAATCCAGATGAAACTGATTATCGCCGGTAACTTTAAAGCCAGTCTTATCACTATTTAGCCATTCAATATCTGCGCTACTGCCTTTAAAGTCGTAACGGTTGGCAATTTCACGCATCACCTGATCAAAGACGTTGTTCATCTCGGCTTTGTCGAATTCGGATACAATATCAAAACTAAATTGTGCCATACAGATATAATACAATATTTATGAAACATTAGTCTGTTATACTGACATAAATGAAGATAACATTGATTAGTGCCAGCTCAAGAGCAGACAGCCAAAGCCTCAAAATTACCAAATATTTAGAGACAAGCTTAAATGACGACAACATTGGCACTGAGATAATCGATTTAAATGTATTAAAATTACCGGTTTACGATGATAGTGGTGAGGGCGAATGGACAGCGCAGTGGAATGAAGTATCAAAAACTCTTGATCAATCAGACGGTTTTGTAGTCGTTAGCCCAGAGTGGAACGGTATGGCGGGCCCGGGATGGTTTAATATGCTCCATTATGTTGATCACGAGATGGCCCATAAGCCTTTGATGATTGTAGGGGTAAGTTCTGGGCTTGGCGGGGTGTACCCGCTGGCAGATATGCGGCTACTAGGTTCTAAGAATAATCATTACGTCATTACTCCAGAGAGTCTGAGAATTGCTAATGTCGAAAAAATGTTCAACGATCGACTCATGGACGAAAGTACACCAGATTTTAGCGTTAAAACACGTGCAGAATATTGTCTTAATATTTTGGTTGAATATGCAAAAGCCTTAAAAAGTGTTAGAGAAAGTGGTGTTATTGATCTCAAGACTTTTGGCAATGGCAATTAGATAACCTAAAAAACCGTATGTTACAGGTACAAATAACTGGTACAATTAGACTAAAGTATGAGTTATGAGCATAAGAAAATCGCTGATGTCGCGAAAGAGCTAAAAGAACAGATCAAGAAAGACAAATCTGTAAATGTTTTAAGGTCTGCAAAATTAAAGTCTCTCGCCTCTGAGATCCCGCAACTTATGCCTACTGAGCGGGCTAGTTTTGGTAAAGAACTAAATCAACTTAAATCTGAGCTTGAAAAACTGATTGCTAATGCATCAGATGACAACGAAAAACTCGACCCAATTGATGTAACGGCACCATTCGATGTTAACGACGAGTTGCCGCCATTGTTACCCACCCAAAATGGCAGTAAACACCCGCTAATGAGTGAGATAGAAAAAATATCTGACATTTTTTATAGAATGGGATTCAACGTAGAGCAATCTAGGCTCCTTGATGATGATTATCATATGTTTGATAGCCTCAACTTCCCGAAAGATCATCCAGCGCGGGATGACTACGATACATTCATGACGACTGACGGCCTAATAGCACCGGCTCATACCAGTACAATGCAAAATAGATTGCTTAAAAAGTACAAGTCTAATTTAGTGAATGGGCGTCCGATAGCAGTTTTGGTTCCTGACCGAGTTTTCCGTAACGAAGATCTAGATGCAAGACACGAACATACCTTTTATCAACACGAAGGCATCTACGTCGACAAAGGAATGAACGCTGGCAACCTTATAGCTACACTTAAGACTTTTTTGCAAGAATACTATCAGCAAGACATTGAGGTAAAAACCCAACCCTTTTACTTTCCGTTTACCGAACCTAGTTTTGAATTTGCTCTTAGTTGTCCGTTTTGTAAGAAAAAGGGTTGTAGTGTGTGTTCGCAGTCTGGCTGGATTGAGCTGCTTGGGTGTGGGATGATTCACCCTAATGTATTAAAAATGGCAGGTATTGATCCTAGAGAATACACGGGTTTTGCATGGGGTGGAGGTGTTGATCGACTGGTTATGATGAAATCCAATATTGAAGACGTCCGACACTTTGAATCTGGAAAATTAGACTTTTTGAGGCAATTCTCATGAAAATTTCGGTTAATTGGATACGAGAATTTACAGATATAAGATTATCTACTGATGATTTAGTTAAGAAAATTGGGGCACAACTGGGTGAAGTTGAATCTGTTCAAGAGCTTGCCGATAAATATAAAGACGTGGTTGTAGCCAAGGTTGTTACTTGTCGAAAACACCCGAATGCCGACAAGTTAAATGTTTGCCTTATTGATGATGGCAAAAAAACTAAAAATGTAAAACGTGATGGCAATGGCTATGTGCAGGTTGTTTGCGGGGCACCAAATGTTAGGGCTGGTATTACGGTTGCATGGCTACCTCCGGGTGCAATCGTGCCTAGCACTTATGAAAAGGAACAGTTTAAATTAGAAGTTAGACCACTACGTGGGGTAGATAGCAATGGAATGATTGCAAGTGGCAAAGAGCTAGCTATTAATGACGATCACGATGGGATCCTAATCTTAGATAAACCAGCTAAACCTGGCAGTAAGTTTGCAGATGTCTACGAGCTGAACGACACAATTATTGAGATCGAAAATAAGATGTTTACCCACCGTCCTGATTTGTTTGGAATACTGGGTGTTGCAAGAGAGATTGCCGGAATACAACAGATTAAGTTCAAGTCACCTGATTGGTACACAGCTAGCTTGAAGCTGACAGCTAAGAGCTCGGAGCCATTGCCGATAACCGTCTTGAATAAGATTCCTGATTTGGTACCGAGATTTATGATTCAGCCTATCGCAGGCGTGACTATCAAGCCTTCTCCAATAATCATGCAAAGTTATTTATCAAGACTTGGACTAAAGCCAATTAATAATGTCGTGGATATCACTAATTTTGTAATGATGCTGACTTCCCAACCACTGCACGCCTATGACTACGATAAGTTGTGCGCGGTTGATAATGCTAAAAAAGCTACAATTGGGGCGAGAAAGCCCAGCCCAGGTGAAAAGCTTTCATTAATTGGGGGCAAAACGATTACTCCATCAAAAAATACGATTTGTATTACTTCCAAGACTAAGCTGATTGGCCTTGGTGGGGTTATGGGTGGTAGCGAAACAGAAGTCGATGCTAATACCAAGAATATAGTACTAGAGTGTGCAACCTTTGATATGTTCTCTATTCGACGTACGAGTATGTCGCATGGGGTATTTTCCGACGCTGTAACACGGTTCAACAAAGGACAATCGCCACTGCAAAATGACAAAGTGTTAGCTTACGCTTCAGCCATGGTTAAAAAGCTTGCGGGCGGGCAGTGTACAGAAAATGCCATCGATATTCGCTTAAAGCCAACAAGACCGAAAAAAGTTGCTACTCAGGCACAGTTTATTAATATCCGGCTCGGTCTAGATTTGACGACCAGCGAGATAGTAAAACTACTCACAAACGTAGAATTTGAGGTAATTCGTGAAAAGGCAAAATTATTGATCAAACCACCATTCTGGCGCACTGATATTGAGATTCCTGAGGATATAGTAGAAGAAGTTGGCCGATTGTATGGGTACGACCATTTGCCTTTAGTATTACCAACTAGATCGCTTATGCCAGCTGAGAAAAATCCGTTATTAGAGTTAAAGACAAAAATCCGCCAAACTTTGAGTAGTTTTGGCGCTAATGAAATACTCACCTACAGCTTTGTCCACGGTGATTTGCTGGACAAAGTAACTCAGGATAAAAAACAGGCTTATAAACTCAGCAATGCCTTATCGCCTGACTTGCAATATTATCGCTTAACCTTGACGCCTAGTTTGCTGGACAAAGTCCGCCCCAATATCAAGGCTGGGTTTGATGAGTTTGTTCTATTTGAGATAAATAAAACTCATAACAAGACGAACATAGACAAACAGCAAAAGTTACCTGCCGAGCAAGAAATGACCGCTTTAGTGTTTGCATCAAAAAACGCCCAACAATCGCCACCTTATTATTTGGCACGGAAGTATCTGGATGAATTAGGCATTAAGCTAGGTATGAAGTTTGCTTATAAAGTGATTAAAGATTCGCCGAAGTATGCGGTTACAGCACCATTTGATTTAAGCCGGAGTGCCTACGTTACAGATGTAGCGAGCGGTGTGTTTATCGGTATAGTTGGTGAGTACAAACAATCAATTATTAAAGCGCTAAAACTACCGAAAAATATTGCTGGATTTGAGATCGGTACAGAACACTTACTCGAGGCACTTCCAAGTAGCAGTAGCTATCGACCGTTATCTAAATACCCAAAGATTCATCAAGATATAACTTTGAAAGTTAATTCTAAAGCTAAATTCGTTGATCTTGAGCAATCTATAGACAACACTCTTCGCGTAATCTCTGAACAAAAAAACTATAATTATCAAATATTACCCGTTAGTATTTATCAAAAAGACGGGTCAGAATCAAAGAATATAACTTTTAGAATAACCCTTAGCCATAATGAGCGTACTTTGGTTACCGATGAAGTCAATGAAGTACTTGATAATGTCTCGAAAGATGCTGGGCAAAAATTAAAGGCACAAAAGGTCTAAATGAAATATATTTGGCGAATCATAAAATACACAAAAGAACTCTGGCGTTATTACGTAGCCGTTAGCGTTATTTCTATCCTAGTTGCTCTAACGGGGCTATTGATTCCGATGTTAAGCGGTAGGGCAATCGATACCATAAAAGTCGGAGCTACCGGCAACGTACGCTATGTGGTGCTACTGGCTACTGGTATTTTTTTGTTGGATCTAGCTTCGACATTACTTAGTAACATTGGTGGATATTTTGGTGATCGAATGTCTATTAAGTTACAAAGACTATTAAGTTTTCGTTATTACGAGCATCTACTAAATTTGCCACAAAAATATTTTGATACCGAGTTGTCCGGTACGATTATCAACCGCCTAAACCGATCGATTACACAGGTTAGTGGCTTTATGCAGATGTGGAGCAATAACTTCTTGCAGTTTATATTCAGCACGGTTTTTGCTCTGGTTATTATCGCTTACTATAGTGTCCCGATCGCGCTACTACTCTTTTCGCTTTATCCAATTTATATTCTGATGACAGTAAAAACTAGTGGCAAGTGGATGAAGTACCAAGCAAAAATTAACAAAAACTTGGATATTGCCACTGGGCGTTTTGCAGAATCGATAGGGCAAATCAAGGTCGTAAAGAGTTTTATCCAAGAAAAGCACGAACTTAGTTTTTTCAAACGTCATTATGATAAAACTGTTGGAATTGGCAAATCCCAATCTATACTTTGGCACAAACGCGATGTTCAGAGGCGCGGAATACTAAATGTAATTTTCTACATTGTTTACTTGCTAATCTTCGTTCAGGCAGTAAATGGGCAATTTAGCCCCGGTCAAGCAGTTGCATTGATTCTTTACGCTATGCAGATCCGCATCCCGATATTTACAATTAGCTTTCTAGTTGAAAATACTCAAAAGGCTATAGCTGACAGCAAAGATTATTTTGAAATTATGAATCTTCGTCCAGAGATTGCAGATGCCAAGAGTGCCAAACCGATAAAAGTTAAACAGGGCAAAATATCGTTTGATAACGTCGAGTTTAGCTATGGTGATCAGCAGGTACTAAAAAACATAATCTTGGATATAGAGCCTGATAGTAAGGTTGCATTGGTTGGCGAAAGTGGCGAAGGCAAAACCACTATTACTAATCTGCTGATGCGCCTATACGAACCTCAAAATGGGCAAATCTTAATCGATGGGCAAAATATTAACGAGGTTACCCAAAAAAGTCTGAGAGAAAATATTGGTGTAGTCTTTCAGGACCCCGCCTTATTTAGTGGAACAATTAGCGAAAATATCGCCTATGCTAGGCCCAATGCCAAACAAGCAGATGTGGTAGCGGCGGCTAAAGCAGCTAACGCCCACGAATTTATCGCCAAATTTGATAAAGGATACGATTCAGAGATTGGCGAACGAGGGTTGAAACTATCCGGTGGTCAAAAACAGCGCATTGCTATTGCCAGAGCCCTACTTAAAGATGCTCCGATTTTGATTCTAGACGAGGCTACCAGCAGTTTGGACAGTAAAAGTGAGGCAATGGTACAAGAAGCGCTAAAACGCCTAATGAAGGGCAGAACCACGCTGATTATTGCTCACAGGCTTAGTACCATCCAGCATGTCGATAAGATCATTACCTTAACCGGCGGTAAGGTTGACGAAGTCGGCTCACCAGAGCAGTTAGCCAAAACCGGCGGAATCTATGCTCAACTGCTTGCCATGCAACGCGGTGATAGAGAAAAAAGCAAAAAACAGCTCAAAAAATACGAGATTTCATCATAAATTGTTAATGCTTGCAATAGTAGATTTCCAGTAGTAGCATTGATAAGATAATGGACAAAATAGAATTTTACCCCGTTGAAGTGCGCGTGCCGCTTGAAGAGCCACAACTCGCGCGATTAGTCCCTCGATACGAACTATCACTTATACTTGAAGCTGAGTCGAATGGTTCAAATGACACCTGGTTTAGAGGCGTAAAAGACGATGCAGGTTTGTTTCCAGAGTTTGCAGAAACGATTGAAACTGTTGAGGATGGGATAGTTGAATTGGAATCCTCTGGCGAATTAAATAATCCTAGGGTTTTCGGAATGCTTCAGCATCAACTTTTAGATCGTCTTGTTCGACGTGTTGATACTAATCAAGAGAACATTGGGCTTTCACAAGTAGAAATTAGAGTTCTCGATTATCTTGATGTTGTACTACCAATAAGTCCGGATGATGAAGTCGTTATAAATGCGGGTGGGGATGAAAACCCAAGACCTAGTTGGTTTGATTATGTAACCCAACAAGCAGAGAAGATCCAGGACGAACTGATTGATGGCGAAATACAAGCCGATAATTTAGTTGTACCCCCCGAAGTTAGAGTAAGGGCAATGCGCGAGGGTAGAATTGCAAGAGGCCGTGAGTATTTAAAAAATAGTGCGATTATTGCTGGTCTTGGTGTGACTGCATTGGTCGGCGGTGAAGTTGTCGGTAGTGTAGTTAATGCTGACAGTGTTGAAAATGCTACACAATTTATCTCGGGGGCTCTTGGCGGATGGGCTGTGTTACGTGGGCTAAATTGGATATTAGCAAGTGTCGGTGGCGCACAATATGAACGTGAGTTTGCCGAAAGGTTACAGTATCCAATTTTTGAATCATCTCAGCTAAAGAAAAACATAACTTTGCTTGCAGCAGAAGATTATAAAGCAGATGATGCACCCCGAGACTTGTCAAGGCCTGCTAGGGAAAAATATAATGCTGAAAAATCAGCCAGAAATTATGTGTTAGACATTTTGGATCTGATAAACAGGGATCCAAGCAGTACTTATCCATTTATAGCTCTGGCAGATAGGCTGGATGTCTATGACGAGTCACAAGATTATGATGCGGCCGTTAAAAGAGAAATTTACAGGTTGCTAGATAAATATCTTCCCATAACGGGTAAAGATACGGTTACTCCAGTCAATGAGTTGACTGGCGAAAAAACGTGGCGTGGGTTTTTTGAAGATTATCTGACAGAAAATAAGCAAAAACAGTAGATAAATACAACGTGGTAATCTAGTAATAGTGAAACAAGATAAAAATAGAACGGCGGCGCGAGCAATAATAATTAGAGACAATATGTTGCTGGTTATGAAACGTAATAAATTTGGTGATATTTATTATTCTCTGATTGGTGGTGGTGTTGATCCGGGCGAAACGCCAGAACAAGCCTTGATAAGAGAGGTCCACGAAGAAGCCAGTATGAGTCTTACTAAGTTCAGGAAAGTTTTTATTGAGCCTGCATGGGATAGATTTGGCGATCAACATATTTTTCTATGTGAAGACCCTGGCGGTGATCCGTTGTTGCGGTCTGATACGCCAGAAGCCAATCTCAATAAAATTGGTGTAAATACATTTGAACCAATGTGGCTAGATATTAGCGAGATATCTAAAGTAAAATTTAGATCCCCTAATCTTCAAAAATATTTGATAAAGTGCCTAGAGAGCGGTTTTTCAGATAAAGTCATTCGACTATAGATTTTTTGGTTGCTATTAAAAACTCGCATGCGCTATACTTGATGACAGACATTTAGGGAGACAAAAATGGGAAAAAAATTAACTAGAATTAGTGCTTTGGTCCTCGCGATCCTATTTCTTGTCACCTCTATTGGCTTTACTGGCGTGGTTATTTGGCAAATGGCTCATCAAAAGGAGGATACTGTGAATTCAAATCAAGCAGACACAAATGATAAAAATACTTTAACTGGCAAGCCACTAGCTGGATATACTCCCGTGAAATCAGCAGACAAATTAGTGATTACTGATATTTCGCAAGGGGATGGGAAAGAAGCTCAATTAGGCTCGAACATCACTGTTCATTACACTGGTGCTAATGCTATTACCGGGATTGTTTTTCAAAGTTCAAAAGACGTTAATCAGCCGATTCCTCTAGATTTAGTTAAAGGGCAAGTTATTCAGGGCTGGGTTGATGGTGTGCCAGGTATGAAAGTTGGCGGCGTAAGACGACTGCTTATTCCGTCCAAACTAGCTTATGGCGAAAAAGGAAACTCTGGAATCCCGCCTAATACACCGTTAGTATTTGATATTGAACTAATCGCCGTAAAATAGGCAAAAACATGCAAAAAACACAACATATGGGGGTATTGAAATAAACATAAACACTATATACAATAGATGAAGTAACGAAATAAAACATACAAAAATATTAAAACGAGGGTATCAAAGTGGCTAAAAACGTAACAATATATACAACTAATACATGCGCCTACTGCGTCATGGTAAAACGATATTTGCAGTCAAAAGGACAGCAATATAACGAAGTTAATTTGGACACAAATCCAGAACGACAAAAAGAAGCCCAAGAAATGAGCGGAGCGCTTACTGTACCGGTAACAGTAGTTACTAAAGACGACGACAGCAAACAAGTAGTAGTTGGTTATAACCTATCTCAGCTCGCCCCAGCATTAGTCTAGGTGTGTGTAGATTGAGATTATAGAGTAAGTCGCAAAATTATTTATGTATAATGAGGTGAGTAATGGCGGATAATAAAGACAAAATTGTTGATTTAGTGATTATCGGGGCTGGTCCTGCAGCGCTATCTGCCGCCGTATATACGACCAGAGAAGATATCGAGACGGTACTGTATGAAAAAGCAGTAGTTGGCGGCCTCGCAGCCGTAACGGATTGGGTAGACAACTATCCGGGCTTTTCTAAGGGCATATCAGGGCTAGATTTGGCTGAAGAACTACGCAAGCAAGCTGAAAGATTCGGCGCAAATATTCAGTATGGTGAAGTGACAGAAATTCGTGATGACGGAGACTATAGAACTCTACGAACAACCGACGGCGACGTTAAAGCCAAGGCCGTTCTGATTGCTACTGGCACAGATTATAAGAAAATTGGCGTACCAGGTGAAGAAGAATACTATGCCCGTGGCGTACATTACTGTGCGACGTGTGATGGGGCATTCTATCGTGATAAAAAGTTAGTTGTAGTCGGAGGTGGTAATTCGGCAGTACAAGAAGCGTTGTTCTTGACAAAATTCGCCTCGCATATCGATCTTTTAGTCCGTAGCACGATAAAAGCCTCTGATGTACTGATAGCAGAACTAGAGAAAAATGAAAAAATTACTGTGCATATTGGCACGAAAACAGATGAAATTGTCGGCAAAGACAACAAAGTCGTAAAAGTTATCGGATCAAAAGACGGAAAAAAGACTGAATTTGCTTGTGATGGGGTATTTGTCTTTGTGGGACTAAAGCCTAACACTCAGTTTTTGAAAGATTCGCAGATTGAGTTAGACGAAATCGGCTTTGTTAAATCAAAACATGGATTACAAACCAGCATGAATGGGGTATTTGTCGCGGGTGACGTACGTCAAGGATCTACTATGCAGATTGCTAGTGCCGTTGGCGAAGGCGCTACAGCAGCGTTACACATCAGAGAATTTTTAGAACAAAAATAACGCTACTGCTTGCAGTCACACATAAAAAACACTAGTATTCGTTTGAAATGCCAATTGAAACACTAGGACACAAATTAAAAGCCCGCCAGTTAGAAGTAGAGCCGTCTATAAGGCATAATATTGCAGTTATAAGATCGCTCACTGAGGAGAATGATCGTTTAAAGAACGAATTGGTTTCGGGATTAACTGCTCATGAAGGGCAGATTCGAAATGTCTGGGGTAGGGCGTTAATCCATGGCGCGATTACTGAAGAAAGTGCAGTTGTTGTAGGTGAACCACTGAAGATAGAAAAGGCTGGCTTAGCATCACCAGAAGAAATCGAGCAATTCAAGGGATTCGGAGTAATTGCTCTAGTAAAAGCAGTCCAAGTAGATAATCCTGGGGTATTAGTTCGGTTTTTCGACCCATTTCAAGACAGTTTTGATATTCAACCTATTGAATTGGATGTAACCCAGCCATCGACGTAGTACAATAGGGTTGTAATAAAACGAAAACTAAGGAGATAGTAATGTCAGAGGTCAGTTACGGTAAAGATGCGCCAAAAGTCGTAAATGTAATAATCGAAATTCAAAAAGGCAGTCGTAATAAGATTGAAGTAGATAAAGACACTAATCGGCTATTTTTAGACAGGGTAAACGGAACGTTGCTTGGATATCCAGCTGATTACGGTTATGTACCAGATACATTATGCGACGATGGCGATCCACTTGACGCACTAATTATTATTGACGAGTCTCTACCTCACGGAGTAGTTGTGCCAGCAAGAGCGGTTGGGGTGTTATATTTTGAAGATGATGGCGAGATGGACGAAAAATTGATTTGTGTTCCGGCCGATGATATTAGCAAAGACCATATAAAACACGTCGATGATCTGGGCGAAGCGTTCAAGAAGAATCTAGAACACTTTTATAAACACTACAAAGATTGGAAGAAGGACTGGAAAGGTGTTAGTGCCAAGTTAAAAGGTTGGGGTGGACCAGAAGATGCCCAAAAAGTTATCCAAGACTCCATTGAAGCAACCAAATAGTAAAATTGACATACATTGACTCAAATGATATAATAATATTATGAGTTATGAAGAGTATGCCGCTAATTCATCAGATGACTTACTAGCCGTTGATAGGGGTGATGTGCTTCCGGTGCTAGAACGCGTGTCATTAGCTACACTGGCATTAGATTTTATATTAGAAACAGATGAATATATTATAGATGAACGGATGCGGAATGTTTTTGGAAGACTATTAAGGTCTGAGTGCCGAGAATTTACGCCCGGTTATACTGCTGACTGTGCGGGACGAAGGTTTGACGCAATCGTTGCTTTTTCTGAGATAATGGAAGTGTAAAAAAACAAAAACAAACATAAGCATTTGTGTTACAATAATCCTTGAATTAACAGAGGATTAGTCAAAAATGAAAACTAGGGTGGCAATAAACGGATTCGGCAGGATTGGGCGCAATGCATTTAAGATAGCGTTTGACCGAACTGATCTTGATATTGTAGCAATCAATGATTTAACTGATACAAAAACTCTTGCGCATCTACTGAAACACGATACAAATTATGGAGCGTACGATGCTGTCGTAAAGTTTGACGAAAAGCATATCTACGTTGAAGACAAAAAGATTGAAGTGTTGTCAGTTAAAGACCCTGCAGATTTGCCTTGGAAAGAAAAGGGTGTTGATATCGTCATCGAGTCAACCGGTTTGTTTACAGATCCGGCAAAGGCTAGGGCACATATTACCGCCGGAGCAAAAAAAGTGGTAATATCCGCTCCAGCGAAGGGTGAAGGCTCAAATACAATTGTTCTAGGGGTAAACGATGACGATCTGAACAAAAAGAGCGAAATAATAAACACTGCCAGTTGTACGACAAATTGTATAACGCCAGTCGCAAATGTAATCGAGTCGGCTTTTGGTATAGAGAAGGCCATGATGACTACAGTACATAGCTATACGGCCGACCAACAGCTACAGGATTCACCGCATAAAGATTTGCGGAGGGCACGTTCTGCTGCCGAGAATATTGTCCCTACCAGCACAGGTGCGTCAATTGCAGCTTCAGAGGCTTTACCTACCCTGAAGGGGGTGTTTGGAGGGCTGTCGATTAGAGTACCGACCCCTGTTGTTTCATTAAGTGATTTTGTAATTGTTACAAAAAACCCTGTTACAGTTGAGGCAGTAAATGAGGCGTTCATTAAGGCGTCAAGGCTACCTTATTATCAAGGGATTCTTGATATTACTAACGAACCACTGGTGTCTAGTGATTTTATAGGTAATAGTCACTCTTGTATTGTTGATCTTCAATTAACATCAGTTGTTGATGGGAATCTACTAAAAGTAGTTGCTTGGTACGATAACGAATGGGGATATAGCAATAGACTGATTGAAGTCGTAGCTGACAGTGCAAAAGACATAGATAAAGAAGCATGAAAAAAATCTTTATCGGCGCAGATCATAACGGTTTTCAGATGAAAGAAAAGCTGGAACAATGGCTGAAAACTCAGAATTACGAGGTAAAAGATGTCGGAGGCGACCGATTAAATCCGGATGATGATTATCCTGAATTCGCTTCAAAGTTAGTTACTGCTATGCTTTCATCTGAAGATCCAGAACCGCTAGGTATTCTTTTGTGCGGAAGTGGTCAGGGTATGGCGATGGCGGCTAATAGATTTAAAGGAATTCGCGCTGCTCTTGTGTGGAACAAAAAAACTGCCGAAATGTCGCGACATGATGACGATGCTAATGTGCTTTGTTTATCGGCTTGGGAGCTTAATGAAGAGGCTGTAATGGATATAACTCAAACATGGCTACAAACACCATATGGTCGGGCAGCACGCTATATTAGACGCATAAAAGAACTAGATGGCTTAAACTAAATGAAGTACTGATAAAATACTTGTATGTCGATTATCTGCCCAACCATAACGGCACAAAATACTCATCAATATCGTGATCAAGTAGAGAGAGTAGAGAGTTTTGCGCGAATAATACACGTAGACATAATGGATGGGATTTTTGTAAAAACTCAGTCTCCGGGAATTGCTCAAATATGGTGGCCCAAGAATCTACAGGCTCATTTGCACTTAATGGTCGATAATCCACTACACATACTTCAACATGCTATAGACCTTAATCCTGAGATGATCATTGTTCATGCAGAAGCTGATATGAGTGAAGTCATTGAAGTGTTGATGCGCCTAAAACACACAAAGATAAAGTCTGGTCTGGCGATTTTATTAGAGACTGAT
This sequence comes from uncultured Candidatus Saccharibacteria bacterium, assembly GCA_964510945.1. Taxonomy (GTDB): domain Bacteria; phylum Patescibacteriota; class Saccharimonadia; order Saccharimonadales; family JAGQNJ01; genus DAISWO01. The sequence continues at coordinate 74,626 of CAZEED010000001.1, forward strand.
CCTGATGCTGACGATGTTTTTGGAATGTTATCGATGGCGGATCATGCGCTAGTTTTTAGTGGCCATTTAGGCTATCAAGGTGGAAAAGCAAACATGGATGATTTAGCAAAAGTTAAAAAAATACATCAAAATTTCCCTGACATAACTATCGGTTGGGATGGTGGAATAAACGATGAGAATATCACAAAACTAAAGAAAGCTGGAGTCGATTATTTTAATGTCGGAGGCTATATCCAAAAATCTGAGAATCCGACAGAGAGATTTAATCAACTCAGTCAAATAATAAAATAAGCAATAGCGTATCTATATCTGGTATAATTAACTCTAGTCATGGTGGGACAAAAAACACATACAATAGAAGAATTACAAGATATCGCTAACGACTTGCGACAGGATATTATAAAGATGTTAGTAGAAGCTGGCAGTGGTCATAGTGCTGGGCCGTTAGGGCTGGCTGATATTTTTGCCTCGATGTATTTTAATATTCTAAAACACGACCCAGAAAACCCTGATTGGGAACAAAGAGATATGTTGCTTCTTAGCAATGGTCACTGCGCACCAGTGCAATACGCGGCTCTTGCTCATGCTGGATATTTTGATAAACAAGAATTACTTACTCTTCGTAAGTTTGGGTCAAGGCTGCAAGGTCACCCTGAACGTAAAAAATTACCTGGACTTGAAACCACTAGTGGGCCACTAGGTTGTGGTCTTAGTCAAGCGCTTGGTATAGCGCTGGCGCATCGGATAAACGACGATCGGCATCGATGGATATACGTGGTTATGGGTGACGGCGAAATGGACGAAGGTAATATTTGGGAAGCTGCAATGCTTGGCGGCAAAGAGAAGTTGTCCAACGTCATAGGAATAATTGACCGTAATAATATTCAGATTGATGGTCCGACTGAGCATGTTATGCCACTGGAGGATTTGTCGGCAAAATGGACGGCTTTTGGTTGGCATGTTATTGAAGTAAACGGTAACAACATCGAAGATTTTATCGATGCCTGCGCTATGGCTAGAACTATTGTTGAAAAACCAGTGATAATTATCGCCCATACTGTTCCGGGTGAGGGCGTTGATTTTATGGAATATGATTTTCATTGGCACGGAAAACCCCCTGATAAAAAGCAAGCCAAACAAGCTCTGCATGAGCTTAGAACTTTAGGCGGAAAGATTAAAAGTGAGCACCAATGATTTATCTTGATGTTACTACAGACTTAAAAAATGAGCCTATAAGGAAAGGTTTTGGTGAAGCGCTCTTAGAGCTGGGTGATATTAATCCAGATGTTGTGGCGTTATGTGCTGATTTGACAGAATCTACCCAAATGCATTTATTTGCTGAGAAATTCCCAGATAGATTTATCGAGATAGGGGTTGCCGAACAAAACCTAGTCACTGTTGGATCGGGCATGGCTACTGCAGGAAAAACCCCTTTTGTTAGTAGTTATGCAGCATTTAGTCCAGGACGTAACTGGGAACAAATAAGAACCACAATTTGTCTAAACGATCGGCCTGTAAAAATAATTGGTTCGCATGCTGGTTTATATACAGGCGCAGACGGCGCTACTCATCAAATGCTAGAAGATTTTGCACTAATGAGAGTATTGCCAAATATGGTGGTTTTAGCACCCGGGGATTATATTGAAGCCAAGAAAGCCACAATAGCGATGGCTAAAGATCCAAGGCCGAATTATATGCGATTAACTAGAGAGGCTACGCCAGTATTTACCAAAGAAGATACTCCATTTGAAATTGGCAAAGCTCAAGTATTTTCGGTTGGGTCTGATGTAACAATTATCTCGACCGGAACAATGACTTTTCAGGCGCTTCAAGCAGCTGAAATTCTGTATAAAAGTGGTATCGATGCTGAAGTAATCCATTCGCCCTCGATAAAACCTTTAGATGCACTAACAATCCTTGCCAGTGCAAAAAAGACTAAACATGTCATTACCGTTGAAGACCATCAAAAAAACGGAGGATTAGGTGGGGCGGTCGCAGAATTCTTGAGTGAACATTATCCTGTACCGATAATAAGAGTTGGAATGCCGGACAAGTTTGGCGAGTCGGGCAAGCCAGATGAACTTTTAGATCATTTTGGCTTGAGCGCAAAGTCAATCGCATTAACTGCGCATCATATGTTTAAGAATGAGGATCGATTATGAAAAGGAGTCTACAACAGATTAGAACAGATTGCATTAAAGCTCGGGCTTTGATGGTAAGGTCTCGTCGAGACAAATTCGCTGTTGGTGCATTTAATATTGACAATCAAGAAACGCTAGTCGCAGTATGTCGGGCTGCAAAAGCAAAGGCCTCGCCAGTCTTGGTAGAAGTTAGTCAGGATGAAGTCCAAGCGATTGGCTTAGAGAATATTCGTGATCTTGTTGATAACTACAAACAAGAATACAGGATTGAAATGTACATCAACCTAGATCATAGCCCTAGCGTTGATGATGCAATTGCTGGTATTGAAGCAGGTTTTGAATTCATCCATATCGACATATCAAAAAGCGACAAAACTGCAAGCTTGTCAGAAATAATCTCTAAAACTAAGCGCGTTGTTCAATTTGCTAAGTCTACCGGGGCAATAGTCGAGAGCGAACCTCACTATTTTGGTGGCGGTTCGAATAAATTTGACACCAAGATCAATTACGAAGAAATTAAAAAAACCTTCTCTACACCAGAAGGGGCGAAGGAGTTTGTAGAAAAAACTGGTATCGATACTTTTGCGGTGGCTATTGGTAACCTACATGGAAAATACCCCGTTCCTAAGAAGTTAGATCTTGAGCTATTGCAACAAATCCGTGACGTAATAGATTGTAATATTAGTCTGCATGGTGGCAGTGGAACGCCCGGTCATTACTTTGAGAAAGCCGCAAAAATCGGCGTTAGCAAAATTAATATAAATTCAGATTTGAGAATTGCTTACCGCGAAACATTAGAAAAAGTTCTAAGAGCTGATCCGGATGAATATGCAGTAGTAAAGTTAATGGGTAAGGTTATTGAGGCTGTTCAAAAGGTAGCTGAAAGCAAAATTGACATGTTTGGATCGAGCGGAAAGGCTAGGCCGTAAAATGAGCGGTCGATTAAAAGTAGTATCTATCGGTGCTGCCGTTATGGACGTTTTCTTGCGCGGAAAAATCTTTGAACCAAATAAAGAGCAGGACGGTAGTTACAGCGAAGAGTTTAAATTAGGCACAAAGAATGAAGTTGAGGCAATTACATATAGCACTGGTGGCGGGGCAACGAATGCAAGTGTAACTTTTGCTCGGCAAGATATCGCGAGCTTTTATATGGGGTATATTGGTGACGACATAGCTGGGAAGGCGATTAAAGACGAATTAAGACGTGAGAATGTCGATATGAGCCTAACTAAGATAAATAGTGATGAAAGTTCAGCCTATTCTGCTATATTACTGGCACCAAACGGTGAGCGCACAATATTGACTTACCGAGGAGCATCAAGGGACTATGAATTTAGACAAATAGACTTTTTAAATATTGCCCCAGACTGGTTTTATGTGAGTTCGCTTTCTGGAGATATCGATTCACTTGAAACCATTGTTGAATATGCCGAGAAAAATCATATTAACATCGCGATAAACCCTGGATCAGGCGAGATATCACATAAACGATTTATGCAATTGCTCAAGTCATTTAAAATATTAAGCCTAAATAAAGAAGAGATGCAAAAGTTATTTGGCGCAGATTTATCCATTAAAGAATTGCTAATTGTTGCTACTAAACATGTGCCAATTGTACTTCTGACAGACGGGCCAAAGGGTTCGTATGTTTGCGATGGCCAAAATATCTACAAAGCAGGAATGTATGAGGATGTAACCGTTATCGATAGAGCAGGGGCTGGTGATGCTTTTAGTAGTGGTTTTGTGTCGAAAATTATTACTGATCACACAATTGAAGAGGCGCTAACTTTTGCTAGTGCAAATTCAACGAGCGTAGTGACTAAGATTGGAGCAAAAGCTGGGATATTAAAAAAGGGTCATCCAATCCATAGGATGAAGATCGATGTTAAACAAATATGAGTTTACGAGCTACAACATGCTTATGTTAATCTGTTATAAAGGGAATAATTAATGTCGAAGATGCTTTCAAAATTACTGGGTGCTAAAGAACCGCTTTTTAGTTTGGCATTAAAGCAACTAGAGCAGGATAGTGGTAGACACGGTATTGATATCCGTTTGTCGACAGAGATCTTGGCAAAAGTAAGACAAAGAACAAATATGTTAGGACTTGATCCGGATGATACTACTCCGGAAGAGTTATATCACGCACTATTAGGACGGATAGCTGAAGACGATAGGCAACTTGCGCAGTCTATTAACATAAACGATCCTAACGACATTGCTGATGTATTAAAAACGATTAAGTTGACTGTTGAAGGATTAAAAATACCTAGATCATGTTGGGTTTTAAAACGTAGTGTGGCTAAACGAATGTTAAAACAGAATCCGCCAAAAGTTGTTATGAAGACGTTAAATTATCGTTCTGTGGATTCAATGTTAAAGAATGAGAATTTAGGCGAGATTTTTGGGGCTTTAAGATTCGTAGAACCATCAGAATGGCTTAAAACATTTAATGAGAATTATAAGAATCTAATGCCGAGTGATTTTGAGAGTCGTTTAATAGAGATTATCGAGATGCCTATGCAACGATGGGGTGATATCGCAGTGCCTTTTATACATAAGAAAAAACATAACATCACTCACGTAAAAGAATTGGGGGTAATTTTGATGCTTCCGATCAAAGAGAAAAAAATTACAGGTATCACTATTACAGTCTTACCGTTATTACTGCATTATATAAACGAAATACGATTATATTCGAGTTTTTTCAAACTAAAACAAATGCAACCAAATTTTGGTTCAATCGTTGCGGATACTCTTAATGCTGATCCCGATACGACGGTAATTATGGGTGGACAAAGTATTCACTGGCGGGTGCTTCAACGTTACTTTGGAAAACTAGAGAAAGAAAATCATCCTGAAATATTCGAACCACATGTACAACCAGAGGATTTGCACTGGCGTTCGGCCGAATCAATCCTTTATGAGATAGAGCCTAGCTTAGAATTTTGGAAAGAAATGGACTATGTTGGAATTTTAGATGGCGATAGACCAGTTACGTTTAACTTGATGGATACGGCCGTAGGCTACGCAAATAGTACATTATACAAAGACAGGGTTATCTATCATTTTCGAGAGAGCCTTTGGAACGAAATCTTCGCTAGATATATGGGCGAAAAAACACTAGAAGAACAGGTCTTAAAACAGCTCGACAATGACATGATCGAACCAGAGGACTTAGAGGTATCGATGTAATGAATTATTTATTCAGAGAGATAAAAGACGGCAACAAAACAATAATTGAGCAACGGTTTACGATTTGCGTATCTGGTGCAGCCGCCGGACATACCGTGGATGAAGATTATGAATTAGCTGTTAGTCTAGGTCGTGAAATAGCAAAACGAGGGCATATCCTGACAACAGGTGCAACCGTAGGTTTACCAAATGCGGCTGCCGAGGGTTCTAATATGGAAGGCGGTATGAGTATAGGATTTTCGCCAGCAGCCAGTCTCCGTGAACATCTTCGGAAGTACCGTCTGCCTTACGAGAATTATAGTTTTATTAATTTTAGTGGGCTAGAATACGCCGGAAGAGACTTGTATTTGGTGCAATCAAGCGATGCGATAATTACTATTGGAGGTAGATTCGGGTCTTTACACGAATTCACTTCAGCGATAGAGGCTGGAAAACCATGTGGAGTACTGATTGGTAGTGGAGGAACAGCTGACGTTATTATGCAGTTGATGGATATTCTGGAAGCCCCACATAAAGCCTTGGTGGTTTATGATAGTGATCCAAAAAAAGTTGTTGAAAAAGTAGAAAAACTATTAAAGAAAGATAACGAAGACATCTTAAAACAGTTCTCGAAACGCGATGAATTTTGGTATCACAAAAAGCAAAAATAAACGACGAAGTGAGCTAGCCTGTTAAACTAATTAGGTGAGTAATTTTAAACTTTCATCGATTTATGAGCCAAGAGGTGATCAACCTACGGCAATTGAGTCTTTGGTAACCGGCTTAGAATCAAATCAACGCGAACAAACACTCCTTGGAGTTACAGGTTCGGGTAAAACGTTTACTATGGCAAATGTTGTCGAAAGACTAAATAAACCTACATTAGTACTGGCGCATAACAAAACCTTAGCTGCTCAGCTATATAATGAATTTAAAAATTACTTTCCACATAATGCTGTGCACTATTTTGTCAGTTATTTTGATTATTATCAGCCAGAAGCATATATCGCGCGGTCAGATACTTATATCGAGAAAGACAGCCAGATTAACGAAGAGATAGATAGACTACGTCACGCGGCGACTGATTCACTTTTGACACGAAAGGACGTATTGATCGTCGCCAGTGTTAGCTGTATATATGGAATTGGCTCGGTAGATGATTACGGTAATTTAGCTTTAACTGTTAAAGTGGGCGAACGACGTGTTCGTGATAAATTCTTGCGTCAGTTAACAGATATACAATATCAACGTAATGATATTGATTTTCACAGAGGGACATTTCGTGTTCGCGGTGATGTAGTTGATGTTTATCCGGCCAGTGAAGAGCTAGCTTATAGAATTGAGTTCTATGGTGATGAAGTTGAGCGAATTCTACAGATAGATCCACTAACAGCAGAAGTACTAAAAAAACCGCCTGTTTTAAGTATTTTTCCAAGTAGCCACTATGTAACGCCTGAAGCCAAATTGAAATTAGCGATGAAACAGATTGAAGACGAATTGGCGAAAAGGTTAGCTACATTTAAAAAGAACGGACAATTATTAGAGGCTCAACGTCTAGAACAACGAACACGATTTGATCTGGAGATGTTGCAGGAGACTGGCTTTGTTAAAGGGATTGAAAATTACAGTAGGTATCTAACTAATCGCGTGCAAGGCGAACAACCAGCGACCTTACTCGACTATTTCCCGGATGATTATCTGATGTTCATCGACGAATCACACATGACAATTCCTCAAGTTAGAGGTATGTACAACGGTGATCGATCGAGAAAAGAAGTTTTGGTTGAGCATGGCTTTCGATTGCCGAGTGCGCTTGACAATCGACCATTGACTTTTACGGAATTTGAAAAGCATATAAATAAGGTGATTTACGTCAGCGCGACTCCGGCCGAGTACGAGTTATCGCGAAGTGGTAAGCCGATAGAGCAAGTGATACGCCCTACTGGCTTAGTTGACCCTGAAGTTATTGTTAGACCAGTAGAGAATCAAGTAGATGATCTTATTGCGGAGATTAGAAAATCAGTCGACAAACGTCATCGAGTGCTTGTCACAACGTTAACAAAGCGCATGGCCGAAGATTTAACGGACTATCTAAAAGAACTTAATATTAAGGTGTCTTATGTACATAGTGGTGTAGATACGCTAGAACGATCAGACATTTTGCGAGATTTAAGGCTTGGAACATTTGACGTTTTAGTAGGGATTAATCTTCTCAGAGAAGGGCTCGATTTACCTGAAGTAAGTCTAGTCGCCATACTTGATGCTGATAAAGAGGGATTTTTACGCAGTGATCAAGCATTGATTCAAACAATTGGTCGTGCGGCTAGGCACGTTGATGGACGGGTAATCATGTACGCCGACCATGTCACTGGCAGTATGAAACGGGCCATATCAGAAACTGACCGACGTCGTGACAAACAAATTGCCTATAATAAAGCTAATAATATTACTCCTCAAGGTATCGCTAAAGCTATCGAGACTAGCATGCTGGCAAAAGTTGAAAAACCAGACAAGAAAAAAATTAATCTTAACAAAATTCCAAAGGATGAGTACGGCTCGCTAGTACGTGATTTGACTTCTCAGATGGAGCTAGCTTCTGCTAACCTGCAGTTTGAAAAAGCTGCCGAGATCCGTGATTTAATACTAAAGATTAAACAGAAAATTTAAACAAATAACTCTTTACGGTAATCAATCACGCCTGTATTGAATAATATTCTTGATATTGCGCGACCATTTCTTACTGGATTAACTACAATACCATGAGATCTGCCTTCTACAGGAAATAGTTTAAGATTTTCAAATTGTTCAGCGAGCCTGCTCCACATTTTCAGTTCCCCCACAGGGTCTTTGTCACCTGTTAATACACTAACTGGAGCATGTTGTAGTCGTGAAATCATGCCCTCAATATCATTTGGATCACTGCCAGATAGTATGTCTATACCAAGATGGGCTAAAGGGTATACGTCATCTTTACTAAAATGACCAGAATCAACTAAGTCTTTAAGTAAACCCAATAACCTATTGGGTGGGGTTGTAGCAATCTCTACACCTGCATCTGGGATAACTGAGAACAAGAATCTAAAAAATTTTTTAAGATGAGAATATCTATCTCCGTCTCCGCCTTCTTCAACTAGAGCAACGGCGTTTAATACAACCCCAGTGACGTGTTGTAATCGTCTTTCGTCTATTCTCTTGATTAGCTCTTTTGTAATAATGCTACTCATTGATGTCGAGACAAAAAATAAGGGTGATTCAGGGGGAACTGTACCGTCAATTAATCGAAGTCTAGTGTCACCCATTGCTACCAAATTATGCTCATGTCGCTGGGAGTGATCATAACGATCTGCATCTGGCCCGTACCCATCTGTAGCGATACCATGAAAATAAACATGAGGTGCATACCTAGCTAGTGTGTGCTGAAACCTTTTGCCAATTCCGTGCCCAGTATGCTCTATGAAGCCCGGCAATACTAAAGCGTGAGGTGGATTTTCTACATGTACTCTTGGAGCTGTTTCGTAAACATTGACTCCATAACCGTCTATATAATATGTTTCATGTCTTGATCGCTCGGAAACAGAATCATTTGGATCGGCAAATAATTCAAAACCATTTGCTAGTTGAATTGGTTTACGAAGTAGGATTTGTTGCACATCGCTGTCTTCGAATTTCAAGCCACCCCGAGAGTTTTCAAAAGTTTGTTCGCCGGTAGACATATAGTATTCTCCATCAAGGAAGTTACAATAACAGTATACTCCTTTAATGCTATTCAAAATATATTACATTTATTGGTATACTAGACTTCAGCGATGACAAAGATTTCTAGAGAAGATATATTAAAATTGGCTAAATTATCAAAACTTCGCCTTTCTGAAGACGAGATAGAACAATATCAGAAAGAATTGACAGAGATTTTAGAATACATTAGTCAATTATCAAAAGTTGACACAAAAAATTTGAAACCAACTTCACAGGTTACGGGACTTGAGAACGTAACAAGGAAAGATGAAATTATTGATTACGTAGCCACCCCTGATGAATTACTTAAAAATGCTCCTGCCCTTAAGGGTGATTTGATCAAAGTAAAGCGAGTTCTAAACTGATGTCCGATACTTGGCCTAAAATCTCTGATATTGCCGATCAAACCATATCTGGTAAACGAACGGCGACAGAAAATGTTAAAGAGGCATTATTACGTCTAAAAAAATATCAGGATTTTAATACAGTAATCTCATTGACGGAAAAGAGAGCTTTAGACAGAGCAAAACTAATCGACAAACAAATTTCACGCGCCGAATTTACTGGTCGTCTGGCTGGGGTTCCGTTTATTGCTAAGGATAATTTTTTAACATTTGGTGGCGAGACAACAGCAGCTAGTAATATATTGAAAGGCTTTGAGGCGCCATATCAATCAACCGCAATCGAGCGATTAGAGGCTGAAGGGGCTATCTGTGTAGCAAAAGCCAACATGGACGCATTTGCACACGGCTCATCAACCGAAAACAGTGACTTTTTCACTACAAAAAACCCGCACGATAAAACGCGGGTTCCTGGTGGATCATCTGGTGGTTCAGCGACGGTTGTTGCTCTAGGCGTTGTACCTTTTGCTCTAGGTACGGATACCGGTGGGTCAATACGTCTACCAGCAAGTTTTTGTGGTGTGGTTGGGCTTAAACCAACTTATGGATTAGTCTCGCGTAGTGGAGTGGTAGCAATGGCTAGTAGTACTGATGTCATTGGCCCATTAACTACTACAGTGGAAGACACCGCGTTAGTGCTAGATATTATGTCCGGACGAGACCCCCTAGATAGTACAACTATAGAACGAGATCACACGTCTTATACGGATAATGATTTGGATATTGTCGGCAAAAAGATCGGTGTAATAAAAGAATGTTTTGGTGATGGTCTAGATCCAGAAGTGCGAAGTTCGGTTGAGGATTCGATAAAAAAATTAGAAAAGGCCGGCGCAAAGATAGTAGGGGTAAGTTTGCCTTCACTACCTTTAGCACTAGCAGTTTATTATGTAATTTGTCCCGCTGAAGTTAGTAGTAACCTTAGTAGATACGATGGTCAAAGATTTGGTTTTACTGATAAAACAGCCAAAAATTTAGAAGAAAGCTACGAACTATCGCGCAGTAACGGCTTCGGTAAAGAAGCGAAACGCCGAATTATGATAGGAACATATGTACTGAGTAGCGGTTACTACGATGCATACTACAAAAAGGCTCAAACAGTTAGGACAAAATTAATTAATGAATTTAATTCTGTTTTTGAAAAGGTAGATTTTATGCTTAGTCCGGCTGCGCCGACAGTAGCATTTAAAATTGGTGAGAATGTTGTTGACCCACTAAAGATGTATCTTAATGATGTGATGACAGTCAGTCCTAGCTTGGTTGGCGTGCCAGCAATTAGTGTCCCTATTGGCAAGGCGCATGATATGCCAGTTGGATTGCAGTTAATGGCGCCACAAAATCAGGATAGGAGTTTGTTAGGATTAGCTAAAACAATAGAGAGGATATATAAGTGAGCCCAGAATATATGTTAATGCTCGGTGGAGTTTCGATAATTATACTGACATTTATTGTGATAATTGTGAGATTTATTGCTCGGCGGGCTAAGCTTAGACCTCGCAAAAAACGCTTTGATGCTAAGTGGAAAGGTCTACAAAAACTGTTATCCGACAAAGCTAAATGGCCAGAAGCACTAACTGAAGCAGATAGATTACTAGATAAGGCTTTAATAAAACGAGGCTACAAAGGCCAGTCAATGGGCGAGAGATTAGTTAGTGCTCAACGTGAATTTTCTAATAATGATTGTGTCTGGTTTGCGCATAAACTTGTCAAAAAACTAACCGAAGAGCCAGATACAAAGCTAAAAGAAGCGGATGTAAAAAAGGCATTAATTGGACTAAGACAAGGATTAAGAGATCTGGGAGCTCTATGACGGACAATGACCTGCCATTAGTTGACGGATATTACCCAACGATTGGTATTGAGTGTCATGTACAGTTAAAAACAAAGACAAAGCTCTTTGCTGGAGTTGATAATGATGCGCGTTCGGCAGATCCAAATACTTTGATTAGTCATATATGTCTGGGTATGCCTGGAGCCCTGCCCGTGCTAAACGAGAAAGCTATAGAATTAGCCTCAAGAGCGGCTTTTGCGTTAAATACAGTGCCGTCAAAGTTTAGTAAATTTGATAGAAAGCATTATTTTTACCCTGATTTACCAAATGGATACCAGATTACACAGTTTGATGAGCCAATTGTAATTGGTGGACATGTAGAGATTATGGTTCAAGGAAAAAAGAAAACAGTTGGAGTTACTAGGGCTCATCTAGAAGCCGACGCCGGAAAATCAAATCACCCATCCAATGCTGATTATAGTTTAGTAGACTTGAATCGGGCGGGGACACCTTTGCTCGAGATCGTATCAGAGCCAGACATGCATTCGCCTAGTGAAGCAAAAGCCTACGCTAAAGAGCTTTATTTATTAATGAGATATGCTGATGTTTCAGAAGCCAATTTGTTTTATGGAAATATGCGTTTTGATGTTAACGTTTCTGTATCAAAAGACCCCCGTAAATTAGGAACTCGCAGTGAAACAAAAAACCTAAATTCGTTTAAATCGGTAGAAAAAGCCGTTGAGTTTGAGATAAAACGTCAAATCGAACTATTAAATCAAGGAAAAATGGTCGTTCAAGAAACTAGGGGTTTTGATGACGCTAAACAAAAAACGTTCTCTCAAAGATCTAAAGAAGATGCTCACGATTACCGATACTTTCCTGACCCTGACTTGCCGCCGGTTATAATTACAGAGACCCAAATTGATGAGATTAAAAATACTATGCCGGTATTGCCATTTCAGTTACGGGCAAAACTCCAGCATCTTAAACTCGATAACTCCGTAATAGAAACTCTCGTAGAGCATATACCTGCAGGTAGATTTATCCAGAATGTTCTAGAAAGTACTAACGACATTGATATCCAACGAAAAATTGCTTTGTGGTTGGCGACGGATGTTCAATCAATTATTGTTGAAGAAAATAAAGAATGGGATGAAATAGTACTTGATTGTGATTCATGGATAAAACTGGCTAATATGGTTCGTGATAAGGAGCTAAGTTCAACTAATGCTAAACAATTGATTAGTCCGCTAATAAATCAAGTTGTTGACCCGATGACTTTGGCTAAAGAAATGGATTTGCTACAGGTTGCAGATGATGGTTCGATCGATGTAATTGTGACCAAAGTTATATCAGAGAATCCAGAGGCCTGTGAAGATATTAAAAAAGGTGAACAAAAAGCCATTGGTTTCTTGGTTGGACAAGTGATGAAGCAAAGCAAAGGCAAGGCTGATCCAGTCTCAGTACAAAAGTTAATTAAATCACTTCTTGGTGTATGAACAGCAATATACCCGTAACTAAAGCAATTATCGCGGCTGCCGGTTTAGGAACACGCTTTCTACCGCAAACAAAGGCTATGCCTAAAGAAATGTTGCCGATAATTGACAAGCCGGTCATTCAATTAATTGTTGAAGAAGCCGTGGCGGCAGGTGTTACAGATGTAATAATAGTCACTGGGAGTACAAAACGGGCCATAGAGGATCATTTTGATAGAGCGGTCGAGCTTGAGGATCAGCTAGCTTCTAGTGGGAAGACTGAGGCGGCTGCAGAAATAAAACAAGTCGCAGAATTAGCAAATTTTGTCTACTTAAGGCAAAAAGGGAGTCCTAGAGGTAACGCTCGGCCAGTGTTAAATGCTTCGCATTTGATAGGGGATGAACCTTTTTTTGTATTTTTTGCCGATGACTTCTTTCGATCAAAAGTCCCTAGAGCAAAACAACTATTGGATGTCTACCAAAAAACCGGAAAATCGGTTATTTCATCGATTGAAGTCGCGCCCGAAGATTATTCTAAATATGGCATGATCAGAGTTGGCAAAAAAATTGATAATGAAACTTTTAAGTTAGAAGAGTTAATAGAAAAACCTGGCCTTAAAGCAAGTCCATCAAATATGGCTTCTGTTGGTGGTTACCTACTGACACCTGATATCTTACCGATTCTAAAGAAAGAAAAAATCAGTGCTCGTGGCGAGATTGAACTATCAGAAGCGATTAATGAATTGTCGAAAATCGACCAAGTTTATTGCAAGAAAATTGACGGAGTTTACCATGATACGGGAGATAAACAGAAGTATCTTGAAGCTATTGTTGACTCTGCATTAACTGACCAAACAATCGGCACGCATTTCAGAATCTATCTTGAGAAAAGACTAAAAAAAGACTAAACTATTGGTATGGATTCATTCGATATCTTAGTAATAATTCTTTCAATCACACTAGCAATATTTTTAGTTACCGCAATTGTACTTACGATAGGTTTAGTAAAGCTTGTAAAGCAACTCAGAGTAATAACCTCAAAAGCTGAAGAAATAGTTGATGACGTTGAAGTTGTCAGTGGTTTTTTTAGAAAATCTGCAGCGCCTGTCGCGATCACATCACTGCTTAGCAATATTGTTTCTAAGATAACTGAACATAATAAGAAGGGTAAATAATAATGTCAAAACAAGATGGAGGCGGTAAAAAACTTGCCTTAGGAGCGTTAATAGGTGTAGTAGCTGGGTTTGTTACGGGGATTTTAACCGCGCCAAAAAGCGGAAAAGAAACTCGTCAAGATATAAAAAAAACAGCCAATAAAGCAAAAATCGAAGCCGAGAAACAACTTAAGAATATCCACAAAGATATCACGGTGCTTTTAGATAAGGCTAAGATTCTCGCTAGTAACAGTAGTGAAAAAGTAAAAAAAGAACTAGATAAGGCGATGCAAAATGCAAAGGAAGCTCAGCAGAAGATAAAAGAAGTTATTAGTGCCATCAAAAATGGTGAAACTGACGAACCTGAATTAAAAAAAGCAGTTGCTGAGGCAAAGAAAGCCAAAGAACACTTAGCAAAATTCTTCACAGAATAGTTTTTTATATATACTGGTAAATTTTACAGCGCAAACTAACGAACTGAATAGTCATTTTTCATTATAATGATTATTAGATATGTCGGAAAAAACTCTTAATAATAGTGATTATGTGCACCTTCATAATCATACTCATCATAGTTTGCTTGACGGTCTCACTAAAATCCCTGCATTAATTGAGTATGTAAAAGATCAAAAGATGACTGCGGTTGCAATGACAGACCACGGTACATTATCTGGTGCGATCGATTTTTACATTAATGCGGTTAATAACGAAATAAAACCAATCATCGGTATCGAAACATACGTTGCTCCAAGAAAACATACTGACAAAGACCCACAAAAAGATAAAGCCAATTATCATTTGATTTTGCTGGCTATGAACAACCAAGGTTATCAAAACTTAATGAGGCTAAGTACGATTGCCAATTTGGAGGGATTTTACTACAAGCCAAGAGTCGATAGAAAGCTGCTAGAAAAATACAACGAGGGGATTATTGCGCTCAGTGGATGTATTGGTGGCGAGGTGGGCGATGCACTCCGCAATAATCAGCAAAAACAAGCAGAAGATATTGCGCAGTGGTACAAAAAGATATTCGGTGATAGGTATTATTTAGAGATTCAAGACCATGGCCATCCTGATCATCCAAAGAAATGGGACGAACAAGTAGAAGTTACCAAAAAAACCTTGTCGCTAGGTAAGAAGTTAGATATAGATTGTGTGCTGACTTGCGATGCTCATTATTTAACTGAGTCAGATCAAGAAGCTCACGAGATTTTGTTGTGTGTTCAAACTGGATCGTTTTTGACTGATGAAAATCGAATGAGTCTGAAGAATTTTGATTTACACGTAACAGAGCCGCGTGAGTTGATTGATCGATGGGGAAAGACCAACCCAGAGCTAATTCTAAATTCTAAAAAAATCGCTGACAGATGCAGCGTCGAATTAGACCTCGGCAAAATATTAATCCCAAAATTTCCTCTGCCTAAGGGCGAATCCGAGAAGTCATATCTAGCAAATATGGTCTACAGAGGTTTAGTAGATCGATATTCGATAAAAAAACCTGATAATATCTCTAAACTGTCAATTGCTGACGCCAAAAAGCTATTACCTGAAGATGTTAAAGATCGAGCAGAATTTGAACTAGGTGTTATAGACAGCATGGGCTTTAATGGTTATTTTTTAATAATCGAAGACTTTATAAGTTGGGGTAAGAGCCAGTCGATCGTATTTGGGCCCGGTCGAGGCTCGGCAGCCGGCTCCATAATTGCTTATTCGCTCAAAATAACCGAACTTGATCCGTTAAAATACGACTTACTATTTGAGCGTTTTCTTAATCCTGAGCGTATCTCAATGCCCGACATCGATATTGACATACAAGATACCCGTAGAGATGAAGTAATTCAGTATTGCGTATCTAAGTACGGAGAAGACAGGGTAGCTAATATAGTAACTTTTGGTACTATGGCGGCGAGAAATGCTGTTAGAGACGTTGCTAGAGTCTTACAGGTGCCATATTCTGAATCTGATCGTCTAGCAAAAATGATTCCTCCACCAGTTCAAGGACGGCATATTCCTCTTAAAAAAAGCATTGTAGAGAACGAAGATCTAAAACGAGAGTATGAGACGAACGAAACTGCCACAAAAGTCTTTGATCTGGCTACAAAACTCGAGGGTACGATCAGATCTCATGGTGTGCACGCAGCTGGAGTGGTTATAGCACCAGATGATATCGTAAAATTTACGCCACTAGAGATGGCGCAAAAAGGTGTGATTGCAACTCAATACCCGATGAATCCTATTGAAGAACTTGGACTATTAAAAATGGATTTTTTGGGACTTTCTAACTTAACAATTATAAAAAATACGTTACGAATTATTAAAAAAGTTGACGATATCGATATTCTGCTGACGTCTTTACCGCTAGACGATAAAAAAACATTTGAACTTTTAGGTAGAGGTGATACTACCGGAGTTTTCCAATTTGAGTCGCCAGGTATGAAACGTTATCTAAAACAGCTTAAGCCTGAAGTTTTTGAAGATATTGTCGCGATGGGTGCATTATATCGTCCCGGACCATTAACCGCTGGACTTACGGATAAGTTTATTGCTAGGAAAAATGGCTTAGAAAAAGTTGTCTATGAGCATCCGTTAATGAAAAAAGCCCTTGGAAGTACGTATGGAGTATTAGTTTATCAAGAGCAAGTTATGCGCATTGCCAGAGATATGTGTGGTTTTAGTGGTGGGCAAGCTGATACTCTGCGAAAAGCCATCGGAAAGAAGAAGCTTGATTTGATGGCAAAAATGAAAATCGAGTTCGTAGACGGAATGATAAAAAACTCTGGAGTAAACAGAGACTTTGCTGAAAAATTCTGGAAAGATCTAGAAGGCTTTGCTGACTATGCCTTTAACAAATCGCACTCTGCTTGTTACGGATTAATCTCATATCAAACGGCTTACTTAAAAGCACATCATACAAACGCTTTTATGGCTGCGCTCATGACTAGTGATTATGATGACACTGATAGATTGGCGATCGAGATAAAAGAATGTCAACATATGGGTATAGATGTTCTGCCGCCGGATATCAATGAATCGTACTTAGAATTTGCCGTTGTGCCTGGTAAAAAACAAATTAGGTTTGGACTGAACGCTGTCAAAAACGTGGGATCTGGGGCAGCTGAAGAGATTGTTCGAGCTAGAGATGAAAACGGTCGTTTCGCCGACTTGGCTAATTTTTTTAATGCCGTAGACTCTCACATCGTAAATCGCAAAACTGTCGAGAGTTTAATTAAATCAGGAGGCTTTGATGAATTCGGTGATCGGCAATTTTTACTCGAAAATGTAGATGTTTTATTGTCATTTGGCCTTAAGTCTCAAAGAGACGAAAATAGTGGCCAGACTGATATTTTTGGTGCCCAAGTTGACGATCATCCTTCATTAAAACCAGAGCTCTCTCTTGGCGAGCCATCAAGTAAAACACCGATAAAACAAAAACTCCAATGGGAGAGAGAATTATTAGGGCTATATTTGTCAGAGCACCCACTAGATCAATATGCCAAGTTCTTAGAAGAGCAAGCTGTCCCTATATCAGCGATTCTACCTGAGCATCATAATAAATCCGTGCAAGTTGGAGGAGAAATAATCTCAGAAAAAGAAATTATGACAAAAAATGGTCAGAAGATGGCTTTTGTACAGCTTGCAGATCAAAGTAGTGAGATTGAACTTGTAATTTTCCCAAATACTTATCAGCAAACCGTGGGAATCTGGGATAAACATAACGTAGTACTCGCCAAAGGCAAAATCACTTCAAAAAACAAACAAGGTGAAGATGATGATATAAAAATACTAGTTGAAGAAGCTAGAGAAGTCACTTCACAGCAAGCAGAGGCCTACCAAATGACCGGAAAAAAGAAAAAAGTACCTAAAGCATCAGTAACTAAGCCGGTTAAAGAAGTGACTAACAATACACAAAAATTGTATCTACGTATTATTGACTCATCAGACACTCAACTTCTTCAAAATATCAAGCGAACAATTGATGAAAATCCTGGCGATTCTGAAATCGTTATTGTAATAGGCCAAAATGAGTCAAAACGTGCTATCAAATTACCTGTAAAGTTCGATCTAAATAAATCGGGAATAGATGATCTAGAAAAAATTGTTGGCAAAGATAACATAAAACAAAGCGCGTAAATGCTAAAGAATTACTCCGATTTGTTGACTTAGTAGTATGCATAAGATAACAAAGGCTATTAGAGTAACGTCTAGTAGCGGATTGGCGACGACGAAACGCTCGCCTTTTTTGAACATCCGACGCAAGTTTACGCCGTGTTTAATCAATAGATAAACCGCAACACCTCCTGATAGAAAGACTACAAAATACTGGAGAAGCGGAAGATTAGCACCAGTAAATGCTTGGAGTCTGTTGATTCCAACATTCTCAATTTCGACAGTTTTACTGCCGAGTGTTGTGCTGTAAGAATTCGCTTTTGCTTCTGTCGTTGAGAACGATCCGACGGGGCTCCCAGTTGACGTTCCATACATCGCTACGACAATTGTGGTCGGACCAGATTTTTGAAAATTTGAGCTTTTGGCAAAACCAAAACCCACATCTTGAAAGCTCTTATCTAGGACGTTTTCACGATGAGAAGGACTCTTTAGCCAGCCAGCAAGTACTTCACTAGGGTCAGAAAAGCCGTAAGCTAAATTCTCGCCGGCTTTTTGGTAAGTATAGTTATATTTACTGATAAATACCCATGGAGCTTGTCCGCTTGGTGTGTCGTGAGACCAATAGTCTTTCTCGGACATATCGTTGGCCTTCGATTGAGCGGCCTTTGTTAGCTTGGAATTGATTTTTAAGGGGTTTTCTTTATTCTGAGCCCTAGCTTCATTTGTGGAGTCCAATAAGCCCTGAACACTCATTTTTGTGGCATATGACAAAACCCCGCTATTTTTATTCGGCAGGCGCCAAGGTTGAACTATCGAAATAATTACAAACAAAATAGTTAATAAAGGCAAGTACGGATAGTATGTCTTTAAAAAATGTTTACTGTGTTTGTGTTTGGGCCGAAGATTTGAGTGTAGTCTTGTTTTTGGCTCAAAACTTACTTCTCTGTTATTTTTGTTTTTCTTCGTTTTTGCGCCCCTTTGGTGCGACATGTTTATATTATAACACTAATGCTTGAGCTCGGAAATAACCTTTATTTGAAAAAGCATAATTGCTGTGGCCTGAACTACATTTAGCGACTCTTTCTTTCCGAATATCGGGATCTCAACAATTTTGTCGCAGTGACTCATTAAATCTGGGTCTATGCCTTTAACTTCATTCCCTAACAAAATCGCTGTATTCTCACTTGGTACAAATTTTTCAATAGAAATTGATGAACTGTATTGTTCGAGGGCTATAATCTCGAAATCTTCTGTTTTTAGCCTAGATATTAATTCGCGTAAATTATGATGATGTGACCATGGAACATCTTTTTCTGCGCCTAAACTGGTTTTTGATATTTGAGTTGTTAATTTTGAACTGACGTGCGGGAGACGAGAGTCGTTATTTGTAGATGGATATGGCGTATAACCAGTAAAATATATATGACTTACTCCAAAACATTCGGCTGTTCGAATAATTGATCCGACGTTGTGAGTGCTCCGAATATCGTTTACTAACAATACGATTTTTTTCAACATGATACTTAGTATAAGACTAATTGCGGTAATAGAGGCGCTTATGGTTAAATACTATGTATGAGTGATGATGCCAGAAGAGATGAAGAACAAGCTACGCAGAAGCGTGCTAGCATCCTTGGACTTGATTATACAGATACATCCGCCAATCAAAATAAACAACTCTTTAAAAATATTTTGTCTGTTGCTGAACTGCAGGCCATGAAAGTCATCCCTATTACTGCTGACAGATTTAATATTATGTTCGGGATAACAAATACAACGTCACAACAGACGATGTCTCAATTAAAGCAACGGTTTTCTGATCAACGGATTTCATTTTCGCTTATTTCTGATGCTGGTTTTCGTGATTATATACGGCTTTATAACCCTCCCAAACAAATCGTTTACCAAAACATCGAGCTTACAAATGCGGGCACAGATGATCTTGTTCGGAGCGTTTCGGCAACACTAGAACAAGTCAGGGCCGATGACATGCTAGCTTATCTCGTTTCACAGGCACATAAACTAAATGCCTCTGATATTCATGTAGAGAATCAACGTGAAGCAGTCAGAATAAGACTACGAATTGACGGAGTTTTGCATCCTATCGCAAAGATTAGTCAACAAAAGAATAGAATATTGCTTTCAGCTATCGCTAGTGCCGCGAATATTTCAACAGCCGCAGAAGACGCTCAGCAAGGCCACATTTCTGAAAAAGTTAGTATGGCAGATGGATCGTTTGTCGATGTAAACCTTAGGATTGAAACAGTACCTACGGTAAATGGTATGGATGTGGTAATGCGACTATTTAACCTCAAAGAGGATATGTACACACTAGACAAACTGGGATTAAGTCAAAAAGAGCGAAAAGTTGTCGATGATATCATCGCAAAACCTAGCGGGCTAGTGCTGGCTGTCGGGCCTACAGGGTCAGGTAAAACAACCACGCTTTACTCAATGCTAAATACACTAAATATCGACACGCGCAAAATAATCACCATCGAGGATCCTGTAGAGTATCAATTTGGTGGTATAACGCAAATCCCTGTCAGATCAACCAGTGGTGAAGAGACTAACTTTGCAAATAAACTACGCGCAGTTTTGCGTCTTGATCCTGATGTTGTTATGGTCGGCGAGATTAGAGATCTTGACACCGCCAAGACTGCATTGCAAGCGTCTTTAACCGGGCACCTAGTACTTTCGACATTTCACGCAGGATCAGCCGCTGCAGCTTTAACAAGAATTCTAGACGTAATTGAAGAGAATCCTTTGCTGGCTACAGCGATTAGGCTGGTTATGGCACAGCGTTTAGTCAGAAAGTTGGATGAAAAGACAAAACAACCATATACTCCAACTCCTGCGGAACTTGATCATATAAAAAAGGTTATAGAAACACTTCCAACTGATGCAACTAAGCCTGATTTAACAAAAATTCAGCTATTTAAACCCGGAAAATCAGATGAGAACCCATATGGATTTAGTGGCCAGATCGCCCTTCGTGAACAGTTTCTTATGAATGACAAAATTATTGGCGTATTACAAAAAGGCGCCAGCGGTGCATCGACAAAAGATATAGAGAATGTCGCGGTTGAAAGCGGGATGACTACAATGTTGCAAGACGGAATCTTAAAAGTATGTTCTGGTCAGACAACGCTCGAAGAAGTAGCCAGAGTAGTCGGATAATCTCTTTTTAGATAATAACTTTTGAGATGGCCGGGACAAGGCGTTTATCTAGAACGCTAGGGATAATGCATTCAGGTGTTGGATCTTTTATTAGATTAGCGATCGCTTCGGCGGCGGCAATTTTGTGTTCGTCCGTTATCTGTTTAACTTGGTTGTCGAGTGCGCCTCTGAATATCCCTGGGAAGGCTAGCGCGTTATTAACTTGGTTAGGGAAGTCACTCCGGCCAGTGGCCATTATCGCTACGCCGGCTTTTTTGGCGATATCTGGCATTATTTCTGGAGTAGGGTTTGCCATTGCAAAAATTATCGGGTCTTTTGCCATTGTTTTTACCATCTCTGCAGTAACTAATCCCGGGGCTGATACACCAATAAAAATGTCGGCACCTTTCATGGCATCTGCAAGTGTACCGTTTTTATCTTTTTTGTTAGTAAATTTTAGCAATTTCTTTTTTTCGCTGTTTAGGTCGGTTCTGGACGGCGAAATAATGCCTTTGCTATCTACAACTAATATTTCTGGCTTTGCATACAAATGAATCAGCTTCATGACTGCTGTTCCGGCGGCACCCGCCCCCACACATACAATTTTGCAATCTTTAAGATTCCTGCCAGTTATCTTCATAGAATTGATAAGCCCAGCTAGCACTACAACAGCAGTACCATGCTGATCATCGTGAAAAACGGGGATTTTAAGTTCTTTTTTTAATCGTTCTTCTACCTCAAAACAAATAGGAGCAGCAATATCTTCTAGGTTAATACCGCCAAAACTAGGTGCAATAGCTTTCACGGTAGTCACGATATCATCAGCACTATGGACGTCAATAATAATTGGCACAGCATCAATTTTGGCAAAGTGTTTGAAGAGCATGGCCTTGCCCTCCATAACAGGCAAGGCACCGTATGGGCCTATATTGCCTAGTCCTAACACTGCCGAACCGTCAGATATCACCGCAACACTGTTATTGAGCCAGGTGTAATCTCTGGCTTGGCTAGGGTTTTCTGCGACATAACTTGAAACAGCTGCGACTCCAGGGGTGTAATAGGTACTTAATTTTTCGGGAGTATCAAACTTATCTTTTAACGAAACGGATATTTTACCTCTTAATTTTTTATGTTGTTCAAGCGCGATTTTTCCGTAATCTTTCTTCATATACATTAATCATAGCACGCATACCTAACAGAGGTTGCAAATATAATAACTTTAGTGTAAAGTGCATTAGTCTATGAGTGAAGCACTAAAAGAACTAGGAAATTCGTACAAAAAAACCAAAGTAGTCGACGTTCGATCTGGCGATACGGTACGTGTGCACCAAAAGATTAAAGAAGGTGCTAAAGAACGTATTCAGATTTTTGAAGGCCTAGTGATTAGAACTGACAATAAGAATAGTCATTTATCTCGAATCACTGTGCGTCGAGTTACTAGTGGTGTCGGTGTAGAAAAATCATATCTCTTGCACTCACCGTTAGTTATGAAAGTCGAAGTTATAAAAAGAAGTAAAGTCCGACGTAAATACCTTAGTTATATGCGGGCGCTAACTGGTAAATCTGCGCGGCTAACTGGCGTAAAGTTTGATAAAGAAGGCGTAAACTCTGTAATTGATGAAAAAGCTGCTGAGCTAGAACGTAAATTACACGAAGAACAACAGGCAAAACACGAAGCCGAGCAAGCCAAAAAAGCTGAAGAAGAAGCAAAGCTTGAAGCAAAAGTAGAACAAGCCAAAGCTCAACACGAAGAAGTCGAAAAACCCGAAGAACCGGGTCAAAAAAAATAACCTAAACATTATATTATTAATTCTTATCTTTTTAGGTTGCTAATAACTACCTTAGTACGATGTGGTATCATTATTTAATGGCGTACGGAGAACCAAATCAGCCGGATGGAAGTTTTAAAGGTCCTGGACGAGGATCTCCGCCTTCCAGCTTTAATTTGCCACCTGATTTACAGAAAGCTAGAAAAAGGAATTCTTTACGGATTGCTCAATTTAGGAGCGATGATACGGTAGCTCAAGCACTCTTAGAGCAAGAAATCCAAGATCTCACTTATGCGCATACTGGTCAAACCACTGCCGAACAAAATGAAGCTCAAGATGCTTACTATACTAGGATGATACAAGCTGAATTAGGATTGACTGCCATAAATGGTGGGGATTGACGAAGTAGGTCGTGGGGCTTGGGCTGGACCGCTACTGTTAGTGGCGGCTAGAGCAAGAATGACACTGCCTGCAGGGCTAGCAGACTCTAAAGTTTTATCGAAAAACCAACGCGAAGAACTACTACCGATTCTAAAAAAATCATGTGATTTTGGCGAAGGTTGGGTTAGTAATGTTGAAATAGATAAACTGGGATTAACTAAAGCGATGAAGTTAGGAGTAAAACGAGCGCTCTTAGCTCTTGGCTGCCAGCACTCAGCTCGTATAATTATGGACGGCTCAATCAATTACTGTTCTGACGAGTATACGAAAGTAGAGTGTGTCATTAAGGCCGATAGCTTATATCCGATAGTAAGTGCGGCGAGCATTTACGCAAAAGTTATGAGAGACAATTTGATGCAAAAACTAGCAAAAGAGCATCCAAAGTACGGATTCGAAAAACATGTTGGCTACGGCACAAAACTACATTCGGATGGATTAAAGAAATTTGGGGTGTGCGAGCTGCATCGTTTGTCATATAAGCCAGTGGCAGGTTTTGCATGAGTCCCGTTAGAACTAGTGAAAGAGCTCTAAAGGGATGAGTACCACCAGCATTGGTCGACAAGCCGAAGATGCTGCAGCTGAATATTTAAAACGCAATGGCTACAAAATCATAGATCAAAACTGGCGTACGCGTTGGTGTGAAATCGATATTGTAGCCAAAAAAGATAACATCGTATCATTTGTAGAGGTAAAATACCGCAAATCTAACGATTTTGGTGGCGGTCTAGAATATATAACTCCAAAGAAACAAAAACAAATGGCCTTTGCGGCCGAATTCTGGGTTAGTAGTAATACATGGAAAGGCGACTACAATCTCTCGGCTGTTGAAGTTACTGGACCGAAGTTTGAAATTACCGAATTTCTTGAAGATATTTCTTAATCTTTGGTTCGTCACGTTTTCGCCATGCGGTACGGGCGTCGATATCAGCAAGACCAATTTCAATGTTCTGCTTTAAGGTTTTATTCGATAAGTGCGGGACAAACAAATCTTCGTATTGCTTTTTTTGTTCATTCGTAGTTACTACGCTAGCAAAGTACGTAGGTAGATAGTCAAAAGATTTGCTATCACCAAGCTGTTTCTCTATCCACTTCCAGTTATCGACAACATAATCCCACATGACATCTCTGATGTAGTAGTTTCGGAGAAATAATACAATCCAACGCGTTAAGTCTTGGGGCCGAACAAAACCTTTTTCGCCAAGAGCTTTTTTGATAATTGAGCTTGCAGATTTTGGATCTCTAGTACTAGATAGGGCTCCGGCGATATCCATTTGCAAATCTGGCGAAGCATCTTCGTATTTTGATACAAGGTCGTCAGTGACTTTCTTGCCTTTTTCTCTGACTGCAGCGCTAAGAATCACAGACCTGAGCTCCGAAGGAATTTCTATTATATTTTTCGTTTCATACATTGTAATTGCCTGTTCTAAAGACTTTTTGTCATCAGATCCGACCATGATGGCAATTAAAGTCCGCCTGAACTGTTTTTGATTCGCATCATCAGACTTTTTATCTTCCCAGCCAAGTTTTTCAAGATGACTACTAGCGAGTTGGACCTTGAGATGTTTTAACTTTTCTTCCGCTTTCTCATCTCCTTCAGTTAACTGATGAGATGCGCCAATGATCCGTAGCATTGTAGTCCAGACAGAGTCTCGTTGCTCTGGCTGGTTAGCGACAACTACCTTTAGCCCATCAACAATAGAGGTATCGCCCCTTCTGGCCAGCATATACATATCGTTAAGGGTGTTAATACGACCTTCAGCGGGCATGGAGTCGTCATGTAAGGCTTTGGCTACGGTTTTTTTATGATCAGCTGATTGGTAATCAACAAAATAATGACCACTACCGTGAGTGTTAAAAAGCGTATTAACATCACCGTCAACTGTAATTTCGGACTCTTTCATTATTTTGGGATGTATTGAGGTATTGGCAAGTAGTGGAATTGGCCAAACCGAACTCGATTTTTCGACAGAATCGAGTAGAAACCGCTGTTGCTTCAGTTTGAGGCCAGTATCAGACTCGCTAACGTGTAGTACTGGCATACCTGGTTGTGTTATCCAGGCATCCATTAGTGCCGGAACATCGTGTTTAGTTACTGAGCCTAGACTGTCCCAAAGATCATTCCGAGTGGCGTTACGATATGCGAACTTTTCAAAGTATTTTTTCAATCCCAACCTAAAATCATCATCGCCAATATATTCTCTTAGCATTTTTATTAAACGTCCACCTTTAGCGTAGACAATCCCGGGATCGAATAGAGTTTCGATAAGTTCTGGATCGTTTACTGGGACTACGACTGGTTGAATACCACTATAGACATCGCGACTAGTTGTAGACAGGACATCTTGAGATGTGTATAGCTCCCATTGATTCCACTCTGGATGAATTTCATCCAAGGCAATATGTTCCATAACGCTAGCAAAACTTTCGTTTAACCACAGATCATCCCACCATTTCATTGTGACTAGGTTGCCAAACCATTGGTGTGAAATTTCGTGAGCGATTACTAGGCTAACATATTGCTCGGTAGAAATTGAACGATTCTTAGGATCGGCTAGAAGTACTACCTCGCGGTAGGTGATTAAACCCCAATTTTCCATGGCGCCTGCGTCAAAATCAGGCAAAGCTACCATGTCGAGTTTTTTTAACGGATAAGGAGTCTGAAAATAGTCGGTAAAGAACTCTAATATTTTAATTCCCTCGTCGACAGAATACCGTAAATGGCTTTTATCTCTGGCGGTGCATGCCCAACTTCTTATTGTTACGCCGTCCTTGGTTTTGCCTTCAATAAAGTTCATGTCACCACAGACAAAAGCTAAAAGGTATGTGGACATTATAGGAGTTGTCTTAAACGTTGTTACTTTCCGGTTAGCAACTCTATTGACGCTTAATTCATTGGTATTGGATAAAACTATGTCAGTCTTGTCAGTTTTTAGCGTAAGGTCAAAGGTTGACTTTGCATCTGGTTCGTCAATGCACGGGAAGGCTTTTCGAGCATGATGACTTTCAAATTGTGTCGCTATCAGACTCTTCTTTTTATTCTTTTCAGTGAAAGAGCTTGAATAAATCCCGAGCATTTGTTCGCTTATTTTCGCTACATACTTAATAGTGATTATATATTCACCGGGATAGATCAACTCGTCAGTGTGGATTCTTACCTCGTGCAATGATTTATGGGTATTTACTCTTTTAATTTTGACGTCAATATTTTGTTTTTTGTTGTGTAATGAAGCGCTAATAATCTTAAGATTCTGCTGATGAAATGTTACCCGTTTACTTGGTCTGCCAACTTTTTTGCCTGTAATCGTTACTTGTCCCGATACGGAGCTGTTAGTTTTATCAATATCAAGTATCAAGTTGTAGTTATTTGGTGCAAATTGCTTTATTAGATGATCGACTTTCTTTGCCATACAGAAATATATACTAACATGCTCTGGCGATAGCTAGCTTGACTGGGCATTAAGCGACTGATATGATATCTATAGTTAGGTCGGCCGGAAGGTCGACTTTTTAAATGCTAAACGGAAGGAAAAATATAATGGATTTAGACATGAAACAGTTAGCGTTAGCCGTACGGACTATCGCAGAAGAGAAAAATTTGCCGGAAGAAACAGTTAAAGAAAGCGTAGAGCAAGCTTTAGCAGCAGCTTACAGACGAGATTATGGAGATCGTGAACAAGAAGTCCGAGTAACTATGAACCTTAATACAGGCGATATTGACGCTTATGTCACTAAAGACGTCGTAGAAAAAGTTGAAGACGACAAAATTCAGATAAGTCTTCGCGATGCCAGTGTGATGAAGAAA
Source organism: uncultured Candidatus Saccharibacteria bacterium (assembly GCA_964510945.1). GTDB lineage: Bacteria > Patescibacteriota > Saccharimonadia > Saccharimonadales > JAGQNJ01 > DAISWO01. Next base: position 101,752 of record CAZEED010000001.1, read on the forward strand.
GACGCTAAAGTAGGCGATCAGATTGAAGTGCATCAAACAGTCGAAAGTTTTGGACGAGTAGCAGCCCAGACAGCAAAACAAGTAATTTTACAAAAACTTCGAGAAAGTGAACGCGAGATCATCTTGGCCGAATACGAAGATAAAATCGGAACAGTAATCAATGGAATCGTGTCCCGAGTTGAAGGACGACTAGTGCGCGTTGACATTGGCAAGGCGCAAGGAATAATGCCGGTTAGCGAACAGATTCAGGGCGAACACTACTATAGTGGTCAAAGGGTTAAAGTATACCTAAAAGACGTTGAGCGCGGGCTTCGAGGACCACAGCTAATAGTGTCTAGAGGAAATACCGAGTTTATAGAATGGTTATTCCAAAACGAAGTGCCCGAGATGGAGAGTGGCGCTGTAGAAATCAAAAAGATTGCCCGTGAGGCTGGCGTCAGGACAAAACTTGCCGTTAATTCGACTGTACCTGGTGTTGATCCGGTAGGGACATTTGTTGGTGGACACGGCACCAGGGTAAACGCGGTGATGAGCGAAGTTGGCGAACAAGAAAAAATCGATATTGTAGTCTGGGATGATGACGTTAAACAGTTCATAATCAATGCTTTGAGCCCAACAAAGGTTACTAAAGTAGAATTAGATGAAGCTACAAAAAAAGCAAAAGTTTTCGTACCGGAAGATCAACTATCAATTGCTATCGGTAAGAGTGGGCAGAACGTCAGGCTTGCGAGCAAACTCTCTGGCTATGAGCTAGATATTGAAGGTGATAAATCAAAGGTTGAAGAACCGACTTCTGCTGACGAGAATCCTGAAGTTACAGGACCAGTACAAGCTAAGCCTGCGCATAAACCAGCAGAAACTGTTGATACTAAACCAAAAAAGTTAAAGAAGAAAAGTGAGCTAGAAAGTAGCCTGCTCGATGCTGTCGAAGAACACGGTACTGAAGAGTAAAAGAAGAATAGGTAAATTACATAAACGGCACTCTTGACCCATGTCAAGAATGCCAAGTATGTTCATCCGCTGGCACTATCTCTCCAGCGAACTACTCTAACTATTTAGTAATAACTTCACTTTAGTGTAGCTACGGCTACACTAAACTCTGAGTTATTACTAAATAGCGAGTACTTCATCTTTATAGATACGCTTTCGAACAAACATATTGGCACTCTTGACATGAGAGTGCTAATTTCATAATATGGGAATACGATTATAGTCGTATACAAAATTAATTCGAGGGATAATTAATACATGCACCCAAATTCATCTGACTTTCAAGAGTTCTTAAATCACCTGACGGAAAACGCCCTGCAAAGTTTGCGACACGCCGACGCTATTGCTCGTAGTGCAAATAGTCCGTACGTAGGTACAGAGCACCTACTGCTCGGTGTATTGGCGCAGGAAGGGTCGTTAGGCTCAAAAGTGTTAGTTGACGCAGGCGTAACTCTTGATAAAGCTCGGGTTGCGCTAAATCTAAGCCCAAAGAATATCATAATTAATATGGGCGCTAAGGGGCTGAGTGAGACCGCAAAATTGACATTAAAAATGGCCTACGATGTAGCACAGGAATTTAATCAAGAGTTCTGCGGGACAGAGCATATTGTGTATAGTATTTTGACTCAGAAGAATGCTCGAGCCACAGTTTTGGTTAGAGATATGAGAGTTGATGTTGATCGACTAATAACTGAGCTAGAACAATTTTTAAATAAGCAACAATATGATGAGAACGGCAGTCCGGGTTCAACAAAGCGAGTTAAAAAAGGCAGAAAAACTGCTTTAGACTTTTTTGGCACAGATTTGACCGCTCAGGCAAAAGAAGGAAAGCTTGATCCAGTAGTTGGTAGAGACCCACAGATCAGACGACTAATCACTATTTTAAATCGTAGAACCAAAAATAACCCAGTATTGATCGGTGAGCCAGGAGTAGGAAAAACTGCAATCGCTGAGGGGCTTGCTCAAAGAATAGTAAGCGAGGACGTTCCTGACGGTTTGTTGGACAAAAAGATAATAATGCTCGATCTAGCGGGTATGATCGCAGGGACTAAATACAGGGGCGAATTTGAAGATCGCCTGAAGAAAGTCATGAATGAACTAGAACGAGATAGGAATATTATAATTTTTATCGACGAACTTCATTTGATTGTTGGTGCAGGCGCCGCTGAGGGTGCTATGGATGCCGGGAATATTCTAAAACCGGCACTCGCTCGAGGTAAGATTCAGATGATTGGTGCTACGACGACAAATGAATATACTAAGCACATCGAGAAAGACGCCGCGTTAGAGCGTCGACTACAGCCCATTCAAGTGCCAGAAACGAACGTTAATGAAACAATAGCAATCCTAAAAGGTCTGCGTAAACATTACGAAGCTTTCCACGGAGTAACTATTAGCGATGAAGTTATAACGGATACTGTTCAGCTAGCTAAAAGGTATATTAATGACAGATTCATGCCTGATAAAGCAATTGATCTTATAGACGAGACTGCGGCGCATCTTCGCCTAGATAAAGGTAGAACACCACCGGAAGTGAGAAGGCTTAAACAAGAGCTGAAGTTAGTTAATACCCGTATTGAAGATGCAGTTGATGCGGAAGATTACGAGAGAGCCGCCCAAAATAAACAAAGGGCCAGTCAGATTCAAGAAGAGCTCAAAAAACTAAATTCAAATGAAAAAGTAAACAAAAAAATTGTTATGAATAGCGAGGATGTCGCCGGAACAGTTGCACGTATGACCGGTGTACCAGCTAGAAAAGTTATTAGATCTGAAGCAAAGTATCTGATGAACCTAGAAAAGTCTTTAGGTAAGTATGTTATAGGTCAAGACGAGGCCGTTGAGGCCGTATCTAAGGCTATTAGACGAAATAGATCAGGAGTTGGTAGCGAAAAACGGCCTGTTGGCTCATTCATTTTCCTAGGACCAACAGGGGTAGGTAAAACGGAACTTGCTAGAGTGCTGGCTAGAGAATTTTATGGATCAGAAGAAGCGCTAGTAAAAATAGACATGAGTGAATTTAGCGAACGACATACTGTTGCGCGTTTAGTAGGTGCTCCTGCAGGATACGTTGGATACGATGATGGCGGACAATTAACTGACAAAATCAGACGTCAACCTTATAGTTTAGTTTTGTTTGACGAGATTGAAAAAGCTCATCCTGAAGTTTTTAACATGCTACTACAAATATTAGAAGATGGACATTTAACTGACGCCAAAGGACGAAAAATTGATTTTACTAACACTATAGTGATTATGACTAGCAATATCGGAGCCGAAAAACTCCAGAAAGAAGCGTCATTTGGCTTTTCGGTAAACACTAGCAAACAATTAGAAAATCTCGACGAGCTTCACAAAGCCAATAAAGATAAGGTGCTAGATGATTTGAAGAAAATGCTACGTCCAGAACTGCTGAATAGAATCGATAAAACAATCGTATTTAGAGCTTTAACGAAAAAAGATATTATTCGAATACTTGATCTTCAGGTTGATGAGTTGAAAGAGCGTTTAGTAAAGCATGGTCTTAGCGTTAAACTGACGCCTCAGGCTAAGCAATACATGCTAGACAATGGTTATGATGCCAAAAACGGTGTCCGACCGCTCAGACGGCTCCTGCAAGACACGTTGGAGGACTATATTGCATCAGAGCTATTGTCTGACAAATATAAAAAAGGCGACATCATATCTATTGATACAAAAAAACACGATTTGACGTATAAAGTAGCTACTGAATAAGCATTTTTAGTTATAATAGATAGAATGAATTCCAGAAAGAAATCATTTGAGATATTCATTGTTTTCTGTTTATTGTTGGTTGGATTAGGATTTGTCTTTCGACAGGATTTGATGGATTGGTACACGCTCAGGACCTATGACCCTCCGGCATCTATTGAAAAAATAACAAAAACCAATAAATTCACCGAGTCAGGAAAAAGATATTTTTATGTAGCTCGTCCCGCGATCGTTAGAGGGGCACAATTTAATCAAAAGTGTCGGGATGGTTTGCCGACAGAGTTTTCTATAGTCCTGGGGTGTTATATCAATACTGACGGTATCTATCTTTTTAGAGTCACGGATAAGCGATTAAATGGAATTGTAGAAGTAACAGCAGCACATGAAATGTTGCATTCGGCATACGACCGATTAAACAGTGATCAAAAAAACGAAGTAGATAAAATGTTGCAAGAAGCTTACCAGGGAATAAAAGACGTTAGGATTAAACGAACGATCGAGCAATACAAGCAACAAGATCCCTCGAGTGTCCCGAACGAACTACATTCTATACTCGGAACAGAAGTCGCAAATTTGCCCGAAGATCTCGAAAATTATTATAAGCAATATTTTAAAGATAGGACCACTATTACAGATCTGTCGTCTAGCTATGAATCAGAATTTAGCTCAAGACAGAATAAGGCCGACCAAATTGGCTTGCAGCTTTCGGGCCTTAAGTCTGAAATTGATTCCGCCCAGCAGTCAGCTAATCAAAAGCGCGCCCAACTCTTAGGTGATAAAAGTTCGTTAGATGATTTATTGGCGAGCGGAAAAACAGACGAGTATAATTCGCGTGTCGATTCATTCAATAACGAAGTCGCTGTTTACAACGCACTCGTTAAGCAAATTCAAACAAAAATAAAGTCGTATAACTTGCTGGTAGCCGAGTACCAAGACGTTTCTGTAGAGATAAATGATTTATATCAATCTATAGACAGCCGTCCAAAGTCCCTGTAATCTGATACAATTTTATCTATATGGCAAAACAGCAAAGAATGTATGTTTGTAGTAATTGTGGTGCTGAGTCTATTGTCTGGGCGGGAAAATGTCAGAGTTGCCAAGAATGGAATACTTTAGAAGAAGTAGTAATCGAGAAGAATGTCAGTAAAAGCGCTTCTAAAACGGAAATAAAAATTGTTAACGCAAAAGATGCAATCAACAATTTTGAAAAACGAATTGTTGTTGGAATAAGTGAAGTTGATAAAGTTTTGGGCGGAGGATTGGTTAAGGGTGGAGTTGTATTAATTGCTGGAGAACCCGGAATTGGAAAAAGCACTCTTTTGTTACAGATGGCCGATGGTTCGGGTGAAAAATCGAAAGTTTTATATGTTAGTGCAGAAGAATCTATTCATCAAGTCGGTCTGAGAGCGGGTAGGTTAGGAGTAGAAAAAAGTAATATTTCTTTATCGGACGAAACAGATGTGGATTCAATCTCAAACGCGATAAGTTCAAAAAAATTTGATGTAGTGATAGTGGATTCTATTCAAACTATATCTACAAATCTACTATCAAGTTCATCTGGTTCTATTAGCCAAATCACTAGTTGTGCTCATATGTTGATCGAAGCAGCAAAATCATCAAATACAGCAATTATGATCGTTGGACATGTCACTAAAGAGGGAAGTATTGCTGGACCAAAGATCCTCGAGCATCTTGTTGATGTAGTATTACAGCTGGAAGGTGATAGATACGGTGGCTTTAAATTACTGAGGAGTATAAAAAATCGTTTTGGGAGTACCAATGAGGTGGCTATTTTGGAAATGGCTGAGAATGGACTAAGAATAGTAGATAACCCTTCAAAAGAACTGCTAAAAGAGCGGCAAATAACTGATGGATCGGTAGTGCTAGCTACAATGGAAGGCACACGGCCAGTGCTAGTTGAGGTTCAGGCGCTTGTAAACAAAACTGCCTACGGCTACCCTAAACGCACCGCTAGTGGATTTGATATAAATAGGCTAAATCTTCTGATTGCAGTTCTAGAGAAAAGGACTAAGCTAAATCTTGCCGATAAAGATATATACATTAATATCGTTGGGGGTATTAGAGTGACCGAGAATGCCGCTGACCTAGCTGTTTGTATGGCTATAGGATCAGCGGCGAAAGGTCTTAAACTAAAAACTAACTCTGTGGTTTTTGGAGAAATTGGACTAAGCGGTGAAGTTCGGCATGTTGCAAGTGTTGAAAAAAGAATTCTAGAATCAACAAAAATGGGTTTTAAACAGACGATTGGGCCAAAATCAATGGCCGTAACTAGCCCAAATCATTACCGAGCTAAAGATATTCGTACAACTTTAAACGACTTCTTGAAATAGATACTTTATTTATTTCTACAGAGGGTACGTGAAGCTGATACTACTGTATTTTCCATTTGCCGTTACTGTAGCGGTATAGCTCTTGCCGATTTCTACATCTCTGAGTAGTGATTTACTTGACGTCGAAGAACAACTATTAGGTCCGCTAGTTTCTTTAAGACAAACTTGGTAGGTTGTGCCAGACGGCAGTGTTGAGCCTGACCACTGAATTTTTACTTTGTCGCTACCTTGGTCGGAAACTGACAGTGAACCAACGCTTGATCCGTCAGATGATTCACCGCTAATAGTTGAAGAATCGGTTGCGTCATACAATACGCTATCGATTACTGTTGCTGTCACAGTCCTTGAACCATTAAAGTTTGGTTTGTAGTTTTTATATATCACTGTGCCTGGCTTTGTAATAGTGAAAGAACCTCCAGCAATCTGAGAACCGTTAACAGAAAAGGTAACTTTGCCTTTAAATCTCTCGCTAGACAAAGGATGTGTGCCTTGGCTAATCGTTGCAACTAAATTATAGCTATTAGATCCTTGTTTTTGAACAGACAAGCTAATCTTAGGCTTACTGTCGCTACATTTATGTACGTCATCCTGTTGACTCGAACTATTTCCTCCAGCATCGACATAAGTGTCACCCGAGAAACTAGAAGCGTCGGTTTCGGTAAGAGTTTTCTTAGCTCGCGTTGGTGTACAGCTTGTAGCTATTTTGTTGGATACTATATCAATAGTCTTTTTTGAAGCAGATTTCTTTTTGTTGTTTTGATACCAACTAGGGAATAGATCTGTTGCTGGGCTTGGCTCTACAGAACCTATACCGACATGTGTTCTAATTACAAAGGCAGGATCTTGTTTTACACCCGCTGGTTTTGTCCAATCTTTTGCCTTTTTACCATCGTGAGCTGATTGCATCCATCCTTGCCAAATCGGCTGGGTCATATTCTCCATTGTGCCACTCATTTCAACTTGTCTAGTGTGATGCCCAACCCACACGCTGGCTGCATATTTAGATGAGTAGCCTGTCATCCACCCGTCTTTTCCGTCGTTAGTCGTTCCGGTTTTCATGGCAAATTTCCAGCCATTAGGTCCAATCTGAGGTTTTCGTCCAGCTGGGAAGTAACTAGCATTAGGATCAGATAATATGTTGTTAATAATGTAAGCCGCGTCTGCTTTAACAGCTTGTCTTGATTTACCTTTTTCGTCTCGACTCCAGTCGTATACTGGTTTTGATGTTGAATCTTCAATCTTTAAGATATAGGTCTGTGGAATCCATTTTCCGTTTCTAGAAAGAGAAGCTTGAGCGTGTACATGTTCGTCGAGTTTAAGAAAAGCTCCATCACCAATCGCTGATGACGCTCCACATTGGATTTCTTTTGTCAGCGCTTGGTTACCGTAACATTTATAGCCACTCTCTAATCCAAGGTTCTCAGCAGTCTTTATAGTTTTATCAACACCGTTAATAAGCATTGCTTTTACCGCTGGGACGTTCCTAGAACCACCTAAAGCATAGCGAATTGTTAGTGGTCCCGGATATCGAAAATCGTAATCGTAGAGGCAGTTACCGCTTCCTCGTGGTGGAGGTAGCCCTTTATTAGTACAATCATAGCCTTCAAGTGGGCCTTGGGTGTCATATAACACTGAGCCAGCCCCAAAATTGTTCTGGTTATCTATTAGCGATACATAGTCGTATGGTTTAAAGCTTGATCCGGGAGGTAGTTTAGTTTGAGCATAGTTTAGTTGTCCGTATTGCTTATTAGTAAAATCGTTACCGCCAACTAGTGCTACCATTTGACCTGTTTCTACGTCTTCAGCTGCGATTGCAGCGTTATCTCCACCTTGAGCATAGATTTGACCCATACCTGCGGCAACTTGTTCTTCAGCCTTTTTCTGAAGTCCTAGATCAAGAGAGGTAGTAACTTTCCACCCACCAATGTCGGCAGTTTCTGAAGCAATTTTATTCTGGATTTGGTTTTTTGCTGCTAGTACAAACCATGGTGCTTTAATACCAGCAAATTTTGCTTTTCTAGGCTTAACAGTTTTTAGTACATCTACTTTCTTGGCTTTGTCTCGTTGGGCCGATGTAATCATATTTTGTTCTACCATGAGGTCAAGAATATAGTGTTGTCGATTTAGGAAAGCTTCTTTTTCAAAATCTTGGCTATACGGTGAATAGTATCTTGGTGACTGTGGAATAGCCGCGAGCATCGCAGATTCTGCAATGGTTAGCTCGTCGGCTGATTTATTAAAGTAATCTCTAGCTGCGGCTTCAGCCCCATACTCGATTCCACCATAGGGCGCAGTATTTAAATATCCAGCTAATATCTCTTGTTTTGAATAACTTCTCTCTAACTCAACGGCTAGGATAACTTCTTTTACTTTTCTGCTAACAGTTCTTTCTTGAGTCCAGTTTTGGGTTAACTTAACTAATTGTTGAGTGATAGTTGAACCACCCTGCGTACTACCGCCGAAGGCGTTATTCCAAGCGGCTCTAGAAATACCTCTAACATCGAACCCTCCGTGTTTGAAGAAGTCTTTATCTTCTATAGCAACAGTCGCATCTTTTAGGTTTTGGGAGATCTTGTCATCTTCTACAGGTATTCTTTTTGCAGCGTCATAATCTTCCCACAGCAGCACTTTACCGCTTCGATCGTAATACTGAATACTACCGCCTAAATTACTACCAGTAATTGATCGTAAGTCGGGTAGATCTTTACGAAAGTATGCAAACATACCAACCAAAATTAAAAAACCAGCTATAAAACCAATACCCATAATTTTTAGGGCCATTATCCCACCTTCACGACTGAACCAGTATTGATAAAGTCTTTTTGGGTGAAGGCGATATACGAATCGCTGTAGTTTACCTTTAGGCATTCCAGCTAATCGCTCGGCCTTGGACCTTGATTTCTGATCATTTCTAATTTTTAACTTATCAGAGATACTTCGATGAATTTTTACAGTTGCACCACTTCTGGTTGTGAACGTATTTCTTCCGACTCTAGGGCTACGGCGACTTCGTGCCATTGTATGTATTTCTCCTTGAATTTAACATGATCATTATAGCAAATGTTAGTAATATTATCGCTATCTATATGCAAAAGTAGTTGTGTAAAAATATCAGAATAGTAATCAAGTAAGAAAATTTGCATTCGACAAAAACCTGATATACTTTTGCGTACATGGCTAAAGAAAACACAAAACATAAGCGTGCTGATCAGTATAATGATCCAAAACATAATTATAAGAAATACTGGGATGGCCGCGAATATGAAAATGCCGCTGAAGAGCTTGCAATTAGAAGACTGTTAAAAAACAGATCATTTAAACATGCTGTAGATGTTGGTGGAGGCTATGGTCGGCTTTGTATATTGCTAGAAGAATTTGCGAAAAAAGTAACCCTTGCAGAACCAAGTAAGCAACAGCTAGATATCGCAAAAGAGTATTTGGCGAATCACAAACGGATAGAACGGGAATTAATGCAAGCTGATGACCTAAAGTTTAAAGACGATAGTGTTGATCTAGTAACGATGGTGAGGGTGATGCATCATCTTCCAGACCCTTCACTAGAGTTTTCAGAGATTGCCAGAATACTATCTAATGATGGGGTTTTTATATTAGAGATTGCAAACCTAGCACATATACGTAATAGGATTAAATACATGATGAAGGGCAAGAAAATTCCGATTGACCCAGTAGATATACGAAGCCCGAAAAACCGCAATAAGAACGAGATCGAATTTGTTAATCACAATCCAAAAAAAGTCGCAAAACAACTTGCGCACGCTGGTTTAAAAGTTGATAAAGTTCTGTCTGTTTCTAACCTTCGTAGCCCTGGACTCAAAAAAATTGCACCGATAAGCGCGATGGTAACTGTTGAAAAGTTTCTTCAGCGTCCGCTTGCAAGAGCGCATTTTGGCCCTAGCGTATTTTTCTTAGTCAAAAAAGCCTAAGTTAAAACAAGCCGTTAATTACCGCTATACTATTAGGTAAATGGTGATGATCAAAGAACTATCTGAACTACGTGGAGTTGGGCCTGCTGTCGTAAATAGCCTGAAATCTGTGGATATCCGCTCCATAGAAGATTTAATTAATTATTATCCACGGCGGTATGAAGACTATTCTAACTTGTCACTAATAAGCCAGATTAAACCTGGACAAGTTTCTATCAAAGGTAGGGTGACAAGTATTCATGGTCGGTATGTACGACGAGGCATGCATATTACTGAAGCAGTGATAACAGATAAAACAGGGTCTGTTCGGATGGTGTGGTTTAACCAGCCTTATCGATCGAACTCGATAAAAACTGATAACGAATATTTTGTTTCTGGTCTGTTTCAGCTAAGCCGGCAAAAAATGAGCATCATGAATCCTTCGTTAGAATTAGTCACTGATTTTCCCTTAAACACAGCTCGAATAATTCCAATTTATCCTCAATCAAAAACTGTTAAATCTACACAACTTAGAAAATATATAAAAGCTGCTTTTGATAGTGATTTTGAAATTTTGGAAGTTTTGCCAAATAAACTAAAAAAGAAATACAAGTTATTGAGTTTAAAACAAGCTTTATTCCAACTGCACTTTCCAAGTTCAAAAGAGGATTTAGATACTGCGAAATATACGCTAGGCTTTATAGAGTTATTTGAATTGATTATGGCAAATCAGATGACTAAAAACGAGATTGGCAAAATAGCATCTATACCAGTAAATTTTGATGAAAAAGTTGCAAAAAAATTCGTAAAAAATCTTAAATTTACGTTAACAACTGATCAACGTGTAGTAACCTGGCAGATATTAAAGGATATCGACAGTGAGGTAGCTATGAATCGACTGCTTGAGGGAGACGTGGGTTCTGGTAAAACTGTTGTGGCGGCGATGGCAAGTGCAATGGTGATGGCAAGAGATCTACAAGTTTTAGTCCTAGCTCCAACTGAGATTCTAGCCAGACAGCACGCGATAACTTTTTCAGAGCTCCTAAGTCCACTTGATTTAGATAAGCAGGTGACATTGCTGGTAGGTAGTATGAACAAAAGCCAAAAACAAAATGCATATGAATCAATTAAATCCGGTCAGTCGAAGTTAGTAGTCGGAACGCACGCAATATTACAAGAGAGCCTCGATGTCCACTCGCTTGGCTTGATTGTTGTTGATGAGCAACATCGGTTTGGTGTCGAACAAAGAAAAGCCTTACTTAAAAAAGCTGGCCATATGCCGCACATGTTAAGCATGACTGCTACACCAATACCTAGGAGTTTAGCTCTAACCGTTTACGGTGATCTCGAGATCAGTATCTTAAAAACCAAGCCTATTAATCGCAAACCCATTGATACGCAGATGGTACTTGAAAATGAAAGAACTAAGATATATGAGAGTTTAAAAACAAACATAGAGAATAATGAACAAATATTTGTTGTTTGTCCTATAATTGACGATTCTGAAGTAATTAAAGCCAGATCTGTTAATGAAGTCTATAATGATTTAGCCAATAATATTTTTACTAATAATATTGTTGCTTTGTTACATGGTCGTTTGTCGTCAGATGACAAACAAAAAATAATGCAAGATTTTGTAGCTGGCAAGATCGATGTCCTAGTGTCGACAACTGTTATTGAAGTTGGGGTAGATGTGCCTAATGCTACGATAATGTGTATAGAGTCGCCAGAGCGCTTTGGGCTAGCTCAGATCCATCAGTTACGCGGAAGGATCGGCAGAGGGGATAAGAGCGGAACATGTTATATGATGCTCAATAGTAACGAGAACCCATCTAGAAGGCTCAGAGCGGTGTTATCTAGCAATGATGGATTCAAGCTGGCTGAGCTTGATCTAGAGCTCCGTGGACCAGGGGCAATATATGGTGAGTCTCAGCATGGAGAATTAGATCTTAGGATGGTTAACTTAACTGATACGAATCTTATAAAAAATGCCCGAAAAGCCGCTTTAGAGTTATTAGACGAAGACCCCAACCTGCTACAATATAGTGGACTAAAAAAGCGGATAGAAAATCTACAAAAAATAACACATCTAAACTAAACAAGGACAATCATGTATTCAGGCTCGACACTTACACCATTTTCAGGACGAATTTTAGGTGCGCACCAAAAACTCGATAGGGTTGCTAGAAATAATTTAGACAAAATAACTCAGAATAAGGATGATTTTCCGGCATCGAAAAAAATCCTTCATTTTGAAGGTAAGAAAGGGCCTGATGCCATAAAGCGAAAAAGTCCTTCCAAAGATGAACCTTGGCATTATTATAGTCCGTTTGACGATAAAGACTCTCAACTTTTAGATTTAATCGACGACCATTACAAAAAGCTGGTTAACGAGCTAAAGTCTAATAACCAAGAGCGAATAGCTTTTGAAGCCGCTTGGCTTGCTCATGCAATAACTGACGGTTTAACGCCAGCTCATCACTATCCATACGAGGAAAAGGTTGAAGAATTATGGGAAGGTAGCAAAGATCAACGAACGACTCTTAGTAAGAAATGGTTTCCGCCTGCAGATACAAAGCGTGGACGAATTAAAAAAACATGGAAGTATCTTGGCCCAAAGGGTTTAATGAGTACTCATGGGTTATTTGAATTTGGGATTGCCACAATTATCGCACCCTTATCAATGAAAGAATCTGTTCCAACTCAAGAAGATATTGTTAACGCACGAAAAATTGGCCATATTGAAACATTCAAGCATTCGGCAAGAGAAATTGCCGTTCTTGATATGTACGAAAGATTTATGAAAAAAGGTTGGTCGCCAAAGTTGGTTGTCAATGTTCGAAATAAGTTAGGCCCGACTATTGCAAAAACTATCACACTTATTTGGTTTTTAGCCGTTAGTGAAGCAAAAAATGATAAAGCATAATTAGCATGAGAGTAATTGCCGGATTTTTAAAAGGACAGCAAATCATAGCACCCTCAGGCCATAGAACACATCCTATGAGCGAAAAGGTTAGGGGTGGCCTGTTTAACGTTTTAGGAGATTTAAGCGGGCTTGATATTCTGGACGCGTTTGCAGGTAGTGGAGCGTTGAGTATTGAAGCGATTAGTCGAGGCGCTAACGGTGTTGTTGCCATCGATATAGACAAAAAAGCCAATACTGTTTTAAAACAAAATATCAAAGCTCTGAAAATTCCTGATCGAATAAAGCCTATTAATGCTAACGCCAGCGGTTGGTCAGACAATAATCCAGATGCTCAGTTTGACATTGTAATAGCTGCGCCACCGTATGATGGGATAAAAATGCAGATGTTAGTTAAACTAGTACAACATGTTAAATCTGGGGGATTGTATATTCTTGACTGGCCGGGAAAAATGGAAATTCCTGACTTTGATTCTTTATCTCAACTTAGAGTAAAAAACTATGGCGACGCACAACTGGTCTTTTATAAAAAAACAGGGTAAAATCTTACAGTATTCATTGCTCAAGCCGGAGTGGTGGAATTGGTAGACACGCTAGTCTTAGGAACTAGTGCCGCAAGGCGTGAAGGTTCGAGTCCTTTCTCCGGCACCAAATATCAGGGATTTATATTATGCAGCCAGAATTATCGAAAAATTACGTAGAAGTGCCTCTTGGGGATGGAACTGTAGAGCGCAACAGTCCGCTATATGTGGGGGCTATGATAGATGGCGGACAAGCTAGTCTGTCGATCAGAGGTGACATAAGTTTCAGAAATCTGGTCGGAGAACAAGCACATGAAGAGTATATTGGATATCTTAACCCATCTCAGCGAGTAACTCTTCGAGAAAGGTTACTGGGGAAGCTAGGTATAGTGTAGTTGCGTAGCATTGCCTAGTATGTTATAATAATATTGTAATGAATATAATTTACATTAACCAAAATCATGTACATCTGTTGCCGGAGCTGATCGGTTAGTTTACTATTTTCCTAAAAAACATACAAACGCCGGATCTCCCCGGCGTTTTTTCTTTTAAAAGATAACAAATGTATAATAGAGGAAATATGAAACTTTCAACACAACCATATAAAGGAACACGAGATTTTTACCCCGATGATATGCGCATTCGCAAATGGATGTTCGATAAGTGGCGCAAGGCCTGTGAATCGTTTGGTTACGAGGAATACGATGGCCCAATTTTGGAGCCACTTGAGCTTTACGCCGCTAAAACAAGTGACGAAATTGTAAACGAGCAAACTTATGCCTTTACCGATAGAGGTGAGCGTAAGGTGGTCATGCGCCCAGAAATGACGCCGACCGTAAGTAGGATGGTCGCGGGACGCCGCCAGGAGCTTACTTATCCGTTGCGAATGTTTAGTATACCCAACTGCTTTCGATATGAGCGGCCACAAAAAGGTCGTTTACGCGAGTTTTGGCAGCTGAATGCCGATATTTTCGGTGTTGTTGGCACTGAAGCTGATATTGAAGTAATTATGCTTGCCGATGAAATCATGAAATTATTTGGCGCTAAGCCTGAGCAATATGAGATACAAATAAGTAGTCGAAAAATAGTCCAAGATATTTTTGACGAATTAAATCTTTTGGACTATCAAAGAAAAGATATAGTTACACTGATAGATAAAAAAGAAAAAGTCGATAAACAAGAATGGGAGAATCTATTCTATGAAGTACTTGAGAAAAATACTGCTGACAAAATATTAGAATTTTTACGTGAAGACGAAACGCCAGAAAATGCAAATAAAGTTATACAAGAGCTAAAGCGACGTAGCATCAAAAATGTTGTTTTTAATAGGTATCTAACCAGAGGATTTGAGTACTACACGGACATTGTGTTTGAGGTGTTCGATACCAACCCAGACAATAATCGCTCAATGTTTGGTGGTGGTCGCTATGATGTATTAGTGGGTGCATTTGGCGTAGAACCGGTACCAACTGTAGGTTTTGGAATGGGCGACGCAACCTTTCAGAACTTTTTGGAGAGCAATAACTTAATCCCAGAATTGAACACACAAACTGATATCTATATTGCTACTATTGGCGATGCGGTTTTTGGTGCACAAGATGTCGCCCAAGAACTTCGAAGCAAGGGCTTAAATGTTGCGATTGATCTTTCGGGTAAAAAACTAGAAAAACAAATCAAAACTGCTGACAAAAAGGGCATAAAAAACGTACTTTTTGTGGGTGAAGAAGAACTAAAAACGGATAAGTACAAGCTAAAAAACCTAGATACCGGTGATGAACAGAATCTTTCAGTGAATGAAATAGATGAAAAGCTAAATTAAATGCGAGCGATAAATCATGCGTTAACTGGGTCGATTATTGGATTTATTATTGTGAGTCCAATTGCTATTCCAATAGCTTTTGCTTCGCATTTTGTTCTCGATAGTTTGCCTCATTATGGAGACAGAAGTAGATCCGAGGTGGAAATTCACAACAGTAAGGAATTTAAAGTATTGCTCGTAATCGACGCAATTTTGTGCGGGCTACTCGTGATTGTACTTGGTATTAGCGGTGCAGATAACTGGCAATTAGCGGGTCTGTGTGCGTTTGCAGCTGCATCGCCAGACTTGTTTTCTATTCCACGATTTAAACGGTCAATAACTGAAAAGAAGGAATACGTCGGTAATGCATTTCAGAGATTCCACAAAAAGATCCAATGGGGCGAAAAACCTTGGGGTAAGTACGTTGAAATTTTTTGGTTTAGTGCCTCAGTTGTAATACTGGCAATAATTATCTGAATCTGTTAATATAGCAAACCATGCAAGTAAAAAGACAAAATATCACTGATACAAAATTAACACTGACGGTTTCGGCTGATCCTAAAGATCTTGAGACAATTAAACAGATTACACTCGAAAGACTTCGATCATCCGTAAAGCTACCAGGTTTTCGTGAAGGAAAAGTTCCTATCAATCTAGTCGAGAAAAACGTTGATCAGCAGACTTTACAGACAGAGTTTATGGATGAAGCGCTAAATCAGTTGTATCCGCAGGCTGCGAAAAACGAAAAAATTCGACCTGTCGATAGACCCAAGATATCTATTAAAAAGTTCGTACCGTATGCAGACTTAGAATTCGAAGCAGAAGTTGAGATATTAGGACCAATAAAGCTCGCTAATTACAAAACCATAAAAAAACCTCTAAATAAAGTGTCTGTAACGGATAAAGAAGTTGACGATGTGTTGGATAATTTAGCTATAAGACAATCTAATAAAACTGAAGTTAAACGATTAGCAAAAAATTCTGATGAAGTTTGGATTGATTTTAGTGGAGTCGACTCAAAAAACCAGCCCATTCCTGGTGCAGACGGTAAAGACTATCCTTTAGTACTTGGCAGTAAAACGTTTATTCCTGGTTTTGAAGAAAAGTTAGTTGGTAAAAAAGCCAAAGATGAAGTCACATTTACACTGACATTTCCTAAAGACTATGGTGCAAAAAAACTTGCCGGTCAAAAAGTCACATTTACAGTGACCGTTAAAAAAGTCGAAGAAGTTACAAAACCCAAGATTGACGATGATTTTGCAAAAAACGCCGGACCATTCAAAAACCTCGCAGGGCTAAAATCTGACATTAAAGCCCAGCTGTTGGCTGAAAAGCAAAAACAGGTGTTGCAGCAACAAGAATCAGATATTATTCGTGAAGTTACTGAAAAATCGACTGTTTCTATACCAGATTCACTTGTTACTGATCAAGTTGAACGACTGCTTCAAGATTTTAAACAAGATCTTACTTATCGTGGTTTAACCTATCCAGAGTTTTTAAAACAAGAAGGTTTTACTAAAGAATCGTATAAAGAAGAAGTATTACTCCCTGAAGCGAAGAGTAGAGTTAAAGCTGGACTAGTATTGGCAGAAATAGCTGAAAAAGAAAGTATAAGTGTGTCGTCTGATGAGGTTGACGCAAGGATCCAGACTTTAAAAGCTCAATATACTGATCCAAAAATGCACGAAGAACTAGATAAAGAAGATTCAAAACGAGATATTTCGTCTAGGTTAATGACTGAAAAAACTATCAACCAATTAGTTAGCTATTCAAAATAAATATTGACAAAACCACCCTTAACTTATACAATAGTGTGATGTCAAGGAAACCCGAATTAAACTTTGAAGACGTTCGTTCAAATGAAGATTTAGTGAATCTAGGTGTTGAGCTAGAAAGAAGATACCCTGAGCTTGAACTTGGAATTCTAACAGTCATGTCAAGATACATTGATACACAAAGAGGACCGAATGATGTTGATAACGCAGTTAACGGATTAAAAAGTTTGGTTATGAGCGGCATCGATCATAGCGACATGACTGAACAAGTAGTACAACCTCATGGTAGCGCACTTACCTCAACTACGTACAGAAGGCTCGAAAGACGAGGAATCCTACCTGCTTTTCGGGTTGACGTATCGAAGTCGTCAGCACCAGATCATGGGGTCATTGGAAAGATCTTAACACGTAAAAACTAGCACTCTTGACACGAGAGTGCCAATTAATGTATTCTATTTGTACAATAAAAGGAGAGAAAATAATGTCCACGAAAGCATCATCAGTATTAATCCCGACAGTTATTGAATCAGATGGTAGAGTTGAACGGGCTTATGATATATATTCGCGTTTACTCAAAGATCGAATTATATTTTTAGGCACAGACGTTAACGAGCACACTGCTAATTTAATTGTTGCTCAATTGCTGTTTCTTGAGTCTGAAGACCCAAAGAAAGATATTAAGCTATATATCAATAGTCCAGGTGGTAGTGTTTATGACGCTCTGGCAATTTATGACACTATGCAGTTTGTAAAAAACGACATAGAGACGGTTGGAATCGGTATCCAAGCTAGTGCAGCGGCATTTTTATTAAGCTCTGGAACTAAAGGTAAGCGGTTTTTGCTAAAAAACGCCACGGCAATGATCCATCAGCCTTCAGCAGGTACTCGTGGCAAGGTTACTGATATGGAGATTGACCTTAAAGAAGGTATAAGAATTAAGCATAAATTAAACGAAATTATGGCCAAAAATACCGGTAAACCTATCAAGCAAGTCGAAAAAGACATGGACCGAGATTATTGGATGACATCTGATGAAGCAGTAAAATACGGCCTAGCCGACAAAGTCATCACCAACCGCTAAAATACCCACTTTATGAGTACATTGCAAAATCGATCTGAAAAATATTTAGTATCAGTTGCCGAAGCGACTCAATGGATTGTTGAAATGGGTTTACCGGAAGAACATATACCCCAATACAATTCTTTAAATAGATTGTATTGGGGTGGACATTTTGGTCAGGCAGTAATAGTTCTCGCTAACCAAGAGCCAGTAAATCGCAGTATGGATCTAGGTCTAATCTATGCCGCAGTAAGTGCTCGTAACTCTTGCAGCTATTTGGGGACACCAATTAAATCTCGACAAGATCAATTCGCTAAATCGTATAGTAAATTCGGTAAAGCATGGGCAGCTGCAGATAATAGGTTCCAGAAGGGATTAGAGCCCAGTATGATGGGTGCGTTAGCATTTGTGTTCGCTCCATCAAAGAGCGAATTAAGTTCTCCAATACCTGGTGGTGTACTTATCGCGGCACATCCCTCAAATTCTGAATATTTGCCGGATTTCTGCGGATTGTATGGGTGGGATACTAATAGATATGCGCCTTTTGAGGATGAAGATCATAAAGTCGGCGCAGCAGAAGACCATTACCCTAATAGACTCGGATTCCTATTACCTGAAGTTCAGCCAAACTAGTCTTGGATCAATAAATCTATGAAGACACGGATAGGGATTACTGGATGACTTCGGACGAAGCAGTAAAATACGGTCTAGCCGACAAAGTCATCACAAACCGTTAGTACTTGCTAATTTTGAATATCGAGAATACAGTTTTAATATGGCGAAACTAGAACAGATAACTGCACATCGAGCTACTACACAATTAATGCCAGTGCGTCGGTTCGTCGAAAGACATAGATTTGATTTATCAAGAAATGCACCAGCTACACTTGATCGTTTCGGATCATTTTTCTCAACCGTTGTTAATGTGGGTAGATACGCAATCGATCCGTCAATCTTACAGTTTTTAGTCAGAGAAGATAAAACAAACCGCATGATGGGATTTGCAACTATAATTCCTAACATTGTTGTTGAGCCGCCGGTAGGAGCAGCTGTTACAGGAAATTATCTTGATTACGTTCTCTCTGACTCGGTATCAGAGTCAATTCACGAGTCTGTTTCTAAGGCTTTACTTAGACGGAACGAAAAGTATGAACTAAAATATCATGGCATATCAGAGTCTAGATTTGTCGGAGAAGAAACGTATGCTCAAGTGAATACTATTGCAGTTAATCGGTTCCCTGAAAGAGATAGGTATGACATACCCAACAGGGGTTTAATCCGAATGATTCCACCCCTAACGGGGGTAGTTTCGCTTGAATCACCACAAGTTACTGGTCTTGAAACGCAAGGATTCGTTCCTTCAGATCAGGTTGTGTTTCACTATATGTCAAACCGAGCAGTCAGTTAGTTTAGCATTTCCTACTACAATAAGCGCTTGACATAATTAAATTGTTATATAAACTATGATTCAAGAAGTAGGGTAAGCGGGCCTTGCTATGATTTATCAAAAAATTGTGTGAGCTACCCCTTAGAGATCTTCGTTCAAAATCAATCTAACAGATTCAAGGAGAACTTGCTCTATATGGCAAAGTCGCTAACGCTCACGTCTGGTAAACGGCAATATTTCACAAAAACAGAAAACATCTTAGATCTACCAAATTTAGTTGACCACCAAAACAAATCTTTTCAATGGTTCATCGAAGAAGGCCTCGGCGAATTACTAGCAGAAGTTAGTCCAATCGAAGACTACACAGGCACAAAATTATCACTAAGCTTCAAAGACTATCGATTCGAAAAGCCAAAACTAACAGAACAAGAAGCTCGCGAGAATAACGTAAGTTTTGACGCGCCTCTTAAAGCGACAGTTGTTCTTACTAATAAAGTTACCGGTGAAGTTAAAAAACAAGAGATTTATCTTGGCGATTATCCATGTATGACCTCACGGGGAACTTTTGTGATTAATGGCGCAGAACGTGTTGTAGTAAGCCAGCTTATTAGATCAGCTGGCGTTTTCTTTACTAGCGAACAAAGCGCAGGGAAGAATTTGTACGGAGCCAAGGTTATTCCCGGACGAGGTGCGTGGCTAGAATTTGAGACATCCGCCAAAGGCGCAATGTTTGTAAAAATTGATCGAAAACGAAAAATTCCTGTTACTACACTGCTTAGAGCATTAGGTGTTTCTGATGCCAAGATGAAAGAAGAATTTGCTCATGTTGATCAAGGTAGTGAAAGTTACATTGACATGACTCTTGATAAAGATCCGGCTCGAGGCACAAATGAAGCCTTAATTGAAGTCTACAGACGTCTTCGACCAGGGGATCTTGCTACAGTTGATAACGCTCGTAGCTTGCTTGAAAACATGTTCTATAACTTTAAACGTTTTGATTTTAGTCGTGTCGGAAGATACAAAATCAACAAACGCTTAGATATCGATCTACCAAATACTATCGAAAACCGAGTGATGAGATTAGAAGACCTCATCGCAATTATTGCTGAAATTATTCGACTTAATAATACACAAGAACCGGCTGATGACATTGACTCGCTTGCAAATAGGCGAGTCAAATTAGTTGGAGAGCTTGTTCAGCGTCAGTTCCGTATCGGATTACTTCGAATGGAGAGAAACACTAAAGACCGAATGTCGATGAGTGAGATTGAGACAGTTACACCAGGTCAACTGATTAACGCACGTCCAGTTGTTGCTGCGGTTAGAGAATTCTTCGCTAGTTCGCAGTTATCTCAGTTTATGGATCAGATTAACCCGTTGTCAGAGCTTGCACACAAAAGACGATTGAGCTCAATGGGCCCGGGTGGATTATCAAGAGAGCGAGCCGGCTTTGAGGTTAGAGATGCGCACGCTACACACTATGGCCGTATTTGCGCGGTTGAAACACCTGAAGGTGCCAATATTGGTTTAGTGTTAAACATGGCAACTTATGCTCGAATTAATGATTACGGATTTATTGAAACGCCTTATCGAAAAGTAACTAACGCTGTAACAGCCAAAAAAGCTGCCGGACACATTGCCGCAGTAAACCTAGAAAATGAAAAAGGCGCAGTAATCGTTAAAGCAGGTGAAAAAATCTCAGATGCTCAGGCTAAAAAACTCGAAGCCGTTAAAAAACAAGTTACTTGGCCGATAAAAGCCAAAGCAACCGATGAAATAATATATTTAGATGCCTTCGAAGAAGGAAAAGCCGTTATTGCCAGTGCTGGAGAAACAATTGATGACGACGGTTATTTCGTTAATGATCGTGTTTCTGCTCGAATCCGACTAAAAACTGGTGAGATCGACGCTAACGAAGTTACTCATATGGATGCTTCTAGACGTCAGATCATTGGATCAAGTGCGGGATTGATTCCATTCATTGAGAAAAACTATGTTTATAGGAGTTTGATGGGAAGCAACCAGCAACGTCAAGCAGTACCGCTAATTAATCCACAATCTCCAATTGTTGGAACTGGTCTAGAATCGACTGTAGCTGAAAATACTGGACAACTAATTGTTGCCGAGGAAAATGGAGAAATCATCAAAGCCGAAGCTGATGAAGTTGTAATTAAATACAATAAATTAGGTAAGAGAAGCTACTATCCACAACATTTTGTACGAAGTAACGAAGGAAGTTGTATTAATCAAAAGGTCGTGGTAAATACTGGCGATAAAGTTAAAGCCGGTACACCGCTTATTGAGGGAATGTCTATTCAAGGTGGAGAGTTAGCGTTAGGAAAAGACCTAATCGTGGCATTTATGCCATGGAAAGGCTATAACTTTGAAGACGCTGTAATTATCTCTAGAAAACTTGTTGAAGATGATACTTTGACATCAATTCATATCGTCGACTTTATGACTGAAGTTAGAGAGACAAAACTTGGACCAGAAATCGTTACAAGAGATATTCCGAACGTCTCAGAAGAAGCATTAAGGCACCTTGATGATGACGGAATAGTGCGGATTGGTGCAGAAGTACATCCTGGGGATATTTTAGTAGGAAAGATTACACCAAAGGGTGAGCAAGAGCTGTCAAGCGAAGAACGACTTCTTCGAGCAATCTTTGGTGAAAAAGCTAAAGATGTTAGAGATACATCACAGCGCATGAGTAACGGTAAACACGGAAAAGTTGTTGGAGTCAAAGTATTCTCTAGAGAAAATGGTCATGAACTAAAAGCCGGTGTCATCATGCAGATTCAAGTCTTTGTGGCACAAATGCGCAAGATCGCTGTAGGTGATAAATTAGGTGGTCGACACGGTAACAAGGGTGTAATCGCCCGAATACTTCCAGTTGAAGATATGCCATTTATGGAAGACGGAACGCCTGTAGACATCATCCTAAACCCTCTAGGTGTGCCGAGTCGTATGAACATTGGACAATTATTTGAGACTCACTTAGGTATGGCTGCGCACGCTTTAGGCTTTAAAGTTGCTACTCCACCATTTAATGGCGTGCCTCTAGAAAAGATCCGTAGCCTCCTTAAAGAAGCGGGACTTCCTGAAACAGGCAAACAACAGTTATATGATGGAAGAACTGGCGATAGATTTACAGAATTAACTACTGTTGGTTCAATGTACATGATCAAACTAAATCACATGATTGTAGATAAAATCCATGCTCGTTCAACCGGACCATACACAATGGTTACACAACAACCTTTGGGTGGTAAAGCTCAGAATGGTGGTCAAAGATTTGGAGAAATGGAAGTATGGGCTTTAGAGGCTTACGGCGCCGCCCACACTCTACAAGAGATGCTAACTATTAAGTCTGACGATGTTTACGGACGTTCAAAAGCTTACGAGTCAATTATTAAAGGAACAGAAATTGTTGGACCGAAGGTCCCTGAAAGCTTTAACGTTCTTGTTAAAGAACTTCAAGGACTAGGACTAAAAGTTGATCTGTTTACTAAAGAAAAAGCCATCGATGCTGAAGATATTCTGTCAGAAAATATCAAAACTGAAGGAAGTCATCCTTCTGATATAGATGTACCTCAGCCTGAAGCATCAGAAGTTGACGTTACAGAAGACGTAACAATAGATGAATTTGACGTAATGGATATCGACAGTACGGCTCCGGAGAATGAAGTTACACTGGATGCACCTATCGACGGAAAGGAGATGGAAAATGCGTAGATATTCACATGGACCTGACATAACAGATTTTGATGCAGTGAGACTTGCAGTTGCAAGTTCAGCTGATATTTCAGACTGGTCATACGGAGAGGTTACAAAACCAGAGACTATAAACTACCGAACTCAAAAACCAGAACGAGATGGACTGTTTTGTGAAAGGATCTTTGGACCAGTTAAAGATATCAATCCACATGACGCTAAATATAAAGGCGTTAGATCAAGAGAAGCTGCAGTTGATAAAAAAGGTGAGATCGTTACTCGTAGTATTGTGCGACGTGAAAGAATGGGCCATATTCAACTTGCATCACCAGTTGCACATATTTGGTTCTTACGAGGCACACCATCAGCGATGGGGCTACTACTTGGCTTGACTGTAAAAAATCTTGAGCGTGTTGCCTACTTCGCTAGTTACATCATTAAAAAAGTCGACGTTAAGAAGCGCGATCAACTACTAACTGATAGAGAAGCGCAGACTGATGCAGCAAAACAAGCTATTGACGCCAGATATGAGGCTGAAGCTAAAAAAGACGATGCCAATATTAAAGCACTTGCCGAAATGCGTACTAAAGAGCTTGAAGAGTTGGTTAACGAGTTTAACGAGTTTAAAGAACAAATTGATATGTTAGTCGAATACGGCCTTATCAACGAAGGTGACTATCAAAACCTTCCGGATAATTTGAAAGAAATCATCGAAGTTGGTATGGGCGGTAACGCTTTGAAACAAATGCTAGACGAGATTGAACTTGAAGATCTAATTAAACAACTCAATGAAGAAGCTGAAGGCGCAAAAGGCCAACGTAAGAAAAAACTACTAAAACGTCTAAGATTACTCGAGAGCATGAATAGAGCTGGTATAAAGCCTAACTCTATGTGTTTACAAGTTTTGCCAGTTATACCTCCAGACCTTCGTCCAATGGTTCAGTTGACTGGCGGTAGGTTTGCTACATCAGACCTAAACGATCTTTACAGACGTGTTATCAACCGAAATAATCGATTGAAAAAACTAATTGACCTAAATGCTCCAGAAGTTATTTGCCGTAACGAGCAGAGAATGCTTCAAGAAGCTGTCGACGCACTAATTGATAACGGCAATGCCCGCTCTGGACGTGCAGTAGCAGCATCCGGTCAACGACGACGCCTAAAGTCACTTAGCGATATGCTTAAGGGTAAACAAGGACGTTTCCGTCAAAACTTGCTTGGTAAACGTGTAGATTATTCTGGTCGTTCAGTCATTGTATCTGGACCAGAGCTTAAGATTGACCAATGTGGACTGCCGAAGATGATGGCTCTAGAATTGTTCAAACCATTTGTAATAGGGTCGTTAATAGAAAACGATTACGCGCACAACATTAGAAGTGCGACAAGAATGATTGAGCTAGGCGAAACACCAGTTTGGGATGCACTAGATGAGGTTATTAAAGAAAAATATGTATTGCTAAACCGTGCTCCAAGTCTTCACAGATTAAGTATCCAGTCGTTTAAGCCGATTCTTATTGAAGGTAAAGCTATTCAGCTTCACCCACTAGTTTGTAGAGGTTTTAACGCTGACTTCGATGGAGACCAAATGGCTGTACATTTGCCGTTATCTGATGCTTCACAAAAAGAAGCTAAAGAAATAATGGCTGCAAATAAAAACCTATTGAAGCCAGCAGATGGTTCACCGATACTACACATAGAACAAGATATTGTGCTTGGATGTTACTACTTGACATATATAAAGCCAGGTAGCGAGACTAAACCAAGAGCCTTTAAATCCCTAGAAGAAGCGATGATGGCTTATGATTGCGAGTATATCAAGCTTCAATCCGCTGTACGTGTTCCATTTAGAGGTAAAGTACAAGAAACTACATTAGGTAGACTACTCTTCAACGAGATCTTCCCAGAGGATTTTGAATTTCACAATACTACAATGACCAAAAAACTTTTAGGACAGGTTATGTCTGAAGTTTACGAGAAGTATGGTCAAGACGTAACTGCTGAAATTGCAGATGACTTAAAAGATATTGGATTCGAATATGCGACAGTTTCTGGTCTGTCTCTCGGAATCTCAGATTTTAGCGATATTGTTGGGCTAGATAAGAAACTAAGTGAAGGTGAAACAAAATCTGCAGATATTAGCACACAATACAATGAAGGGTTCATTACAGATGATGAGCGCTATAGACTAACTGTGAATAACTGGAAAACAATTGATTCTGACATTCAAGAAATGCTAACCAAACAATTTACACAAGAAGACAGTGCCATGGCTACAGCTGTGACATCTGGAGCTAGAGGTAATATTGGACAGGTTAAAACTGCTGTTGGAATGCTTGGAATTACTCAGGATACTACTGGACGAGCTATTGAGCTTCCAATTAGATCTAGCTACAAAAAAGGTCTAAATCCATTGGAATACTTTACCGCGACACGTGGTGCTCGAAAGCAAATGATTGATACAGCCCTAAAAACCGCTGACTCAGGATATTTGACTCGACGTTTAGTAGACGTGAGTCAAGATGTATTTACCGATGATGAAGAGGCGCCAGATCCTGGCTTCCCAGTTTATAGGTCTGATTCGATTGAAATTGGCGTAACCCTTGGTTCTCGACTTGAAGGCCGATTTGCGGCTGAGACAGTCAAGCCACATATTAAAAAGGGTGAACTGATAACTAGAGCCATTGCTGAGATGATCGATAAAGACTTGAGTATTGAATCAGTTAAGATTATGAGCGTTCTAAGTTGTAGTAGCCCTCGCGGTATTAGCCGAAAATCTTATGGTATTGACCCAGCTACTGGTAACCTTGTCAGTGCGTACTATCCTGTTGGGGTAGTAGCAGCGCAAAGTATTGGTGAACCGGGTACACAGTTGACTCTAAGAAGTTATCACGCTGGTGGACAATCGGTTGAAGATATAACAACTGGTCTGCCGCGTGTTGAAGAACTTTTCGAGACTCGCACACCAAAAGGACAGGCTGTATTGTCTGAGCTTGCCGGTACAGTTAATGTTTGGGAAGAGGGCGAAAAATATATTGTCCAAGTAACTTCAGACGACAAATCGCGAGTCGATCTAGACCTTAATGATAGAATTGCCAAGATTGAATCTAATACTGAAGTTGGTGTTGGAGATGTAATCGCAATCGGGCCAAATGATTCTGACCCACTTGTCGCGCCAGTTGCCGGAAAAGCATCTGTAACTAAGAAAAAGATTAGTATTAGCCCTGTAAGCGAACAGGTTGTGAAATACGAAATACCTGGAAATAAGCCAGTTGTAGTCAAAGATGGCGACACTGTAGTAGCCGGACAACGACTAACTGGTGGATCGATTAGCCTACACGAGTTAATGGCATTACAGGGCATAGAGGCAACTCAACGCTACATCATGAATGAAATCCTTCAGATCTTTGTATCGCAAGGGCAGAATATTGCTAACAAACACCTTGAAGTAATTGTTAGACAAATGTTCTCCAGAGTACAGATAGATGATGCAGGTGATAGTGAATACGTAACAGGTGATATCGTCAGTAAAGTTGATGTGTTAGAGAAGAACGAAGAACTAGCTAAGAACAAAAAACAGCTCGTTCAGTACAGTCAATTACTGCTGGGAATCACTAAAGCCTCACTATCAACAGAATCATTCTTGTCAGCCGCTAGTTTCCAGGATACTACTAGAGTACTTATAGCAGCAGCGACAAGTGGAAAAGTTGATTACCTAAGAGGGCTAAAAGAAAACGTAATCTTGGGACGCATGATTCCAGTAGGAACAGGCTACAATGCCTACGACAAAAAAGATGCTACCCCCGTTGACGAAGAAGATGAAAAGTGATAGGGTTATAGACTGATATGCCAACAATTAACCAACTAATTCGAAAACCTAGAAAACCTGTGACTAAGAAATCAAAGTCGCCAGCGCTTCATCGGGTTGTTAATAACCTAAATACGACTAACTACGAAAAGCCATCACCTTTCAAGCGTGGTGTCTGCGTTAAAGTAACAACAAAAACACCTAAAAAACCAAACTCTGCGCTCCGTAAAGTTGCCCGTGTTAGATTGACTAATGGTCATGAAGTCTGGGCCTACATCGGTGGCGAAGGGCACAACTTACAAGAGCACGCTGTAGTACTAATCCGTGGTGGTCGAGTAAAAGACCTTCCGGGTGTTCGATATCACATCGTACGTGGTGCATTAGACCTTCAGGGTGTTTCTGACCGAAAACAAGGCCGATCTAAGTATGGTACAAAGAAGGCGAGTAAGTAGATGCCAAGGAAAAAGACCAAAGAACTAATTCGAAAAATTCCTGGTGATCGCTTATACGACAGCGTCATGGTACAACGCGTAATTAATCGTGTAATGCTAGATGGTAAAAAACAAGTTGCTGAACGTTTGGTCTATGGTGGTATGCAGGATGCTGCCGACAAACTTAAAGTTAAAAATCCTCTAGAAGTCTTTGATAAAGCGCTTGGTAATATCCGTCCAAGTGTAGAGACTAGGTCTAGACGAGTTGGTGGAGCTAACTATCAGATACCATTTGAAGTTAAAGGCCAGAGACAATCTCACCTTACAATTATGTGGTTTGTTGAAGCAGCACGTGCACGATCAGGCATGAGCATGAAAGATCGAATCGCCCAAGAGCTTATGGATGCGTATAACGAATCCGGTTCAGCAGTTAAAAAACGCGAAGATATGCACAAAATGGCAGAAGCCAACCGTGCCTTCGCTCACTTCGCGAGATAGCAGAATGATTTCTGAAACTGTCGGACGGTTTAAAAGAAACGTGGCTGATCAATTAGTCCAGCACGAAGATAGGCTAAGAACTTCGTTTGAAGATCAGGAAAATAATATCCGCCTAAACTTTGAAGTTGCAGGTTTAAGCGTTGTCCATGCTTTAGCAAGTTTAGCAGTAACAACAGTTGAAATATTAACACCTAGGAGTACAGAATAAATGGCGGACAAAAAATCAGATCTAAAAAATTATAGAAATATCGGTATTATAGCGCATATTGATGCTGGTAAAACTACAACAACAGAGGGTATTCTTTACCGTACTGGCTTAAAGCACAAAATTGGTGCAGTTCACGAAGGTGAAACGACCACCGACTGGATGGAACAAGAACGCGAACGCGGTATCACCATCACATCTGCCGCGGTTACCTGTTTCTGGAAAGATCACAAGATCAACATCATAGACACACCTGGGCACATTGACTTCACCGCCGAAGTTGAACGTAGCCTAAGAGTACTAGATGGTGCTGTAACAGTATTTGACGGCAAAATGGGTGTCGAGAGTCAATCAGAGACAGTATGGCGTCAAGCGAACAAATATAATGTCCCTCGGATCTGTTTTATTAACAAAATTAACCAAACAGGTGGCGATTTCTACAAATCACTTGATACTATTCACGCAAGGTTAACAAAACGTGCTTTTCCGATACATCTACCATTAGGTTTCGAACAGTCGATTAATGGAATCATTGATCTGATTAGTATGAAAGCATACACCTATAAAGAGTTTACTGATCACGAATTAGTCGAATCAGACATCCCAGAGAATATGGCAGATCAGGTAAAGAAGTACCGAAGTCTATTGGTCGAAAACGCAGTAGCCGAAGATGAAAAAATCCTAGAAAAATTCTTCGAAGTTGGAGAAGATGGATTATCAGAGGATGAAATAAGGCAAGCCGTCCGAACAGCAACACTTACCAGTGATTTCTTCCCTGTAACGGGTGGTGATGGTCGCGGGGTGATTGTAGAGAAAGTCCTTGATGCAGTTAATGACTTTTTACCAAGCCCACTAGATCGTGGCTCTGTCTGGGGCACACATCCTAAGAGTGGCGATGAGATTGAAAGAAAACCTTCAGAGTCTGAGCCAATGTCAGCTTTAGCGTTTAAAATTGCAACTGATCCTTTTGTAGGTAAATTATGCTTTGTAAGAGTATATTCAGGTAAGTTGCAGGCAGGATCATATGTCTATAACAGCTCTACAGGCGAAAAAGAACGTGTTGGACGCGTTGTACGTATGCAAGCCGATAAACGAGAAGACATTACAGAGATTAGCGCTGGTGACATAGCTGCGATAGTAGGCCTAAAAGGTACTACGACTGGTAATACCCTATGTGACGTAAATAACACAGTTGTACTCGAGAATATTACTTTCCCTGATCCACCGGTATCGATTGCCATTGAGCCAAAAACTAAAGCCGATCAAGAAAAGATGGGTATTGCTTTGCAAAGACTAGCCGAAGAAGATCCAACCTTCCAAGTAAAGGTTGATCACGAGACAGGGCAAACAATTATTAAAGGGATGGGTGAATTGCACCTCGAAATCATTGTCGATCGAATGAAAAGAGAATTTGCTGTTGAGGCTAACATTGGTCAACCGCAAGTTGCTTATCGCGAGACAATCCGAAAAGATGGTGTTGAAGTACAAGGCAAATTTATCCGACAATCAGGTGGACGAGGTCAATATGGTGACGTTTGGCTGCGACTTTCGCAAAATGAACAAGGTAAGGGCTTTGAATTCATCAACAAAATTAAGGGTGGTGTGATTCCTGCAGAATATATTAAGCCAGTTGAAGAGGGAATCAAAGAAGCCATGAGCAATGGAGTACTCGCTGGATATCCAGTCGTAGACATCGTTGCCGAACTTTATGATGGTAGCTATCATGACGTGGACTCTAGTGAAATGGCCTTTAAAGTTGCAGGATCTATGGCATTACAAGCGGGTGTTAAACAAGCTGCGCCAGTATTACTAGAGCCAGTGATGAAAGTAGTAGTTGTTACACCTGAAGAGTTTATGGGTGAAGTTATTGGTGACCTTAATAGTAAACGTGGTCGTATCGAGTCTATGGAAGATCTAACAGCCGGTATTAAAGAAATTACAGCCTTTGTACCACTCGGAGAAATGTTTGGCTACACTACTAATCTACGTAGCAATACACAAGGTCGCGCTAGCTCAAGCATGGAGCTGGATCACTACGCTGATGTTCCAAGCCACGTAGCCGAAGCAATCATCGCCAAAAACAGTAAATAACATATTCATATAAATATATAGAAAAATCTCAAAGAATTAAATTTCAACACCTAGACAAATGCTATTTATTTATATTCGTTCCGTCTCCGAATAATTTACCAGAATTAAAATCAGCGCGCATCCCCGTATAATCGCCAGTAGGTAACTGTATACTCCTAACCCTTATTGCAGCAATATCTATAGGATCTCCCATGACCGCTACATACATTCTCGCTTTTACTTGTCTATTGACTGGGGTGCCATAGTCATCAGTGTCATATATGTACTCGTTAAAGCCGTAGCAACCTATTCTACGTGCAGTCTTATTACTTTCTTGTCGATGGTCATAACTACTATTACTAGTTGTATACCATGATCTTGTTCCTTCTCTGTATAAACGAATGCTAACATGCGTATTCCAACTTTTTGCTTTCCAGCAAAGCTGTACTGCCATCGGACGATTACGAGTGTTTTCGGGCTTTGGAATGATAAAAGACTTTGATATATAGGTCATTCTTGGCGTATATAGACTAGTTCTAGATCTCCAACCATTTATTTTACGCCCTTTAGAATTAGTGGATACTTTGATCTTGTGGCCAACAGACCTCCAATTTACTTGCGGAATACTAGTATCATACTGATCTTCATTATTATTTTCTGCTGCTGCGTCGTCGTAGTTGAGTACTTTAATAGGTTTTTTCTCTACTATATCCCCAGCCGGATATGTTTTGCTGTAACCCTTCGATTGCGCGTCTGAATTTCTGATGTTGAATAAATCATTTTTGTATGCGAATACCCCTAAAGCTAACACTAAACCAATCAATAGCGACATAACTAATATTGGTTGAAATCTACGATTTGTAGTTTTAGTTTTATTATTTGACTTCATATGTTTAGTCTCATTTCAATTATTTAATATAATTATCTTGTGATGTCCGTTTCGAATTGTCTCAGGTAATATCCATTACTGTCGTGTTCTTGTGGTTTTGTTGGTTCAAAGATTTTAATAGATGCCAGTTCAATGCCACCTTCAGGTACTTTAATGAAGAGTTTTGCTTTTATGGATTTTTTTATTCTTACCGCGTATTGTCCTCGATGTATTGGCTCACTCTGCGGATGTGATCTAGGTACGACAGATTTATAGCCAACATCATAAAAACCCCAGCAAGCAATTTCGCGATACCGATTAGGATCGCTTTCATATCGATGGGTGAAATTTATATGATATGCTCCATCCTTGGTCCCCCACACTTTATTGATATCTCTACTCAAACGTAGTTTTATGGTTGTATTCTTTTCTAGAGCTCGCCAGCAAACATACACAGCCATTGGACGTTTTGATGTAGGAATGGTAAACCATTTACTGAAGTAGACCCATCCTTCGTTATCTAGAGTGTGTTTTTCATCGGCGTGATTCATCCTCCAACCATCAATCATAGGGCCACCTGGTTTAGCGGGCATACGAATATTCCCGCCTTGAGATTTAACCGATACTAACTTACCTCTGTAATACTTGAATGGTGTGGGTTTGTAATTAACTATTTTTCCCGCAGCATAGGTTTTATTATATCGTTTAGAATCCGCCGACGAATCTTTTAGATTCAGCAAATCCATACTAAAAATAACAAGTCCAATTACGAATATTAATATAATTGAAAAAGTTATAATTTTTGATTTATTTGATAATTTAAGATCCTTATTTTTCTTTTTTTTGTTTGCCATATTTGTCCTTAGCTACATTTATTAGTTATCTTTAATTGGTGATGTCAGATTCAAACTGTCTATCGTAATAATTTGCACCGAGTTTAGATCTTTCAGGCGGTTGTGTTGGGTGAAAAACTTTTATTGAAGCAATTTCTACTTGGCCACGAACCTTTATATTAATTCTAGCCTTAATGGATTTGGATTTATTCATTTTTTTCATGTATTGCCCTGGATATATTGGCTCGTTTTGCGGATGTGATCTAGGCACGACACGTTCATAGGCGATATCGTAAAAACCCCAACATTTTATTTTTTGCCACTCATCGTCACCATGTTCATAACGATGTATATAGTTCATTATAGGCGCGCCATTTTTGTCTGACCATAATTCTCGTCTATTCTTGTTACTGAGCGTAGGACCTGCGAATAGAAGTTTTAATGATGTTTCTTTGCCGGACAATGATCTCCAGCAGACATATAAAGCTAGCGGTTTATCACTCTTGTCTTTTGGGATATTTATTTCTTTTGAAAAATAAGACCAGTCAGGTAAATATGTAGTAAGTCTAGGGTTTACAGCTTTTTTATTGGGTTTTAACTTTTTAAAAAGTTTATCGTAGGTTGATGAGTTAACTAATGGCGATCGCCATCCCTTAATCATAGGACCTCCTGGTTTGGCAGGCATTCTTATGTTCTTTCCTAAAGATTTCATCATTACAAAATCATCGTCGCCGTATATTCCGCTATCTTTACGAACTTTTGTTTTGCCGTAGTTAACGATTTCGCCGGCTGGGTAAGTTCTATTGTAATTCTTAGAATCTGCAGATGAGTCTCTTAGATTCAGCAAATCCATACTATAAATTAATAATGCAAGTACAATTACTAATAAAATTGAAAAAGTTATAATTTTTGTTTTATTTGATAATTTAAGATTCTTATTTTTCTTTTTTTGTTTGGCATTTTCTCTCCTATACTTAAGCATTATACATAACACACTAATTGATTCCAATTTCTTATTTTATGTACTCTATTAACTATAATTAAGAGTTAAAAGAATAATCCAAAAATGATTCTTTACTTGTATGCGTATTTTCGCTATTATATTCAGGTATCTCGCGTGAGTATTATATACTTATGCTAAATAATTAAGTAATTAACAGGAGTAACAACTAAAATGGCAGATTTTGATCGAAGTAAACCACACGTAAACGTTGGAACAATGGGGCACGTTGACCATGGTAAAACAACACTAACAGCAGCAATTACAGCTGTACTAGCTAAAAAGCTTCCTAGCGACGTTAACAAACCAGTTAAATACGACGAAATTGACAAAGCACCAGAAGAAAAAGCACGTGGTATAACAATTGCGACATCTCACCAAGAATACGAGAGTAAAAAACGACACTACGCACACGTTGATATGCCAGGTCACGCTGACTACGTCAAGAACATGATTACAGGTGCCGCACAGATTGACGGAGCGATTCTAGTAGTATCAGCTGCAGATGGCCCTATGCCTCAAACACGAGAACACGTACTACTCGCAAAACAGGTCGGCGTTCCATCGATACTTGTATTCATGAACAAGATGGACCTTGCAGATCCAGAACTAGTTGAACTAGTAGAAATGGACATTCGTGAACTACTCGGCAAATACGAATTCGACGAGAACGCTCCAATTATTAAAGGTTCTGCAACTAAAGCTCTTGAAGGTAGTGCCGCAGATGAAGATGCCGTTATGGAACTTGTCGACAAGATGGACGAATATGTTCCAGAACCAAAACGAGACCTTGATAAAGACTTCTTGATGGCTATTGAAGACGTTTTCTCAATTAAAGGACGCGGAACTGTAGCAACCGGTCGTATTGAACAAGGAGTTGTTAAGGTAAACGAAGAAGTTGAAATTGTCGGTATCCATGATACAAAAAAGACTGTTGTTACAGGTGTAGAGATGTTTAAAAAGAATCTAGATCAAGGTCAGGCTGGAGATAACGTCGGAATCTTACTTCGAGGTATCGAACGTGATGATATCGAACGTGGTCAAGTTTTGGCTAAACCCGGTTCAATTACGCCTCACACAGAATTTGACGCAGAAGTATACGTGCTAACAAAAGAAGAGGGTGGACGACACACCCCATTCTTTAAAGGTTACAAACCTCAATTCTACTTCCGAACAACGGACGTTACAGGTGAGGTAGAACTACCGGCTGATAAAGAAATGGTCATGCCTGGTGATACAGTAACTTTCAAGGTTAAATTGATCCAACCGATTGCTATGGATCAAGGTCAACGATTCGCCATCCGTGAAGGTGGACGAACAGTTGGCGCCGGTGTTGTAACAAAAATTACAAAATAATAGTCCTTCCGCCACAAGGCAGACGAGAAGCCAAAAAGAGCCTCCAAAACAGAGGCTCTTTTCATATTTATCATTTTGTTATACAATACAGTAACAAACTAATCGTAATGACTAAAAGTCGTTGTATATGATCTATTTATCATTGCAAAGATGTTACATTACACCCATAAAGAAAGGTATTTTTATATGGCTGAAGCCGATAAGACACAACCAACAAAAAAGCCAGCAGCAAAGTCTGCTGATCTAAAAGAAAAGGCCGTAGCTTCTACGAGTCAAAGGATTCGGATCCGATTAAAGGCTTATGATCATAAAGTAATTGATCAGGCTACAAAACAAATTGTCGATACTGCAATTCGTACAGGTGCTAATATTGCAGGACCAATCCCACTGCCAACAAGAAGAACCGTCTATACAGTCGTAAAAAGTCCGCATGTCTTTAAAAAAGGCCGAGAGCAGTTCGAGATGCGTACGCACAAACGACTCATTGACGTATTAGAACCAACCCCTAAGACAATTGACTCGTTAATGAACCTAAGTCTGCCCGCTGGTTGCGATGCAGAAATTAAAATGTAGATTTCTTGTATACTTTTGTGCCGGCAAAAGTATGGCAAAACCTCGGGCTATCCGTTTGTCTTTACATATCTTCTTGTCAATAATCACAACAGCCTGCGGAACTCATCCGCCTGCTGGCGGACTCAAACAGTCCTCGGCATTCTAGTTGTGATTTTGACGAAGTTAATCAGGACAAGCCGGAGGCCCAAACAACATCATCGAAAATATAATGATACAATACGTTTATGGCAAAAAAACAAAAACGTATAAGAGAAACAGACGATGCATATTTCTTAAAACTAGTATTATTCATGATCTTGGGATCAATGTGGTTAAAAGTCAGTGATGGTCAATCTTGGCAAATTCCGTTACCCATAGGACTAGTTTTCGGAATACTACTGGCGAGACATGACCATTTTAGGATAGATCGTAAAATAGAATATGCTGTGCTACTAATTGCAGCGTTTGTGGGTTTTTGGGCGCCAATAGGGATTTATATTAATCTGTAATATACACAACATATTGACAGAGGTAAGTTATTCGTGTTAATCTGTTATGGTATCAAGAAAAACCTTGGTGATTCTAGTGAAGGTTTGCTCGTTTTAACAGGGGCAAAAACCACATAAGAGCCAATTTTTTTATGCAAATAAACGAAAGGTTAGATAGTGGACTTTAAGAGTCTTATTACAACTAAAATTGGAACAACAAGCACCATCGCTGAAGATGGTAGTGTTGAAGCAATTACTCTATTGTCGGCCACACCTAATACAATTACTCAGATAAAGACTGATGAAACTGATGGATACACTGCTATCCAACTAGGTTTTGAAGATAAGAATAAATCAAAACTAGGCAAAGCACTTCTAGGACACGTCAAAAAATCTAAAGTAATGCCAAGAATTATCAAAGAAGTGCGTATTAATGAATTAAATGAAGAACATAGCGTCGGCCAACAATTTACAGCCGACGTTTTTAGTGTTGGCGACATTGTTGATGCATCCGGTGTAAGTAAAGGAAAAGGCTGGGCTGGAACAATTAAACGACACAACTTCCATCGTGGACGTAAAACACATGGTGGACGTAGTTATCGACGACCGGGTTCAATTGGATCAATGTATCCCCAAAAGATTTTTAAAGGTAAGAAAATGGCCGGACAAATGGGCAACGAAAACGTAACTGTTAAGAATTTAAAAGTTACTATTGTTGACGTTGAAAAGAATATTATTGGGGTAAAAGGGGCTGTCCCTGGTCCAAAACGCGGTACTGTAGTGCTGAGGGGAGTGAAATAGAATGCAAGCCTCAACTTTTACCAAGACTGGTTCAAAAGCTACCTCAGCTACATCTTTGAATAAAGATATTTTTGGTCTAGAAGTGAAATCTACAGATTTATTGAAAAAAGCATATCTAGCAAACCAAGCAAAAGGGCGACACACACCTGCTGTAACTAAACTTCGCGGAGAGGTCCGTGGTGGTGGTCGTAAGCCGTGGAGACAAAAAGGCACTGGTAATGCACGTGTTGGCTCGATTCGTAGCCCAATCTGGCGTGGCGGAGGGATAACCTTTGGCCCAACAGGAAATGAGAATCACGAAATTAGAATGTCTAAAACTGAGAAACGCACTGCTACAAAACAGGCATTGAGTCTAAAAACTAAAGATATATGTGTAATTGACAGTTTTGATATTAAAGATAAACCAATGACTAACAAAGTCTCCAAAGTTTTAGACAAAATTGCACCGAATAAGAAATTTCTAGTTGTGATTGATAAATCAGATGATACAACAAGCCAAACTTTCCGAAATATAGAGAAGGTTAGACTAATCACCGCTAATTCACTTTGTGTCGCAAATGTACTCGATGCAGACAAAATACTCGTTACTAAAGACGCGCTAGCATTAATCTCAGAGAACTTAGGAGCTAAAAAATGAGCGCCACAGCCGTAAAACCAACTACTCCTACCAAAAAATCAACTAAGCCAAGTACGGTTACTGGTATGTTGATGGCTTTAAAACCCAGAATTAGCGAAAAATCATATACTTCAGCCGACATAGATAATGTTTACATATTTGAAGTACCAAAATCTGCTAACAAACATACAATTACCCGAGCTGTAGAATCTCAGTTTTCAGTAAAAGTATCTGATGTCAGAACAGTTAATGTTGTAGGCAAGCCAAAACGAGCGGTCAGAAAGCGACAAAGACCAGCCAGCGGTAAACGCAAAGACATCAAGAAAGCTTACGTTGGCCTTATTGTAGGTGATAGTATTAATATTTTCGGTAATGATGAGAAAAAGACAAAAACCGCAAAATCCGAAAAACCAGCTCAAGAAGCTAAAGCTACTGAGAAAGTTCAGAAAAAGTCTGGCTTAAGAGGCGCGTTCAATCGTGGTCCACGTCATACTCAAGATAAAGGCGGAGGTAAGTAATGGCTATTAAGTATTACAAACCAACTACTCCAGCGAGACGAGGTATGACTAACCGTGACTTTACGCAAGTTACCGCAAAAAAACCTCTTAAATCTTTAACGACAATCAAAACTAGGACAAATGGACGTAACAACAGCGGTCGAATTACCGTTAGACATCGTGGTGGTGGCGCAAAACGATTCTACAGAAATGTAAATTTCAAACTATCACCAGGTACTTCCGCTACTGTAGAAGCTATAGAATATGATCCTAATAGAACAGCTCATATCGCCAGAATCAAAGATAATGAAGGCAAGTATCACTACATTATCGCACCAACAGGCGTTAAAGTAGGAGCAAAGATTGAGTGCGGGGAAGAAGTCCCTATCGAAAAAGGAAATCGACTAATATTAAAGAACATTCCAATCGGTAGTAGTATTCACAGTATTGAACTCGTCCCAGGACAAGGTGCAAAGCTGGTTAGATCTGCTGGTGCATCAGCACAGTTGGCAGCTAGAGAAGGAGAATACGCCCAGATCAAGTTACCTAGCGGCGAAGTACGGTTGGTAAACATTAAATGTAGCGCGAGTCTAGGTGGAGTAGGTAATATTTCACACCAGAACGTGAAATATGGGTCTGCCGGTAGAAAACGACACATGGGCTTTAGACCATCCGTAAGAGGTGTTGTAATGAATGCTGTAGATCACCCACATGGTGGTGGTGACGGCGGAAGACACGGTATTGGTGGCGGTAAAAACCACGGTTCTGCACCACGAACGCCTTGGGGCCAAAAAACACTTGGTTACAAGACTAGGCGACGAAAAATTAGTAATAAATTTATTGTCCGTTCACGACATGAAAGTAAGAGGAGATAGATATGAGTCGATCACTTAAAAAAGGACCATATATTGACTTTAAGCTTGCTAAGAAAGTGGAAGCTTTAGCTAAAGAAGACCGTACAATTATCAAAACTTGGGCAAGATCTTGTACTATTCCTCCAGAATTCGTTGGACGAACGATCGCTGTTCATAACGGTAAGGTTCACGTTCCGGTTTTTGTATCAGAGAATATGGTTGGTCATAAACTCGGCGAATTTTCTCCTACACGAAAATTCCGATCACACGGCGGTAAACTAGCGAAAGGTCAGAAATGAGTGTAAAAGCTATTGCTAAAGGTGTACAGATAAGCCCACGAAAAGTTGAAGTGGTTGCTGATTTAGTACGCAATCAATCTGTTAAGAACGCTCTTACTATTTTGGAGCATACACCTCGCCGTAGCGCAGTAGCAGTTCAAAGCGTTATTAAATCTGCAAAAGCCAACGCCGAGAATAATCATAACTACAAGCCTGATACTTTAACAATCACCGAGATATTTGTTACATGCGGCCCAAGAATGAAACGTTTTAGACCAGCAGCACGTGGCCGAGCATTACCTTTCCAGAAAAAGTCATCACATATTCGAGTAGTTGTTGATGGCGAAAAACGAGTAGTAAAGAAAAAAACTGAATCAGTATCAGCAAATGCTAAAAAGGAGTCAAAATAATGTTTTTCGTAAGGAAAAAGAGCAGCCAGATCCAGCGAATTTATTTCGCTGACCTGCGCGATGAGAAAAAACGTAGTTTTGTCTCATGGACCGGAGGGACGATATAATGGGTCAAAAAGTAAATCCAATTAGCATGCGACTTCAAGCCAACAAAGATTGGCGTAGTAAATGGTTTGCTAACAAACGTGAATACCCAAAATATCTAAAACAAGATCTTGATGTCCGGCAATTGATCATAACTAAGCTTGGTACAAGGGCCTCAATCAACAAGGTTGATATTGAACGCTCGCCAAATCTTGTTACTGTGACTATTGTTACCGCAAAAGCCGGTGTAGTAATCGGACGAGGTGGTACAGGCGCAACAGAGCTAAAAACCGCAATTGAAAAAATCTATGGCGTCCCAACCAGAGTAAATATCGAAGAAATTAAAAAACCAGAATTATACGCAAAATTAGTCGCCGAAAACATTGCCTTTCAATTACAACGACGAATATCGTTTAGACGAGCAATTAAAATGGCAGCTCAAAATACAATGCGCTCTGGAGCTAAAGGTATCAGAATCCAGGTGTCAGGACGACTTAATGGTGCAGAGATGGCTAGACGAGAGAAAGAAATTCAAGGTAGCGTGCCTCTTCACACAATTAGAGCCGATATTGACTACGCCTACGTTCCTGCCCAAACACCAGCTGGAGTTATAGGGATTAAAGTATGGATTTATAAAGGAGAGGTAGCTTAGTCATGTTAATGCCTAAACGGTCAAAGTTTAGAAAAGCCCGAAAAGGCCGTATTACTGGTGTGGCAACCAGAGGTAACTCTATTGCTTTTGGTACATATGCACTGCAAGCCCAAGGCATTGATCGAATTACTTCTAGACAAATCGAAGCTGCCCGACAAGCTATGACAAGATATGTTAAGCGTGGTGGAAAGATTTGGATCAGAATTTTTCCTCACACTCCAGTTACACGAAAACCTCAAGACGTAAAAATGGGAAGTGGAAAAGGAAACCCAGAATTTTTCGTTGCAAAAGTTCGACCAGGGACAATTTTGTTTGAGATGCAAGGCGTAGAAGAAGAAATCGCGCGAGAAGCGATGAGACTTGCTAGTCATAAACTACCGGTCAAGACCAAGTTTTTGGTTAGAGAGGATGGATCACAATGAAATTAGCAGAAATCCGAAAACTACCTACAAAGAGTCTGACAGAGCAATCCACGAAAATTAGAGAAGAGATTGCTGATATGAGACGTCAATATGCACTAGGAGAAATCCAGAACACTAGAGGAATACGAAATAAACGAAAAGAATTAGCTAGAATACTGACCGTGTTAGGCGAAGAGCTAGTGAAGGAGACGAAATAATGGCAAAACAATTTACCGGTATCGTAACAAGTGATAAAGCCGACAAAACTATAGTCGTGACTATTTCTGTTAAGAAAACTCATCCAATTTATCGAAAGCAATTTACAGAGACTAATAAAATAATGGCGCATGATGAAAAAAACGAAGCAAAAATTGGAGACAAAGTAATTATTTCAGAAACTAGGCCAATTAGTTCACGCAAGTCATTTAAGCTAGATAAAATCGTTGAGCGTCCGGTTCTTCAATTGACTAGCGATGACAAAGGGGACGAAAAGTGATACAACAAGAATCTAGACTAGTTGTGTGTGACAACAGCGGTGCAAAAGAGATTCTCTGCATACGTGTTCTTGGTGGTAGCCGTAAAAGATACGCACGGGTAGGTGACGTTATCGTTGCGACAGTAAAAGACGCTAGTCCATCTGGAAACGTGAAGAAAAAGTCCGTTGTTAGGGCTGTTGTGGTACGCACGAAATACGTAATCAACCGTAGAGACGGATCGTCAATCAAATTTGACGATAATGCCGCGATCATAATTGGAGACGACAAACTACCTAAAGCCACTAGAATATTTGGTCCCGTACCAAGAGAACTTCGTGAAATGGGCTACAGTAAAATTGTTTCTCTCGCACCGGAGGTACTGTAATGAATGAACAAGTATACAAGATCAAATTGAAGCTTAACGATACTGTGGAAGTTATTTCTGGCAAATACAAAGGCAAAAAAGGCAAAGTTGTCAAAACTCATCCAAAACTTAACAAAGTTACAGTTGAAGGTATCAATATTGTTAAAAAACATCAAAAAAAGCCAAACAAAAAATACCCACAAGGTGGAATTATCGAATTAACTCAACCGATATGGGTATCCAAAGTCAAATTGTCTACCAAAGCTACAGGAAGCAAAGGAGTTAAGAAATGACCGACGTAAGGACAAACTCCAAAATGCCTGTACGACTTAAAGCTCAGTATCAAACTGAGATTAGAAAACAGTTAATGGACGAACTAAAGCTGAGCAATATAAACGAAGTTCCTAAGCTAGAAAAAATTGTGTTAAATATTGGCCTTGGTAAAGCTAAGGATGATAAAAAAGCTATGGAAGTTGCGACTACTACACTAAAGAAAATTACTGGTCAAACACCAGTTCAGACTTTAGCTAAAATCTCTGTTGCCGGCTTTAAGCTCCGAGAAGGTAACAAAATTGGCCTCAAAGTAACGCTTAGAGGTGACAAGATGTACGAATTTTTAGATCGATTAATCAACATAGTACTACCACGACTTCGAGATTTTCATGGTTTAAGCCTGAAATCTTTTGATAAACAGGGAAATTACAGTATCGGAATAGTTGATCAAACTGTTTTTCCTGAAATTACCTTCGAAGATAGTCCAATGACTCATGGTCTTCAAGCAGTTATAGTTACTAATTCTTTAGAAAAAGAACATTGCAAGGCGCTACTAGAGAAATTTGGTCTGCCGTTTGAAAAAGAGTCAGATAATGATAAAGGAAAGGAGAACTAGCAATGGCAAAAAAATCAATGATTGCAAGAGATTTAAAGCGTCAAAAGATGATAATGAAATATGCTGCAAAACGAGCTGAGTTGAAATCTGTTGGAGATCAAGAAGGACTTGCTAGATTACCGAAAAATTCATCTCCTTCGCGATGGAATAACCGTTGTCTTGAGACTGGTCGATCTCGAGGTTATATGAGAACTTTTGGACTTTCAAGAATATCGTTCAGAGAACATGCAAACAAAGGGGAGATACCTGGTGTCACAAAATCAAGTTGGTAATAATATGAAAATCGTAGGCAGTACTTCAACTGATCCAATCGCTGATATGCTCAGTCGTATCAGGAACGCTATTTTAGTCCATAAAACAGAGATTATGGTTCCTCATTCAAAGTTGAAAAAGGCTGTCCTTCAAGTTCTTGTAGATAATAATTTTATCTCAAAGTACGAAGAAATCTCGCTTGGAGTAGGTAAAGTTTTGAAAGTTACTATCAATACCCCAAGTGAAAATGCAAGAATTACGCACATCTCGAGGATTAGTAAGCCTGGACGCCGAATGTATGTAAAATCAAAGGACATTCCTAAAGTAAAACATGGTAGAGGAATTGTGATAGTCTCAACATCGAAAGGGCTGGTCACGGATAAGCAAGCTAGAGCTCAGGCTTTAGGCGGAGAGTTGATCTGTAAGGTATATTAATTATGAGTAGAATAGGCAAATTACCAATAAATGTACCTAGTAATGTGACAGTGTCTGTTGATAATGGCATTATTAAGGTTAATGGTCCAAAAGGTGAATTAACAGAAAACGTTCTTGTTGGAGTTAAAATCGAACAAAAAGATAACCTTATAACAATTACAAGAAATTCTGACAGTAAAATTGACAAATCCAACCACGGCCTAATGCGAAGCTTAATCAATAATATGGTCATTGGTGTAACTGAAGGATTCAAAAAAGAACTAGAAGTTACGGGAGTAGGTTTTAGAGTAGCCGTATCTGGCAATGTACTAAAACTAAAAGTCGGATTTTCTCATGAAATTGAATATAAATTCCCTGAAGGCATCAATGTATCAGTTGAGCAGAACAAAATAACAGTTGAAGGCATTAGCAAGCAACAAGTTGGTCAAACGGCCGCAGAAATCCGATCTTTTAAGAAACCTGAGCCATATAAAGGTAAAGGTATCAGCTACGTAGGCGAAAGAATTCTACGAAAAAGCGGTAAGTCAGGTAAAGAATAGGTAAGATTATGAATAGATTATTTAAAAAACAAACTAATTTGTTTAGACGAAAAGCTCGAATTCGAAAGAAGATTTCTGGAACGACAGAAAGACCTCGAATGAGCGTTCATATTAGTAACAAGAATATTACGATTCAATTGATTGACGATAGCAAACATACTACTTTAGTGGAATTGAACACATACAAAGAAAAGAACAAGAGCCTAACAGACAAAGCAGTGTTAGCCGGCACTGAAATTGCTAAAAAAGCTAAAGCAAAAAAGATTAAGACTGTAGTGTTTGACCGTAACGGTAAGTTATATCATGGACGTATTAAAGCTCTTGCGGATGCAGCAAGAAAAGAAGGATTGGAGTTCTAGATGTACCAGAAACAGACAGATAGAAAAAATGTTTTTGAAGAAAAACAATTTGACGAACGAATGGTGCACATAGATAGAGTTGCTAGAGTTGTAAAAGGTGGACGTCGATTCAGATTTCGTGCTCTAGTCATTGTAGGCGATCACAAAGGGAAAATCGGTGTAGGGACTTCTAAAGGCGCAGACGTTACAACAGCAGTAACCAAAGCAACTGACGTTGCTAAAAAGAATATGGTTCAGATAAGCCTATATAACGATACAATCCCTCATGAATCACAAGCAAAAGTTAGTGGTGCAAAAATCCTAGTAAAGCCGGCAAGCCCAGGTACAGGTCTAATAGCTGGTGGAGTTGTGCGAGTCGTTCTAGAAGTAGCTGGTATTAAAAATGCTCTATCTAAGTCACTAGGTTCAAGTAATAAGATTAATATTGCTTATGCGACAGTTGAAGCACTTAAAGCAATCGAGCCTATGAAAAATTGGGTAACGACATCCGATAAGCCTAAATCCGTAAAAAAGACCACAAAATTATCAGAAAAAGCTAAAGCATTAGATGAGGCCAAAGTATGAAATATAACGAGTTAGAGCTAAAAAGCTATAAAAAAACCCGCCGAAAGGGTCGGGGTATTGGTTCTGGCGCCGGTAA
Source organism: uncultured Candidatus Saccharibacteria bacterium (assembly GCA_964510945.1). Classification (GTDB taxonomy): domain Bacteria; phylum Patescibacteriota; class Saccharimonadia; order Saccharimonadales; family JAGQNJ01; genus DAISWO01. The sequence continues at coordinate 145,577 of CAZEED010000001.1, forward strand.
AACGGCTGGTCGTGGAACAAAAGGTCAAAACTCTAGAACTGGTGGTGGCGTAAGGATAGGATTCGAAGGTGGCCAAACTACGTTAATGCAAAAAATGCCGAAAAAACGTGGTTTTACATCTCATCGTACAAAACCAATCGCTATTACACTGGACAAATTGAGCCTAATAAAAGGAAAAATAACTAACCAAGCAGTTTTTGAGACAAGATTAGTAGACGATGTTTACCTTCCTATAAAAGTTTTATCCGCTAAAAAAGATATTCCAAAGATGTCAATTGAACTTCAAGCTATATCAAGCGGGGCCTTAAAACAATTAGAAAAAGCCGGTGGCAGTTTTAAGAAAATCGATAATCCAAAACGTAGTAAAAAAGAAAAAGTTTAAAGCTACGAAATACAGTATTATATATAGTAATAACTAATTGAGGGTTTTATGAGCTGGAAAACAATATGGCTGTCTTTTAAGAACAAGGATATGCGAAAACGGATTTTTGCCGTTCTCGGAATGCTATTTATTTTTAGAATACTCGCACATATTCCCATACCATTAGCCGACGGGGCCACTTTAAAGCAAATATTAGAGACTCTATTTGCTTCCAAAGATACTCCTCAACTACTTAGCTTTATAGATGTTTTATCTGGTGGAGCTTTAGCAAAATTCTCCATTATGCTAGTTGGTCTTGGGCCTTACATTAACGCATCAATCATTATGCAGTTATTAACTAAGGCAATACCAAAGCTTGAAACTTTAAATAAAGAAGGCGAGTACGGGCGAAAAAAGATTAATCAATATACTAGAATGTTAGCTCTGCCGCTTGCAGTCATTCAATCAATTGGAACAATATTCTTGGTAAGACAGACCGCTAGTCAGATCGGTGGTCTTGGCGACATCACTGCCAACACTTCGATTGCTCAGTGGGCCTTGATGGTTACTGCGTTAACTGGTGGCTCTATGCTACTAATGTGGTTAGGCGAATTAATTACAGAAGAAGGTATCGGAAATGGTATCTCACTAGTGATTACCGTTGGTATTGTTAGCCGATTACCTAGCACTATATCATCCATTGCAAATGCAATATTTAAAGAAGGCGCCAAGACAAATGTACTTGGTTTTACCTTACCGATTGATACCGATGCGTTACTATACGCCTTACTTATTGCTGGAACCGTAATTTTAGTTACAGTACTAGTAGTCAAGCTCAACGAAGCTTCCAGGAACCTTACTATTCATTATGCTAAACGAGTACAGGGAAATAGGGCCTATGGAGGCGTCCAGACCACTTTGCCAATAAAACTCATTACAGCTGGAGTCATACCTATTATATTCGCTGTAGCGTTCTTAAGTGTCCCTAGCTTCGCAGGACAATTGATGAGTTCATCGAGCAATCCAAATATCCAATCTTTAGGGCTTAATTTGACTCAATGGTTCCAACAACCAACCCCTCAGTCCTTCGCCGCAGGTGGCCTGCAACCATACATATATCCAATTGTATATTTTACCTTAGTGTTTGCATTTACGTTTTTCTATACAAATATCACCTTCAACTCTCAAGAAATAGCCGAGAACCTTCAAAAACAAGGTGGATTCTTCTCAGGAGTTAGATCAGGTAAGCAAACTGAAAAATACCTATCAAAAATGGTCAACAAATTAACCTTATTCGGCGCCTTAAGCCTTGGAGCGTTGGCCGTTTTCCCGATAATACTACAAGCCTTTATAAATACGAGTATCGCATTGCAAGGGACAAGTATTCTGATTTTAGTGGCTGTGGCACTTGAGACACTTCGACAGATTGAATCTCGAGCATTAATGGTAACTTACGACCAATATGATCAACCTGATTTCTTTTACGATACTTCTGATCCTGCAAGTGCCGCAACAGGGGGGAGAAGATTGCGATTTCGTGGACGAAAAAAATCAAAAAAATAACCCTTTACAAACAGATAAGAAGTAGGCTATAATTACCTCTTGTTATATTTATGACTAAACAAAAGGAAGTTATTGAACTAGAAGGTAAAATAGTAGAGACGCTTCCTGGCGCTCAGTTCAAGGTAGAACTAGAGAATGGTCATCAAATTATAGCTCACGTCGCCGGTAAAATGAGGAAATATTTTATCCGCATTGTGCCAGGTGACAGCGTGACGGTCGAGTTGACCCCTTACGACCTAACTAAGGGAAGAATCACCTATCGCAAAACGTAATATTAAAGCAGTGTGTCCTTCGTAGCTTTAGCGAAGTAGGATCCGCATCGATCGTTTATAGCTAAACGATAACCCAATTAAGAGAGGAAAATCTAACGGGATGAAAGTGCGTGCAAGTGTTAAAAAGATAAGTCCAGACGATAAGATAGTTCGTCGTAAAGGCCGTGTCTATATTATAAATAAACTAAAGCCTAAACATAAACAGAGGCAAGGTTAAATATGGCTCGAATATCTGGAGTTACGATTCCTACTGATAAGCAAATAGAAATTGCGTTAACTTACGTATACGGAATCGGCAGAAAGTCTAGCCACGATATTTTAGTTAAAGCAAAGATTGATCCAACGATCAGAGTCAAAGATTTAACAGATAGTGAAATATCTAAAATTCAAGACATTATTAATGAGCAATACTCAGTTGAAGGTGATTTACAACGAGTTGTTACAACAAATATTAAACGGCTTAAAGATATTGGATCCTACAGAGGTCTAAGGCATCAACGAAGCCTGCCTAGTAGAGGTCAACGAACAAGAACAAACGCCAGGACTCGTAGAGGTAAAAAAGTAACTGTAGGCGGTACTAAAGTTAAGGCAGCGACAAAAACATAGGTAATTTATGAAAGAAGATAACCCAATTATTGAATCAAAAGCTCCAGAAGTAGCTGAAACGCTTGATACTGATAAAGTCGTTACTAAATCAGTAAAGCGAAAAAAAGTTAAACGAACTGTACCTTACGGTCAAATGCATATTCTCGCAACTTTTAATAATACAATTATTACTTTTACTGACTCTAAAGGTAACGCTTTGACATATAGCAGTGCAGGAGCATGTGGGTTTAGAGGATCGAAAAAAGGCACAGCCTACGCTGCCCAAATCGCTGCTGAGAAGGCTGCCAACAGTGCAAAACAGAATTTTGGACTGTCTAAAGTTGATATTTTTGTAAAAGGAGTAGGTCTTGGGCGAGAAGCCGCAATTAGGACTTTGATAAACGCGAACATAAAAGCTGAAAGTATAGCAGACGTTACTGGTGTACCACATGGTGGCGTTAGACCAAAGAAAGCACGGAGAGTATAGATGGCCCGAGATAGAAGCAGTATTGTAAAACAGAGTAGGAGAGAAGGCTATGCTTTGCATCCAAAAGCACATAAAGCCCTAGTAAAGAAAACTTCACTACCTGGTAAAGCACCAAATTATCGTGCTCGAAATAAAGATAGCCAGTATTCTCTGCAACTAAGAGAAAAGCAAAAAGTTAAAAGACTATATGGGCTATTAGAAAAACAATTCAGAAAATTAATGAAAGAAGCTAGCGCAACTAAAGGCCAATCCGGCGAAACGCTTCTAAAATATCTAGAACAGCGTGCTGATAATGTTGTTTACCGATCAAGTTTTGCAACAAGCCGTAGAGCCGCTAGACAACTCGTCACCCATGGTCATTTTGAGTTAAACGGTAAAAGATTTGATATTCCTTCAATAAGAATCAACCCAGGCGACGTTTTGAGCGTTCGCGATAAGAGCAAAAAATCCGAGTACTTTAAACTAATTGATGATCTTAGTCCTGCAGGAGCAGAAGGATCGATCAGTTGGTTAAAAGTTAATAGAAAGAAACTTGAAGTATCTGTTACGGCCCTCCCGCCGCGCGAAGAAGCCGAACCAGATATTAACGAGCAATTAATAGTAGAGTATTACTCACGATAAGGGAGGTGAGCAGTCAAATGTCAAAATCAATTTATACACCAGGAGTAGTCACCGTAGACGACCATAGCAAAACAAGTGCAACGTTCGTCATTGAACCACTTCATACTGGATATGGTATGACTCTAGGGAATAGCCTTCGTCGAGTACTGTTATCTAGTATTTCAGGAGCATCTATCACAGCATTTAAAATTGAAGGTGTAACTCATGAATTCACCGGAGTTCCAGGTATCAAAGAAGATGCTGTTGATATCATGCAGAACCTCAAAGGCGTCAATTTCAAAGTATTTAGTGAAGAGCCTCAGACGTTAAGGATCGTGAAAAAAGGTAGCGGGACAGTTACCGCAAAAGATATTGAAGTTAACGCAGATGTCGAAATTGTCAATCCTAAGCACGTTATATGCACGATTGACGATTCTAAAGGTTCTTTTGTTGCCGACATAGTTGTCGAAACAGGTAGAGGCTACCGTCCAATCGAAGAAGGGGCACTACGAAAACCAAGTGATATGATCGCAATTGATGCAATCTTTGGACCAGTACAGAGGGTTCGATATAAAGTTGAGCATACTCGTGTTGGCCAAATGACTGACCTAGACAAGCTAATAATTGATGTAGACACTGACGGTTCTATATCTCCAAGCGATGCGTTTGAAGAAGCGGCTGCTATTTTAGTTAATCAATATACTGCTCTAGCTGGCCAGACTCGTGTTAAAGCGGCAGCACCAATTACTGCTGAGCCAGAAGTTGAAAACGCAGTTGAAGAACAAACAGAACTAATGACCCCAATCGAAGACCTCAACCTATCAGCCCGAACAACCAACGCACTTGTAAATAATGATATCCATACCTTAAAAGACCTATTTAGTCTTAGCGACATTGAATTACGAGAGCTAAAAGGCTTTGGATCAAAAGCACTAGATGAAGTGAAAGATAAAATGGCGGAACTGGAGCTGTAATATGCATCGACACGGATATCAGGGAAGAAAGTTTGGCAGAGAGCGCGATCAGCGTAAATCTCTTATTAAGTCATTGGCTGATTCTTTGATTATCCATGAATCGATTGAAACAACCCTAGAGAAAGCTAAAGAAGTTAATCCGTACGTAGAAAAGCTAATAACCAAGGCAAAAAAAGGCGGGTTAGCTAATCGACGATACATTATTGCGCACCTTCAGACCAAAGAAGCATCACACAAGCTTGTTGATGGTATTGCACCCCAACTAACCGGCCGAACCAGCGGACACCTTAGGATTGTAAAAACTACTTCTAGGCGTGGCGATAATGCCCAACTTGCTAGAATTAGTTTTGTTGACGAACTTAAGCAGATTACTGCCGAAGAGTCTGCAAAAAAATCTTTAAGTAAACCAAGTGAGACATCACAAACGAAAAAAGTCGCTACAAAAATGACAGTAGCAAAAAAACCAGTTAAGGCGGAGAAAAAATAGATGAAAACTTATAGTGCCAAAAATACCGATGTAGAACGCAAATGGTGGCTGGTTGATGCTTCTGATTTAACTTTAGGTAGATTATCAACTGTTATTGCGACAAAACTCACAGGCAAAGATAAACCTATATTTAGCCCTCACGTTGATTGTGGCGACTATGTAGTAGTAATAAACTCAGATAAATTAGTAGTTACTGGCGATAAACTTAACAAAAAGACTTATTATCGACATAGTGGCTTCCCTGGAAATCTTAAAGAGTCTAGCCTTCAAGAGCAAATCGATAAGGATTCGAGAAACGTAATTATATACTCGGTACGCGGAATGCTACCTAAAAACAAGTTACAAGACCCTAGAATAAAACGATTAAAAGTGTACGCTGGACCTGAGCACGATAACACCGCACAACAGCCAACAACGCTAAATCTTAAGGAAGGTAAATAATGGCTATAAAAAACGCATATTTCTATGGTTTAGGACGAAGAAAAAGTGCCTCAGCACGAGTCAGGATTTCGGGCGGTAGCGGAAAATTCATTATCAATGATCACACAGCTGAAGATTATTTCGCTAATAGTAAAAATTTGCTAAATGAACTAACAAAACCATTTACTGCGGTTGATCTAGTTAATAAGTTTGATGTTAGCGTTAAAGTTATTGGTGGAGGACACAGTGGACAAGCTGATGCCATTATCCTAGGTATTTCAAAAGCACTTGCAGTTATGAACGAAGATCTTAGAAGCACATTGCGTCGTGCAGACCTACTCGGTCGCGATCCAAGAGAGAAAGAACGTAAGAAGTTCGGACTCAAGGGCGCTCGTAAACAAAGACAGTTCACAAAACGATAATTTTCAAATTTTTGAGTAAAATAACATTTTCGCAGTTTCAATACTTTTGACCGCCAAAAGTATGACAAAAGCTCGGGCTTAACGTTTTTTCTTGACTAACTCACTAGTCAAGACAAACAACAGTCTGCGGAACTCCCCCGCACCTATTGCTTAGACAAAAGGTGCGGGGTCAGACAGTCCTCGCCTGATAGTTGTTTGTTTGACCTGAGTCATCAGGAAAAAGCCGATGCCCAACACAAAAAACAACCCCGCAACGTTAGTCTGGTCGTTGGCCAGATAAACGATGAGTATTACATATTGTTGGCATCCGGCTTGTCCTGAATAACTTCGTTAAAGTAACAACAAAAAAGGCGAGGACTGTTTGAAGTTAGTAGTATGCCTGAGTGGCATATTACTAACAAGTTTCGCAGTCTGTTGTTATCTTTAACTAGAAGTTATATAAAGACAAACGAAAAGCCAAGAGTTTTGTATTACTTTGGCGATACAAAGTAATAGTTTTTGAATTATATTTACAAAATTTCTGACATGATTGATAATACTTGACAAATTATATATGAAGCTGTATTGTCTTATGGTTATGTTTCAAAACATTATAAACAACACAACTTATTGGTTTACCTCCAAATATTCATGGCGGCAAACTTCGTATTGTCTATAAAATAACAAACTATCAAGAAATATTAACCGCCACCAAGGCGGTTTTTTAATAGTAAAGGAGAATAATCATGATAAGACCAGAGCATAATCCAGAGAGAGTAACGGCAGGTCTACCGGACCAGATAGAATCAATCCCGAGTAGATTGCTAATTGCTCTAGATCAAGGAGTAATTAAAGAATCAGATTTAGTACCAAATATTGCAGCGACTATAAGCAGTAATCATAGGCCCGAAGTTGACCCACCATTAAATATTCATGAACAAGTAGAACGAACCAGACACATAAATCAATTAGCAGCTAGCTGCGTAGAACAATTTTCAAAACAATAAGATTTAAGGAGAAAATATCATGCAAACTATAACAACAGAACAATTACATACAGCAACTGAAGCACTTGAACGACGGGGGTTGGTTTGGCTCGCCTGAAATTGCAGCCATACGCTTAAGAGGATATCCGTACGAGCAAGTTATCGACGGAGAACCTCACGACAGTACAGATACTTTAAATGGCTTTGCACGTAACGAGAGCTATGAAAACAATCTTGCCCTAAAGCTAGCTGAGCACGAACCAGACCTAGAACCACTGCGAGAACTCGGATTTCATGGACTAGATGCCAAGGTGAAAAGCCCTGGTGCCCTAACCTATGAAGAGGCTTTTAGCCTAGCGACCTTCGTATGCCTAACAAGCAACAGAGAGCTACACAAGGCTTTTGAGCCTGAGCTAGCAGGTATTGGTGAGCCGGAAACTTTGCGTCTTCAGGCGGTTTCATTGCTTCAAGGCATGTCAACTCGTGAGAGCCTGATCGGTTTTGAACCACAGGAAATTGCTGGAATGGTAGCCGCTACTTTAGAGCTAGATACCGTGGCTCGAGTAGCATCCCCTAGCGAAACCCCGACATTCATTGTTGGCGGTATGGGCGGTGATAGGGGTATACCCTCTCACGGGGAGCAGTCAAAACTATTTAGTACCTCTACGCTTGCTTCAATAGCATTGGCTGGACTCGTGGCTGTTCATAAGCATCACTCTTACCCCAATACATCCAAAGCAGCTGGCCAATCAGCTATAGAAGCTTTGGGCGCAAGATCCGATATGGAGGATGCCGCAACTATGGAACTGGCACTAGGCATATCTGGAATGCTTATGACGAGTTGTCATAGCGTAAGAACCCTGCACACCATATCCCATATTCTTAAGGGAGAAACAGTCAATCACGCTATCGGGCCTTTGGCGGTTCCGCATGCCAGCAGCGATAAAGTTAACGCTCTAGTTGGCGTGAACCATAATGTTCACCCGACAACAATCATTGAAACCTTGCGTGTACTACAGACTAAAGGTATCCAAGACTACGGTAATAGCGTAGCGTTTTGTGGAGTTACTGCTCCGGTTGAAGAGCTCCCTGCTGAGATCTTAGACCCTAAAGCTTACTATGCTGCTCCTGATCTAAAGGAGTTAATCATGCTGGATGAAGTAGCGCCACCACCATTTGTAACGATGGCATCATTCTTAGTTGATGGCCAATCAAGTGGACCGTATTTAATCGAACCAATTGACTTCATGGAAGCCGAAGAGGCAGAAGCTATGTCATCAGATGGATTGCTGATTCCAAATACCCTGGAAGACATCATGACAGCCAATAATGCGGTCATCCAGGCCCAGGATCATATGAAGACAAAGTACGTGGCGATGACCGTTGCTTTGGCCAACTTCGCGAGAGATTATGCGCATCTGCCTGACGCACTTGATGTGGATGCTCGTACTGTGAACAGAGCCTATCTTCGAGCATGTTTTAGAGCTGCTGTAGAAAATATGAGCGATGGGTCTATGGAGAACACAACAAGACTCTACGGCGAAGCAACGCAGAAAGACATGCTTCCAAACATAGATGTGGTGGTCTTGGATATCGATAACACCTTGATTCGCCCTAAAAACCAAGACTTCTACGAACAATACTCAGAAGCTGTAAACTTGGCCATTGCTAACTATCTTGGCGTTAACCTAGAAGAAGCTACAAAAGTTGCGGACTTTTTCAGGGAAAACTTTGGTGGTGGCGAACAAGCCTTGTTTTCAGGAGCTGTTGGGGATTACTTTCCACAATACGGGAATCCTAGCCCTGACTTCGAGCTGCTTTACGATGCTATGTCCCAGATCAAGATTGATGGTCAATTTGGTGATGATGGCTTGAGTGCCAAGCTAGTTAAATTACTACGAGCCAAAGGCAAGAAAGTTGTAGCTATGACCGATTCGCCTGAAAGTCTATCGAGGCAGACACTAAAAGCATGCGGCTTCGACCCAGATTCTGATTTTGACCTGTACGTTCCCTACACCAAAGAATCCGGTCCCCCGAAAATCGTGCAGGCCGATGAGGCTTTCAAGAGCATCGCTGACTATTTCGAGGTAGATCCTAATAGAGTGCTGAGTGTGGGTGATAGTCTAACAAGAGATATTGTACCAGCAGAAAGGTCTGGTATGAAAACGTGCCTTGTCTCTCAGTACGATGTGCCTGGATACGAAGGCCTACAAGTAACTAATCTTGCGGATACATTCCGCACATATAGGAGAAGTTTATGAGTAACCCAGAAATTATCTATGAAGTTGGCGAAGGTAACCCTATCGTCGTCATCAACACAGGAACACATGGCAACGAATATCAACCAGTAGAAGCAGCTAATCAGTTTGCGGAAAATTTTGACGGATCCGAGTTAGTAACGGGGACAGTAAGACTTATTGTCTCAAACCCCCCTGCCTTGGAGCAGAATAAAAGATTCTTAGACGAAGACTTAAATAGAGCTTTTCCTGGTGATCCATCTTCCCCAAGTCGAGAGGCAAGATTAGCCTCTCAAGTACTTGGGTTAGTTGATGATGCGGATTTTGTAGTTGATCTGCACACTGCTCCAGACGGACCACCTTTTACAATTTTGGGCTCAAGGGATAGATCAAGACTTGATCTTGCTGAGCTTGCGCCGGTTCAGGATATTGTTCTATTTGAAGCTACTGAACCATGCGCAATGGTTGATTTTACTAAGTGTGGTATAGGCATTGAGATAGGAGCTCACACGGACGAACAGTCAACGCAAGAAGGGGTTTCAATTATCGAAGCATACCTCGAGCGATTAGGCCTAACTCCTTCGACCCTAACAGGTGGCCGTAAATACGCTTACTCAAGACGAGGCTTAGGCGATCTGTTCCCACATCAATACCATGAAGTATTTTCGCGCTTAACCAGAGCAGACATACCCGAAGATGCTATAGCACAACTCAAGAATCTTGAGCCAATAGATAGTGCAACACTGGGTTTGAACCTAGAGGAGCCCGTTGTTCATCCTGTGCTATGTGGCGACAAAGATTACTCTCCCGTCTTCTGCTACTTAGCTAAACCGGTGGATAGAGAAAGTCTGGGAGGAAGGAAACGATACAATGCTTATTTTTGATACTGACGCTGGGCATGACGATGTCTTAGCGATGCTGATGTTACTCAAGTCCAAACAGTTCGATGTGTTGGGCATAACTACGGTTGCCGGTAATTCAACGCTTGAAAATGCTACCCGTAATACCGCGTTTGCGCTTGATCTGTTAGGAAGACGCGATATTCCTATTTTTTCAGGCGCAGCTAAACCTCTCAAGAGACAGCTCGTCCAAGCGGTTGTTCACGGACATAGTGGTCTTGATGGTGCCGATACATCTAGAACTAGCTATACACTCACCAATAATGCTGTCAATAAGCTTATCGAGCTAGTTCGAGCTCACCCTTACGAAGTAACAATCCTGACACTGGGGCCACTAACCAATATTGCAAAAGCATTCGAGGCTGACCCAGATCTTCCGACGCTTGTTAAGGGACTGGTCATTATGGGCGGTGTTGTTGATGGCGTTGGTAACAAAAACCGTGTCGCCGAGTTCAATATATTCGTTGACCCAGAAGCTGCCCATATCGTGTTTAGTGCAAATGTGAAAAAAACGCTCATTCCGTTTGATATATGTAGAGACATTGTTTTCCCGCTGAAAGACTTCGACAAGCTCAAAGGAACAAGCCTGCATAAGCCTGTTAAGAAAATGATGAAACCATTCATATCTGGACTTAAGGCCGAAGAGGGAATCAACGGGGCGCTATTGCCTGATCCTATAGCAGCCTACTACCTATTAAACCCAAGAGTCTACACTATAAAACCAATGGATATAGTCGTCGAAACATCTGGTAAGCATACTTCAGGAATGACAGTCATTGAAAAAAGAAAGAACAAACCACAAAAATATAATATAGAAGTAGCAACAAGAATTATCGAAAATAAATTTAAACAACATTTCTTTAAGCTACTGAGGAAAGCCTAGAAGTTAATAACTAGGACGTAAATAATATATAATAGGAGAAAGTTATGAGCAAACCACTTCAACAAGTTCAGGACAAGCCAGTAATTTTGACAGGCCTTCGGGCAAATAACGACTTGCACCTCGGTAGCTACCTAGGGGCGATGTTACCTATGGCGCAGATGCAAAAGAAATATGGAGAAACCTATCAGTTGAATATGTTTATCCCTGACTTGCACAGTTTTACTACGCCTATCGACCACAGTAAGCTATACGAGCAATCAATACATAATCTAAAGTTATTTACAGCATCAGGACTAGATATAACTCATCCTGATACATATATATACCGTCAGAGTCGAGTATCCGCCCATAGCGAATTAACCGTAATTTTGAACTGTTTTACCTATATGGGCGAGCTTCAGAGGATGACTCAGTTTAAAGAAAAGAGTGCGAAATCAGATTCCGTTTCTGTTGGACTTTTTGACTATCCGGTTCTTATGGCAGCGGATATTTTGCTTTACGGTGCAAAATACGTTCCGGTAGGGGCCGACCAGACGCAGCACGTAGAACTAGCTCGAGATATTGCAATTCGCATGAACAACAAGTTCAACCGAGAATTATTTGTACTGCCAGAGGCCGAGAAAGATCAAATTGCCTTTGCGACTCAAGACGAAAGATTACGCGTCAGGGATTTGCTTGATCCTTCTAAAAAAATGAGCAAATCTGACGAAACAGGTAAAGGAGTGATTTTCTTAGGTGATAGCCCTGAGACAGGTGCAAAAAAGATTATGAGCGCCACGACTGATAGTCTAGGTGAGATTAACTATGATTTTAATAAGCAACCAGGAATTAGTAATCTACTAGATATCTTAAGTGCACTTACCGATACACCAATAAAAGACACTGTCGCAAAATACAAAGGCCAAACACAATACGGCCCGCTAAAACAAGATGTTGCAGAAGCTGTAAAAAACTTCTTAACAAATTTCCAAACAAAATTAACGCAAGTTGATGAAAAAGCACTAATGGATAAGCTAGAAGAGTCAGAAAAAGCCATGAACATAGTCGCAAACCAAACCCTACACAAAGTCCAAGAAGCCGTCGGTCTCCGTATTTAGTATGCAGAAAATCATAGTTGATCAGAATGAGAATACACGGCTTGATTTGTTTTTAGTCTCAAAAATCCCCGAATTAAGTAGAAGTTCTATCGCAAAACTAATTAACGACGAAAAAGTATTAGTTAATAAAAAACCTTGTTCTAGTAAATATAAAACAAAGCTAGATGATGAAATAACTGTATATTTTGATCCTAGAGATTTGGATGAAATTCCAACAATCGATCTACCGATTTTGTATGAGGACGAAAACTGCGTTGTTATTGATAAGCCCTCGGGCATTTTAACGCATAGTAAAGGTGCATTTAATCCTGAGGCAACTGTAGCGACTTTTATCAGAGAAAAGATAACGGATATAGACAGCGAACGGGCAGGTATTGTGCATCGACTAGATAGAGGCACTTCAGGTGTAATTATTTGCGCAAAAAACCAAAAGTCACTGGATTACCTGCAAAAGCAATTTGCCGAGAGAAAAACAGTCAAAAAATATATCGCAATTATCGAAGGAGAGATTACCCCGAGCGAAGCCGTAATTGATATGCCGATTGCCAGAGATGTTAAAAATCCCAAAGCATTCTGTGTGAAAACAAGTGGTAAAAATGCAGTCACCAGCTATAAGGTACTAAAACAACACAATAACTATTCAATGCTAAAACTAACCCCAAAAACCGGCAGAACTCATCAATTAAGAGTCCATTTATCACACCAAAAGCACCCAATTGTTGGCGACGACCTCTACGGCGGCAAGCCATTTAATAGAATTCTGCTTCATGCAAAAGACTTAACAATAAACTTGCCGGAAGGAAAAACAACGACTTTTGAGTCCAAACTGCCGTCCGAATTTACAGATATAATGGATATATGACGCAACCTCTAGTAAATCCTCGCACCAAAAATCAAGTTGATGATTTTATTAAAAATCCGTCACACGCTCTAATTATTTCTGGTCCTGACGGCTCAGGAAAAAATCAATTAACTGAATATATTTCACTGTCTATCCTCGAAACGTCTGATATAAATACTTATCCGTACTTACACAAAATCATGCCAATTGATAACAAACTTGGTATAGAACAAGTTAGAGAACTGCAAGAACTAACTAAACTTAAAATCCCTAGCAATAAAAGAATCTCTAGAATTGTAATAATTGAAAAAGCAGATATTTTGGGTGACGAAGCCCAAAATGCACTGCTAAAAACATTAGAAGAGCCTCCAAAAGACACAATACTAATCTTAATTGTTAATGATCAAAATAATCTACTGGGTACTGTAAGCTCAAGAGCAGTAACAATAGAGCTTTTACCTCCCACCAAAGATCAACTTTTAAAGCACTTTACTAATAAAGGTTTCGACAATACACAGGTTGAACGAGCGATCTTACTGGGATCTAACAGGCCGGAAATCATTAGCGACATACTAGAAAAGAATGAATCTAAATTCGAGAAATCAATATCTAAAGCAAAAGATATTCTGTCAAACAGTGAGTTTGATAGATTAGTTAAAATTAACGAACTGTCAAAAGACAAACAAGTTTCATCCGAGATTATAGATTCGCTAATACTAATTGCCCGATCAGCGATGAAGTCAGCAGCAAAACCGGAGCAAGTTAAACGCTGGCATAAGATACTTAAAAATGCTGATAAGGCAAAACAAATGATGGCCAAAAATGGCAATACCAAAATTATACTAACTGACTTGTTCTTGAACCTATAGTATAATCATGTACAGATGTTAGAACTATTATTTGTTATAGGATTTGGAGTTATCGCTTATCGGAGCGCTACAATTCGAGACGAGGATTTATCACCACTTCCGCGAAAACTTAGCGACAAACTAGGTCAATTATGGGGCATAGCCCACCAAGGGATGAAAGATAATAGCCTAATTCGGGCAGAAAAAGCCTTATTGACTATCCTTAAAATTGATAAAAAGAACGCTGCTGCCTATAACCGTCTAGGAATCTTGTATGCAAAACAAAAAGAATACAAAGACGCCATAGATTGTTTTGAAATTGCTTCGAGCATCGAAGTTAGCCCGTCTAGTTTGCACAACCTAGGTTTGATTTATTACGAAACAGAAAATTATGAAAAAGCCGCGACTGCGTTTGAGCAAGCTTTAAAACTTGAAGATAATCTTGCGGCAAGACACGTAGCATACGCAAAAGTCCAAGAAAAATTAGGCAATAATAAACTCATGTTTGCAGAGCTAGAAAAGGCCGTAGAATTAGAGCCTACAAAAGAATCATTAAAATATCTTCATCAGGCTTATGAAAATAACGATATGCACGAACAAGCAAAAAGTATTCGTCGAAGACTAGACCGCGCGACCGTATCAAAAACAAAACCAAAAAAGCTTATTCGTCCAAAACGCAGAGTTGTTATTTAACCCCTGTTCTGATAAAATTTACAGGTACTTTTCGCTGTTTTAACCTAGCTTTTCAACCTAACGATTCGATTTATTCGGCTCGAGCGATTGAAAGGCTAAGAAAAAGAAGCGACTAGAGATTGAAGGCAAATATTCGTAGAATGTTAGCGGAAAGTCGACCGTCGGTTCTGACGAGCCGCCTTAGCTCAGTTGGTTAGAGCGACGGTTTTGTAAACCGTAGGTCGTCGGTTCGAATCCGACAGGCGGCTCCAAAAGAGACGTATGCAACTTTATGTTACAGGCGGCTCCACAGAAAACTTCTACTAGTTTACTGGAGAGAAGTTTTCGAGGAAGCAACTGCAGCCCGAAGGGCTACAGGCGGCTCCATCCTTCGTCGCTGAAGCTATGAAGGATAAACATATAGAATGCCATGCGAGAGCATTCTAGAACATTTGAGGTGAGTTCAGAGAAGTGTTGACGACCCGAAACTCGGGTCGTTTACGCAGGGTTAGTGAAGCGGTCAAACACGGCAGACTGTAAATCTGCTGGCTTATGCCTTCGTAGGTTCGAATCCTACACCCTGCACCAACTATAGAATCCCGCATTTGTGGGATTTTTTAGTTGGTCCTGATTAATAAATTCGAACCGACAGGCGAGAACAGTCGGGGACTGTTTGAGTTATAAATATTTATAGCGAGATGCTTTAGCTCTCGAGCGGATAAATCAATTCGAGTCCTACACCCTGCACCAATTCTGTAAAGTATTAAGGACGTCAGAACCGCGTCCTTTTGTTATAGTAGAGTCATGAATTGTCCTAAATGCAACAAACCGATGCTCAAAGTTCGCTCAGAAATTACCAACAACCTCAAATCAGGTAAAGACTTTAAGGAGTACAATAAGTTCACATATGAATGTAAAACTGATGACATCTGGGTAACTACTGAGACTCCTGTATCAAAATAGATCGTTATAATTGCTCAAAAGTTGCTAGAACCATAGCAAAACATAGTAAGATGAAGTATGTAATGGTTGTTTCAGAAGTTGTTATTCATCACAAAGCACGATTTAATGTTGCTGTGCCAATTACAACTGACGTAACAGGTGAATGTCTAGATATTGTTCAGGCATATTCAGATTCAATTCCCTCATTGGGAATACCTACATTAGAACATGTGATTCCTGGACTAGTAGAAGTAGCATTAGTATCGTGGGAAGAAGCTAGATATAGCAAGAAAGTAATAGATTCATGGGTAAAAATTGGCGCGGGTAGGATATCGTTATCTGAACTATTCTATTGCCAACCCATACCTCATGATCCAAAAATTACGTATAATAGGGATGAACACTTCAAGCAATTAGAACTAGGTTTGCCAACATAGCCCCGCCTGTCTGGTCAGAGGTAAAACATCCATACATATCGATTTTAAGTGGTACAATCAATACATGGAAAGAATTTCGATCCAAAAAACACCAATTGAAACAAAGTCCGATGGAGATCACGATACTTTATGGCTCGTAGAACCTAGCGAACAAGCTATAGTGGCTTTCGAAAGAAGAGAAGCCGAGATAATCATGGCAGAAACACCTGACCCAGTCTTTGATGCAGATCACTGCATTGGAAGCCTGGTGCTAATGCCGACATAGCTCAGGGGTAGAGCGCATCCATGGTAAGGATGAGGTCCTGGGTTCAAATCCCAGTGTCGGCTCCAAAATTTATACTTGAATATATCAATCTAATCTGTTAATCTATACTTCATGGCTAAAAAAACAGGTAAACGAAAAACTATTGGACTTGTGAGCGAACTCTCAGGTCATCGTCATTATTACACCAACAAGAATCAACAAAATACTCCGGACAAATTAAGCATCAAAAAATACGATCCAGTAGCCCGAAAACACGCACTTTATACAGAGACAAAGAAGAGTTTGGGCCGCAACGAAGTCAAACCTCGTAAAAAATAGTTATCCACACCCCCTCTATTGACATTCAGTTTACGTCATGTAAGCTGGTCTTTGTGTCTTTTGTCAGTGAGAGTGGAACGCTGTATTAAAAAGCCCTGGACACACAAACATTAATTAGAAACATATTTCTAAAACAAAAATAACCTAAAAACAAAAGGGCAACAATTAAGAGGAGGTGTTATGCGAAAACTCGCACTACTAGCGATGCTAGTATTGGGTGTACTTTTTATTAGTACTACCACAGGATCAGCACATGCTGAAACAATTAAAAAAGTAAGCAAAAGTAAACAGAAAATCGTAACAGTACAAAGTGGTGACTCATTAGTAAAAATTGCTAATAAGCACAAAACTACCTATAAACGCATTTTTGATGCGAACAAAAAAATAGAGAGTCCAGACTTGATCTTTCCAGGTCAAAAACTAAGGATTCCCAAGAAAAGTGAGAAGCTAAGGTCTAGAACAGTAGCACAAGTAGTCTCTGCGCCAGTGACGAGAACTCAACCAGTTGCTGTGGCAGCACCGCAACCCGCTCCTGCACCAGCCAACTACGCTACAGGCGACAGTGTTTGGGATCAGATTGCTGCATGCGAATCAGGCGGTAATTGGGCCATCAATACCGGCAACGGCTATTATGGCGGATTGCAGTTTACGTTAGGTACATGGCAGGCAAACGGAGGTTCGGGCTATCCACACCAAGCCAGCCGTTCAGAACAGATCAGAGTAGCAAAAAATGTTCAAGCATCGCAAGGTTGGGGCGCATGGCCAGCCTGCACAGCAAAACTCGGTCTCTACTAAAGTATTAAGATAATTTACTAATAAAAATAGGCTCTGATATTGAGCCTATTTTTTAATTCTGCATGGCAGGGGCGCGTGGAATCGAACCACGATCTAAGGTTTTGGAGACCTTTATACTAACCGTTGTACTACGCCCCTATATTGTTAAGTGATTCAACGCTGTAATATTGCTGAACGCATTTCCAAATTATCTAAATATTTAGATACCAGTTAATAATACAATACGTCATCTGTTATGTCACTTGAGCAATTATTCACTTCCGCAGAAGATAATAAATAAAATCTTTAGCATTTAACCTATCATGGACTCTGTTATACAATAGATGCACATGTCAAAAATTCCATTGAAAAAACCAATTCTAATATCCTTATTCGGCTTTCCCGGATCAGGCAAGACTTATTTTGCAAAGAATCTAACCGAATATATTCAAGCCGTACATATCAGTACCGATAAGCTCAGAAACGAGTTATTTACCCGACCAAGATTCGATAAAGAAGAAAATAGCGTCGTTAATCATCTAGCTCATTACATGACTGAAGAATTCTTGTCAGCTGGTGTTAGCGTAATCTTTGACGGCAATTGCGATAGACTAGCAAAACGACAATCATTACGAGAAATCGCTAAAAAGCATAAAGCAGTCTATACGCTAATCTGGTTTCAGATAGACAAAGACTCGGCCTATATGAGAATGAAAAGTCGTGACAAACGTAGATCAGAAGATAAATATTCTCGCGATTTTACAAAAGAAGAGTTCAATCAATACATTAGCGCCGTACAAAACCCTAAGCCTGAAGAAGACTATCTAGTATTAAGCGGAAAACATTCACCAAATATGCAACGAAGTGCACTTGTGCGTCGATTATTTGAAAAAGGTGTCATCTCGGCAGATTATGTTCCGTCAAATATTACAAAACCCGGCATGGTCAATCTAGTGCCTGGTCGGGTAGACGAAAGTCGTCGAAACATCACAATTAGGTAGTCATGCCCAAAACTATTATTAATATCCCAGATATTGGCGATGTAGAGTTTAGCAAAAATACTAGAGCAAAAAGTATTCGGATACACATTAG
The DNA here is from genome assembly GCA_964510945.1 of uncultured Candidatus Saccharibacteria bacterium. GTDB lineage: Bacteria > Patescibacteriota > Saccharimonadia > Saccharimonadales > JAGQNJ01 > DAISWO01. The sequence goes on from CAZEED010000001.1 coordinate 164,018, forward strand.
CGGAAGCAGAGTTAAAGTTACATATCCTCGCTATGTGTCGCGACTAGTAGCAAAAACGTATGTAATATCCAAAAAATCTTGGATTAACGAGCATAAAACCACTTCCCACGAATTTCATAACGGCGACCTGATCGGTAAACAGCACAGATTAGAATTAAAGAACACTTCGTCGCAAAAAGTAACTTCAAAAGTTTCAACCGATACATTGCATATCAATATTCCCGACCAATTAGATCCTCAGTCGCCGGAAGTCCAAAAAAAGATAAAAGCAAAGATTGAAAAGATTCTAAAAACCGAATGCGAAAACCTTATTACTGATAGATTAAAAGATATCGCTTATGAAAATAATCTAAATTTCAAATCAATTAACTACAAAAAACTATCGCGCAGGTGGGGAAGTTGCGACAACAAACACAATATAATTCTTAACATCTATCTAGTTCAGTTACCATGGGATCTAATCGACTATGTGATCGTTCACGAGCTAGCGCATACTATCGAGCTCAATCATAGCCTTAGTTTTTGGGCTATAGTAGAATCAATCCTCCCGGAATATAAAAAGAATAAAAAAGACATAAAAAATCACGCCCCCGAAGCATATGTTTTTTAAATCAAATAAGCACAAACATTTAATATATTATGCGATAATAGACCAATATGGATGAATCCAATAAACAAGCATCATCTCCACAAGCAGTCGATCACGAAAGATTGACCAGCCTAATCAACAGTATGGGTGACGGTGTCATCGCAATCGATCAAAACCAAAAAATAGTGTTATATAACGGTGCCGCATTAAATATTTTAGATAAAAACACCTCAATCCAGAACAGCTATCTATCGTCCGTTCTGAATATCATTAATAAAGAAAAGCAACCCATCGATATCGCTAGTATTATAAAGAATGCCAAAACTGCGTATTTTAATCGAGATTATTTGTTACTTTATCCTGATAAAAGTACCATCAACCTATACTTAAGCATTGCACCGGTACGACTTGGCTATGGTCAAAAAGACCCAGGTGGTTATGTGGTCTTACTTCGTGACATAACCCGAGAAAAATCATTAGAAGAAGAACGAGACGAATTTATAAGTGTTGTCAGTCACGAACTAAGGACACCGATTGCAATTACCGAAGGCAATGTTAGTAATGCCCAAATGATCGCTGAAAAAACAGGCGATATAGAAAAAATTAAAGAAGCGCTAAAGCTTGCTCACGACCAAATCCTATTCCTTGGTGACATGATTAACGATCTGTCTACCTTATCCCGAGCAGAAAGAGGCAAACTTGATGTAGATATTGAAGCGATAAATGTTCACGATCTATTAATTGATCTGGTTGAAAACTACAAGGCCGAGGCAGATGCAAAAGGTTTATCAATAAAGACACAATTAGATCCACAGCTTGAGCTACTAAATTCGAGCAAACTATATGTGCGCGAGATTCTCCAAAACTTCATAACAAATGCTATAAAGTACACTGAGAAAGGCTACGTTGAGATCCAAGCAAAGCCAAGTAACGTAGGAGTTATTTTCAGTATTACCGATACCGGAATAGGAATCGGAAAAGCCGACAAAGAAAAGATTTTTAACAAATTCTTTAGATCCGAAGATTATCGTACTCGTCAAACAAACGGCACTGGGCTAGGGCTATATGTAACCAAAAAGTTAGCGACACTTATTCGTGCAGAAATTTCAATCGAAAGCGAGCTAGACAAAGGCTCCACATTTAAAATCTCAATCCCCGATCTTAAAAAGTCTATTGAAAGCCACAACTAACTGTGGTACTATTGACAGAGATCGCACATACTATAAATGTATGTGTTTTTTAATAGGAGATCATTTTGAGCAAAGCAAAACCTAGTACTAAAAAATCACAGTCTCTAAGACAAACTATAGATGACAGCGCTAATAAAGCCCCAAAAAAACGCCGACTAAAAAGTGGCGCTTCGTCAGTGTCAAAACCAATAAAAAAAGTCTTTCATCGTGGTAAAAAAGAGTATCATATACCTCTCCCGGACAATAAAGCCGGACGAATATTAGGCAAACGCGTAAGAATTTTTCCTAGATATTTTCGTGATAGCTGGATAGAGCTCAAACAAGTCGTTTGGCCTGACCGTAAACAAACAATTAAATTAACCACAGCGGTAATAATCTTTGCGATTGTTTTCGGTTTAGCAGTTGCATTAGTAGATTTTGGACTTGATAAGTTATTTAGAATATTAATATTGGAGAAATAATGACAAAGAGATACGACACAACAAAACAATGGTACGCAATCCACACCTATAGTGGGTACGAAGAGAAAGTGGCTGAAAGTATTCGACAGCGCGCTGACAGCCTAGATATGAAAGACAAGATCTTTCAGATTCTGGTACCTAAAGAGAAGATGATCGAAGTAAAAAATGGCAAACGAAAAGTTGTAGAAAAACGTATATTTCAAGGCTACTGCCTAGTAGAGATGAAACTAACCGAAGATGCATGGTATATCGTACGCAACACCCCTAACGTAACCGGCTTTGTTGGTACAGGCACCGAGCCAACACCAGTATCTTACGAAGAAATTGAAAAAATCATGAAGCGTATGGGTCGAGAAGAGCCAAAACACAAAATTGACTTTAAAGTTGGTGAAGTAGTTAACATTATCGATGGTCCATTCAAAGGATTTGATGGAGCAATTAACGAGATTGATGTACAAAAAGGCAAACTAAAAGTACTAGTGAACATGTTTGGCCGTGAAACTCCAGTAGAATTAGACAGCCTCCAAGTAAAACGAGTGTAGACAACAGGGGTAATCTGTAGTAGTATGTATCAGTTACGCACAATAACTGCATGCTTCAGCAGTTAAATGCAAATAAGGAGAAAATAGTGGCTAAAAAAGTTACAGCAAATTTAAAGATGAAAATACCTGCCGGCAAGGCTAGCGCTGGACCTCCAGTTGGTTCTACTCTTGGTCAGTACGGTGTTAATATGATGGATTTTGTGACACCATTTAATGAACAGACACGTGAACTTAAGGGTACAGTTACTGCACATATTCAGATTTATGATGATCGAAGCATGGATTTTAGAGTTGTCGCAGAACCTACAGATGATCTAATTCGTCAAAAACTAGGTATCGACAAGGGTAGTGGGAAACCAAATACCGAAAAAGTATCAAAAAAACTATCTGATGCGCAACTTACTGAAATTGCTGAGATAAAAGCTAATGACATGAACACCGATGATATTGACGCAGTCAAAAAAATGGTAGCAGGCACAGCCCGAAGCATGGGTGTGGAGATCGAAGTTTAAGATGGCCGAAACACTCGTTGTCGCAAGCTCTGATGAAGTATTATCGGAAGCTGCAGCAATTTCTTACGGAGATGCTGATATATGTGACTACAGCTGGTATTTTTCACTTGAGTTGAGGGATCGGGCTAGATGGTGGAATGACATGGAAAGTATTGGAATATTTCCTTACTCAGAATTTATTGAAATGACAACAGAGTGGTTCCATGATGATGATAACTCAGCTCGAGCCAAGATACTAATTGATGTGACTACCATGATGCTAGACGCAGCACTTGAATCACAGGAATAATTAATTAATTGTGGGAGGCCGTCGAACAGCCGTTATCACCACTAGGAGAAAACATGGCAGAAGCCAAAAAAACAACTAAAAAGACACCAGAACAAGAAGTAGAGATTCTTGAATCTATTAAGAAGGCCGAAAAAGCTGTCGTAGTCAAAGAAGCCAAAGAAATAGTTGAAGAAGAGAAGTCTGAAGCTATTACTAAAAAAGCCGGAAAACATAGCGCCAAGGGGCTCAAAGAAGAGCAAGAAAAGTTAGAAAAAATTGAACGCCAAAAGCATAAAGAAGAACAAGAAGCCGTTGAGCAGTCAAAGCCAAAAGTAGTTCAAAAACCTGCGCGTCCACATCATGAACGCAAAGGTAAAAAGTATCGAGAGAGCTACAAACTAATCAACAAAGATACTGAATACAGCCTGAGCGACGCAATTGCTCTTGCAAAAAAGACAAGTAACGTAAAATTTGATGCGTCTGTAGAATTACACGTAAAGCTAAACGTTAACCCAAAGCACGCGGATCAGAATATTCGTGAAAGCATTGTATTACCTGCAGGAACCGGAAAGAAAGTAACAGTAGCTGTATTTGCAGAAGCAGAAGATGCAAAAAAGGCAAAAACTGCAGGTGCCGATATCGTTGGTGAAGACGACTTTTTGCAACGCCTAGATAATGGTCAATTTGATTTTGATGTACTAGTCTCTACCCCAAAGTTAATGGCTAGACTTGGCAAATATGCCAAAGATCTAGGGCCACGAGGTTTAATGCCTAATCCAAAGAGTGGAACAGTCACAAACGACGTTGCCAAGGCAGTTACAGAGTCTAAGGGTGGTAAAGTTGAATATCGTGTAGACAGCACTGGTATTGTCCACTTAGCTACTGGTAAAGTTAGCTTTAGCGACAAAGATCTTGCCCGTAATATCGATACAGTTTTTGCCAGTATCAAAAACGCCAAGCCAACCTCTATAAAAGGGACTTATGTTGATTCTATCTACATCAGCACCTCTATGGGGCCAAGTATCAAAGTTGCAAACAACGTAATCTAGTTACAGCAACACACGATTAAGGCAACAAAATAAAGCTAGTTGTAAAAATGATGTTGTAATAATCATCATTTGCTTGTTAGCTGTTTGCTTTACAAAGTACAATATAGACATCAACAAGAGAGGGGAATCAGTTGTCTGTATATAGCAACACACAAATAAGACAAGCAATCAACTATGGCCATATTGTTTGCACGCCTTTTAATCCAAAACACGTTGCGCATGCTAGCCTCGACGTAACCTTAGGCTACTACTACTATCGAACAGAAAGAGCCGGTGACCACACTATCTACAACCCTTTCGACGAAGCCGATGTTTCTAGATATTTTGAGGGCGCCCACAAAGCTGTACCACATAAAAAATGGTGTGACGACAATGGAGTAAAACTTCTCAAAGGAGTGCCCGCTGATCATCCAGTAATCCCACTAAAACCGGGAGAGAGAATTCTAGCCCATACTCATGAATTTTTTGGCATAAAACCACCGGGAGCGTATGAGCTAAAATCACGATCAAGCTGGGGCCGTAATGGCATAGCTGTATGTTTTGATGCAGGCTGGGTTGACCCTGGTTACATTAATCGCTTAACTCTAGAGATTTTTAATCTCAACCACAAAGAAATCGTACTATTGCCTGTAGGCGAACGTATCGGGCAAGCAGTATTTCATGACACGGGGCAGGTTGAAGGAAACTATGGAGAGGGTCGAGAAAACGGCTTTAGTGGAAAGTACCAAAGTGGTACAGATCTAGATACCCTAATAAAAACCTGGAAGCCAGAAATGATGCTACCAAAAGCGTATAAAGACAAACGATCGTTGCCAGTAAAGATTAAAGGATTAAAAAGTGACTGACGACCCACAAAAATTCGGTGGGAAAGAATCTACTAATTTAGCTAAAGGCATTTTTATCGTTATCGAGGGCACAGACGGCTCTGGGAAAGGGACTCAATTCAAGCTACTATCGGATCGATTACAGAAAATGGGCTACCAGATTGAAACTTTTGATTTTCCGCAATACGAAAACGATTCAAGCTATTTTGTAAAACAATACCTAAACGGAAAATACGGAACATCCGATGAAGTGGGCCCATACACTGGATCAATGTTTTACGCACTAGACCGGTTTGAGGCTGGACCAAAAATTAAGCAGGCTTTGAACGAAGGAAAAATCGTTATAGCGAATAGGTTCACTGGCTCAAACATGGCTCATCAAGGAACAAAATTCACGAACTCTGAAGAACGAAAGGGGTATTTTTTATGGCTAGATAATCTTGAATTTATGACACTAAAAATACCTAGACCAGATATTAGTATAGTTCTAAGAATGCCGGCCGAAATCGCTCAAAATCTTGTAGACAAAAAAGAAGCTAGGAGCTATACAGATAAGAAACGAGATATCCTCGAAGCAGACTTAAATCACCTTAAAAGATCTGTTGAAGTATATGATGATTTATGTGAAATATTCCCGAAAGATTTTACTCGTATTGACTGCGTTAGAAATGATCAACTACTAAGTATAGAAGAGGTACAAAAGTTGCTGTGGGAAAAAATAACTCCGAGATTACCAGTAATTAACGTTACAGAGCTGACCTCCGAAAACGAAAACTATGTCGTGAAAAACGAAAACGGCTCGTTCTCTATAACTAGCGCCGGAAAAGAATTTTTAAGCGGTGCAATTACAAATACAGATGATAATGTCTATGCATTCACTGGCGAAAATCTTACGCCAATAACCGCTGCTGCAGCAATGGCCAGACTGAGCCGTCGTGGGGACGATATGCGCGTGACAATACTAGACGAGTTCGCAAAAAATCTTGGCAAGGATGAAGGCCTGCTAAAACGAGTTATTACTGCGTATGGTGATGATTCTGTCCAACAACTTGTCGGCCAACACTTGGTAGTAGAAGAAGCGTCCAATCTACTGACTAAAAAACTTGAGTGGGGAAGATTGGCTTCATATCTAGAACAATCAACACGTTACATTTATTTTGATCAAAAGGATAAAAACGGTCGATACAAGTATTTCACTCCGCCAGAGCTAGACGAGTTAACAAAACAAGTTTATGAACAAAAAATGGACAAGCTATTTGATAACTATTCAAAACTTGCTAGCGAACTAACAGACTATGTACGAAATAAATCTACTGTTGCCGAGTCAGAACGCGATATCGCTTGGAAGGGCGCAACCCGTGCTCAAGCTTGCGATGCAATTAGAGCAGTCCTGCCAGTAGCAACAAAATCAACTGTCGGGATTTATGCGTCCGGTCAAGCACTAGAGAGTTTAATTATGCACCTTCAAAGCGACGAATTAGCAGAAGCTAGAACTACTGGTGGCAAAATCCTAGCAGAGTCTAGAAAGGTTTTGCCAGCATTTTTAGAACGTGCCGACAAGCCCGAAAGAGGCGGAGCAAACATAGCCTACAAAGCCAACACAGCAAGAAAAGTGAAAGATTTAGCTCTAAACTATCTCCCTAACAATAACGTGGGTGCTAATGAAGACGTGGTTCTTACAGATTATTGGCCAAAAAACGAGTTCGATCTAGTTGCCGACATGCTATATGACCACAGTTCGTTATCGCTTGATGACATACGTAAGGAAGTCTCAAGCTGGCCATTTGAGCGTAAACAAGAGGTTTTTGATGCTTATGTGGGTGAAAGGCTAAATAGACGTCATAAACCCGGCAGAGCCCTAGAAAAGGCACATTACAGCTGGGATCTTGTGTGTGATTACGGAATCTTTCGCGATTTACAGCGTCATCGCATTGTCGATGACCTAGAATGGCAACTATTAACACCAAGATATGGTTATGAGATTCCAGAACTCGTAGAAAAGGCCGGGTTAAGTGATCTATTTGAACAGTGTTTTGATATGAGCCTAACGTTATATAGCGACATGCAACAGGCGGGATATGCACTCGAGGCTCAGTATGCAACGCTACTTGGCCATAAAATGCGCTGGAAAGTCACGTACAACGCTAGAGAAGCCTTTCATTTGCACGAACTCCGTACTGCTCCTCAGGGCCACCCAGGATATCGCAAACTTGTTAAACAAATGCACGATAGACTGTGCGAAGTGCATCCATCTATTGGCGCAGCCATGAAATTCGTCAACAAAGACGAAGATCCCGAGCTAACAAGACTTGCAGCTGAAAAATACACTCAGTTCAAACTAAAAGGTCTTCAGTAGGCATTTTATAGGTAACTTCTAAAAGCATATGCTCATCATCAAAAACTCGCGAAACATCTAAGACAACCTCCCCAATCGCTAAAACACGATCCGGATTTTCTACGCAAGGCGTAATATCAGCCTCGTATTGAAACACTTCATGGGCGATAGCGTGTATCGGGTCGTGACCAACAGCAAAATACCCCAGGATTGGCCTGCTCGGCTCATAGCCATCTGCTATCCGACCAAGATTGTCGACAACTTTTTTTCCCATTCTTGCTCCAAGAGTCTCAACTGAATCGCTCGGGCTAGGTAATCTAATTAGTGACATAATATCCTCATTAAAAAAGCCTCCGTTTCGCGGAGGCCAGTCTTTCGTTCTTTGTTGCGTTATCGCAATCGGCCTCCACACATATCGCCACAAATGATCACTCGATTTGTGAGCATTGTTTTATGGCTATATTTGGCTCGTTGTATTAGTTTATTCATACCGCAATTAAAATTACTCCTATAAAAAGGGGTTGTCAAGAATATTTTTTATGCTAAATTATATATCTAATGATAACTAAATCGTTGAAGCAACAAATTCTACTGCTAGGCCTACAAGGGTTGTGCTTCAACATGGTTGAAGCCTAAGCGTATATTTCGCTTCTAGCACAACCGACATCAAACGGCTTCAACGAAGCCGTTTTTTTAAATTTAAGGAGAAAATAATGAGTATTGAACAAGTAGAAGTACATATTTTTGACACAACTTTACGTGATGGGGCCCAATCCTTGCCTGAAGACCATCAATTTCCCGTAGGATCGAAGACGGAAATTGCCGATAAAATTGCAAGTTTAGGTGTAAACATAATCGAAGCAGGTTTTCCAGTTACGCCAGGCGATGCGGATGAAGTAGAAGAGGTAGCTAGAACAATTGGTAATAAAGCCTATTCTGTCTCAAGATGGGAACAAGCAGAGTTATCAGGTGAAGTTAAGCAACCACCTGTTATTGCCGGTCTATCTCGTACAACCCAAGGCGATATCGAAGCAACGTGGGCGGCAATCCAATACGCTTCTCGCCCACGAATACATACTTTTGTCTCGACAGATCCTGAGCATATGGCCGCAAAGTTTCCAGGAAAGTCTCAGGCCCAAGTAGTAAATATGGGAAGGGATGCTATCCGTATGGCGCGAAATTTTGCAGACGAGCATCCCGGAGCTTCAGTAGAATTTTCCGCGGAAGCTGCTAGTACAACAGATACCGTATATTTAGAAGAAGTAATTAGAACGGCAGTGTCAGAAGGTGCCGATATAATCAATCTTCCGGATACCGTAGGTCAAAGAAATCCATTTTGGATGAAAGATTTTTACTCTAAAGCTATAGAGTGGATTCACTCAGAAAATCCTGACGTAGTAATCTCCGCGCACAACCATAATGATTTAGGGATGGCTGCCGCGAATAGCTATGCTTTATTGTTAGCCGCCGGAGATGCTGCACAAAAATCACAGTCCAGAGTCAATATCCAAATTGAAGGGACAATTTGTGGCTTAGGCGAACGTGCAGGCAATGCAGACATCTTCACTGTAATGGGAGAGTTCTATAAGTTTGTTGGTGATTTGGCAGTCCCAGTAACATGGAGCTTTAATCCAGAAAAATCCGTCCAAATAGCTAATGATGTTATGGATTACGCCAGATTCAGTGTTGATCGACAGAATCCTATTGTTGGCCAAGATACAATGGTACATCGTTCTGGAATTCACAGTGACGGTGTAATTAAGGGTGGTCATCAGATATATACCCCACATGACCCTACTTTCTGGGGCCATAGTGAACAAGCCGTCCACGAAGAAGGACGATATCAAGGCAAAGCAGGCCGTGCAGCCGTAAATGAATCAATTTCACAGATTGGAGCTTCCGACTTAAGGGAAGTAATAGATGGGACTTTGAACCCAGACGAACACGATTACGACGGATTCGAAAATGAATTAAGAGCCGCTGGTGTCACTATTTGACATTAATCGACACAGAAATTATGATTGTTGATATGTATATTGCAATTATTCAAATTATTGGAGGAACCGTAAGCGCGGAGTAGTGTTAATATCGTCAAAAAAACAAACCCCGCGCCAAGCGGGGTTTTTAAGATAGGAAAAGTATGTTAATATCTGCAGAATCATTAATAATTGGACCTCACGATCCCTGGGACTCGCTCGATCCGACAACTAAACGCGGCTTAGCACTAGTAGATGCCGACCCACTAATTGCTGAATATACAGACAGATGGCCAACGTTAATGGCAAAAGTTGTGTCCTTGCGAGGCGTTGTTGAAGTACCTAATGAAGAATTGCCAATCGTATATGCTGCAAAATTAACTGTTTCACGCTCAATACTCTCTGCCGACAACGACGAACGAACTGAGGAAGCACGATTTTGGCTGGAAAACTCTGGATTTTTAGTCCCGTTTGCTGATGACTTTTCTTTAATTGATGTTTATAGAATCGAGAGAGCAATCAAAGAAAGCCCCTTTATGGGGATTGCATATGAATATTTACCCCTCAGAGACAATCTGCCGAGAAAACAGCCAGAGAGTAACGATCAAATCGTCCAAATACGACAGTCCTTATATCAAGTTACAAATCCCGTGAAACCCAAAGAAGATTTCGCGCCAAAACCAAAAAACCGCTCTTCTAGCATGAATAGACGCTCTGTCCCTGCCTACACGACCGATGTAAGTCCAAACGTTAATTATCTATAACATTTGACAGTAGCATCTCACTCTGTTAAGATACATTAGTTAATTACCAAAGACAGCGATGGTCGTATGCGACTTAATAATATCGCCGAGGCAAAAACATCAACTTTTTGTATCGTACGTTTTTAAAAGTCTTTGGTAGCCCAAGGGCTTTTTTAGTCCTCGCACATTTATAAGTAACAAAATAATAAAAGAAAGGAAGATATGGCTTTAACAAAAGATCAAAAGAAAGATGTTGTTGAAGAAGTATCTAACTTACTTGAAAATTCAAAACTAACTGTTATCGCACAGTACAAAGATACTAGCGTTAAACAAATGCAAGAATTACGAAAGTCTGCTCGAGAGAGCGAAACTTTAGTAAAGGTGATAAAAAACCGTCTTGTAATCAAGGCTATAAAGGCTAACGACCGCTTTAGTACTGTAAATACCGAAAGTATTAACGGACAGTTACTTTACGCATTTAACGCGGTTGACGAAGTTGCGCCTGCACAAAGCCTGGCTACTTTTGCAAAAAAGAATCCAAGCATAAAATTTGTGGCTGGCCTAACTTCAGATGGTCAATTAATCAGCGCCGAGGATGTAGCTGCACTAGCCGCATTGCCAAGCAAAGATCAGTTACGCGCACAGTTAGTCGGTACGATTGCCGCACCACTTAGTGGCTTTATGAACGTACTTTCAGGTAATGTTAGAGGCGTACTAAATGTTCTTCAAGCAAGAGCAGATTCGATAAATTAAGAAATAAATTACTAGGAGAAATTAAATGAGCGAAGAAGTAAACAAGAGCGAAGACAAAAAAGTAGAGACTCCAAAAGAGTTCGAAAAACTAGTTGCAGAACTAGACAAAATGTCTGCACTAGAAATTAGCAAGTTTGTTAAATTTCTAGAAGAGTATTGGGGAGTAAGCGCAGCTGCACCAGCAGTAGCAATGGCAGCCGCACCAGCAGGTGGCGATGCACCAGCCGAAGAAGAAAAATCAGAATATGACGTCATTCTAAAAGATGCCGGCGCACAAAAAGTAGCAGTTATTAAAGCTGTTAAAGACATAACTGGACTTGGCCTTGGCGAAGCAAAAGCCGTTGTAGATGGTGCCCCAAAACCAGTACTAGAAAAAGCTAAAAAAGAAGACGCTGATAACGCTAAAAAAGCACTAGAAGACGCTGGCGCAACAGTAGAACTAGCGTAAAGATTAGCTCAAAGCACAGATTATTAGGCTTAGTTGTCCACAGGTTTTTTGACTATTACTGTCAATAATGATATTTTATTGGTAATAGTACAAAGTAGATAAAAAGTACAATTAAAGAGACAAACAAAATGGCGGATGTATCAGATAAACAAATAAAAAGGTTAAAAATACTGCTTCAAGAGTCAGAAACAAGTCTAGCTGCAGCTAAAGAGTTGCTAGTCAGTCTTATTGGTGACGATGATAGTGCGCCAGTTATACCTAGCGAGGATATTGCCGGGAAGATCATCGAAGGTGTTTTTGATGGCCAGAATATGGTTGGTAGTGATGGCAAAACCTATCCCGTGCCCGCCAACTACGCTTCTAAATCAAAACTTGTAGAAGGCGATATCTTAAAACTAACAATCGCTGATGATGGGGCATTTTTGTACAAGCAAATTGGACCAGTCGCCAGAACTCAAAAAGTTGGGACGCTGGTCATGGAAGGCGGTCATTATTTTGTTAACGTTGAAAAGCAAAAATACCGCGTACTTCTCGCCAGCGTAACTTACTTTAAAGCAAAACCTGGGGATCAAGTCAGCATTAACGTCCCAGAAAGCAACGACAACGCCGAATGGGCCGCCCTCGAAGCCGCGCTTTAGAGTTCATAACATAGTGTTATTTATACAATCATATTCAAAGATCATTTGACGTATAATATATAACCCGATGGGGGAAGCACTATACCGAAAACATCGGTCAAATTCTTTTGATGAGATTATTGGCCAAGAACATATTACTAAAACTCTTAGTAATGCTATTAAAGCCGGAAAAATTAGTCATGCCTATCTACTGACTGGGCCAAAAGGTGTCGGAAAAACTAGCGTAGCTAGGATTCTGGCTCACGTTGTTAATGATTTAGAATATGACGCTAACTCTAGTAATAGTTACATAGACATTATCGAGATTGATGCCGCTAGCAACCGCCGAATTGATGAAATTAGAGACCTCAGGGACAAAGTCCAGGTCGCCCCAACATCCGCCAAGTATAAGGTATACATAATCGATGAAGTGCACATGTTAACTAGAGAAGCCTTTAACGCGCTACTAAAAACTCTCGAAGAACCACCAGCTCACGTTATATTCATATTAGCTACTACTGAGCTCCACAAACTTCCTGAGACTATTATCAGCCGTACTCAGCACTTTAACTTTAAGCCGATATCTAACGATGATTTGATAAAACATCTAAAAGCAATAAGCAAAAAAGAAAAAATCGATATCGACGATAAGGCTCTAGAGGTTATCGCAAATTACGGACGTGGTAGTTTTAGAGATAGTATCAGCTTGCTCGACCAATTGAGTACATCTGAGTCAAAGATTACTGCCCAAGCTGTACAAGAAGCCGTAGGGATTGCCCCAACAGACATCATCGAAAATTTAGTAAATGCCGTGTCAAACAAAGACCACAGCGAATTATTAGAGATTATGGAAAGTATAGAAACGCAAAATCTAGACCCTAGCATTGTGGCAAGTAGCTTAGTTGATTATTTAAGACAATCAATCCGCAAAAAAGAAAACAAGCTACCAAAAAAGACCCTTCTGTGGTTAATCAACGAATTATTGAGTGTACAAAATTCTCCAAATCCGGATATTCGTCTAGAGATAATATTGCTCGAAGTCTCCTGGAGCGATCAAAGTACGATTCCAACTAAAGAGATAAAGCCCGCATCTAGCCCAAAAGAAATACCAAAATCAGAAGCAAAAACTAGCCCAGAGCCTTCAGAAGCCCCTAAAACAACCTCAAAACCACCTACGATAAAAGATACGGATGACCTTTGGAAAAGTGTTATCGCCTCGCTTAAAGGCAAGCATAATACCCTGTATGGAGTCGCCAGAATGGCAAATGCAGAGATCTCCAATGACCGAATAAAATTAGTTTTTAAGCACGATTTTCATAAACGACGCTGTAGCGAACCAAGAAATAAAACAATCCTGCAAGATACTCTATCGAGTCTTTCAGGAAAGACCTTTGAAATTGAATATATGACTGATAGTTCTGTCGCCGACCCTAAAGTAGAAGCAACCAAGCCAAAATCATCTGATACACTAGATACAATAACTAATATTTTTGGCGGTGGGGAAGTACTGGACGATTAAATGAACCCATCTCAAAACAATCCAAGAATTCCACCACAAAATACTGATGCCGAAGCAAGCCTACTCGGCGCCATTCTTATCGATAGCGATGCAATCGTAAAAATTGCCGATCAACTCAGTCCAGATGATTTTTACGATGATAAACACAAAATCATCTTCGAAAACGTAAAGGTCTTGTACGACAAACATAGCCCTATTGATGTTTTAACACTAACTAACCAGCTAAAAGCTCATAACGTACTCGATACTGTTGGCGGTTCCTCGTACTTGAGTGAGCTAACTAATTATGTACCAACAGCCGCCCACGTTGAACAATACGCCGAAATCGTTTCGCAAAAAGCCCTCAGAAGACGGTTAATCCAAAATAGCCAAAATATTGTTAATCTAGGCTATGACGAGACAAAAAACCTACAAGAACTAATCGAGCAATCTGAAAAAGAATTATTCGAGACAAGCCACCGTTACGTAGGCCAAAACGTCGTCAGTCTAGAAGAGATATTATCAGAATCATTTGATCGATTAGACGAATTACACAAAGACAAAGGCAAAATTCGCGGTGTACCGACCGGATTTCGGGACCTAGACAAGATACTGGCCGGACTGCAACGCTCAGATTTGTTCATACTTGCCGCTCGCCCTTCGATGGGTAAGACCGCCTTGGCGTTGAATTTAGCCCACAACGTCGCAACGAAATCTGGCGAGCCAGTACTGCTCTTTAGCTTAGAAATGAGCAAAGAACAACTTGTCGACAGACTTCTGGCCATGGAGTCAGGCGTAGACGCCTGGGCACTTCGAACTGGTAATCTAACTGACTCTGATTTTGAAAAAATCGGTCAAGCCATGGGAACGCTCGGCGAGGCTCCAATCTTTATTGACGACAGCCCAGGTATCACTGTTAGCGATCTTCGAACTAAATCAAGAAGAGAAGCGCATAAAAGACCAATAGGCTTAATCATCATCGACTACCTACAGCTAATGAGTGGTGGAGGACGCTATAACGAAGGCAATAGAGTCCAAGAAATTTCTGAAATATCCCGTGGTATTAAGGGCATAGCTCGAGAACTTAACGTCCCAGTCATCGCTCTAAGTCAGTTAAGCCGATCAGTTGAAAGTAGAAGCCCGCAAATACCACAGCTAGCCGATCTCCGCGAATCTGGATCAATCGAACAAGATGCCGACGTTGTGGCCTTTATGTACCGCGAAGATTATTACAAACCTGATACTGAAAGACGAAATATCACCGATATCTTAATCAAAAAACATCGAAATGGACCAGTAGGCACAGTAGAATTGTACTTTGATAAAGAACATCAACGCTTTAGATCATTAGACAAAAAACACGATCAACCATTTTCAGATTAATCCGAGCAACCATGGTGGTATACTAATATAAAAATCATGGGCAAATTTACGAGCTATTTAAAACAGAACTTTTTTACAATTGTCATTTTCGCAGTTATTATATTTGGTGCAGTATTTTTAGTATTTAATGGCTTAAATTCGATTCCGCCCGGTGTATCTGCTAACGAGAAAGTATTTATTGAATCATCGTCAAAGCTTAGCTTTATTATCAAGAATCCTCTAAATGCCCCTATAAAACTTCCATATCTTGCGTTAACTGAGCTAGGTATCAATACAATTGTTGTCTACAGAGCTATCGCCGGTATATTCGGACTAATCTTTATCATATGTTTTTATCGCTACACCAGAGAATATCAGACCAGAAGAGTAACTATTTTGGCGACAATTCTGTTATTTACCAGCAGTTGGTTCTTACAAAACACCCGACTAGGACTCGACTATATTCTTTTGCCGCTATCCATATTAATCCTACTACTGGCAACGAGAAAACTAATTAAAGCCAATAATACTGCATTATTTAGCGTAATCTTAGGTGTGGTACTTGGCTGCACGCTATATGTACCGGCAGTTGCACCAATCTTTTTACTATTAGCTATTTTTGGCTTACGATCAAAAGCCGAAAAGGTTAAGTTTAGACACCTAGCGATAGTCGTGCCTTCAATGTTAATTGTACTAATCCCGCTTATCTTGGCGACCGTCCAGAATCCTAACCTTATCAATAATATCTTTGGCATCCCAACATCACTGTTGCCTATTGAATGGGCAAAACGAATCCTTGTTATTCCAATATTTTTATTCGCTAAAGGGCCATTTAGCCCAATAAACAACCTTGGTCGACTACCAATTCTTGACGTTTTTAGCAGTGTGCTTTTAATACTTGGTGTCTACGCCGCGTATTTTAAGTTAAAAGAAAACCATCTTAGGCACGTAATTATCGTACTGATAGCCAGCTTTGTACTGATCGCCTTAAATGGGGAAGCAGTCTTTGCGTTGATTATGCCAATCGTCTATATCATCATTGCCTACGGCGTTGCTTTAATCTTGCAACAGTGGTTTACGGTATTTCCAAAAAATCCACTAGTGAAGAATATCGGAATCACCCTATTAGTCATATCCTTATCATTTGTATCTTTTTACCACTTAAAAAGATATTTTGTCGCTTGGCCAAATTCTCCGGCGACAAAGGCAGTATTTAGATCACATCTAGACTAACTATTTGATACAATATATACACATAGATTAACAAGGAGACAATGTGAGTAAATTCGATCAAGCAAAGATGCTACTGAAAGTAAAGAAACTTCAAAAAGAACTATCTAAACAAGTTATAACTGTCGACGCTGGAGATGGCGCTGTACGAGTTGAGATTACCGGCGAACAAAAAATTAAAAAGATTCACATAGATCCAGAATATGTTGATCTTGACGATATTGGACAGTTAGAAAAATGGGTTGAAGAAGCCGTCAAAGACGCCATTGCCCAGAGCCAAAAAATTGCGGCGGAAAAGATGCAACCAATGATGGGTGCCCTAGGCGATTTAGGACTATAAAAGATTAGTTTTAATAAGTATGCAAGTAATCCCGCCAGCGCTGACAGAATTGATCGAAGCACTACGGGCATTGCCTGGCGTTGGACCACGTTCGGCCGAAAGATATGCCTACTATTTACTGAGATCTGATCCTTCTAAAAGCTCTAAACTGGCCGGGAGCCTAGAAAAACTCCACACAAACATAAAATTATGTAAAAAAACCTTCGCGCTAATCGAGAGCAGTAAAGAGCTGTCGGATCTATATACCGACGATTCACGCGACAAGCAAATCGTAGCCGTTGTGGCAGAGCCGTTTGATGTTGTCGCACTAGAGAATACTAGCCACTACAAAGGTACTTATCACGTCCTAGGAGGGCTTGTATCGCCTATTGATGGCATCTCACCAGATAGCCTGCATATCAAAGAACTAATCGAAAGAATCGACGAAGACAACGTTACCGAATTAATTCTGGCTACAAACTCTAGCGTCGAGGGACAATCTACTGCGCTATACATCCAACAACAAATCGGCGACCGCCCTGTAAAGATAACCCGCTTAGCCAGAGGCCTGCCAATAGGTGTAGACTTAGAGTACGCCGATCAAATAACCCTAACCAGCGCACTAGAAGGTAGACAAGCCCTATGAACAAATCAGATGTAGAAAAAGTCAAACAGATCATCAGCACCGCCAAAAATATTCTAATTATTCAGGCTGATAATCCCGACGGTGACAGTTTAGCCAGCAGTTTAGCACTAGAGCAAATACTGCACAAATTAGATAAAGAACCGACCATGTATTGTAGTGTGTCCGTTCAAAGTTATCTTAAATACCTTGATGGTTGGGATAGAGTCAGCACCATTATTCCGAAAAAGATCGACGCTAGTATCATAGTCGATACTTCAACAATCTCGCTACTCGAAAAGCTCCAAAATAGTGGATCTGCCGGCTGGATAAGCTCAAAACCATGTATTGTGCTTGATCATCATGCCGAGACTAAAAGTGATATTGAGTTTGCGACGGTTGAGATAACCGATCCATCCGTATCATCAACAGGGGAGCTAATTTACCAATTAGCCAAAGAGTTAGACTGGCCAATCGACAAGGTATCGGGGATTAATATCATGTCAGCCATCTTAAGCGACACCCAAGGCTTAACAAACGATCTAGCCACTTCAGGCACTTATCGTTTGTTAGCCGATCTAGTAGACCTAGGCGTTAATCGACCAACTCTAGAGGATAAACGTCGTAATATGTCCAAGATGGAGCCGGTTATTTTTAAATACAAATCGCGACTTATCGATCGCACAGAACTACTGTTAGATAATCAGCTTGCCTACGTTGTGGTCCCAAATAATGAAATTATGGAATTTAGTCCACTATATAATCCTGCACCGTTAATTCAGGCAGATATGCTTCAAACTAATGGCGTTGGAATCGCCTTAGTTATAAAGCAATATGATGATGGCCATGTTACCGGCTCTATAAGATGCAACCAAGGTTACGCCATAGCATCAAAAGTAGCCGAAGAGCTTGGTGGAGGAGGACATGAATATGCTTCTGGCTTCAAAATACAGGCCTCAAAACCATTAGATCAACTAAAGACCAACATACTCAAGATTATAGAAAAGCATTTAAACGACAAAAACCATGAATAAATTCAAATTATTCAACACCGCATCAAAATCAGTTCAAGATTTCACACCGATTAATGAAAATAACGTTGGTTTTTATAGTTGTGGTCCTACTGTATACGATTATCCGCATATTGGTAATTGGTACACTTTTATTCGCTACGACGAACTTAATAGGGCTTTAAAAATTGCTGGTTACAAGACCAATTGGGTTATGAATATCACTGATGTTGGACACCTAGTCAGTGACGAAGACGAAGGCGAAGACAAATTAGAAAAAGGAGCTAAAAGAGAAGGCTCTACGGCTTGGGATGTGGCTAAAAAATACACCGAGTATTTTGAGCAAGGGCTTAAAAGGCTAAATATAACCACGCCCGATAACCTTCCAAAGGCCACTGATCACATTAATGAGCAAATCGAACTAATCAAACAACTAGAGCAAAATGGGCATACCTATATTATTGATGACGGCGTATATTTTGACACATCGACTTTTGCTGATTATGGCAAAATGGCCGGACTCGATCTCACTAATCAGCGAGAAGGCGCCCGAGTAGCCATTAACAAACAAAAACGAAACCCAAGCGATTTTGCCTTATGGAAGTTTTCTTTAGCCGGAGAAAAACGTGACATGGAGTGGGACAGTCCTTGGGGCAAAGGCTTTCCGGGATGGCACATCGAATGTAGTGCCATGAGTATGAAGTATCTCGGCGAAACCCTAGATATTCACGGCGGAGGTATTGACCATATTCCTGTGCATCACACCAACGAAATCGCCCAATCCGAAGGTGCTACCGGCAAACCGTTTTCAAAATTTTGGTTTCACAGTCACTTCAACCTAGTGGATGGTAAAAAAATGTCAAAGTCCCTCAATAACTTCTTCACACTAGAAGATATCGAGAAAAAGGGTTTTGATATGCTGGCTTTTCGTCTGCTAGTTCTTCAGTCTCATTACCGAACAGAAGCCCACTTTAGTTGGGAAAACCTCCAATCTGCACAGAACAGATTAAATGAACTTCGCGCTTGGGCAGACCTGCGGTACCAACCTAGCGTAGAGACTATGACTGACGAGCTAAACGAGATGTGGGGCAAAACACTCACGGACATGAAAGAATGCCTCATGAATGACCTGGATACTCCTGGCGCACTGGCAGCGCTAGCAAAACAAGTTAGTTATATGATGACAATCCCAATCCCTCGGCACAATGGTTCAAAAACCGGTACGGCTTTGGCGCAAATCGACGAAATGCTCGGCCTGTCTCTCAATAACCGCCCCGATATTTCCGAAGAGCAAAAAGCTCTCATAGAAAAACGCCAAACAGCAAAAGACGATAAGGACTACAAAACTGCCGATCAAATCCGCGACGATCTATCATCACAAGGCTTAGCCATCCGCGATACCAATTACGGACAAATCTGGTCAAGAATAAACAGCTAATCTATTCTGATAAAGTCTTCGATATTGAATTGCGATTTTCAAAGTATTCAACTAAAACTAGTCTAATGCAGGCTACTATTGGTATCGCCACAAAGGCACCAATTATTCCAGCAACGCTCACTCCAATTAAGGCCGCGATAAAGACGGTCAAAGGAGTAATTTCGCTCTGCCATGACTGAATTAATGGCTGAATAGTGATATTTTCTAATTGCTGATAAGTTAAAAAGAATATCGCCATGACTAGCGCTAACGGCAAAGAAGTAAAGGCACATAGGGTTACTACGATGAATGCGCCGATCGTGGCACCAAACATTGGGATCAAACTTGTCAAAGCAACAATAAGAGCTAAAACCACCGCATTAATATCGCCACCTAGTAACGCACTGGCTGCCAGTAACGCAAATAACGAAACGGTACCAGCAATTAAGGCGATTAATAACTGACCGTTCACGTAACCGGTCACCAGCTGATACATCTTGGCCAACAAACGTTTACGCTTGTGAAGATCTTTAGGGTTTTGCAACGTCCAAGAATACTTAATCCAGTCTGGTCCCTCAACCAACATCATAAATGTCAATGTTAAGACTATAATAGTCGACAATATAACTGTCCATACTTTGTTGGCAGTCGACAACACTGAGCTTCCGGCGTTTTCAAAATTATCTCTAATGCTAACCGTCGCCCGATCGATATCGTCCTGAAGATTATATTCGGCTATGTATCTCTGGACTGCGCTATCTTCACGTGTATATTGAGAAAAAGTCTCTGGCAAGTTTTTTACAAATGTGGATGTTTGTGATGCAACAGTCGGGACCACGACAATTAAGAAAGAGGATATTAACAGCAGGACCATCAGATATGCCGCACCAGTGGCTCTAACCCGACTTTTACTCTTTAGATGCTTCGATATCCAGCTAACCGCTGGGTTTAACGCCACGGCTAAGAAGGCCGAGATGAATATCAGGCCAAGAATATGGGCAATCCGCGACAAAAACATCACAACCAGTATCGACAGCACGCCGATAACCACTACCCTGATGATTGTTCGATAACTAAATGAAACAGTAATTTTCTTATCGCTTAACATAGATTACGTTCTATTATGGGTTGCAGACGTCTTTTTTGCAATTAGAGTCTTATATTCTGATAGAATTTTCGGGGCAACGAGGTCAATATCGTACTTTTTCATTATTTCGTGTTGAAATTTATGATCCTGTGAAAGATCTTTATTCAAATACTCGGCCAGTTTGTCAGCGATATCTTTCGGTACTTTGGGGTTAAAGATATATTTATCACTGCTTAGTACTTCGCTATAGCCTGGATTATTACCACCTAACACTACACCCGCACCAGCTGCCATAGCTTCAATTAATACTATCCCAAAGCTTTCGCCACCTTTGGATGGAAAGATAGCGATCTTGGCGCTCGACAATAAATTTGCTTTGTCCTGCTCGCTAACTCGACCCAGTAACTTAACCTTGGCTGATAAAGTATGTTTTTTAATATAATCTTCGATCTTCTGACGATCTGGGCCATCGCCGGCGATTATCAAATTCGGTACGCTCGAACCATTTTGTTGCGATAGTAGGTGGTAGCCTTTGACTAATTCTAGACAACCTTTACGATTAACCAATCTGCCTAGGAACACAATGTCTTTTTGCGTGGTTTTTGGTTGTTTAAACCCATTAAATACAGAGTAGTCCACGACATTTGGCATAATTTTTGAATTGATTTTAAACGTTTTTTTAGCTGTTGATTGAGCAGCGCTAGATACACTAAAAACTTCGTCAAATAACCGCAAGTTTGGTCTAAGCACATAACCAAGTACAGAGGTTGCGCTTTGGTGAAACTTTGAATACGGGGCAATGTGAAAAGTCCCAACCAGCACAGTAGATCGTGGCGAAAGCTGTATTATCCTAGATGCGAGCATCGGGCTATATGGCATCTGAACGTGCAAGACGTCAAATTTTTCTTTAACAAGTAGTTGACGAATTGCCCGCGAAGAGCTGGGGAGGGGAATAGTCAAACGATTTTTGTTAAACCTAACCGGAATCTTTTTAGCCAAAGAGTGAACACCCTCGAGGTCAGATCTTTTGCTGTGGCCACAAAGATAATGCACGTCTATGCCTTTACGCTTCATCCAACTCCCTAGATTTAGCACATATTGCTGTACGCCATCAGTCGAATCTAGGCTATCATCTATTACAAATCCAACTTTCATCAAGCTCTCGTTTTTTTATTGGCAATCGCCTGTTTGTAAGCACTCTCGTACTGATCGGTAATTTTTTCATAATCAAACTGTTTTATGTACTGTTTGGCCCAACTGAGCCAAAGTTTTCGAAGTTCTTGATCTGAAAGTAACAGCTCGAGTTTTCTGGCAAATGATTCGGTGTCTTTAGGGTTCACGATAGATAGATTGCCTTTGCCCTGCATTACCGCGCTATAACCTGGGTTATTGCCAGCTACCACAACCGCCCCTGATGCCATTGCTTCCAGTAGTACTATGCCAAAGCTTTCGCCAAATACGGCTGGTGAACAATAGATATCACAGTTATGAAGTAACTCGACTTTTTGCTGTTCGCTTACGTAACCTAAAAACTCAACGCCTTTAATTTTGTGCTCGCGGGTATAAGCCTCGAGTTTTCTGCGTTCTGGCCCATCGCCAGCGATTATCAGCTTCAGGTTATCACTGTCTTGTGCTAACTGCGAGTAGGCCATTAACAAATATTTCACGCCTTTGCGCTTTTCTAGACGTCCAATAAACAATATCGTCTTATCATCACTAGTCCGTTTTTTATGATTAGAGTATTTAGCAACATCCACGCCATTAGGGATAATCATCGGTTGTTGTTTGCTAATTGCCGTATAGTACTCTGCTGCCGCACTCGACACCGCCGTACTTAGGTCTAGTGATTTTAAGATTGATTTTGTATAAGGGGTAATGACTTTTTCAACAGTCTTACTTAGTGCTGTTTCGGGTAATTTGGCATGAAAGGTCGCTACATTTGCGCATGTGGATTTGGCTAAAATCTGCATCGATAACATTGGCACCCACGGTTCATGAAAGTGGATCACGTCGAATTTGTGTGTAGCCAGCATCTCATCAATAGCCTTTAGATCCACCGAGGCCGAGACTTGGGCTGTCGTGGCTTGAAATGGGGATTTGATATCAGCTGACGTACCGATCAAGATCATGCCCTCGCTACTGCGATTTAATTTGCTAAAGCCTCGAGGCCGAGGGGTGATTATCAATACGTCGTGTCCACGACTAATAAGCGTAGACTGAAGAGCCCGCACGCATTCTTGTACGCCACCTCCTTTAAACATGTCATAAGGGCAAACTAACCCGATCTTCATAAATCGATTATAACATTTTACTTTTTGTTTAGGGCTCTTCTAACACGCGGAGGGATAAAATCGATTGCCTCATCAGCCGAAGCTATCACTGTTGGGGCATGACTTTCAGACTTTATTACACTTGTCTTAAAATCACTAAAGACAATCTTCATATGTTGATTGACGATATGGCGATCCAGGTATTGATCGTTATCTACGGCGATGCATTCTAGGTGGGTAGACACGCTTACAGAACAGATGTCGATGTTCAGGATCCGGTTAAGCGTATAAAAGTGCGTCCTAATGTCGTTGATTCGCCAAAGATTAGTCTCAAAGTCTATGCGCAACTGTTTTTGCTCGGGTGGTTCGCTTTTATTATGCCTATCGGCAAACAGTAGACTCCAGCGCACTAACGGCTTTATCTTTAGTCCTAGACGCATAATGCCCGAGATAATTCTGGTGGACAGAATCTTAGTCAAAGCCCGAAATACCTGCATCTTCCTATGCGGATATTTGATATCACTATGGTGCAAAAAGCCAACACCACTAACCAGTAGATCCACTCTATCAGCCAGATCAGGATATTTTTGCAGCATCCTTGTAGTAATCCCAAAACCAAGCGAAACGGCGACAATAGTTAATCGTTTATTCTTATATCTCAGCTTTATAAAGGCCGCTAGATAATCTGCCAGATTATCAATCGTCGGGGCCACGCCTATCTTAAAATAGCTATCCATACCACCAAAGCCCGGCAGATCAGGGATAGTTATTGCCCCATACCGGTTCAAGGCCCTAGCAAAGCCCTCCATGCGCTCTAGGCTAGCATGATGCCCATAGACTATTAGGATTTCTTTAGTTTTATTTTTCGGCGCAGGCATACGTAGCATCCGGCCACGCAATCCGTTTATCAAAAATGGTTTTATATAATTTTCTATTTCTTGATCGTTCACGCTCATACAACTAATAGCCTACTAAATTTGTTTGATTTAACCCAATTAAACAAGGTAATTTGCTATAATTCTACTACTGATTCTATGAAAAATAAAAAACTCCTATATTTCGCTGCAATAACTCTTGTTTTCATAGTTTTCTTTGGACAGTTAAAAGCATTCTTAACAAAAGACGACCAAAGGGCATATAAGACTGGCGACACAACATCGAATATCGATAAGTCCAAGCATTCCACGACCGAACCGGGTAGTTTATGGGTAATTGTTAATAAACAAAATCCATTGCCGAAGGATTTTTCACCGGCTGACTTAATTGACGCAAAATCACTCGAGGTTACTAACCCAGACGAGTCCAAACTGCGACCAGATGCTAATAAGGCTTTAGCAGAGCTTGTTAAATCGGCAGGTAAAGACAAATTAACCTATGTAATGATTAGTGGATATCGATCATACAATCTTCAAGATATAGTCTACGGCGGTAATGTCAGCAAAGATGGGCAAAAAAAAGCCGATGCCACAAGTGCCCGACCAGGTTATAGCGAACATCAGACTGGACTAGGCCTAGATCTAGGCAGGGCAGATGGTAAATGTCGGCTAGAGACGTGTTTTGGCGAAACGACGGAGGGCAAGTGGCTGGCCGATAATGCCTACAAGTTTGGCTTTATTGTGCGCTATCAACAGGGAGAGCAGGGTATTGTTGGTTATAGTTACGAGCCTTGGCATCTGCGTTATGTTGGCAAAGAGCTGGCGGATGAATTGTTTAAGAAAGATTTGACTATGGAAGAGTTTTTTGGGTATCCGGCGGCACCTAATTATAAATAAATGTCTAACTCAGATTGCAAGCTAGAAGCTTGCATCTTTCACACTTTTAGCCGTAAAAGTGTGGCAAAACTCCTGCCTAGCACAAAAACACTATTGAACTGAATTGTTGTTTGTACAATGTCTCAGCAAAATTTACTCTGTCTTACGACAGATGTGCAGTTTCGCGTTCTCCAAATATTGTACAAGCCAACAACAGATTCAATCGGTTTTAGTGCTTTTACGGCAGCCGGGAACCGCAAACGAAATTCGTTCGATTCTTAAGAAGGGGGTACACCACAAACACAGGGAAAGGCAAGGGCTAACTAAGACAACTGAGTGTTGTTGTTCGTCTAAAAATCGTTATCAACAAATGATACAATATAGTTTATGAGTGATAGTGCGACAAAAGCTGATATTAAGCGAGTAGAGAAAAAGATTGACAGTGCTGTCGAGGATTTGTCGCAAATTATTTCCGATTTTGCATCTAGCGTAGACAGAAGATTCAATATTGTCGAGGCAAGGTTAGACGATTTAGATGCTAAATTCGATAGGCTACTTAATACTGTTGATGGATTCGTCGCACGATTAGATAAATACGAGACGGAGCTTGCTGCGCGAGATCATAAAATTGACCGATTAGAGAAATGGATAGAGCAGTTAGCGAAAAAGACTAATACTAAATTAACTGTTTAGCAGACATATCTACTTTGGCGACCTAATGCTTGCGTAGAATCATACTTTTCTCTCCAGCAATAAAAGTATGCAAAAGTGCCGCCCCGGCTCAAAAAAATAGATGGTCACAAAAGTGTTATTGCCCGTGCCTGTGGAATGCAAGCACCCCAAATAGTTTAATTAGAGTAATTATTTGGGGTAGTCCTCGGCATCCATTCAGCCAATAACGCTTCCGCTCCCTCTGTTTTTGAGAAGGTGAGAACTGCCTGTGGCAGTTTGCAAGGCCGGAAGCACGGTGCAAATTATTGCCCGAGGTGAGGCGTGGCGACAACCGATTGCCAGCGAGCTGGCAGTAGGATTGTGGCAGAAAATGCAATCAGTGCAACACCAGGACAAGCCGGACGCCCAAACAAACACAAACTCGGGGGGATAAAACCGTAGCCCTAGCAAACCCTCTCCCATCCGCGTAAAATTACACTAAATGGCGGGAATTAGAAAAATTAAGGATATCGCTAAAATTGATAGGCCTAGGGAAAAGCTGAAATCTAAAGGACCAGGGGCGCTTTCGGATCTAGAGCTCCTTATGGCGCTTATAGGCAGTGGGAACAAACAAGCGGATGTAAACACGATTGCGAGGAGAGCACTTAAAATCTTACAAAAATGTGGTGCTGATATTACTTACGAACAACTGAAAGAAGTAACTGGCCTAGGCTCGGCTAAAATCACCGAGATTTTAGCGGCCTTGGAGCTATCAAAACGTTACTTGTTTGATTCAGAACAGCCAATAATCGATTCGCCCGAGAAGGCCGTCGAGCAACTTTCCGATATTAGAGACAAAAAACAAGAATACTTTGTGTGCTTAACTCTCGATGGCGCAAATCGGCTGATTGCTAAGCGTATTATTACGATAGGAACATTAACAAGTTCACTAGTCCACCCAAGGGAGGTCTTCGCCGACGCAATCACCGACCGAGCCGCCAGCATAATAGTCGCCCACAACCACCCGAGCGGCAGCACGACACCCAGCAAAGCAGACCTTGAAATAACCAATAGGCTAGTGGGTGCGGGAGAAATACTCGGTATCAAACTACTAGATCACATAATTGTTACGGAAAATGCTCATAAAAGCCTAGCGATCCGTTGACAGATCAGAATTGCAATTATTGTAGTGTAAGAATACAATAATTGCATGGACAAAAATCCAGGACCAAAACAGCGTGTTAACCTTTTTGGCTATTTAGATGAAACCGGACTACTGCATACCCCTGCAACAGATAAGGTCTTTGGACTTGGGCTCACTGTTTGCCAGAACCCAAAAGAATTACACCGCAGCATTATTAACTTCCGAAATAGCCGAAAGTTTTATAAAGAGTTTAAGTTTACTGAGATTAGACAGACTAATCTACGAATATACAAAGAACTTGTTGACATATTCTTTAACACAAAAAACACTACCTTTTCGTGTGTTGTTTACGATAAAAAAGATCTGGATCTAAAAAAGTATTTCAAGGGCGACTATGAGCGTGCTTATGGTGTTTTTGTGGCCCGACTCATATCTAACACCCTAGAAGCCCATGCCAGCAAAGGCAGTAACTATATTGTTGTGTTGGCCGATGATGTTTCTACAAGCAAGGATGATCGTTTTGAAAAGGTTGTCAAAGAGAAGGTAAAGATGCGTCTTCGACGTAACGCCGTCTTTGGTGTTGCACGGCTAGAATCACACGCTATTACAGAAATACAAATGACCGACGTATTGCTTGGCATAATTGCGTATAGCTTCAAAGTGAAGTTTGGCTTGGTAAAAGGGAACGGTGCTAAACTAGAGATGGTGAAATACCTTCAGAAAAAACTGGGTGTAAAAAAGCTTTCGGAGACTCACAGTAAAAAACTAAAAGGTGGAATGTACATGCAAATCGAGGAATACAATGCCAAGTAACCAAGAGATTTTAAGCCAAATAAAAATAGATGGCGCTTTGGGTGCAATGATCATCGAAGATCAACCCACGCATTCCATCTACCCTGTAATCTTAACAAAACATAACCCCGAAGTCAACAAAGTCAAGGTAAAGACATGAGTAGTTCGCCAAAGAATCAAGCAGCATTAATTTGGAATATCGCGGATATCTTGCGGGGTGGGTGGAAGCAGTACGAGTATCAGAACGTTATTTTGCCACTAGTTGTGCTAAAGCGTATTGATAGCGTACTCGCAAAGAACAAACAAAAAGTGATCGAGACCAGTAACCAAATGGCTGATCGCGTATCAGACAGTGGTTTGGACAAGTTTTTACAAAAAGCCGCGCACACGCAGTTTTATAACACCAGCCCATATGATTTCCAGAAGCTTTTAGAAGATAGCGAAAACGTTTACACCAATTTTATTGCCTACCTAGATGGTTTTAGTCCCAACATTCGTGACATCGTGCAGAAGTTTGGTTTTGATGAGCAGATTAAGAAACTCAAGAGCAACAAAATTCTTTACCTGGTACTAAAAGAGCTGGATAAAGTTGACCTCAACCCCGAGCACGTTACCAATCATGATATGGGTTACATTTTTGAAGAGCTTATTCGCAAGTTCAACGAGCAGTCTAACGAAACGGCCGGGGAACACTACACACCACGCGAAGTTATTCGACTCATGACCCGCATCTTGCTCGAGCCAGATGCTGATAAAATTAAAGGTGAAAGTAAAATTATAGAAATTTACGATCCGTGCTGCGGTACTGGCGGTATGCTCACTATTAGCAAAGAGCACATTCTGCAAGATATTAACCCCAAAGCGATGGTCTATCTCTACGGCCAGGAGCTCAACAGCCAAACTTACGCCATTGCTAAATCTGACATTCTAATAAAAGGCGAAGATGCCGACCTAATAAAAGGGGGTAGTGGTGAACATAGCGAGGATAGCACACTCAGTAACGATCAATTCTACGACAAAACGTTTGACTACGTTATAGCCAATCCGCCTTACGGTGTTGATTGGAAAAAAGATAAAGAAGCAGTTGAGGCCGAAGCTGCCCGCGGTGAGGCCGGAAGGTTCCCCGCCGGTACGCCAGCAGTTAGTGATGCGCAATTATTATTCTTGCAGCATATGGTAAGCAAAATGCGACCTATTAGCGAAGGCGGCGGGCGAGTAGCGGTAGTACATAATGGCTCACCACTATTTACAGGTGCAGCTGGAAGTGGGCCAAGTAATATTCGTAAATACTTGTTAGAAAACGATTTGCTTGAGGCAATTATTGCCTTGCCAACTAACATGTTCTACAACACTGGCATTGCTACCTACATTTGGGTACTAACAAATCGTAAAGAAGACGTACGTAAAGACAAAGTACAGCTGATAGATGCCAGCCAGATATTCCATAAACTCCGCAAAAATCTGGGTGACAAGAATAAAGAACTCACGACAGAAGACATAGAAAAGATTTTTGAGCTGTATACAGATTTTGCAGAGAGTAAAAAGAGCAAGATATTTGATACTACCGAGTTTGGCTACACCCAGGTAACAGTTGAGCGCCCAGAGTTTGATGAAAAAGGAAACGTTATAACCGATAGCAAAGGCAAGCCAAAACCAGATACTAGCAATCGCGACACCGAAAACATTCCACTGAGTGACGATATTAATGAATATTTTGAAAGAGAAGTGAAGCCGCACGTCCGAGACGCCTGGATGGACCGAAAAAAAGACAAAGTTGGCTACGAGATACCGTTCAACCGCTATTTTTACGAATACGTACCACCACGTGATCTAGAAGAAATTGATAATGATTTGCAGAAAGCAACGAAAGAAATCCTCGATCTCCTAAATAAGGTAACTGAATAAAATGGCACTCGCGACTTATCAAAGCACCAAAGATTCTGGCACTGCATGGCTTGGAA
This sequence comes from uncultured Candidatus Saccharibacteria bacterium, assembly GCA_964510945.1. Taxonomy (GTDB): domain Bacteria; phylum Patescibacteriota; class Saccharimonadia; order Saccharimonadales; family JAGQNJ01; genus DAISWO01. The sequence continues at coordinate 193,439 of CAZEED010000001.1, forward strand.
CTATTCCCAAGTCTTGGGATTTGCGAAGAATCGGCAATACGTTTACTCAACGTAATGAGAGAGTCAGCGACAAAGATTTTCAGCCACTGTCAGTCACGAAAAAAGGCGTAGTGCTGCAATTAGATACAGCTGCAAAAACCAATGATGGCGATAATCGTAAGAAAGTGATAGCTGGTGACTTTGTTATTAATAGCCGCTCTGATCGCAAAGGATCGAGCGGATTATCAGAGTTAGATGGCTCTGTGTCACTCATAAGCACCGTAATAAGATCAAGCGAACTTGAGCCACGATATACACACCATTTGCTTCGAAGTTATCCTTTCCAAGAAGAATTTTATCGTTGGGGCCAAGGAATTGTGGCCGATTTATGGTCTACAAACTATCAGCGCATGAAAAATATTGCTATCCCAGTACCAAGCGCTGCTGAACAGAAAAAAGTTGCGGATTTTTTGGATGTTGAGACGGCAAAAATTGATAATTTGATTGCCAAGCAAGAAAAGCTGCTAAAATTGCTGGAAGAAAAACGCCGCGCAACCATAACCCACGCCGTCACCCGCGGCCTAGACCCAGAAGTAAAACTTAAAGAAACCAACATTCCCTGGCTCGGCAAAATACCCACACATTGGGATATAGCCAGAACTGCAAGATTATTTGCAGTAAATAAGGAAAGTAATACAAAATTAGATTCATTGAAACCCATGAAGTATGGTTTTGGAGAAATAGTTCCAAAACAAGTAGATATTAATGAAAACACACAAGAAGAACTCAGAAGATATTTGTTAATACAGCCACAAGATATTATGATCAATGGCTTAAACCTAAACTATGACTTTATTACACAGCGAGTAGCCATCGTAAAGACAGGTGGCTGCATGACTCCTGCATACATATCCCTTAGAAAACGTAATGAGGGAGTAGTACCTGAGTACTATAAGTACTTACTGAAGGCGCTTGACAGTCAGAAAGTGCTGAATGGCTGGGGTAATGGTATTAGGTTAACCCTCAATTATTCCGAGCTTAAAAAGAAGGAATTAGCAAAGCCACCCACCGATGAACAATTAAAAATTGTCGAATATCTGGATAAATATATAGAGAAAAGCGATGATTTAAAGCAAAAAATCCAAGAGCAAATCAAGCTCCTCAAAGAGCGCCGCACAAGTCTTATCAGCCACGCCGTAACCGGAAAAATAAAAGTATGACAATTATATTAGACCCGCTGAATACATCAGACTTAATAGCCATACTCGGCATAATCATTGGCATAATGGTTTCGTATTTTATCTACAAGCTCACTACAAGAATTACTTTTTTCGAATCGATGAAACATAGATCTGAAATACAAACCGTACTCGCGAAGAAGATATCAGAAATAGCAAAAGGTCAAAACGCTAAAGTTGAATTCTATAATGTGAGGCTATTCAAAAATGATCATTTTAAAAACAACAATCGTCATTGGCTTTGGGGATACAGATACCGTGCTGCAGAGCTAGAGTCGTTTGGTGTTGATGGGGTAGAAGTAATTCGTATAGGTACAGAAATACAACACCGAGGCAAGAAGATTAGCGCGCTAAAAGTCGGGCTCGTACCCTATAAGTACATTCAATATATAGATGCGGATGGCGACGATACTACAAATCGAATGATTATTTACGCAAAATGCCCAGCGTACAAATTCCCATTTAAGAAGACATATTATTATAAGATCAATAAAGACAAGACAATAGAGAAGTACTTCAGGCTAAATCTAACAATGGATGACAAACTGTACCTGCTAAGCGAATGGTTTAAGCGAAAGTATGGCTACTATAAGAACAGGAGAAAGCATGCTTGACCAGTATGAAGTAGCTGAGCGTGTTGTTAATGCCGGATTTGGAAGCGGAGCCATTGGGGTTTATAAGTCCGAAATAGTAAGGATTATCCAGGAACGGGTCGGGGGATTATGTGCTGACCATCGAACGTTTGTCTATGTGCGTGCAAAGAATTTGCACAAGGATCAAGGGCTGGGTGGCGGCAATATAACTTCGGCTCTTGCAGCCTTTAGCGCACTAAGCCTTCTAACAAAGATCTGCTACTTTATCGACAAGCCCCAAAGGTTCACACCTGATGACGCTTTGTACTTTACTGTAAATGAGACGGACGCTTTCAGTTATTTTATAAAACTACTCTCCCGTAACGGCATAGAGCTGGGAGTAGGAAAAGACGATACAGAGGGGCAAAGATTGATATGGAATGGATTTAGAGATTACCTTGCCCATTTAGGAACAGCGGAGCACGGTAAGCAAATCGTGACATTTGAGTTTAAGCAGCCCCGACGTGATCAACCTGCACCCACATTGGATGCTAGGTTCAAGAAAATGTCCGAGTGGCAAGTATTTGAGCATGACGGTGGCGGCCGCAACTGGCGTGTATACATTGATGTGCTATTTGCAAAGATAGAGAGCATCATTCTGCCATTTGTGGTTTCTAAAGTTATCGAATATACCGTAGATAAAGACATAGCAGCAAGAAATCTTTATAAGTTAGTGTCGGGGGAGAAAGACTTACCATGATAAATCTAAAAGAAATCAACTTCGAAAAATACATTACTGATTATTTAGTTGATGCTAATGAATATGTGCTCAGAGGTGCAGATAAGAATAGCGTTGCGGTAAAAGATAAAGATTATGACCGGGCGTTAGCAATCGATGTTGGCGCAATGCAGCAGTTTATAGAAACTACACAGCCAGATGAGTGGGCTCGGCTAGTAGACCAATATGGCGCAGAAGATGCGGCGTTGCAGTTTGCTCGCCGAGTCGACCAAGATCTAACTGGTGTGAGTGTACTACAGATACTACGTGATGGAGTAAGCGATAGGGGCGTGCATGTAGACTTTATGTACAATAAGCCTAATTCGGCTATAAATACCGAGCACTATAATCTCTATAACCAAAATATTTTTAGCGTACAGCGACAAGTTTACTTTAGCCCACGCGATGAGCGGTCTGTAGATATGGTGCTGTTCCTCAACGGTTTACCAATAGTTACTATGGAGCTCAAAAACCAGCTAACAGGGCAGAATTATAACCACGCAATCTACCAATACCGAACAGAGCGTAAACCTAACGATAAACTCTTTAGTTTTAAGCGCTGTCTTGTGCATTTTGCAGTAGATAACAACGAAGTACATATGACTACTGAAGTAAAAGGCCTTTCCACAAAATTCTTACCGTTCAACAAAGGTAATAAAAACGGTGCAGGCAACCCACCGGTAGATGGTAAATTCGCCTCACATTACTTATGGGAAGATGTACTAACAAAAGACAGTATTCTAGAGCTGGTGTCTAACTTTATGCATGTTCAGGTAGAAAAGAGCAAAGACAAAAAGACTGGACGGGTAACAAAAAAAGAAACGCAGCTATTCCCACGCTATCACCAACGCGATGTTGTGTTGCGTCTACTTGCTGACGCTAAAGAATTTGGCGCTGGTAAAAACTACCTCGTACAACATAGTGCCGGCTCTGGTAAGTCTAACTCTATTGCTTGGACGGCGCATAATCTGGCCAACCTATATGACGATAATGACGAAAAGGTCTTTGATAAAATAATTGTAATTGTAGATAGGCGCATCCTCGACAAGCAGTTGCGGCAAACCGTAACGCAATTTGAAAAACAGCGAGATGAAGTAAAAGGCGCAAAAACATCAGCCGAGCTAAAAGCTGCATTGCAAGATAAAACCAAAATTATAGTATCAACATTGCAAAAGTTCCCCGTTATTGTCGACACTATGGAAAATTTGCAAGGCAAAAAATTTGCTGTGATTGCTGATGAAGCTCACAGTAGCCAGAGCGGTGAAAGCACCAAAGCCTTAAAGCAAACCCTAAGTAATCTAGAAACTGCAGAAGTCGAAGATGAGGCGAATAGCGAAGCCGAAGACCCCGAAACTCAAATGGCACTGCAGGCGCAAGCGGCGCGAGGTAAACTGAGCCACGTGAGTTTCTTTGCTTTTACGGCTACGCCAAAGCAAAAAACGCTAGAATTATTTGGCCAACGTGGCTCTGACGGGCAATTTTATCCATTTAGTTTGTACAGCATGAAGCAAGCAATAGAAGAAGGATTCATCCTTGATGTTCTAAAAAACTACACTACGCACAAAGTATATTTTGAACTAGTAAAAAAAGTAAAAGAACATGACCCAGAGTTTGAAAAGAGTAAGGCTTACCGGCTAGCCATCAGCTTTGCCGACCTTCATGCATCTGGTATAGAGAAAAAGGCCGAATTAATTGTTGAACACTTCCGTTCGCAAATAGAAAAACTAATTCGTGGTCAATCTAAAGCTATGATAGTTACTAAATCGCGATTGCATGCGGTGCGCTACTTCCAAACGGTGCGCGATTACCTAGCCAAGCAAGGGTACCCAATTAAAGCGATGGTGGCGTTCTCGGGTGAAATAAATGGTGAAACTGAGTCTAGTTTAAATGGATTCCCAGAGAGTCAGACTGCTGATACATTTGATGAGCAAGATGAATACAAATTTTTAGTAGTGGCTAATAAGTACCAAACAGGCTTTGACCAACCAAAGCTAGATGCCATGTATGTGGATAAGAAGCTCGGAGGTGTTGGAGCAGTGCAAACTCTAAGCCGCTTAAACCGCACAATGGAGTATAAGGAGGACGTATTTATACTTGACTTCGTAAACGGAACTGACGATATTCAAGCAGCGTTTGAGCCATATTACACCAGCACAATTTTATCTGAAGCAACTGACCCGAATATTTTGTACGACGTAAAAAGAGACCTGCTAGCAGCCGGCGTATTTACAATTGAAGACGTGCTGCAACATTACGGCTTGCTAATTACCAATAACGAAAAGAATCAAGCAGTTGTGGCTGGGCTACTGGATAAGGCCGTAGAAGTATTTCGGGATCAACTAGATGACGATGAGCAGGCGGATTTCCGTGATAAGGTAGATGACTTTGTGCGGAAGTATAGCTTTATTGCACAGCTATTTACGTTTGGCGATGCTAGCCTAGAGCAGTTTTATGAATATGCTCGTAACCTACGTAAGAAAATTCCTAAACAAAAAGAGGAGTTACCAACAGGGTTATTAGATGAAATCGATTTGAGCAGCATGGCCATATCAAAAGGCGTAAAGCATAAAATTGGTCTAACTGAGGGCGAAGGCGCGCTCGAACCAATGACGAGCAACGGTCGCAGCACAAAACCACCTACTGAAATGGAGCGATTATCTCTAATAATTAAAAGTATTAATGAGCAGTATGGGCTGCCAGAAGATATGGAAGTTGATGGCTTGGCATTGATTACACGAGTCAAAGAACGTGAAGACGTTATTAAGGCAATAGCCAACAACCCGCGTGGGGCAGCAAAGACTAGATTTTCTCAGGTATTCGAAGAGGAACTTATGAAGATGTTTAGTGAACGAGCTGACTTTTTCCATGCCCTAGATAGCGACACGTCGCTAAAAGAAAACATCTCAGAGAAAGTATTTAATGAGTTATATAATTCGAAAGTGAGTAAAATATGAACTTAGGGAAGTTTAAGAAAGTTGCGCTTAGGGAGATTTGGAAGCATGAGGCTTTAGATTTTACTAATTGGCTGGCACTAGATGAAAATCTGGAGCTTTTGAGCGATGTTTTAGAAACCGGTATTGTAAATGCCCAAACAGAGGTGGGGGTTGGTAAATTTTCCGTAGATATCTTGGCTGAAGACGAGAATGGTCACAAAGTAATTATCGAGAACCAGCTAGAAACTACCAATCATGATCATTTGGGTAAAATTATTACCTATGCATCGGGTTTACAGGCAGAAACGATTGTTTGGGTTGTGAAAAATGCAAGGGAAGAGCACGAACAAGCTGTTAATTGGCTTAATGAAAATACAAACGAAAAAGTAAACTTTTTTCTGATAGAAATTGAAGCATGGAAAATTAATGATTCACCACCCGCGCCTCGGTTCAACATTATTGCAAAACCAAACGACTGGGCAAAAACCATCAAAAAAAGCGCCAGCGGTAATAAGGTGTCTGACCTACAGCTGAAACAGCAGGAATTTTGGAGTCGTTTATCGGACTATGGGAAGGAGCACTCCAAATATGTAAAGACCTGGCAAAAAGGATTACCTCAAGCTTGGATGAACATAACAATTGGGACTTCACAAGCCAACCTTGCAGCAGTTATGAACAAAGAAAGAAAACAAAATGTTGGTATCGAACTTTATATCCATGAAGATAAAAACATTTTCTATAAACTTTTTTCTAAAAAGGATGAAATCGAGAAGGCCCTTGGGTATGAAGTCGACTGGCAAGAACTACCTGACAAAAAAGCATCTAGGGTTCTTGTCCTTCGTGATGGTGACTTTAGAGACGAAAGTATAGATACAGAATTGATAGTCTGGTTGCATCAAAAAGCAGAAGAATTTACTAAAGTTTTCAAAAAATATTTATAAATGCTGTATTAGTTTCTTGGCATATGAATGTTAGGAAATATTTTTTGCATTGATAGGGATTTGTTTGTGGGGTAAAAGTACTCAAACCGATTGGGGTGTTGTTGACATACACAATATCTGCGTACAGCTGTTTGGCCTTTGGTTTTTCCTCGACTGGTGTTGTTTGCCTCTGTTTTTCCTGAATAACTTTGTCAATACTACAACTAGTTAGCCGAGGACTACCCCGAATTCATACTCTAAAAACAATAATTCGGGGTGCTTGCATTCCACAGGCTGTTGTAGCTATTGACTGGAAGTTATATCAAGAACACACAGTCGGCATGGCACTTTTTGCCATACTTTTCTTGCTACTGAGAAAAGTATGAATTAAGTTTGTCGATACAAAGTAATGAGGTGCGAGTTTCAGCTCGAAATCATGCGTTTTGAACCCAGTCGGCACTTTGCTATTCCACTGGACAGCGGATTCTTTCTACTGAGAAAAGTATGAAGTTTGAAATCGCGTGTTTGCAGTAATTGTTCATGTTATATTAGTACTTATGGATGATGCAGCAATCGAAGATTTAAAACAGTTTATTGCAACAACGGTGCGAAATGAAGTCGTAGCTGAAGGTGACAAAATTCGCGAAGATATGAAAGATGGTTTTGCCGGAGTAGGCGAAGCAATGTCAGATATGGGAGAGAGCGTAGATAAAACACTTGATGACCACGAACAGAGGATAAGGGCTTTAGAATCCAAGACAATATAAATTTTGTCCAAAGCATTGTACGAACAACAATTCAGTTTAAAAATGTTTTTTCCGACTAAGGCAGAAGTTTTGAATTTCCGCCAGCGGCGGATTGTCGGCACAAAGTAATAAAACGCGAGCATCAGCTCGCAAGCTTATAATATGAGTCAAATTGTCGCTTTGTAGTCTTTGGTAGCTGACTAAAAATGTAAGGAGTTAGATATTAAAGCTCTATCAATTATTTTGAAACGATTTTTCAAACTCTGTACTGTCTATAAAAACATTGCCACCCGGAGTCGTGCATTTATATTGAGCTGGATTACTTCCCAAAACAATAACACCTTCTGGATATTTTTCTGCGCATTCTGCGTATGAAAAAATACTTTCCGTAAAAACGTTGCCGCCTGGGGTTGTGCATTCGTATTGGGCTGGGTCACTACCTTTAACTAAAACTCCTTCTGGAAAGTTTTTTGCACATTCTGCGTATGAGTTAACATAAACAACTAAACCTATTTTTTGCAGATAAAATATCCCAAATGCAATTAATAATATTGCCAAAACACATACTGATATAAAGGTTGTTTTTTTATTTTTATTCTTTTTTACCATTATATGTAGCATACAGATAAATATAAGCACAAACAACATCAATCTATGCTAGAGAATCGTCTGATTAACGGAGTCGCTCAGAGAAAAACAGCTTGCCACCCTAAACAGACGAGAAATATGTGAGGTAGGGGTTGCATGACTAGTGTCACTGACCAGTTAACGGGGATTTTTGATCTTTGTTGATACTTTTTTAGGCTACTTTTTGGCGTTGGGCATCTGCGGGACGCACAATTATATCGATATCATGTGTCGCTCGGTGCAGGGTAGCAAAAACTTGATCGCCGGTAACCAGTTCTGCGATAGCAATAGGCTGATCATTAAGTGGCAGATTATTTACGAAATCGAGACTTATATCTTGTTCAGTCCCTAGTGTCGTTCCAAGAGCTCCTAATAATCTCATCGTATCCTCATTACGCTTTATAGAAGATTCGCCAAATCTTTTGGCTTTCTTAAATGTGCCCTTGGGCTCATGGGTTGTATGGAATATCCCGATTTGAATACCAGTGTCTCTAACTCGAACATTATTGTAACGTGTACCGCCAGGAAGAGTAAGTGTTGATCGGGAGTGTTCACCTTTAAATGTCCCAGCGACAACATACTCAACTATTGTTTTTGCCACTTCATATGCTCTATATGGGTCGTTGTATTTGTCACGTGCGATTGCGCCTAACATAGTTGGAATAAATTGCTCTAGCCCGTTAGCGGCTGGTTCCGGTTGATTGGGTATTTGTTCTAAGTAATGCCCAGATTCGCGTTCTAACAAATAACCGAGTTCAGCCTCTGCCCACTGGCAAGCTGTCTCACGTCTATTTAAATTGGCATCATATTGTGCTTCTAAATCGAAATTCTTTGGCATTTTACTCCGTTTTTTGTAAACAATATATTATAACGCTTATAGCTAACTATTGCAATACCTTATAAGATAAGCATTTAAGGTAATGCTGCTCTAATGTTCCCTTATATGCTAGTTTGCCGTCCATAGCCACTGCATTGCATCTACTGAAATGGTTGTCGGGTATATCGTCGGATTACCAGTAGGCAAATTCTCACTGTCAATCGCAAGTACAAATCGTCCGCCAGAATTGGCTACTGGACTGGTAAATCTAAGTTCAATAACAGGTGCCGGGATATTATCAAGGATTACGGCTACCAGTTGATTATCTAGCCCCTGATAGGCGCCAGTGACGCTACCGAGCGCATTGTCCTCGGTGTTACGGTCTAGCAAACTAAACACCGCTAGGCTATTATCCATTGTGCCATTAGAGACGGCGTTTTTTATGCGAATACCAACCAGTTTTGCCTTAGATGTTGGTGGCGTTGGCGAAAGCCAGAACTCGCCGTAGAGTCCAATATCATTAGTAGACCCCGGCAGCGTAAATGTGTATTGTCCGCTGTTTCTTGTTGTACTGGCAAACCCAGACACAGGGTCGTGAACGCTATGCGGTGGATCTGTCATAATCGGAAAAGGGAAGTCCTCGAGTGGTTGGCCTGAGCGTTTTTCTGTCGTATATGCTGGAACCGTCGCTGTACTAGAAGTAGAAGTAGAGCCAGAACTATCCTCGGCTGAAGAGTTAGTACTAGTTGAACCAGTTGTCCCTGACGAGGAATCGGTATTATTACTTTTTGATTGACTTTTTGAATTCTTTTTAGTTGTTTTTTTGTTGGTTTTAGTATTCTGTTTTGGCTGTTCGCTACTATCGATAATAGACGTCGAATTGGGGATATTTGGCGGTGAGTTACTATTAAGGCCATAGGCTACTACGCACAAGATAATAACTATACAGGCCAACAATCCACCTACGAGCAAACAAGGATGTTTATTATAAAGTTTTAAGAGATTATTTCTTATGGTGTTTGTTTTTTTCATATAACTACAAATCATTCTAAAGTATAACAGCCAGGTATATTAATAGAATCGTAAAATTGCCAGCGGTAACAATTGATTTTTTGTCGAAACTATTAGAGGCTTCACTATTTAACAGATTCACATATTTACATATGGTTCAGTTTATGTTACTATCATTGAATATGACGGAATTTGATCAAGATCAATTTAATTTTGATGTCCCACAAGAATTAGGTGGAGGCATTATCGCTGAAGAAGAGTATCGGCCAACACCCGGCACCGAAGCTTTGCTTGGTGCACTTCTACTTGACGAACCTCAGTTCGTGAGTGAAGTGGGGACCCTTGTCGGTCAATTGCTGAATCCTTCTGGCGAACAATACATAGATAATGTTTTTGAAGATGGTAGCGAAGTCTTAAGATATTTTCATAGCACTGAAAGTCTAAATATCGATAGATATGACATCGCCGAAGCTATACGTCTAACAAAACCAGTTGGTAACCTTATTGATGCTCAATCATCTCTAGGCGTCGAACCCACATCAGAACAAGTAAAATTTTTAGCCCGAACCACAGATCTAGGTCTTTTACTGGAAGTTATTGATGAGGAACTAACTAAACCTTATCGTTTGAGTGAAGAATCTGAAGCAGAATCTTCACCACACATAGTTGGATCTTACGTCATAGAAAACGATGTTGTAGATGCAGTTTACTTAAGCCAGGTGACATCGAGTTCTCCTTACTTAAGAGCCAAACAGGACAGTGGCGAAGCCTCGCTTACTGACGACGAACAGCAAGTTAGAGATTTTTACGAGGGACGAGTTGGAAAAATCGGTTTTAGCGTCTTGTCAGCAGTTCACACATTGATGATTGCTGAAGCTATAGATGAGATCAGACGAAAATCTGCGTCAGGAAAAGTCAGCGTACATAGTGCCGGTCCTATGCATCGTAAATTAGTGTGGTTTGGCAAACAAGTTGAGCTAGATCAAGACTGGGTTAGTATCGTAGCCGGCGGAAACGCATCCCAAAACTAACCAATAAATCTAATTAATCAAAGTTTGTAACCCAACCCACACATATTCCCATGGCTCTGGCTCTGGGCCCTGGGTATCTGCACCTTCGGGATAACTTGGTAGAAGCCCAACAGATTTTGCGACTTTATAATTATCCTTTTTTAACCAATCAAAACAAACCGTATATTTAAAGGATTTTTGCCCATTACCACATACAAAATCCATGGTATAGCCATTATGATGCCTAGAGTAGCCTGGAGGGGCAGTAGACAATAGCACACTAGCAATTTTGTCATCAACCGAACCGCTAGAGATCTTTGCAACATCAACACCGGCTGATGATAATCTAGACAGGAATAGACTCTTTTGAAGCTCTATCGATCGATAGCCAGAATTCAGCTTTAACGGCACACCGGCGCGCTCAGCTTTATTCTTTAGAGCCTTCCAAGACAAAAAGGCTTTCGGTTGGAGCAAATCATCTTCGCCAAGTCCTGGCTCGTTGGTCTTTACAATCGGTAATTTAGGGACAGATCTTAGCTGGTAGCCACGGCTTTCTGCGATGGTACGGATTCGATTATCAGCACTCGTATTGCCTGTGATATCGGGTGGCGCAGTTAATTCTGCGGTATTAGGATAGACTATATCTTCGTATAGCTTCTGAATCTCATCACCAGTTAGATAATTAAAGTTGGTATCGCTAACCCCGGCAACCTTTGACGAGTCAACTTCAATACTGGTAGCCAGAGTCGCATTAACATCTTGGTGATTAAGCGCTGTTTTTTTATAAGAGTTAGCCAGGGACAAAAATAACAAACTAATAATTATAAACCCAGAGATTATAACCAGCGGGCGGGTGTGACTGCGTTTTTTAATTGCCACTTTTTTACGAGATTGATGCCTAGTTTTTGGTTCGATTATTCTCATAGCTTTTATATCTTGCTTTAGTTTATCATCCTAATTGTATAACAACAGATAATAAGCTACAATTTAACCGTTATATTTCGGGATCGTCTTTCGCCAGCCGGCGAAGTTAGGACATCAAATATAGTTCGGGATCGTCTAATGGTAGGACACTGGTTTTTGGTACCAGCAATCTAGGTTCAAATCCTAGTCCCGAAGCCATCCTTCGTCGCAAACCCCTTGAGGGGTTAGCTATGAAGGATTGTTGCGTTATATGGATTTGAACCTCGGTCGTAAATAGCCTGATGGCTATTTACGTTTTATTTACTTGTCTGTATGCGCGCTGGCTTTGCCAGCTGCAGCAGCGACACAAACGTGTAGTGTAGAGGACGTAACACTAGGTGTTGCCGGTTGTCTACAAAGTAGCACAGAGGTAACAGAAGACAGTCCAACAAACGGTAGCGGGAACCAAGCTACTCAAGGTGGAACTGTAGTTGACGGTAACTGTAATGTTCTATCTAACCAAGCTGGTAACGGCGGAGACGGTGGAGACGGTGTTGGAGCTGTTATAGGAGCAGGTCAAGGTGGAAACGGCGGTAATGGCGGAAACGCAACAGCCAATCCTGACTGCAGCACTACAAACGTAACAAACGTTACAAAGACTGTTGCAGAAAAACAAGAAGTTGTTGCACAAGTATCTAGCGCACCAAAAGGTGGAGTACACGCTGGATTCGGTAGCACAGCAACAAAAAGTTCAAGCACAGTAGCACTTGTTGGCCTAACAGGTTCACTAAGTGTTGTTGGTCTTGGCTTACGATTCCTAAAAGGGGAACTATAAGTTACTGATCTATAAAGGAGTAGTTTGTTGAGTAGGACAACGAAATTCAAACAATTTAAACGGCGGCTAGGGAGAAACTGGCTGCCGTTTAATTTACTCTATATATCTAGGCTACCCGCTAAAGACTTCAAACGGGTATCGATCAAACAAGTACCATTAAGTAGACATTCTCATTTATTAATACATCTTCGTGCCTACAGAACGAATAAAAATAACCGTAAAAAGTTTTTTTTAACTATTCCCATAATCCGGATTTATGGATCGATTCTAAAAGAGATTAATTTATCGCTTAAAAAAGTTTCAAAATCACGAAAACGCAAGACAAAAAATAGAAAACTCCAACTTAATAAGTACAGCTATGCAAAAATATTAATAGTTATCGGCGTAATCGGAATTGGGGCTACTCTATTTTCACTAAAAAAAGAATCTGTCCCAGCAAATTTTAGCACTACGACTTCTGTTATCCCAGTACAGACAGCACAGCCAATCCAGAGTCAAAAATCATATCTCAAAAAATCAAAACCAATAAGCCTGAAGATTCCCTCAATCGGAGTGTCGAGTGATATTATCAGCGTTGGCAAGTTACCAGACAATTCCATGCAGACGCCTAATAACGGCACCCAAGTAGGTTGGTACAAATATAGCCCATCACCAGGTCAAATCGGGCCATCCGTTATCGTGGGGCACGTGGATTGGATTAATGGACCGGCAGTTTTCTGGAGCCTTCGCGACCTAAAATCTGGTGACGTTATCAAAGTTAAACGTGAAGACAAAAAAGTCGTGGAGTATAAAGTTGAAAAGATTCAGCAATTCAGCCAAGACAATTTCCCGACAAAGGCCGTCTATGGGAACACTGATACGGCAGCACTACGTCTAATCACTTGTAGTGGTACATTTGATAGTTCTACATATCAGTATGACAAAAACATTGTAGTGTTTGCCAAAGCCACCAACATTTGATTAAGCGGGTGGGGGAGTGGTATCGATTTTTCTGACAGTTTTTTTGAGTTTTTTGCCATTCTCATCTATTTCATAAATTAGAATCTCGCCAAAAATCATTTCAACCTTACTTATATTCTCATCCGAAATGGACTCAATGTATTTAACTAACGAACGTATTGAGTTACCGGATGCTGCAAGCAGGATATTCTTGCCATCTAGTAACTGAGGCAAAACAGTTTTTTTATAAAAGGGGACTACTCTTTCGTAAACCATTTTTAAAGTCTCGCCATTTGGCACCGGATGATTCCAACCTCTGCGAATTAGCTCAAATTCTTTAACGCCAACTTCTTTTTGGACTTGCCATTTATTTTTACCTGTATAGTCGCCATAATCGCGCTCGTTGATTGCGGAGGTCTGCTCATATGGCACATCATACTGTTTGGAGGCATCTAATATAGCTTCTAGTGTCTCTAAAGCCCTAATTTGCTTAGAACTATAGGATTTGTTTATTATAATGTCTTTTAATTCATAGCCCATTAGAGTAGCCTCATGGAAGCCCTTGGCAGTCAAATGAACATCCGTTTTACCCGTCCATTTACCGACGGCGTTGTACTCGGATTCACCATGTCTAACTATAATTAATTTGCCTCTAGCCATTACTAACTATATTAACAGGTCTACCAGATAAATATTCTTTAATATTATATACGGTCGTATGATTTATTCGTTCGATCGCTTCAACAGTATTGTAGGCATTATGACTAGTTATCACCACATTAGGCATTGTCTTTAAGATATTAATCTCTAAGGCGTGCTCTAAAGATATGTTAGTCGGTCGCCCTTTGGTTATTAGTGTTTCTTCCTCTTCTAGATCAAGGAGTTTTTCGTCCTCGAGTACGTCAAGGCCCACTCCAGCAAGCTTTTTCTCTTCTAAGGCTCGGACTAGTTGTTTGGTATCAATTAATTCTCCTCGGGCAGTATTGATTAAAATCGCCGAGGGCTTCATCAAGTCAAACTGGGCTTTACCGATAATATGTTTGGTAGCCGGAGTCAAAGGAGTGTGGAGTGTAACAACGTCACTTTCGCGGAGAAGCTCGTTGAGCGAACATTTATCACAGCCCATTTTTTCGATTACTGATCCGTCAACATACGGGTCATGGATGACAACTTTCATACCAAAAGCCTTAGCAACCCTAGCTACATGTCGGCCTATTCGGCCAGCACCTATAACACCGAGAGTTTTACCATGTAGATCATTGCCGTGTATCAAGTCGCTATTAATTACTTCTGTCTGGACTTGGTTAATAGCATCACGAAGTCTTCTGGTGAGCATCAAAATTAACGCAAAAGTATATTCGGTTACGGTATATTCGCCATAAGTCGGTACATTCGAGACAGTAATACCTCTTTTATGCGCTGACTTAACATCAATATTATTAAAACCTGTTGAGCGGGCAGCGATCAAACGAATCCGCGCGAACCGTCCAATCTCTTGTGCGGTTATTTTACTTGATACAAAGATCGAAACTATATCAGCGCCAGTCACCAGATTATTAAGTGTTAGTGGACCGTTTTCATAAACAACTTGGTTATCTTTTTCCAGAGCGGAGAATGCTTTGCGCTCGTTATCGGTCGAATCATACACCACTATTTTTGCCATAACCAGTATTATGCCACAGTTGTCGTCTCAACTCCACTAAGGCATAATAGTACTTATGTCTAAACCAACAATAAGTAAAATCATCGCTAGAATGATCCTCGACTCTCGAGGTAACCCAACTGTTGAAGCCGAAGTAATCTTAAATACTGGGCACAAAGGGCGTGCTGCGGTGCCGTCTGGGGCTTCCACAGGGTCTCATGAAGCAATTGAGCTTCGAGATGGCGGATCAAAATATGGGGGTTTGGGTGTAGAACATGCGGTTAACAATATTACAGAGAAGATCGCCCCTAGCCTAATAGGCAAGAACCCAAATGATCAACAGGTGATCGATAAAGGATTAATTGATCTGGATGGGACCAATAATAAGTCGAATCTGGGGGCTAATGCTATTCTTGCTATATCTTTGTCGGTCGCTAAAGCCTCTGCGGATCACCAAGGCCAAGCATTTTATCAATATGTTGCGAACCTCGCCGATAATAAAGAGCCTGCAAAAGTTCCGACGCCAATGGTTAATGTAATCAACGGCGGTAAACACGCCAGCGGAGCATCGGACTTTCAAGAATATATGATCGTACCTAAAGGCATCAGTAGCTACACTGATCAAATCAGAGCCTGTAGCGAAATATTTCATGCCCTAAAACAAGAGATTGCAAATCTTGGCCTCCAAACAACAGTAGGCGATGAAGGAGGCTTTGCGCCAATCCTGAGCGGTGGTAATAAACAAGTCTTTGATCTACTGATTAGTGCTATTGATCGATCAAAATATAGGCCTAATAGTGATGTCTTTTTAGCGCTTGACATTGCCTCCAGCGAATTTTATGTCGACGGCAAGTATAAGCTATCGTCCGAAGATCGTATTCTAACTGCAGACGAGCTTTCTAGTTATTACAAACAACTTTTAGTTGAATACCCGATTTTTTCAATCGAAGATCCATTCTCTGAGAATGACTTTGATGCCTGGGAAAAATTTACTGCAAACTTCGGTGATAAATTACAGATTGTTGGTGATGATCTACTAGTCACAAACCCTGGATTTATAAGTGATGCGGTTAGCGCCAATCGTGCAAACTCGCTACTCGTTAAACCAAATCAAATCGGTACACTTACCGAAACTATCGAGGCTGTAAACCTAGCTAAAAAAACTGGATGGACGACTATCATGTCACACCGATCTGGCGAGACCGAAGATACCTCAATTGCGCATATCGCCGTTGGACTAGGCACGGATTATATAAAATCAGGCTCGATGAGTAGGAGCGAAAGATTAGTCAAATATAACGAATTACTACGGATCAATGAAACTCTGGCAAAATAATCAAAGATCAAAACTAGTCAGAGCCTCGAATATTCAATCTAGAGGATTCACCATAATCGAACTTCTGATCGTAATTGTAATTATCGGGATTCTTGCGACTTTAACTTTTGTCGTCTATAAGAATATCACCGGTAAAGCTCAGGCCACTGTGACTAAAAATATCGTCCAACAATACACTAGAGCCCTTGCCGGCTATAAAGCCGAGCACGACGCTTATCCAAATTTTGATAATTTTATGCAGACAGAATCAAAAGCTGGGGTTTGTCTTGGCACCGGTTATGAAGGAAATGGTTGCGGATCGAACTTTGCCTTCGGTGGAGAAAGTGCTGACTTTAATGAAGAGATGAGATCCTATATCGGGAATGTACCTGATATTCGACCCCACACTTCGTCGTACCACTTTAGCGAATTAAACATAACCCTAACAGGTATACTCCTACAACATTTAGGTGATGACAGTCAAACATTGAACGGACAGCCGGTCGATGCCTACGCTATTACTTACGCCCTAGACGAACCCGATGCACAGTGCATTGGTGGTGAGGTTATGCAGGTAGGCTCTATCCCAGGGACAAACTACATCACGGGAAATTTTAAGAACACCTTGACGGACGGCAAAAACACAGGATGTTTTGTACTGCTACCGGAATAGATGTAAAGCTTTGGTATAACAGTTTGCTATAATCTAAATTGATGAAAAAAATATTAAAAATGACCTTAAAACAAGTGCTACCTTATATGTTGATTATTTTTGGCACAATCGGGCTTATTGCCGCTTTTGTTCTGACCATGGAAAAAATGAGTTTACTAGCTAACCCTAATTACCAACCTAGCTGTAACCTAAACCCAGTTCTAAGTTGTGGGTCGATTATCCGTACAAAACAAGCATCAGCTTTTGGCTTCCCCAACCCCTTTATTGGGCTGGCAGGCTACGCTGTCGTAATTACCATCGGTATGGGAATACTTGCTGGTGCAACCTATAAAAAATGGTTTTGGAAAGGGCTAAATCTAGGAGCACTATTTGGCTTTTTATTCATCCATTGGTTATTTTATGAAAGCCTCTATGATATCGGTGCGCTGTGTATTTACTGCATAATTGTCTGGAGTATTACAGCACCTCTATTTTGGTACACAACACTATACAATCTGAGGGAAGGCAACTTAGCAACCCCAAAAAAGCTAAAATCGGCTGTCCAATTCGCGAACAAACACCATCTAGATATTTTGATAACGTGGTACTTGCTAATATTCTTAGCGATTGTTACTAGATTTTGGTATTACTGGAAAACTATAATTTAGTATTTTATTTTTTAGCAGCAACTTTTTTAGAGCCTTTAAAGTATTCTCGAACCTGAAAGATAAAGTATAGACTTACTATTGTTCCGATTAGATTCCAGAATAGATTAAATATTGCACCAGCGCCGATGTATGAGAGTGCATAAAGCACACTGTAGGCAAACCAAGCTAGCTCACTATAAAAAATCAAATCCCAACCACCGGCTTGTTTATTCTTTAGTTTTGGAACTGCCATACCGAGTACAACTAAATAAGCTATTAGTGCAAAAAGCGAAATCCAAGCAAAAAATACATATTGTGTCGCACCAACGGCTACGCTAACCGACGATACTAATCCAAGTACCGCGAGTAGTCCCAATGCGCCAAAGACACCCAAGACTAGACCAACTAGCGCAAATATCCAAGCGTACTCTGCAATCCACTTTCGAACACCCTCGGGTAACTGAAAAGGTGCGTTTTTTACTAACATCTCGTTTAATTTAGTTTCTAGATTCTGCATTTTATCCTCCGATTTTTTATATTACTTAGCTACATTTATACTCGGATTGATAAGATATTACAACATACTCAAACTGTTATCGGGGTACAATATAACGAGACATGGATGAGTATCAAGAGCAGTTAAAATCCCTAAACCCCGAGCAACTATCAGCCGTCAAACAGACAGAAGGACCGGTACTAGTTATCGCCGGTCCGGGAACAGGCAAGACACAGCTACTCAGTACCAGAGCAGCGTATATTTTGCAAAATACTGACGCAGAGCCCCACAACATTTTGTGTTTGACCTATACCGAATCAGGCGAGTTTGCCATGCGACAACGACTGGTAAATATTATCGGGCAGAAAGCCTACAACATCACCATCAGCACTTACCATGGTTTTGGTAGAGAATTAATCAGTCGCTTCCCAGAACATTTTTCTGATTCTAACGATTTAGTGGCGGTTGATGATCTAGGGATTAATGCAATAATTTCGCAAATAATTGCCGAACTACCTTACGATGACCCGCTAAAAAAGAGTGGTTTTTATATTAAAGATGTCATCAGTGCGATTGGTGATTTTAAAAAAGCCTTATTAAAACCTGATGATGTTTTAAACATTGCAAAGTCAAACGCCGATTTTATCAATAAAGCCTCAGACGTCACCAAAGAAGTCTTAGCATCAGTTAAACGAATAGACAAAAAGTCACTCTCTGCATTCAAAGCCCTATATGAACAGTCAAAAGATTTAAACAAAGCTAATAAACTGTCAGGAAGTACTGATTTAGCAAGTTTATACAAAGCAGAACTTCAGGACGCAATACAAAACGCTGAAGAACTAAATAAAACAGCACCCCTAACAAAGTGGAAGAATAATTGGCTAGAACGTGACGAAGATGGCTTGTTTGTGATAGCTGGGTACAATTCGGCGGACAAACTCTCGTCACTGGCTGAAATTTACCGTAACTATTTAGGTGAGCTTGAAAAACAAGGGTTATTTGACTATGACGACATGATCTTGCGGGCTATCGAGGGGCTAAAGACTAATAAAGCTCTACGTTTCTCGCTACAAGAACAATACCTATATGTAATGTTGGACGAGTTTCAAGATACGAACGGGGCTCAGCTAGAGCTAATAAAGCTACTCACCGATAGTCCAATCTATGAAGGCACACCAAATGTTTTGGCCGTCGGTGATGACGACCAAGCTATCTACAGCTTTCAGGGAGCAGATTATTCACATATGGCCACCTTCAAACAACTCTATAAAAACACTCGAGTTATTTGTCTAACGAAGAATTATCGCTCGCATGCTGACGTACTAGAGACAGCGCACAACATCAGCTCTCAAATCGAAACTAGGCTCCATAATGACATGAAAGACGTCAACAAGTTACTAACAGCAGAAAGCAAGAACTTGCCGAAGGATGCAGAGATACAAAGGCACGAGTTTAAAAGTGACATTGCACAATTTGCTTGGGTGACAAAGCAAATCCAAAGTTTAATAAAATCCGGAGTTAACCCAAAAGAGATTGCCGTATTAGCGCCAAAGCACAAATTTCTAGAGCCAATATTGCCATACCTAGCTAAAGCCAAAATTCCTGTCCGCTATGAAAAACGTGAAGACATTTTGTGCGACCCAAAAATCGTACAAATTATTCGAATGAGCCAACTTGTCCTAGCTATCCGTGATAACAATACGGATGTTGCCAGCAGTCTCTGGCCAGAGATCCTAAGCTATGATTTTTGGCAAATAGACCCCGAAGATATCTGGAAGCTCTCATGGCAGTCAAGTGACACTCACCAGTCTTGGACGCCATTAATAATGAAGTTGCCAGAGTTTAAAACTATCGGTCTATTCTTTGTACGGCTAGCAAACATTTGCGCCATCGAAACGCTCGAGTCAGTTCTAGACTACCTAACTGGTACGGCGAAAATATCATTGAATGCCGAAGACAAGAATGAATACGTTAGCCCTTATTTTGAATATAATTTTGGAGAGCAAGCAAAAACTGATAATCGTCAAGATTTTTGGGATTTGTTGTCGAATCTGACCGTTCTACGGCAACATCTTCGCGATCACCGCGGAGTTAACAAAAATCAACTATATTTGACCGATTTGATTGACTTTGTCAACAAACACATCACTGCTGAAATAAAGATACTTAACACCAGTCCTTATCACGAACAATCAGATTCTGTCCAGATTATGAGTGCCTACAAATCAAAGGGATTGGAATTCGAAGCAGTATTTATGCTGGCTTGTATTGATGAAGTGTGGGGTAGTAAAGCCAGATCGCAATCATCAAAGATTCCGCTACCGAAAAACCTTGCTCATATTAGGTACACCGGGGCAACGGATGACGAAAAACTACGCCTATTATTTGTTGCCATGACCAGAGCCAAACATCAACTGTATCTAACTAGCTACGCCAATAATTACTCTAACCGACCCTCGTCGAGGATTAAATACTTCAACGAAATCGAGACCGACAGCGAAGTTATCAGTAAGATATTACCAACAGCTCATCAAAACATCAGGCGAACTAATGCAGAAGAGCCGACTATCGAAGATCTTTCGTCTTATTGGGCTGATACTCATCAAAAACTAGCCCATGATTTACGTTTTAAAGATTTGTTAACACCGAGGCTAGAGAGATTCCAACTATCACCAACAAATCTAAATGCCTTTACTGACGTTGAATACGCCGGGCCTAACTACTTCTTTACAAATACTCTGTTGAAATTTCCATCCGCGCCAACACCTGCAGGCGAATTTGGTAATGTAATCCATGAAGTTATCGAATGGATGCATATCCAGCAGGTTAACTCAAAAAAAGTTCCATCAATAGATAAAATACTAGATAGATTCAAAACATCCTTATCACAAAAAAACATTAGTAAAACTGACTACGATTTACTAACGACTCGCGGAGTAAAATGCCTAACCCAATACTTATCGCAAAAAATAGGCGAATTCAAGCCAGAAGATATCCATGAGTTCAACTTTAAAAAAGAAGGGGTTTTGCTTGGGCCCGCGCATCTAACTGGCAAAATCGATAAAATGATTGTCGACAAAGATAACCACACTATTAGCATTGTTGATTTTAAAACCGGCAAGTCATTTAACGATTGGAAGTCTAATGAAGTTAAGTTGCACAAATACAAACAACAATTGTACCTATACAAACTACTAGTCGAAGGTTCTTACACGTTCTCGGAATACTCTGTAACTGATGCATATTTACAATTCGTGGAGCCAAATGCCAAAGGCAAAATCGTTGACCTGCATGTTGACTTTGATTCTGTAGAGTTAAAGCGAACAAGAGACCTAGCAATAGCCGTCTGGAATCATGTACAGGCCCTCAGCCTGCCAAATATTGATAATTACGATAAGAGTCTAAAAGGCGTCATAGAATTCGAAAACGACCTAATAAAAAACTCCCCCTAGAGCGGAGGAGTAATTTTTAGACTAAAGTTAATCTATTTCTTTTTCTTAGATTTTGCTTTTGATTTACTACTAGTGGTAGCTGATTTCTTTTTAGGTGAAACAAGCGCTTTAATACTGCCTTCTGGCGCAAACAATAGCACATAAAGGTTCATTCCAAGGATTGCTCCAATGATTGGCCCGATTACGTAAGCCTTATCCCATGACTGAACACCAAGAGCTGCAGCAGGGTTCAGGATTCCGTTAGAAGCAACACCTGATAGTAAGATTCCTAGGAATAATGATCCACCAATTGTAGCTGCTAACTTTCCGCCTTCATATTTGTGAAACACTGCTGATGCAATACCGAAGGTAAATACAAATGTACCCAAGATTTCTGCGACTAATACCTTCCAATCAAACTGCGCAGGTGCGATACTTTGTACGCCTTGAGTCACTAGATATTCGTACAGTTTAAACGTGGCGACTGCACCAATAAACTGTGCTGCAATGTAGAGAACTGCGTCAAGTGACTTGATTTTTCGAACAGTCCAAAGACCAATTGTGACGGCTGGGTTAACATGTGCGCCTGAGATCTGACCAATAGTCATAACAAGCACTGCAAGTGTTGCGCCAACCCCAATGGCTACAAAGTAGGGAACACCTACTGCAGATCGTGACACTGCTAAAATACTAAATGTTAAAATTGCTGTTCCGAAAAATTCGGCAACATAAGCTGTAATTTGCTTCTTTGATAGCATAGAACTTTTACTCCCTCTTTTAATTTACGTTAAAACAATCATACCACTTTGGTGATAGTCCATCAAATAATCTCTTTCAATATCCTAGGCTGGCATGCGAAGAACAAATCGTTGAGTGCCGTCTGTAAGAGACATCAATGTTGCAACCGTACTCATAACACGTGCCATAATAAAGCGTTTTCTATCGGCCCCTTGATCGGGTCTAGGCAAAATCTTGTCGGCCATCTCTACGGACCGCCAAAGATCATACCCAAATGCTTGGATTCCTTCGTATTCTTCTGCAAACCTATTCGATGAAAAAGTACTATTAGGTACCATATTAACAACTACTAAACACTCTTGGTGATCACCCTTAAGGGTAGAAATACTTTTTTTTGATTTCTTTTCTAAGATGTCTATTATTTTTTCTCGATCCCTAAAGTAATCTTCTGAATTACCCCGAAGAACAAGAGCAGCGCCCATCACACGCAAGTACGTGTCGCGATCAAACAGCGGCCCCAGTATTTGTTTTACTATTCTCTTGTGGTCATCTACTAGGTCAAAGTCCGTCATTGTGGCCAAGATCACATCCATACCGTCTATGGCCCCACAGCCAGCTTTAGTCGCGCCTAAACTATGTTCATCACGATGTCCTCCAGGGGCGAACCCAATTCTTTCAAAATTATCTATCATCGCCTGAGCATCAACGAGAAAAGTACCGCGAGTTAGGTCATCTTTATCGACACCCAATCTATATGCTAACGCAGCGCCTGGCGCACCTCCTGGCACTTGAGGTCCTAAATGATTTTCATCCAGTTCAGGATCATGACGACCGTCAATACAACGGGTTTTTGCCTTATTATTTACTTTTACATAAAAACTATTTAAGTGTTTTACTGCATCGTCTATCTTTGAAAGATCGATAACTTTCTTATCAGAAAGTCGTTTAACCGAGACAAGTCCATCCCACTTCAAATTCGTTATAGTGCCACAATCAACTATGTTGGCATTATTCTGTTCTTCATAGTTACGGTCTATCAAAACCGTTTGATTAGTTTGCTGTCTGGATGCATCTCTTAAGTTCTTGGATTTAGGAATTTTAGCCATAATTTTAGATCAACCGATTAATACTATCTTACTCTGTTACTTGAGTATTTAAGTGACTGTGTATCCAATCTTCGACGTTGTTAACTAATTCTCGAGGAGTAAATCGTTGATCTACTGTCGCAAGATCAACAGCTTTAGGTGTGACGTAAGCTGCTGCGGTTCCGTCAGACCCAACTGGAAAAATTAGTTTTGGCCCACCAAAACTTCCCAAAGCTCTTGAAGATTCTTCATCCAATTCTTTTCCCTTTCGCTTAAAATACTCTTGCCTAACAATCGCTGCCGTATCTGCAGCAATTCTTGTTGCACTTGCAGTTGCTCGATCTCTTCCCGCAACCTGCCTCTCGCCAGTAAGTGCCCCAACAATCGCCAAACCACCACAATTCCGATGCAAACCAGCAACTAAGGTCTCGTTAAAAATCCTTGGTACAATCCATTCTTGCATCGTACCAGTTAAATCGAACCAACTTAATCCACCTGGTAGTTTAATCTCAGAATCAGGTGAAAAATTTAATTCCTCAAGTTGTCTGTCTGTGTATTTGTCGACGCATCTAATTAATCCCATAGCCGTAGGGTCCGCCAGCAGTTCAGGTGTAACATTTTCAAACGATTCTTCAAAGGCGGCTTGAATTCCGTCGAAATACGCCCTAGCTTCAGGTGGTTCTCGACGATCTCGGACCATCCGAACCTTCATTCGATAGTAATTAGCTCTATCCTCTGTACCTGCAATCGTTAAATCGGTTGCGCAAAACTCCCCGATAGTCATTGGCATATAAACACCTGCAGGTGGCGTCGCTCCTAACGGCGCTAAAGTATCATCATGAATTTCTGACATAGTTTCTCCATATATAGATTAATTTTACAAATGCATAATATATCACATATACGATGTGAAATCAATCACTTTTTCAGAGGTCTATCGCCGAGTTTTTCGGCGACGTTTTAATTCGGCGACGCGTAGGCGTACTTGGCTACGATCTATTAGATTCTGGGCGGTGTCTAGTGATAACTGATCTTTAGCCTCCGCACGAAGTTTTCGGGCGTGTTCTATAGCTTTCTCGGCCTCGGCAGTGTTGATCTCGTCAGCATGGTCAGCCTCATCCGCTAACACTCTTACTTCGTTATTTAACACCTCAATAACTCCACCATTTGTAGCATAGTGTTCCATCATATCGTCAGGCTCGTTAGATTTGCGCCTAACACTAATAACCCCTGGGCTAGCGATGCTAACCAGCGGCATATGGTCTTTAAAGACCGCGATTATGCCGTCCGGGGTAGGCAAGAGTACTTCGTAGGCCTCGTCAGCATACTTAATGCCATCAAGCGTAACTAGCTGAAATGTTATCATTCTTCTCCTCGAATGTGTGGCTCATGGCCGTTTAGTCCAACACCCATTATTTAACCTCGCTTATTGTGCCTTTCATATAAAAGGCGTTTTCGGACTTGTCGTCATGTTTGCCATCTAGGATCTCTCTAAATCCTACAATCGTGTCTTTTAGGCTAACGTATTTACCCGGATTTCCGGTAAATTGCTCAGCAACGAAGAATGGTTGAGTCAAAAACCGTTGGATACGCCTAGCTCTAGACACTGTCTGCTTGTCTTCGTCCGACAACTCTTCCATACCGAGGATCGCGATAATATCCTGAAGATCTTTGTATCGCTGTAAGATTCGTTGGACTTCGCGGGCAACTTCGTAGTGCTCTTTACCGACTATTTCGGGATCCAAGATTGTCGAACTAGAATCAAGTGGATCAACAGCAGGGTAGAGACCTTGCTCTGTTAAGCCACGATTAAGTACGATTGTTGAATCAAGGTGAGCAAATGCTGTGGCCGGTGCGGGGTCAGTAAGGTCATCGGCAGGCACATAGACGGCTTGTACTGATGTAATTGAGCCAGTTTTTGTACTGGTAATGCGTTCTTGTAAAGCACCCATTTCTTGCGCTAGGTTTGGCTGATAACCTACAGCAGACGGCATACGTCCTAGTAGAGCAGAAACCTCTGAACCAGCCTGAGTAAACCTAAAGATATTATCAATGAATAACAGCACATCTTTACCTTCGTCACGAAAACCCTCGGCAATAGTCAACCCCGACAGCCCAACACGTAAACGCGCACCAGGTGGTTCGTTCATCTGACCAAATACTAAGCTTGTTTTATCTAGAACCCCAGATTCTTCCATTTCGTAGTATAAGTCGTTTCCTTCACGGGTACGTTCACCAACACCAGCAAACACGGACGTTCCACCGTGTTCTTTTGCGATATTGTTAATAAGCTCTGTAATTAGCACGGTTTTACCTACACCCGCGCCGCCAAACAATCCAACCTTACCGCCCTTTGTTATAGGCGAGATGAGGTCGATTACTTTAATACCTGTTTCTAAGATTTCAGTTTCGCCTGATTGTTCGGATAGGGCAGGGGGAGCACGGTGAATCGGCGCAGTCTTACTAGTTACAGCTTTTTTGCCATCGATTGGCTCACCAACAACATTGAACATCCGTCCAAGGGTATCTTTGCCGATTGGAACACTAATTGGCGCACCAGTATCGATAACTTTCGCACCACGCTCTAATCCATCAGTAGAGCTAAGCGAAATAGCCCGAACGCTAGTCTCGCTAAGGTGTTGAGCAACCTCCAATACTATCTTCTTGCCATCTCCGCCAGCTGGCGGATCAATCTTTAAAGCATTATAAATCGCCGGAAGTTTGCCTTCGCCAAAATCAACATCTACCACCACGCCCACAACTTGAGTAACTCTTCCATTACTACTGGCTGTTGATTGTTTATTTTTCGCTGTTTTTACTGCTGTTGTCATCTATTCTCCTTGCTTATGGTTCTAATAATCTATATCTCTTACGCGCTCTGGTAATCCTCTCTCTCTGTCATCTACCGTCTCTATTTTGGCAGCATCGGACTCAAGTGATCTAGAATCCCACAGCGCCTCTAATGTCTCGCGGACACCGGATTCCTCCTCAATTTGTCTCAGGGCAGTATTAAACCCAACAGGGTCGATGGTACCCAATATACCCATTTGTCGCAATGCAAGAATGGTAAATGTTGCTCCGATTTCTCCGGCACGTTCTCCAAGCGTATACGCTTCAGTGAAAAGGACACCCTCTGCCTCTAATACGTGGGCTGTTTTAAAGCCAGCCTCTTGAGCAATGCCTTCATCATGCGGTAACCGTTCTGGGAAATCTATGCTCATTTTATGGCCTCCGCTCCACCGGTTATTTCTGCTAATTCTTGGGTGATTCCGGCTTGGCGTGCAGTGTTAAATGCCAGAGTCAGATCATCTACTAAGTCGTTGGCATTATCTGTAGCATTTTTCATGGCCATCATACGCATAGAGTGTTCACTAGCTTGGGATTCTAAGAATGCCTGGCTCAGTTGCGCCTCCACGAGTCGTACCGTGATGTTATCAAGCACGGCCTTTGGCGACGGCTCAAACTCTGCTAAATCCATATCGCTACTAATCGGCGTATCGGAGTAGGCAACAGGTAATAAACGATCGTATTTTACTTCTTGAACAATACTAGATTTAAAGTCAGTGTAGAGGATATCGGCAAGATCAATGTTTTTATTTATATACTTTTCGGTAATCATGTTAAGAATCGGTCGAATGTCGTTAGCGGTTGGGCTCTCGGGGAAGTCACGGTATACAGCGCTAACCTCGACATCACTAAATCTAGAGATAAATCTGGCAGCTTGTTTACCGATAACAATAACTTCGCTTTTTACTTTTTGTTCTTTATCTACTTGTAGCTCTTTAGCAAGTTGTCGTAGCACATTGCTATTGTATGCGCCAGCTAGGCCTCGATCGCTAGTAATGGCAATATGAAGACGAGTCTTTACAATGCGACGAATTTTGTAAAGCGGATGATTATCTACATCTGTTAATTGACGCAAACGACCGAGAATCTCGTTAGCAAGGTTTCTAAAATCACGGGATTTTGCGGCGGTATCCTGAGCTTTACGCATTTTGCTGGCCGCCACTAACTCCATAGCCTTGGTAATTTGCTTGGTGTTAGATACACTAGTAATCCGTCGTTTTAACTGCTGTGTACTAGCCATTTATAGCTCCTCGCGCCACTCTGGGCGGCCAACGTCATCTAATCCAACACTAGTTGATAAGCCATCTAAAGGCTGAGAATCGCTAAAGACCATAGAAAACTCGCGCATAGCACTTCTAACTCTATCTAAAGTTCCGTCGGGTAAATCTTGGCCTTTATTAGCAATACTAACTGCAGTTTCGAGCGATAGATCTTCACCACTTGGACGTGTAATACTAAAACCAAGAGAGAAATGAAATTGTATTTCGACTCGTGGATCGGCCCCAAGTAAACTAATTACTTTACCGTGGTCAGTAGCACCGTATCGTTGAAGATGATCGTTCAAACACAGATCTCTGTCGTAAATAAGTTCTCCCTCAGGTCCAAGAATCGTCATTTCTACCCCTGTACTCCGGCTGTTTTCATATTGTACATAACCGAGCTTCGCCTGTCAGCCTCTTGCGGTGTAGATACATGCATATGATCAAACACAAATCTTACCCCAGCCTCAAAACCATATCGTTCTTGGAAAGAAATATAAGTTGTTAGCCTATCGACTTCTACAGAATCCTCAATACCCATGCGACCTAACATTACCCCCACACCTTCTCTAAGCTTATCGAAAGTATCTTCAATATCCGGTTTCCGGGACTCTACCAACTGACTAGCACCTATAGGAACGTCATCGACTGGGCCACCTTCGCCAAAAAACTTTTTATAGTATTCTTCGTACAGCCCTGTAGGTATACTTTCTGATACTGGCATAATTACTTCGTCTCCCTTACATAGCTACTTAACCGTGACATGCTTGGATCTGGAGCTTCATTAACTACTTCAGCAAATAATCTTGTAATGTCTACGCCAGAGTCTGCTGCTGCACAAGATAAGGACCTTATGGCCGCCAAAACTCCAGCATCAAAAGCTCTATCTAGTGTACGACTAACAACATCGCTTCGAATACATGCCTGTCCCGGAAATTCAGCAGAAAGTATCGGGTCAACAAGTGGAGGCATAGTGTCAACGATTTGCGTTAAAGTATCGTCTCTTTGCGACAGATCAGGCCCTTCTAGTAATTGTGGAAATTCTGGTTTTTCTGGCATAACTATCTCTTTTCTCCCACACCTTTACTTACCTTAAGATTCATTATACTCCTTGGCAATTTCGTTAGCTGTATCTACGATTATCTTCTGGATTTTTTCATCTGGTTTGTCACCTTTATCAAGAGCTGTCATTTCTTTTTTGTACTGCGAGTGCAGGGCAGAGAGTAGGGCATCTTTGGCTTTTTTGATGTTATCAATCGACACACTATCAAAGGCGCCTTCGTTAGCCGACATTAGTAGGGCAGTCTGTTGCCAAACGGACAAAGGAGAATACTGAGGTTGTTTTAGCAGTTCTGTTAGACGTTGCCCACGTTCAATACGCTGTTTTGTCTCTTCGTCTAGATCTGTAGAGAATTGGCTAAAGGCCGCAAGCTCACGAAATTGCGCTAGGGACAGTCGCAAGTTACCTGCGACGCTTTTAACTGCTTTAGTCTGCGCAGAACCACCCACACGCGATACCGACAAACCAACCGAGATGGCTGGTCTGATACCTTGATAGAACAAATTTGTCTCCATGAATATTTGTCCATCGGTAATCGAAATAACGTTAGTAGGGATATAGGCACTAATATCGCCAGCCTGAGTCTCGATAATTGGAAGGGCAGTTAGCGAACCTCCACCTAATTTATCACTAAGTTTCGCGGAGCGTTCTAGTAGACGAGAGTGAAGATAAAACACATCTCCTGGGTAAGCCTCTCGTCCCGGTGGACGACGGAGTAATAGCGACATTTGACGATAAGCCACCGCATGCTTGGACAGATCATCGTAGATAATCAAGGCGTGTTGAGCGTTATCGCGGAAGTATTCTCCCATTGCTGTGCCAGAATATGGTGCCAGATATTGCATACTAGCTGGGTCGGAGGCAGAAGTCGCAATAATTATTGATTGATCCATGACACCTTCACGCTTCAAGCGTTCAGCAAGTCGGGCAACTTTGCTAAGCTTTTGACCGACGGCTACATAAATATTGATAACACCTGTGCCTTGTTTATGCTGGTTGATCATTGTATCAATTGCGATGGCTGTTTTTCCCGTCTGTCTATCGCCGATGATGAGTTCTCGCTGACCGCGTCCGATAGGGACCATGGCATCAACTGACATCAGACCTGTCATAAGTGGCTCGTGGACACTTTTTCGATCCAAAACTCCCGGTGCAGAGCGCTCAACCGGACTAGTATTCTTCGTTTTTATCGGGCCTTTATTATCTAACGGCCTACCAAGAGGGTCGACAATACGTCCGATTAATTCTGGGCCTACGGGTACTTCTAGAACTTTCCCCGACAGTCTTACTTTTGCCCCAGCTTTAACTTCAACGTCCTCGCCAAGTAGTACTAGACCAATCTCATCCTCCATAAGGTTCAAGGCAAAAGCAGGGATAGCACCATTTAATCCATCAATCTCAACCATTTCCGCAAATCCACACTTGTACAGGCCATAGACCCAAGCAATGCCATCACCAACCCTCGTTACTACCCCCACATTTTCGACTTCGGGCGTATTTTTTAACGCCTCAATTGCTTCTCTAATATCAGAAGATAGTTCTTTAACAGATAAATCTTTCACTATACATTTACTCCTTCTCGTAACTTATTTAGTCGGTTGCGTACGGTTAGATCCAGCAATTTTGCGCTAGTCTCCACCCGAACACCACCGACGACTGATTCGTCTACAATATTGTTAGTAACATACGAATCCGTGTCTATTAATTTCATAATTTTATCGACTGTTGATTGGTCAAGTTTTTGCGCACTAGTTAAGTTAACTTCAACAACGCCAGTTTTATCTTCTCTTATTGCGCCAATTTCTCTAACAATCGCATCAAGCTCGTTAGAGCGGTGATTTTCGATTAAATAGGCCGCGAGTAAAGTTGCCGACTGCTTAGTTGAGTGTTTTTTCGTGAGCTCTAATGTTGCCTGAGCAATTTGCTTTTTTGTCGGTTTACTCATTTTTACTCAAACCCCAATCGATTATCAATTAGTCGGCTATGTACTAAGGAGCCTAACCACCCGGCAGTAGCGTCTCTTAAAGCATCATTAGGAGTAGCATCTGTAGACTCAATGAGACCATCTAGCCATTCAATATAACCACGTCGCACTCGTCCCCTTAGAGTGTTGAGACCATCATATGGAAAATCATATGCTGCACCCCTAACTCCTAGATTATCTTCGTGGAGGAATCCATAGCTCCCAGTTTCCGCTCCTTGGTTAGCAGATGGGGCATAGTTCTCCCCAGCCATTAGCTCTAGTGCAAGATAAAACCCCTCGCTAGAAACTAACGAAAGTATCGGCTCTACAGGCCTGCGATACAACGTCATGATAATTCTTTCATAGTTTTACCTAGGAGTTCAGCATCTGCCTTGGAATCTAGTTTTGTCTTAATTATCGCTTCGGTTGCTTCGGCAACAAGACCACGCATTTCTTTCTCTAAACCTAGCCTAGCCTTATCAATATCTTCTTCGATTTTTACATGCGCATCAGCTAGCATTATGTCCGTTTTACGATTTGCGGCATCTTCAGCTGCCTTAATTACCGATCCTGCCTCTTCGTGTGAATCTGCAATAATTTTATCTGACTCAAGTCGGGCTTGTTTCAATGTATTCTGGACTTTTTCGTCCAAACGTTCTTTCTCGGCTTCCATCTCTCGTCCCAAGCGAATACCATCTTCGATTGTTTTTCGTCTAGATTCTAGAGTGGCGACAATTTTAGTTAATGCAAATTTCTTAATAATAAAGAACAAAAGGAGGAAAGTGGCCGCCTGAGCCAAAATAGCTAAAGGATCTATTCCCAGTGCACCAATACCCGACACTTCTTCGGTGTTTGCGAATATTGTTGTAACTGAACTAATATCTACCACTTTTTCTCCTATATTCTCTATATAAATTATGCAAGTAAGAATGCACCAAGCAAGAATGCAAGTAGCGCAGTAACTTCGATCATCGCCGCAATAATGACGATTTGACCAGCAGCCTTACCAGCTTCTGGATTGCGTCCAAGCGCCTTCATGTAGTTTGCACCAAGCCAACCTAGTGAAAAGGCTGCCGCACCTAGGGCGATGCCAAGCATCAGGCCTTTAGCCATAATGTCATTGCTGGCTGCTTCGGCTGCAAATGTTGTTAATTGTGGAACCATATATCTTTCCCCTTAATTATTATTTGGTTTACCATTTTTCATGACTAATGCGCTCCTTCGACCTGTTTAGAGGCATCAATTTTATCATGATCTGATTCAGTGCCGTGTTCATCGGCGTGGGATATCGCAAGTCCCAGATACGTTGCTGATAATACTGTAAATACGTAGGCCTGTATACCCGCAACTAACACTTCGAATAAAATTATTGGTAGTGCTGCCAGCGGTGTACGTCCTTTTGATAAAACAAGCGAAGTAAACACAGCAATCAAAATCTCACCAACAGCAGTGTTTAAAAACAACCTAAGGCTCAAGCTCAATATCCTCGTAAGCTCACCAAAAACTTCAAGTATTCCAATAAAAAAATTGATAGGATTCCAGGGCTTATTTGTAAAGTAATGCTGTAGATGTTTTTTACCGCCTTGTTCTTTTATCGACAGCACTTGAACTAGCAAAATTGCTGATACGGCCATGGCGATTGTAGCGTTTAGATCAGCCGTAAATGGTCGTAGAAGAGGCGTCGCAACACCTTGATAACTGACTTCAACAGATGGTCCAACAACCGGTAATAACCCCAAGGTATTATTCACGATAATAAAAATAAAAAAGCTCCCAAATATAGGAGCAAATTTTATGGCGCGTTCTCTATTACCAAAAACGCCTTCCAGCATAGAAATAATAAAGTCCATAATCATTTCGACAAATTGCGATAAGCCTTTTTTAGGCTCAATTTTTATCTTTTTTGCCGCCCAGACTAAAAGCGTAATGATAAATATTGAGGATAGCAATCCGTAAAGCATTGAGTTAGTAACAGTTAAAGGGCCGAGTTTAGCTATTGGTTCGGCCTTTAAACTTACATGTATGTCACTAGACGCAAAACGAACTAACGAACCTAACATAGTTGGTTCTCCTCACTATTCCGATTTGTCGTCGGCAAACTGTCGGCGGCTCTTTTCATCTACGTATGTTTACTATATACAAACTGGCCTCTGTCCGCAAGGGGTATTAAATGAAGCGTTATTTTTATAATTCTTCGGGCTGCATTGCGTTGCAAAATTCTTCTACTGATTGCTCAACTGCTGCTAAGTAGCCTAGGGCCAGTCTTTCATCGAGGCCATTGTGAACTAAGTCAGGAGAGTAGGACTCCGTAATAGGACCTAACTCTGGCTTAACGCCAGGTAAATGACCAAATCCGGCAGGGAAGTCACCAAAGGTCCAAGTAGCCCTCAAATATGGCCCGACAGGGTGGCTAGTTATCTGCAAATATGCGGCAGGTGCACTCTCATCTGCAGGGCTTACTTCGATAGTTTCTGTTGAACTTTCTTGATTTACATTGCGGTGTGAACCCTTATTGTCGGGGTTGTAAGGTTCTTTTAAGTACGGCTTAATTCTATCATTTAAGGCCTCCCAGCGCTCTTGGGGTGTTAACTGGCTCTCAGTTTCGGCCAAGTCTACAGGATTACGCAGACTTATAGCTTCGGCTTCTAAATCTCTGATTTTTTTAATTCTTTCAAGTTCCATGAAAAGCATCCTATACAAATACATATTTCAGTGCAAGCATAACCACTATCATATAATGCGACTTTACAATGTATAGTCACTTTGATATTATGTTTTTGCTTAACTAATTAGAAAGAGAGGCCGATAATGATAACTGTTTATTCGACACCAACATGTGGATTTTGTCACGCTCTAAAGGCATATCTAAAAGATAAGAAGATCGATTTCAAAGAAAAAGACCTAACTACAGATGAATCTGCCGCGAAATGGGTATATGACCATACTGGGCAACTAGCCGTTCCCGTAACTGATATCGATGGTAAAATTATCGTTGGGTTTGATCGTCTTAGTATTGACGCCGCCCTAGCTGGCTAATGTGAGAAATATCACAGTAAATTTTCACGCTTTTCTCTAAAATGTTAATTATGACTGAGGCGTATTCAAACCAAATGCCGATCTCACCGCCCGATAATAATCGGAGGCTGCCGGATCACGGCAATACATCAGACAATGACGGCCTCCAGGGGCCGTTTTTTAATGTCGATACAATAGAGCCGGAAACTGAAGAATATATTATCGAAACTGCAAAAGATCATGGAGAAGGGATAGAGATTGTTAGATTTGCGCTAAAAACTCTGGGAATAATTCATCCAAAACTGCCTAAGGAACCTAAAACGCCTGATGAAAAACTTGCAGCAGAGCATAACAACGCAATTAACGACAGAATAACCCATGCAGGATCCGTCTACGCCAGTTTTTTTGAAGACTACCAACTCAGACATAGTCTTAATACCGATAGATTAGTAGCCCTATATGATCAGTCAGAACATCTAGAACATCTTCCGCTGCTTTCATTATTTGTCGATCTACAGTCCGCATATCCTAATTACGATAATGTCGCAGATTCTTCAAGAATTGTAAGAATTTTAGTTCTAGAGGATAACGGTGAAACGCTGTCCAGCCAAGCATGATGTAATATATATTAATGGCGTTCGAAGATTTTAAACAAAAAGACTCGGTGGTTATTGTCTATACCGGAGAAGGCAAGGGTAAAACTAGCGCCAGCATGGGGTTGATGGCGCGGGCGCTTGGCACTGGTTGGTCGGTGGCTTTTATTCAGTTTATTAAGCATTGGGAGGTTGGCGAGCATAAATTTATCGCAAATATTCAACCGCTATACAAATCAAAACTACTTTTTTACAAAGGTGGCAAGGGTTTTTATAACGCTGGCAAGCTTAGCGCAAAAGGAATTTCGAAGGCCGAACACAAACAGGCAGCCAAAGAAACATACGATCAAGCGATGAAAGCCGTAACTAGTGGTAAATACCAAGTAGTCATTTGCGATGAGATTAATAATGCTCTAAATGACGGGCTATTGACTAAAGCCCAAGTCAAAAAACTTATTAAATCCAAACATCCTAATACTAGCTTGTGTCTAACTGGTCGAAATTTCCCGAACGACTTATTGCCACTCGTGGATATTGCAACCAACATGACTAAACTAAAGCATCACTTCGATGATAAGTACCTAGCCAACAAGGGCATCGACTACTAGATTGGCACTCTTGACACGAGAGTGCCAGTTTTTTATAATTAAGTTGGTAGAGATACCACGACATCAATCTAAAAATTGGGGGTAATAAAATGGCATTAATTCAATTTGACCCGTTTGATGATATGCGGGCACTTCAAAAACAGTTTTTTGGTGATGATTTTTGGTCACCATCCACAACAACAGCACAACTACCTACTACAGACATCTATTCTGAAGATGACAAATCAATGATTGTTGAGGCTCATTTGCCACACTTCGATCAAAAAGATGTCGACGTTAGCGTCGACCGTGGTGTATTGACAATTAGCGCTGAAAAACACGAAAAGGAAGAAGACAAAAAGAAAAAGTACGTTATCCGCGAAAGCTCATCTAGCTTTTATCGCCGTGTAGCACTTCCAAAACACGCTGACGCTGATCACGTATCTGCACACTTCGACAAAGGCGTTCTAAAGGTCACGGTTCCATTCAAAGAGTTGCCAAAACCTAAAAAAGTCCAAATCAAAGCCAAAAATTAACCAATTAGCTTTTGCTGGTCAAGTGGCGTAGCATTATCACTAATATGATAGTGATAATGCTAAATTGTTGTTTGGTTATACGGGTTGGGATTAATAGTGACTAAACGGCAGAAGAAAAAACTAATTCAGCTTTTCGTAGGTATTTTGTTGCTTCTCGGATCATTTTTGTACGCAAAGTACCAACCCACCGCGCAAGCGCCAGTTACTCAGGCAGGTTACTATAACGTTTCTAGGTTTGATGATGGAGATACAATAGTCGTTGACATGAACGGCGTGGACGAGAAAATCCGTTTTATCGGGGTAGACACGCCAGAGACCCACGACCCGAGAAAACCATTGCAATGTTTTGGCAAAGCAGCATCCGAGTTTACAAAAAACTTAATTGGGACCAATCCTGTTCGACTAGAATCTGACCCAACTAATACCAATCGAGACAGGTACAACAGGCTACTTCGCTATGTGTACTTACCGGACGGAACACTTGTTAACCTCGAGATAATCAAACAAGGATACGGGTTTGCATATCTTAGCTTTCCAGTCCAAAAAGCCGAAGAGTTTAGATTGGCGCAAAAAACTGCTCGAGAAAACGAGAAAGGACTTTGGTCGGCTTGTGATCCGGAAAAAAACGAATACGGTGGATTCTCGTCACCACCCGAGAAAACTAATCTATAATGTCATCATGAATATAAACCCTGAAAAAAACTTAAAAGTCCGAGCAATCTTATATGTTATCGGAGTCGGTGGATTAATTCACTTAACTAGCCTGCTAATTCTAGCTATTTCAAAACAAGATCTTAATTATTTTAATCCTCTATACACTGTTGACATCGATCAACTATGGAAAGGGGTAAATGATAACTACATGATCTACGCAGGTAGCTGGATTGTTTTTGCTTTAGCAATTTTCTTCGTATATAAGATACTAGATAATGCACATAACAAGGATTAGTGTACTAGTTTAGTTTTTAGCCACATTTTCGGATAATGTGACCAATTTTTAAATCTCCGATTACAAACCGAAGCCGTAAAGTTTTTATCGAATTTTACTGGCACACCTACTAGGTTAAGATGAACAGCCAGATCCATATCCTCGTGTATATCGTTTCTTAGGCAAACCGAATTTTTCACTTTTTGCCATGCACGTCGGGTTAAAAACATGTTTGACCCAAATAATGTCTGATGCCCAAAAAGTATTCTACTACTCCAAAAATATACAACCCGATGGGCCCAAAAGGTCAAAAAATGCGGAATCTTTCCGCGAAAACTACAAGGTCCAGTAATGGCAACCGTATCAGGTAATTCTTGCATCTGCATCAATATGTCTTTTACCCAATTGCGCGGGATAATCGTATCGGCGTCGATTCGTGCAATAACATCACTGCTACAAGCATTAAATCCAGCATTTCTAGCGTACACAATACCCTGATTGGTTTCGTGAATAATTTTTACGGACCCAAAGCGCTTGGCAATTTTTATAGAATTGTCCGAACAATTATTATCTACAACTATTATCTCATTCGGATTAACAGATTGACACATAATAGATTCTAGGCATTTCCCAATGTGGTCTTGCTCGTTATATACTGGAATAACTATTGATAACGTTAATGCTTTTTTTGGCATACTAAATTGATACTAACAAAATGGCTAGAACTAACAAGAAGAAAACTAAATCAGTTAATAATCAACGTCTTCATCGAAGAGCAATTAGGCACACAAAATCTACGGTCAAATCAAGTGTCCGTTTAGTAAAGCCTCACGTCCAAAAAACAAAACATTGGTATCAGAGGCGTAGTTTTTGGCAAAAAGTCGGTATTTGGATATCTATATTAGCAATCACCGTTATGTCGACAATGTATGGGATTGCGAGATGGTATATACAAAAACACAAGAACGAACCGCTTACTATTGGTGCGACTTTTATACCAAATTACGCCCGTTACTATAATCTCAGCCCAGAAAACACCATGGACGCCATGATCAACGACCTAGGGATCAGACGCTTTAGATTAGTTAGCTATTGGAGTGATATTGAGAAAAAACCAGGTAAGTATGATTTTAGCGACTTAGATTGGCAGTTCGACAAGGTTGAAAAAGCCGGTGGGACCATCTCGTTAGCAATTGGGCTTCGACAACCTCGTTGGCCAGAGTGCCATTGGCCAATGTGGGCTAAACAAATGCCTAAAGCCGAATGGCAGGGTAAGTTGAAAGACGTAATGGGTAAAGTCATCGACAGATACAAAGACAGGTCGGTCCTGCAGGATTACCAATTAGAAAACGAGTATTTTCTAGAGGTTTTTGGTGACTGTCCGGACCACACCAGAGAAAGATTAGTTGACGAATTTAACTTCGTTAAATTCAAGGACCCCAGTAGACCAATCATAGTGACACGGAGCAATAACGCAGTGCCGAGTTGGCCGGTCAATGAGCCAAGAGCTGATATCATTGGCGCTTCAATCTACAAACGCGTTTGGGACAGGACTGTCACAAAACGATACTTTGAATATCCTCTGCCACCGTGGTTTTACGCATTCCTCGCTGGTGGGGCAGAATTAACTACTGGGACAAACACTTTTATCCACGAAATGCAGACCGAGGCGTGGCCCCCAGTGGCGATGAAAGATACGAGTATAGAAGAACAAGACAAATCAATGCCACCCGAAAAGCTAAGGGACCGGATAAAATACGGCATCGATACAGGAATGAGGACTATCGACCTCTGGGGTGTCGAATGGTGGTATTGGCGAAAAGTTGAACTCAACGACCCAAGGCTTTGGGACGAGGGCAAAAAAGCTATCGAGGAATTCACCACAAGCGACAAACAATGTCCAGAGTATTATCGAAATGTCCCCAACGGTCGATCAAAAAGCCCTTGCTAAAATATATTAGAACATAGTTTTTAGCTTTCGTCTATGTACATTCAAAGTGCGGTGCGCTATACTTATGGCAAGGTGAAAAAGAAGAAACAATCTACCGGTAAAATCGTCAACCGTCGCGCCAAGTTTGATTACGAGCTCGGTGATAGTTTTGTTGTAGGCATTGTTTTATCAGGCAGAGAAGCCAAATCACTACGCCAAGGTCATGCGCAACTTCGTGGTTCGTACGTCATTATTAAAGATTCTCCCAAAGGCGGGGAACTGTGGCTGGTTAACTCAACAATCTCTGATGGCAAGACTTTTATTATCGATGAGAACGAGCAAACAAGAAACCGCAAATTACTAGCTCACCGTAAAGAGATTGAAAAACTATCTCAAGCAAAAAAACAAGGTAATAGCATCATCCCAACCGAGTTCTTGACGACTACGAAACACATAAAACTACGAATCTCGATTGGTAAAGGCAAAAAACGTTATGACAAACGCGAAACCTTAAAACGCAAAGATCAAGAACGCGACGTCGCCCGCGCCTCCCGTTAGGATTGCGAACAGACCCATCTTTCGTTATAATTTTCATCTGTAATCCCGGGTAGCTCAATGGTGGAGCAAGAAGCTGTTAACTTCGAGGTTGTCGG
>CAZEED010000002.1:0-221323 GCA_964510945.1 uncultured Candidatus Saccharibacteria bacterium
TAACAAAAAAGGGCAAAGAGCTCCGCAAAATTCTAGAAAGCATGGCCGACTGGGGGGCCAAATACTGCTAAATTAATGGGGGCTTATAACTTTTTTAGTAACTCATCGATGTTTTTTGCAGCCATTAACTCAACTCGCATTTCTTTGGCGCCGTCAAATACATTAATATAAATCTTGCAGAATTTATTAAGGCTAATCGATCTACGCTCATTCTTTTTCCATGTTTTCATAAATAGTTGAACATGTTTTTTATATAACTTTATTTTCTGTTCTTTTGAATAATCTTCCCAGGGTGATTCGCTGGACAGCGAATTAGCAAAAACAAACGGATCATGAAAGATCCCGCGACCAATCATAATCCCATCTAATCTGTATTTGTCGGCCAGCTTTAAACCTTCGGCACGCGACATTACATCACCATTGCCAATAATCTTGGTAGCGGGGGAGAGTCTATCACGTAGTTCCCTAGCCTCCCCTATTTTGTCCCAGGCAGCTGGCACTTTCGACATCTGCTTGCCCGTACGGCCATGAATAGTCAACGCGTCTAAATTGTGTGTCAACAAAAACTCTATCCAACTCATATCTACTGTCTTATTACCTATACGCGTTTTAACGCTAATTGGAATTTTGCCTTTGGCAGCCTTTTGAGTAGCTTTAATAATATCGCTGGCTAAGAGCCTATCGTCTACTAATGCTACGCAACAGCCATCCTTGGCCACTGCTTTAACCGGGCAACCCATATTGATATCAACACCGTCGAAACCCATCTTGATTAAATCTTTGGTGGTTTTGTAATAATTGTCAGGATTCTTACCCCAAATCTGCGCAATTAATGGCACGGGCTTTCGCACCACATCTGCTTTATTTTGAGCAGAGCCCAAAATCTTACTGCTGCTTTTGGCGGATTGCTGCGGCAACTTCGTCCGAAACGCTCTCGCCGTACCATTTGTACGGCTCGTTTGTTTCTCCTCGTTTTCTTGCACTCCATCCAAATGCGAAAACCGTGAAACTCCCTCATTAGGACCAATTTGTAACTTGTGGAGTAGCTTTTCCCTACCTACACTTTGCAGGCCATCAACATTCACGAATTCGGTGAAATATAAATCAGGTGGGGCGCAATCTGCAACTATCTGACGAAAAACCGTGTCTGTCACGTCATCCATTGGCGCCAACACAAAGATTGGCTTATTTAGTTCATCCCATATGTTTTTCATTAACAGATAATATTCTATCCTACTCGTGAACGCATTGCGTCCCAATCTGGGCTACCAGGGCCATGTACCGTCACATCTCCTGCGCCAGGTTTTACACCAGTGACATCAGCATATACATCTTCACGCTCATCGAATGGCAACCTAGGTCCTCTATCTATTGCATTTTGACCTATACTTCTAGCAAATTCCGATAAGTCTACTCTACTTAGAGGCTCTTCGGGCGTAGGATATTCGACTGGGAATAATGATTCCTGTTTAGATTCAGGCATAAGTATATTCTAACACGATTGTATTATTTTTGCAAGGCAAGTTAACTACTGCCGGCATAATATAGGATTTAGACATATTGTCTTATTACAGATAATCTAAACAAAAAACCCCTGAGATTATGAAAACCTCAGGGGCATACATCAGTTAGAAATTTGCTTTAAACTTTTTTCTTTACTGTTAGGAATCCATTTCGTGGATTCTCTGTTACTTCTTTACCTTCAGGTAGATCGCAAGCTTCTGGTCGTTGATCTTTGCTGAAATAGTAGATTGTTTGTGTTTTTCCACCACGTAGTACTACATCCTTGCAGTTTAGGTAATATGTTACGCCTTTGCTGTTTGTGTGCTCGTAAGCCATAACTTTTATCTCCCTCTTTAGGTTTACTTTGGTACTCCTACGATACTCTGTTAGCAAATTAATTGTCAACTCTTGTTACGTATTTTTACAGATTGAATATCGAAAAAATAACAATTTCAAATAGCGTTAACAGGGGTAGGAATGCTGTTATTTATACAATTAATTAACATGCTCTCCGGTACCCCAAAGTCTTCTTCTAATGAGCAAGGTAAACTCTTGCTTGTGGGTGTAACAAAAATTACCCTCCAAGGGCTATCATCGTTGAAAATATTATCTTGTTTTGCGATAAAAGTCTTTAACTCGGTTGAGTTAAAGCACTGCCGAGAACCCTTAGCGAATCCCGTTTCTACGAAATCAATATTTGACGACTTTGTATTCGAAAAATCAGAGATATAACTGCCCGTTTCTAATGCTTCAATGTTGCAATTACCATTTATTGCATTATTGATCTGGTTGTATTCTGAGGTTGATATGTTGAGCCGTTGGGCTTTGTTATTAGTATCTTTGATTGCTGAGGTTACGAAAAAATATATAGAAAAAGCAAAAAATATCGATGCAATAATCGGCAGAATAATCGACGATATAGCCATCCATCGCCCTTTTTCCTTGGTTTTCTTTATCTGTACTAAGGCGACTATACCTAGTATAGGCCCAACGAGGGGCATCCACATCGTTACGAACGCAATTAAAGCTACGATATTATATTGAGGTTGTTCTTTATTGGTTGTTGGTGCATCCATTGTAACGATTATAGCCTACAAATCTTTAATACGGTGACGTAAACGGCGTTTTGAAACAACGCTAAATAGCCAGAGACCCAAAAAACTGACAGATAAGACTAGGCTCCAGCCTGCTAAATCTGGCGACCATCTGGGAGAGATAAAATCAAACTTGTACAAATCCTCAGGTATTGGGTCGGCAGTTTTGCCAGATTTTGACACATAATTTTTTATACAACCTACCCTGCCTCCACCGGAAGCACCGACCTGACCTTCCGGAAATTTTTTCTCGCAAAATTTTTGGGCTTTGGTGTAAATAGAGCCGTTCGCGGCGTCGGTTTTTTTCTTTTCCGCTGCAACTAGTCGTTCATACCTATACTTCAACTGAATCGGTTGCTGTAGACCACCTCCCGTCGATAAGTCAGCATTCATATGTGAATAAATAAATTCTCGTAGCACACGAAGTTTTTCTTCTACATTTTTGTTGGCCTTATCAGCAGCTACAACATCTTCACGTAACCTAATCGCAGTTAGATTATTCTGCCTCAATGCATAAACACACAAAATGCCAAAGAAAATAGCCAGAATAAGGTAATAAACATGATGAATAGAGGTAATTTTATACCTAATATCGCTAATAAAACTTTGTTTACTCATCTTACTTATGTTAAACCGTTTTATCCGAGAGTGATAGACTATTATTATGCACATATTTTTTAGTGGAATCGGCGGAACTGGTATTGGACCTCTAGCTTTGATTGCGAAACAAGCTGGCTACCAAGTTTCGGGCTCGGATAAACAACGGTCAGGCTATACTGATTACCTAATAAAACACGGTGTAGACAACATCCATATCGGCCAAACTGTCGAACAAATCCAACGGGTTCATGACAAGAAAGCAATTGATTGGTTAGTACATTCCTCGGCAGTATCGGGGGACCATGCCGAATTACGTTTTGCTAAACAGTACGGGATAAAAATCAGCAAACGCGATGAGCTTCTAAATAAAATAATCGAAGATAAAGGCTTGAAACTAATTGCAGTTGCTGGAACACACGGCAAAACTACCACGACCGCCATGGTGATATGGTTGTTCAAACAACTAGGTGTACCTATCAGTTATTCTGTTGGGGCCAAAATCAGTTTTGGAGAAATGGGTGAATTTGATGAAAAATCGAAGTATTTTGTGTACGAAGCAGATGAATACGATAGGAATTTTTTAACCTTCAAACCCCACCTCAGCCTGATTACAGGTATAGATTGGGACCACCCAGATATTTATCCTACAAAAAGCGAATACAACTCTGCTTTTAGACAATTTTTAGATCAAAGTAACTATGCGTACATATGGGATGATGACGCCACTAAACTAGAAATCGATGAATCAAGTGCCAAATTAGGCATCATACATAAAACTGATCATCCAGAATTTTCACTACCCGGCGAGGTTAATCGCGAGGATTCTGCATTAGCAGCACAAGGAGTACTCGAAGTTCTTGATAATACCAATATATCGAAGCTTGCCAGTATCGCAAATAAATTCCCGGGCGTAAGTAGGAGATTTGAAAGAATTGCTAAAAATATTTACTCTGATTACGCTCACACACCTGATAAAATTCGCGGGGCATTACAACTCGCAAAAGAGGTAAATCCAGATAACGTAATTGTTGTCTATGAAGGCCTTCATAACACTCGTCAACACTTCATAAAAAACGAACTAGCAAATTTGTTCACTGGAGTTAAAAAGCTCTATATTGTGCCAAGTTATCGCGCCCGAGAAGACGAATCGCTAGAAGATTTAACACCAGAAAAACTTAAGGCTTTAATTCACGAACCTCGAGACACAGAAACTGCCAGGCTGGATCAAACTCTGCACGAAAAAATCCAAACTCATGCCGATGCCAATGATTTGGTACTGTGCCTTTCGGCAGGCGGAGGAAATAGTCTAGATGAATGGCTTAGAAAACAATTCGAAAAAAACTAGCGATTATCCCCGCGCGATTTAATTTTCCCGCGTTTTAGTCTATCGAACAATTTATCTAAGTTAGTATTTGCCACATCATCCAACGACAAGTCTAATTGAGTTGCAAGTTGGCTCAAATACCAAAGAACATCACCTAATTCTTTTTTTATTTCCTGTAAATCTTCTGGAGTAAACTTTCCATTATTGTTTCGAACGACCTTTTTTATCTTGTCTATTGTCTCGCCAGATTCTCCAGCCAAACCCATAGTTAAATAGACAAAAGGAGGAACAAAATCGCTATATTGTGCAGTTTCTTTAGATTGTTTTTGATATTCATCAAATGTCATTTATTAATTATCCCATTTTCATCTATCATGAGGCAACTAAATGGAGAATGCAAATATGTAAAAGTGCCCTTGACGGCTACAAACACAATTATTTCCTTTAACGTAGCTACGGCTATGCTTCAGTCAATACTTGCGTTTTCGCTCATCAATCATCGCTTTTACTCTGTTTGATTCCCCGTTCAGTTACCTCGACAGCTCCTTGTCTAACTATCTCTATGGCATCGTCAATTATTCTGATAATCGTCGAAGGCGGACCACTGCTGACTTGACCGCCGTCTACATAAAAATCCACATTATCGCCAAAATACGTTTTTGCCTCATCAATATTCTCTGCAGGTTTTTGATCTGGAAGATTAGCGCTAGTTGTAATTATCGGGCCAATTTTGTTAAGAAGTTTTAATAATTTTTTGTTATTTGTTATCCGAACCGGTAACGTCATTAATCCGCCATGTAAATAATCGAGATTTGCAGGCACTGGCAGAATTACACTAACTGCCCCAGGCCAAAATTGCTCTACCGCCTTTAAATACCGACGCTTAATACCCAAGCCTACTAATTGGTCCAAGCTACTGGCAATTAGCGTACCAGGCTTGTTCTTCCTACCTTTTACCGCCAAAATTTTTTTAGCGGCTTCTTGATTCTGGGCCGAAGCGACAAGCCCATAGACTGTGTCGGTTGGTATTACCCCGACTGCCCCATCTTTTATCATGGATATTAATTCTTCGTCACATAGATTATTAAAAACTTTTGCCAATTGCTACTCCCAAACTCGCTTATGTTTTATACTCTAATTTATATGCCATCAAATATTATAGACAAAGTTGGTCAAAGTACAGACAAAGTTTTTCATCTTGCCGGGGCGTGGATAGCCTTACACCTTCTAGATATAG
Organism: uncultured Candidatus Saccharibacteria bacterium; assembly: GCA_964510945.1. GTDB lineage: Bacteria > Patescibacteriota > Saccharimonadia > Saccharimonadales > JAGQNJ01 > DAISWO01. The sequence goes on from CAZEED010000002.1 coordinate 5,759, forward strand.
CAGTCATTTTGATTCTTGGGTGGATTGCAAGAAAATTTTTAACCCGACTCATCAGCCAGCTTATACGAAAAACGGTTCGTCATGATATGTTTCCAACAGAGCTTGATCGCAAAAGACGAATAAAAACTCTGGATGGATTAATAACGGCTGTTGTTCGCGTATCTATCTGGATCGTCGTCGTTATGATGATTATCAGCGAAATGGGAATTGATACGGCTCCACTAATTGCCAGTGCAGGAGTCCTAGGCATTACTATTGGTTTTGGGGCACAAAGTCTAATTAAAGATCTAGTTAGCGGAGTCTTTATTATTATCGAAAACCAGTTTCGCGTTGGGGATGTTGTCAGGCTAGCCACCATGAACACCCCATCTCTAGAAATTTCGGGAACAGTCGAAGAAATTAATATGAGAAGCACCGTAATCCGTGATCTAAACGGCGAATTAATCCATGTACCAAATGGTGTCATTAACGTTACTATCAATAAGACCGTTGATTATTCTCAGCTTAACGAGGACATAATTGTACATCAAGATACCGACATAGAGCAGCTAGAGCATGTTATTAATCATGTCGGGGGACAGTTGAACGAGAGTGTCGAACTAGGGCATTTAATAATAGAAGCACCTCACTTCGAAAGAGTTGTTGGCTTTACTAATGATGGCCTACAAGTAAAAATACTCGGCAAGACTCAACCTGGCGAGCAATGGCGGGTCACCGGAGAATTCTACAAAAAACTCAAGAAAGCTTTTGACCGAAACAAGATAAAAGTTGCCAGCCAAAAGTCCTGAAATTCATTAACGCTATTTAGATAAACCAAGAGTGCTGTCACTAAGGTCGTTCGGAGTAAAGTCGGCCGAATCGTTTAGTGTGTTGAGAGTTTTATCGATCGAAGTTATAGCCGAGTCAATCTCTGAGGTTGATACTTTGCCTTCTTGAGTTGGAGTGATCGACTGGGAGTTATCGGTTAAATCTTGATCCGCTGATTGATTGTCCTTTGATTTTAAGTACAACAGTCCTGCTAATAATGCCCCGAGCAAAATGGCGACAATCAATATCAGAATGATTATGCCCTTTCCTCCAAATCGCCTAGATTTTTTCTGAGACCCATAACTCATCTGAGGATCACTGGTCGCATTAGTAATGTCATCCGCAGGTGCCATAACATTATTTTGTGGAGCTGGAGGAGTTGATTGCGTCGCGACAGATCTTCCCGACATAACATCCATGGCTTGACCGCTATCATTATTTTTCGATGATTTCATTGTTTTTCGCCTCCGACTGTTTGACCATCTTCAATCTGTCCCCTTACCTGCAACAGCGTCGGCTTTATGGTATTTGCCACGTATTCGCGGATATCACCAACTAGCACAACTAGTGCATCGTGCTTTGTCCTAGCGGTCTCAAGTGCCGCGATGAATGCTACTGGGTCCTGACGACAATCTATCTGAGCCATATCTTCCGAAGCTTGACGATAACCCTTCATATCCGCACTAAAGGTTGCCAGTTTTGAATTAAGCTCATCTAGATTAGTTTTTAATTTTGACGTTTCAAAAGCTTGGGCTTCAAGACGTTTATATAACTCTTCTAATTTTGTGGAAATTTCTGAATAGGCTTTATTACGACTTTTTTGAAGCGCAACTAAACGCGGGTTAAGCGTCTCGATATAAGTTACTACTCCCTCACAACGTAACTTCATTTTGTCTTCTTGATTACGCCTAACTTCATACTGCAAATTACGTTTGTAGTTAGTGATCCGTTGCTTTAAGGAATCATCCTGCGCCTGAGCATTTATCGAGCTACCATAATGACTCTCTATTCCAAAAAAAGGGATAATGACACCCAGCGGCAAAAGTATCGATATCGCCAAGACTTTAACAAACTTGTTCACGCCTTTGTCATCCATATTTGTGTCTATCTATTGTACTTACCTTTAGTCTGTCAGCCAATAGCAATAAGCGCGTTCTGTGCAAAACTTATAAAAATCTCTAGTAAAAATACCAGTTCTCAACACCTGACGTCGCTGTTACATCAGTTATTTTTTTAGCATCGCCACCGTTGACACTAATGGCGTAATCTGCGGTCTCTTGTTCGGTCTGTACCCTAAATACAGCTGTCGTAGAATTCAGCCATCTGACTGGGTTTGCTAGTCCACTCATCGACGACAGCGTTTTGTCGTCTTGCTTGCTAATACTATAGGCGAGGAGCACGCCTTTACCGTCGCGTTTGTCTACCCAAAGACTTTTTTTGTTATCAATGCTGTCTACATATATTCTCGTACCCTGATCGGCTGGGGCTCCGCTTAATTTACTGACCGCATTATCCACCGTACTAATCTCATACCAGTCCTTGCCCGAACCAACTACAATTGTCGTATAGTCCTTTCTTGAAATGCTCCATATTTCTTTACTGATAATCGTTTTTTTATCGCCCCCAGTGCTATTTGTTGAGAATAATCCTAGAGAATCTTTATTAACTGTTTTGGTATCACCGCCGTCCTCTGGATATTCGTACTCTGCAGCAGGAGCGTAATATATTCGATCCCCAGCAACCATCACATCGTTAAAGAACAGATTGCCTGATACTTCAGTCTTTGTATCATTTTTAGAGTCATAGCTAATTAGTGAATGTGTACTAACACCATTTTTCTTCTTTTCGTCATTAACTTTGACGTAGATTAGTTGATCACCTATCCAACCAATTACCTGAATCCTTTCAGAAGTGTCCACAGGATTTGTTTTGTTACTGTCGACTTCTATCATGGTAAGTGTGCTGAGTAAGGTCTTGTCCGAGCCACGAATATTATCCCTAGTAGAGACCAGAGCAGCCAGATTATCCGTAGGATGAACAGCCAAGGTCATATCGCTTCGTTCTGATCCAGTTCCTGACAATACTAATTCTTCGTTTTTTCCGTCAGCATCAATTTTATAAACATCGTACTTACCTGATCTTTTAGTAATAAAAACCTGTTTTTGCGAAGCTACCAAAGCTACAGTTTTTGTTGAAGGTTCGCTACTACCATCATCTTTTATCCTTTCCTCGCGATAACCATCAGCCTTTATATTAATAACCACCGGTTGGTCGCCATTAGTATCTAGCGTAAGCGTAACTTTACCGTTTTTATCAGAGAACGCACTTGCGTCACCACTGTATGCCTCCGCTTTAATTATTGGCTTTTTGGAGAGGTAATCTTCTATCTTAAAACTATATTGAATCCCCGTCGGGGTAATTGATGAATCTCCGAGGGGATTACTGCCCCAGCCTATTGTTAGTTGTTTTTCAGTCTTTGCGTATGCCCGACGTTCAATTGTCAATGTCTGAGAACCCAATTTTACTCCAGCCAAACTGGCGATTCCTTGTTCGTTAGTAACCCCGCTAACTCCGCTAATCGATACGTTTACATTCTTGAGCGGTTGCTTGGTATTTTCGTCCAAGACTCTAATTGATGCGCCACTCCTAACTCCCGCAGTGTTTAGAATATAGTATCTACTTGTCGGCACAGCACCGAGCGCTATTATGCCGGCTAATAATAAGATCAAAAAAGTCCTTCTGGCTACTTTATTGCCCCAAAATCGCTTCAACCAATTCTGTTTTTTATCCGACTCACGGAAGGCTTTCTCAACAGCTTCATCCTCTGCGCTTAACACGTCATCCGCTTCTTTTTCAGCGATATCATCTACTGCTTTGTCTATTTCCGCCGATTGATCTTTAGCTGTCTCTGATTGCGCTGGTTTCTCAGCTGGCTTTGAATCTTCTCGTGATGGTTCACTAACTTTTTTACTACCAGTAATAACTGGAGCAGAAGTGGCTACTTTGTTCACCTTTTCAGGTTTATAGCGTTCTGGTTCTTTATTTAAAGTATTAGGGTTCTCTGGTGCTGGACCCATAATTGATTCTACTTTTTGATTTAGCTCATCTTTTAGAGCACCCAGATTATTGTCTTTGTCGTTTTTCATATATATTGCTTTACCATAAGCATATCAGAAGTTACTCGTGTCTAAAACACTGCTATTGACTCTATTACGTCTTTCTGTTATTATATACTAATGGTAACGTCAGATAAAGAACATCTCCGTCCCTATAACGATAAATCGGAATTATTCGATCCATCAGGACGTTTGGTCGACGGACCACTCATAGTAAATGATCCTAGAACAGATCCTCCCTTCAATGGCTGGGTGAATACCTCACCAACAGAGCTAAACAATACAGCTACTGAAAATACTGATAAATTATTAAACGTCCAATAATACTTATTACATGAAGACATATAGATTACTTGATCCAACCAGAATCGGTATGACCAGCGATATCATCGAGGCAATCGACCGTGAAAGTATTGTGCAAAGTGGCCTGCCTTTTCCAGAGTTAGCAGTAGAACAACCTTTGGGCGCATATTCCCTAGTCAGAGAAGCCTACGAGAGTCAACCACAAGACAAACCACCTATGCCAGAAGCAGCCGCACTTCCTAAACTATCCGTCTATTCGGTAACCAGATATACCGGTATTCGCGGACTAATTAGAGCTATTCGATCCCGTCCGACAGAAGAGGCAACTCACTTTGCAACAATCATTTTTGATAGTGGCGATGACGGAACCCTACAGAGCGTATCTAGTATTGGTGTACAAGAAGGCACGGTCGTACCACTTCGAAAGCCTGACGATTCTTTAGACAGTAATCTTTCAAAGGCCGCATAAACACAAATAGTTCGTTTATCTTGTAAATTGTATAGTTTTGTGGTATTATACTACGATGAGTGAAGTTTCAGGATCTGATGTCGAGCCTAGCGAGCAGGCAGATAAGCCTAGTTTTGAAGGGCCAGCTAAGCCACCATTGCCAAAACCAAAGGACGAGGAGTATGGTTTTACACTTCGTAATATTACAATGCTAGCCATCAGTGGTGTTTTTGCATCATCTAGGGCAATAAGGGATGGCGCCAAATGGACAGGGCATAAAATAAATAAGCACCCGGCACTTCGTAATACTTTGCTAGTAGTCGGGTTACTAGCCGGTTCTGTTATTCTCTCCAAATCGTGTTCGACTGATTCAGAAAATAGCTTTACAAAAGCAACAATAGAAGCGCCAGATTGGCCCGATGATTGCAAAGGGGTAGTGACTGACCGCCTAAAGCCAGATTATACAGTCTGGGTGCAAGTCAGCGAGATACCTGGGATAACTCCTCAACAGATAGGGCCGGTCGTTTCAATAATTGATCAAGAGACCGATGCCATAAGCGGACCAAATGGCGATAACTATCCTCCTGATGTTGAATTTCGCCATCCAGCTGCATGTTGACCATAACTTAAATCAGTTGCAGTATTAGTACTATGACGAAAAACTCTATAGCTTATTTTGGATATGGGGCTAACAGAACTTTAGAAATGATGAATGCAATAATCGGCAGGTCACCAAAAGGCAAACCTGCTTACCTCAAAGATTACGAACTTGTTGTCCAAAAGCCAGATCAAATATCACAAAAAATCCGCAAAATGATCGGAAATCACCGAAGCCCAGAAGAAGTTAATACTTTTGAAACCTACGCAATTAGGCCCAAAAAAGGTAAGACTGTACATGGGACACTCTGGTATATAACTCGAGAGGAGCGAGAACTAGTTGATAATTGGGAACTAAACGATGGATTTTGGTACACAAAGAAAAACGTAGTAGTTATGGTGGGTGACGAGAGTATTAAGGCGTCCACAGAGATCATTGATGACCCCAACCTTTGGCCTGTATCTGAGAACGACAAAGAAGCGCCAGCTTTTTTAAATAACGAAGCTAGAATGCTAGAAGTAGCCGAAGTTGTTCGGGCAGAATTCTTGAAAGATAAAAATCTAGTTGCCCATTGGTACCGTTAAGATCAAAACACACCGTTGCTATACAATGTAAAGTCACAGGCAAGTGAAGTCCAAGTTAGTCAACAAGAGTCAAAGAGTTACCTGACCAGCTAAATATTGACGATAACAAGCAGTCCATCTACCCGCCCACTGACTTTACATCGTATAGTTAGTCCTCAATCCGCTGGGCAAAAAGCCGACCAACCGTATAGACAAATTGTGATGCTTCGTACGCAGTTTCAGCTTGTCGCCAATCTTCATTGTGGCCATTGTAACCCTGTACGGCATATGCTGGCGCAATCACATCGCGGTAAAATCCAGGTAATTGACCGGCATTTTCACTACTTGTCTCTAGACTCAAAGTTTGCATTGCTCTCTGTAGTCCGTTGTCATAATGGAGTTTTATTGTTAATCTCCTATCCCAATCAGTTTCGCCATCAAAAACCACAAAATTATCTCTTTCTCCCTCATCACCTACAGTTACAAATCTAGATTTCGGGTACTCGATACCCCATCCTCTAACTGATACTGCTTTTAAACTCTCGTCTACAACAAATAGATCTAGATCTCGCTGTCGCTCATTAGGTGGTACAGCCGACAAGCTATCGCCATCAGCCAGCATTATCTGCCCTAAAGTCGGGAAAGTTACCGAGTCTCTTAATCTCGCCTGTAGTTCTATCGGGTTTACGTCGACCCTTGTTTCAAAAAATAATGCACGCCTACCTTTAAAAGCTAGGATTTCGTCTGCTTGTTCTTTTAAAGATTCCTGCACTGGTAACAAATCAGGGTCAACCGGCATTTCATCAGGTGGTAATTTTATTTCCGCCATTACTTACTCTCCTTTGAGAGTACTCGTGATTAACAGGTCAAGGCCCATCATTTCGTTAGCCTTTAGCGTATCAACAGCAACACTAGTTCGAACTGGGTGAGCAAATTCTAATAATCGAGCCGGATGTTCCGATTCGCCTGACGTAAACTCGTATGCAATAGTCGGACTATCGTCGATTTTTTGAGCTATCAATACACCATCACCAGGTAGAAGTTCTCCATCTAAAATAGTTGTTGCCATACTACGGGCGACAAACGCAAAATTCCATCTCGCTTCCACCGCTTCTTTACTATTATCTCCCCCATATTGATTAAAATATGCGTCCGCTAAATCAGCATCCATTTCCCAAGCTCTAAATACGGTGGGCTCGTCCAAGTTATAAAATCCAGCCCATGGATTTCTTGGTGACAGTACTTGATTATACCCATACACACCCATGTTCAGACCTGCTCTATCAATATCTGGTGTACTGGCAACACGTGTCCGAGCAAATACTTCATCCGAGTTATCTGACCCACCAAAGGCTTCTTCAACAAATCTCAAAATTCCCATCGGGTACTTGGTCACCAAGACATTGCGTTTTAATCCGTCTACTTCTGCCCTGCCATCATCAACATGCATTGCCTGCCATTCCATCAAATCACCCGTACTCTCCGCTTTTGGCGCTGCCTCCACTATTGCTGGCATGTCATCTCCTATCTATAAAAGTTTATGATTTAGATTTTACGCCGTATCATCCCCGATGCAAGCACGAACGTTTTAGGATTTACCGTATTTTCTTTTTACAAATAACCCACCCGTGACTATACCTATTAGAGCTACAGCAATAATTAAGATAACCTTACCGCTACGTGATTGATCTTGATTTATATTTGGAAGTTCAGCCAAAGCCTTCGGGCTTAAATTATCAAGAGACCCGGCTATTCCATGATCATCTTTGTTTTGATTAGTTTTCACGCCCAGCGTCGCAGAAAAGTTATTGCCAAAATTTTGGATAGGTTCTGCGTCCACAATTGCAGAACTTTGATTAGTTTGATTATTGGCTTTATTTGTTGGATGAATAGAACTATCCGGATCATTATTGCTATCTGTGGGTTCGTCAACAACCGCAACTTCCGGTTCTGGCGGTACCACAACCTCTGGCTCATCAGTCGGAGGCACGTTTTCATCAACTGGTTCGTCTACTGGAGCCGGCGTTTCTTCTATTGGCGGTTGGTCAACCGGGGGAATGTTTTCATCAACAGGATCTTCAACTACAACAGGTGGCTCCTCTACTGGCAATGCTTCAATTTTGATATTTTTTGTTGCACTACTAACACCGCCATCAGATGCCTTCGCAAACATTGTAATAAATCCGTCATATGCTGAATTATATCGCCAAACAACTCTTGGTGAGTTACTCACGATATCAACCTTATGATCGTTATCAAAATCCCACGAATACTCAACTATTGCTTTCTCGGAATCATAAGTTTTGCCTCCGTTGAACAGCAAAACATCTCCTACCATTCCAGTATCCGGACCATCAATTTGCGCAACTGGATCCGTAGCAAGCTCTGTCGTGGCATACTCTAGACCTTTAACTACGTTGCCGTTAATAAATTTGCCCTGATACTTATCAGGCGTTCGGATTAAGCGACCGCCTGTTGCCACGGCCAGTTTGTTGGCCGCATCTTGATACTTCTGCTGAAATTCTACTGCCACAAAACCATTCATCCAAATAGGGTATATTTGCACCGGGTCAATCTCGAGGGCACGTTGTGTTACATCGTGGGCCGTAAAGCCAGTGCCTGGTTCAGGATCTTTTGGCTCTGTGTCGGCAAAAAAGTACATAATCTTTCTAGCCCCTTTGCGCCACGGCTGATTATAAGCCTCCATAATCCCAGAATACCAAGCCTCAGGATCATCTCCTCCATCACCTGTTTGTAAATTTGAGACTGCATTGATAACGCTGGTTTTATCACTAGTCAAAGCTAGGTTTGTTTTTGTCACAAACGCACTTCCCTGATCACGAAACTCTACTAGCCCAATTCTAGGACTCTTTAACTGATTAGTATCAAAAATAGTATTAACTATTGAAGTAGCATTTGCCTTAACCTGATTAATGACGGTGGCCATACTGCCGGTAGTATCAATAACAATCATGACGTCTGTCACACCATCTTTAGAATAATGAGGTTCCCATTTTGCCGTTTTTATCGCACCTGCATAGAAAGGAAAGGCAGTGTCCAGATGCTCCGCAATCTCGTTGGCAGCTTGTTCCATCCACCTATCCGGATAACTAGTATGCCCCTCTCTCGTATCAACGATTTTTGATAAGTCACCGTTACAAATCGCGTCCTGATCATCACACCAGCTGCCGACTCGCCCAGTCATAACATCGGGTATGTATGGCGTACGCGCACCCAGCCCGCCCCCTGTACTCTTCCAGGCTATATCACCACGCACCCACGGAGCCTTTGGTTGATCCAACACGTCGCCAAATTGTGTCGAGTCTAGAATGTCGTCTATAGTCCTTGCTGAAGTATCCAACAATGCACCTTTGTAATCTTTAACGTCAAAGCCAACATTTAGCTTTGGGTCGCCAAAAAGTGCCGCAAAATTAATCCGAGTAAGTGTAGTATTATCTAGATTTTTTAAGGTCTCGCCGACAACATGCGCCCCCTGAGAATATCCACCCAATACAATCTCTTGTTTGGGACACTGATTTGCTCGCTCAGTTAAAAACCCAGTTAGTTCGGCAACACCGCTATTAACACTTTTTATATACTCGTTGCCTTCAACGCCCAGCTTTTCTTGCAAAGCATTCGGCACATCGCCCTCAGTGATAGAGTCAAAGTTAAAAGCCGACGCCGCCGTATACCCATTAGGGTCATACTTACCTTCAAAGTTAGCTAAGTTTATTTTTTCTTTACTAATCCAAGGTGCAATCCGCTTGTCTAAACCCTCGAAGAAGACTGCTCCTTCTCTAGTTTGCTTATTATTGACATTAAAATCTTTGTCGTTTGTAGGTATATCTGACTGTCCCGACCCTCTAACCCATATAATTGATATATCTTTGCACTGGGTTAAGGCAAAAGAATTAGTACTATTGCTAACAAATACGAGAATAAGACACGCAAACAATAACGATTTAGCTCTATTCTGACTTCTGAATATAAACACGTGGGTATCCAGGTTTTTCTTTATTATTCTTATATGTTAGGACTACTTCTTTATCTTTTTTAACAAGCTCAACTCTACATTCTTGACTAGCGTCATCGATGCAATTATATTGAACTAATTTTTGGTCATAGCCTTGCCTAACTAAAGACTCAGAAAAAGTTTTCAAGATATTCTTGTTTCCCTCATCTATCCTAAGAACGGTTGCCAAACCTGGGCAATCAATTGATACATCGCTACAAAACATATTCCAATAATCTTTTTCGCCTGTTCTTGGTCCAACTTCTGTCCATCCCTCTGGTAGAGTGATCTGATCAAGCTCTTTTTCTAACTGCGAATATCCTGGATGGGGATTTAAGGCCATCATAAAAATAACTACAAATGCCACCGACACGAAAACACCAATCAGTACATTCCGCTTTTTATTATTCTTTTTTGTAGTCTTAGATTTTACCCTACCCATTTACATTAACTATACGCCCGAACAATCAACTTTTCTACAAAACTAATGGCCGGGATTTCTTCCCCCTCTCAAACACTGAGTAGGTTTATGTGGCTTGAGTCGGGGCGGAACTTTTGCCACACTTTTCCTGCCAAGGAGAAAAATGTAAGTTTACTTATCTGTTGAATCTGATTCTTGATGAGTATTAATTAGCTTTAATGTTGGATCTTGTCGGGCCGTTTCGATGAGATGATTTTTAGCATTTTCGAACCCACTATACCGACCAAGCATGGCGGCCGCACGTTCGACATCGCCTACGACATTATAGTCAAGAAAACTCTCAGGTGAGATAGAGTCGTCAATAATCCTAAGGGGCCTAACAACAAATGGCACTCTCGCCAACTGTGCAGGATTCATCGGGGCTTTTGACCGACGCGTCTTCCAAAGATTATCTGTACTTTTTGCTCTAATAATATGTTTTGATAACGAATCAAGCACAAACCTATGACCGTCTTCATCATGCATTTGTTCGATTTGTTGTTGGCTCAGACCATCACCAAGCATTGCATCTTGCAAACCAATAAGATGGGTATAGTTTGCGGTTGCTATACGTGCTAGTAGTAGATTATTCTTTAGCCAAACACGTCGAATTTCTGAGAATAAGCCTGAGTTAGTTTTTATTGTAAACTCTTTTGCTATATTATCTTGCTCTCTGAACGAATCCTTTGCACTTGCAATAACTGGCGCTAACAAAACATCGGTAAATCGCTGATCTTCACTAACCGCTTTATGCCCTACTAAAAGATGTGGGATAGGCATATCTTTGGTAGTAATTTTGGTTTTAGATCCGCTGACAAATACTTCCTTTGCAGGTCTCTCTAGCCATATTGCCGTAGCCCGAACACCAGACATATCTTCTAACAAATCTTCGCTAACCCCGGCTGTCTCGTCGTCTCTAGATGTGCCAAATAAAAATGATAACGATAAGTTATCGATATATGCTTGGTCTGAGCTAAATCTACCGCCATCGATTATCCCATCTAGTGTAGCGCCATGAAAAGAACTAATTACATCCTGAACAAAAGCCCAGTTACTTTCGCCTTGTCGCCTTGTAAATTCACAATCTTGGGCGGCAAGTAATGTTAGCGCTCTAGAACCTGCACTTGATCGCAAAGCGGCATAGCGTGATTGCGTTTCTGGACTCAATCCAGCGACACCAAGATATAATTCTGGGCTTACATCAATAAGACGATGATCTTCACTTCCCGTAGTCATAGCAACCGATTATACGTTAATTATGTGTTATTGTCAATGCTCTCCATCAAGATATTGTTTGTTTCATATCTACTTCTGCACTGTCAGCAACAGCCACCGCACTGGCTTGCAGAACAACAAGAGATGGCACATCCCAGCCCCAAAAATACTCACTACTTAGTATGGGATTATCTACCAGCACAGCTCCATGATCCTTAGCAAGAGTCTCCCAATCTAGTCCTGGATACCGAGATCGTTCAGCCTTTGCGTTAAAACCTGTATAAGGAAAGTTTTGTTGTACGGGCAGATCCGTTACATCCTCCTCTTCCTTAATCATTAACAAATTAGCATCACTCGTCAGCTCAAAAAGAAAGCTCGAATATACAATACTTTCATCGAATCGTCGCGCCTCTATTCCAAAACTATTTAGTGAGACAAATCGACTGCGAGGATACAAACTAATTGGACAAGCCCATAAACCCGTTTCATGTTTCGGCTTTAAGCTTCGGTACATTTCGTTCTCTATAGGCGCAAACTTATCAGGATCAAAAGCCTCATTTTTACGTCGTGATAAATGTTCAAAAATCATTATTGTGCTCAGTCCTTTTTAACGCATCTGATCAAATTCTTCTAACGAATAGGTCTTACGCGTACCTGCAATTTTTTCTTCAATATCACCTTCTCGTGGTCCATTATAATCTCGACTATTGTATGGACGAGACCTTCTTATGCCAAGCCTAATGTCATCTGCCTCGTCAATTGCTAAAATTGGGCGTCGACTACCAACCTGAGTCCCCGTAATCAAATCCATCATATAATCGTCTTTTGCTGCCCGTCTACTCCAGCCACGATGTTTCGGGCTTCTAGCCAATACCTGACGTGTTAGCTTCTTTAAAACCTCTGCTTCAATTTGCCTAATTCGCTGTCCGGTGACGCCAAACTCTCGTCCAACTTCTTCGGATGTCCATTTATTATCATCGTCAAAACCATAGCGCAACTCAATAACACGTTGTTCACGCTCATAAAGACTACTTAATGTCAGATCTAATCCTTGACCAAAGACATCTTCTAACGCTTCATCTTCTACAGACAAATCAGTACCTCCATCAATCAGCACATCTGCTAACTCTAATGGGTCTTCTTCCATTTCCGGTTCAGTTACCTCTTCAGCAAATTTTTGTCTTAAATAATCCCGAATTACCTCAAATGATATTGGCTGATTAGCAACATCAGCTTCCTCGAGTTCTAGTAATCTCGCTGAATGCATCCCTAATTCGTTAGCTAGCTCGTAAATTTTTACATCCGAATTTTTTTGTGCTTCGAGTTCTTTCTTAACTTTTCTGTAATGATTTAGCGCCTGCATGACACCCGGGCCCATAGTAAGCGGTGATTGGCCAGACCGCACGCTCATCTCGCGTAGTAATGTCGCCTCCATGCGCATTAGAGCCCAGTTTGGAAAGCTTACTGGATAACCTTTTTGGCTGGTTCCAGTATATTTTTCCGCGGCTTCAATAAGAGCCTCTGTAACAATTTGCAATCTTTCGTCATAGTCGAGTTCACCACCACTAAGTTTATAGATATCCCTTACAATCCGCCCCCGATAAGAAGTTCTGCCAGATTCTTCACGCTGTTTTTTATTAAAATCCATAGACTCGCGCACTAACCACCCTGCATAACGCAGATTAGTTAGCACGAGGGTATCCCTCGCCTTTATACCATCTTGAATCTCCAACAATAGCCTATTCTTGGTATTTTCATCTTGTGCTGTCTCGAGTTGCCTTGCGGCGCTTTTCCCATTTTGTATTCGCGTCGCGCAATCTGACTCTTCCGTATCTGTTAAATAAGTAGCCTCCGAAGACAACTCTCTATATCTTGCATCTACTAAACGGCTCGACTCTGACATTGCTGGATAATCGCCAGAAGGTTGATCCTCGCACCAAATATCATCAAATAACATATCCGCAGGTAGCTCACCTGCGTAAAATAAATCTGTTCTTCGTTCGAATTCGGTCGCGCTCATTAATACTCCAATTTAATACCTATTTTATCACTTTTGTTACCTATAGTCAACGTTTGGAAGTCACTATTATTTGATTTTGAGTATTATGTATGTTAAAATATGTTAATGATAACTTCGGTTGAACTAAGCTCTGAAGCGAACGGTTTACGTGCGCAATATACTGAACTTGTAAAAGCACAAGATACTGTTGACGGGTTAGATGTTAGCGTCTTGGGGCATGACACTCCTGATTCGGTAATTGCCAGCGCGGCACATGTCCTTGCCATAGCATTTGATGAGGATCCAGTTTTTGCATATTTACGAGGTGGCGGCAAAAGTCCGCTTAACCCTGTATTCGACTTTATACTTCGTGAATCGATCGATCATGGTGGGACACCAGTAATTGCACAAAATCCCGATAAAGAAGTAGTTGGTGTTATAGATATGCAATTACCCGGAATGAAACCAGAATCACCGCTGTACTCCATTAGATACGGAGCACCGTCTGCAATTGGAGTATTTGGCTTGATGGGCGCAATCAAATCAGTCTACGGGCTATCTGGTGTCGAAAGAAGTGTAGAAAAACAAAAGAGTAATGTTGGGGTGTCCGATGCAATGTACTTGAACTACGTCGGTATTCTGCAACCATTTCGTAGAAAAAGCGTTATTCATGCTTTAGCTGACCCAGGGCTTAAAGTTGCCGATCAATACGGGCTTCATGCATTTTTGGCCAGCAGTAACGACATAGTCAACGGTGCTAGTTTTGGCAACGCCGGCTACGTTAACCCTAATCGTCACAGATATCTGCACGGTCTAGGACCAGATGTTATAGTCCGTCACCGCCCACCACAGACAACTTAGAGAAGTCTCAGATCTGCGTTCTAAAAAAATGCTGACTAGTATGATCAAAAAGCCTTCTGGTATTTTTGCCACCCTTTTGGCATAATGCTAGGTAACAATAAGCATAAGGGGCACCATATAATGGCAAAATCAAAACAACGTAACCGAAAATTATTTAGTAAATACTCGGACTTAGAGATTTTTGTAATTGTACTGCTCGTCGTTACTCTTGGCGTTGTAACTTGGCTTTTTGCAAACATGAGCGATGAGATAACTCGTTATAGTTCGCTTAGTAATCAAAGCAATCAAGCCTGTCTTGGAATATCTGTAGCCAGTAATAGTGGATTAAAGATAAACACAGACACCCTTTATGCCACTAGCGAACTTAAGGATGGCTCAACAGATGATCCAACAGTCAATCAAAAGTGCATCGTGGGAGGAACTACTCAGGACGAGAATATTCAAGGCAAACCGATTAAATCGTACAACTTTGGTGCTGACGTAACCTACTTTACAGATAGCGTAGCAGCAAAAAAGTACGCCGATTCTAAAGTTAATCCGCTACGTTACTGGAGCCCAGACTCTTCATATACCTACTACACCTTTTTAGTAACACATCGCGATCAACTGTATTTTGATGCCTATGCCGTAAAAGATAACGCTATTATGAGAATTAGTCTACCGTGTAATAACAACGAAAAAACAAATGCCAACGCCGACAATTGCATTCTTCAAGCCGAGCGCACAATCGCCGTCTTTTACAAAAAACTAAGCCCCCTAGCCTTATAGATTTTTCGAATTGCTAAGGAGTAAGACGATTTATATCGCGTGGGAAAAGTGTGGCTTCTTTAATGTTGTTCAGCTTAAAGAGTTTTTCCACCAAACGTTCTAGTCCTAGTCCAAACCCACCATGTGGTGGCATGCCGTATTTGAAGGCGCTGAGATACGATGCATACCCTGGGTGATTTGGATCGCCACCCATTGCCTTAAGCTGAGCAATCAATTTTGGATATTCATGCTGGCGCATGCTGAGAGTTACGATTTCTACCCCTCTAAATAGTAAATCTGCCCGTTCGGCGATATCCGGATTTTGCTCATTAGCTTTATGATAAAACTTAAATGTTTTACTTTTTGCAGACCAGCCGACAACAAATACCGCTTCGCTTTGCTTATTCTTTTTTGCCCATTCACAAATAAATCTTTCCTCGTCGGGCCTTAGATCATCTTCTCCACGATAATCCTCTTTAAACTGCTTGAAATACATCTCATGAATTTCATCGATTGCAATCCTAGGTATATCTTGTGGTTTTTCAGGTAAATCGGCCTTAACTACATTCCACTTCTTAAAAGCATCTTCGTGATTTTTGTAAGCATCGTCAGAAACTCTAATTAACATACCTCCTACAAAATTCTGTAGCTCTTCAAAAGTTGTATATCCTATCTCGCAATCCACAGTCAAAAATTCTGTAAGATGCCGTGTTGTAGCACTAGGTTCAGCACGATAAGTTGAGCCTATCTCTAACACGCGCTCAAAAACTCCAACCATCATTTGTTTGTAAAACTGAGCCGACTGAGCAAGTACTGCTGTCTTGCCAAAATAATCTAACGAGAATACCTCTGCTCCTCCCTCGGTTGCCTCTGCAAGCAACTTTGGTGTGTGGATTTCGGTGAATTCGTTTTCTTTTGCATATGCTCGAATCGATTCGCAAACACCTGATTTTACCTTAAAAATATCTTGTTCTTGAAGGTTGCGTAGTCCAATAGCACGATTATCGAACAAAGTATCTAAGTTTTCGCTTTTATGTAAAAGTGGTTTGTCTATTTCAATTGGTGGCTCGTCCGTTACTGGAACCAATACAGTAATTTCTGGACTATGAAGCTCGGCACCACCAGGTGCACGTTCTTCTTTTTTAACTTTACCAGTTACCGAAAGTACCGTACCAATTTGCATGCCACGGAGCTTTTCACCCTCTTTTTTGTCCTGTATCACTACTTGCATCAAACCACTACGATCACGCACATTGATAAACGTCAGGCCCCCTAGCAGACGTTTTTTATGTAGCCAACCTTTGATCGTTACTTCTTTGCCCTCGTGATTAACTACATCACGACTTAGTGTTCTTGTTGTCATCTTCCTCTTTCGCTTCGGTTTTTTCTTCCTCTGATTGTACAACATTTTCGTGTTTTTGGCGATCTTTATCAGCTTGCTGGATTGCAACAGCACGTAAATCATCATAAGAGTCAAACTCGTCAACAATTTGTTTGCCCAAAATCTGCTCAATAATATCCTCGACTGATATCACGCCAACAATCTCCTCGAATTTATTTACTACCAAGAACAAATGATGCTTGGTTTTGATAAATGCATCGAGTACACCCGTTAACGATTGGTCTTGATTAACATAAAAAACGTCCTTACGCATGATATCTTTAACAAAACCGCCCGCCCGAGCACTGATTAAGTCGCGTACGTACAATGTGCCAACAATATGATCAGGACTATCGTGCTTTACCGGAAAACGAGAATGGCCAGATTTGTGTAGCTCGTCCATTAATACTGGACCAATCATGTCGTGGGTACTAACCATCTTTATCATGCGCTTTGGTGTCATCACGTCAGCAACAGTTTTATCACCAAACTGCAGAGCATTCTCTACAATAAATAATTCTTGTTTGGTTATTCGATTATCAGTTTGTTGTTTTTGTTTTTTGATTAACTCTACAATGTCAGACTTTTCGTATAACCCTGTGTGCACAGATATTGGCTGATGTTTTTGCACAAAATGTTTGATCCGACGAATTACAGGCTGAGCTCGCTCTAAGACCCAATGGATAACGGGCGTTACAATTCTAACGGCGTGCAAAGTATATCTGGATGTATGCGACTTTGGTAGCCAAGCAAAGGCAAAAAATATTAACGCCATAACTGATATAAAGGCGATAACTGATGGCAGACTACTAGCAATTAAGACAAACAATAAACTACTGCTAAGTCCAATCAGGATCCATACTAAAATATCCACGTCCATGCCATAGCCAACCACTCGATATAGTAACTTGGCGATTTCGTCACCAGATCTCGCTTGTCGCCGAAGTTCTTTGGGAGAAACATGTGAATACACCTTTTGCATGGCAATAGAAAATAACAATATTGCAATCGAGACGGCTCCTGCGATTATCGTAAGCATATTAATATCTTACGCACCAAGAAGGCATTTTAAAAGTGTTTTAAATCAGTTATCATTAAATAACAGAAACGGAGAAACAATAAATATATGAGTAAAAGATTTTTAATAATAATGGCGGCGCTAGTAGTAGTATTTTTTGGTGTAGTTATTTTCAGCAAAAACAAAGAGAAGGTCAATGCGCCGGTTGATAGTGCTGGTGGTAGTAATCATATTAAAGGCGAAGGTGCGACAGGAGTTACTTTGGTCGAGTTTGCCGACTTTCAGTGTCCGACTTGTGGAAGTTTTTATCCAATTGTAAAAGCTCTGGAGAAAAAATATGACAAACAAATTACCTTTCAGTTCAGACATTTTCCATTAGTACAGATTCATGACAATGCAATGATTGCGCATCGTTCTGCCGAAGCCGCAGGAAAGCAAAACAAATTTTGGGAGATGCACGATATTTTGTATGAAAGGCAAAAAATCTGGTCAGAATCATCTAACGCCAAACTAATAATGGAGGATTATGCTAGCGAGCTTGGCCTCAACGTAGACAAATTTAAGACTGATTTTGCTAGTAGTGCAGTTAACGATATCATCACCGCCGATACTAAACTTGGTCAAGATGCCGGCGTATCGGGCACACCAACGTTTGTAATTAATGGCAAAAAACTAGATGATCTACCACGCGATATTGATAGCTTTTCAAAACTAATTGATCAGGCAATTGCCAACAAACAAGCTAAATAACTAATATTATTTCTTGTCTCTATGTCTTGGGTCGATTGATTCCGCTATATCCAGAGGAGTTTTTAGTACTTTTCCAATGACATGACCGGCGGATCGCAGGGTGTGTCGACGATCTTTTTCAGCTTTAATTTTGTCATGCAATATATGTAGTACTGGATCGTTATGTAAGGTGGTTGTGTGATAATTCTTAAAATGTTCATCCAGACGGTTTAAATCATCGTCGCTTAGAGTGTCTAGATCCATGAATGTATTGCTGGCGCCCTTAGTGTTTGCAATTAACTCATCAAGTTTAAGATGGAGGCCCTTTGAATCTCGGTTTTGCGTATTTTGAATCAAAAACACCATCAAGAATGTAACAATTGTTGTACCGGTATTGATCACTAATTGCCAAGTATCCGAATAACCGAACATCGGACCACTTATGCCCCATATAATAATTACTG
The DNA here is from genome assembly GCA_964510945.1 of uncultured Candidatus Saccharibacteria bacterium. Lineage (GTDB taxonomy): Bacteria > Patescibacteriota > Saccharimonadia > Saccharimonadales > JAGQNJ01 > DAISWO01. The sequence continues at coordinate 24,480 of CAZEED010000002.1, forward strand.
ATAACGCAATCAAAAATGCGTAGGCGCTACCTACAGCATTGGATATTCTTGCAGATATTTTTCTAAATAGTTCTTTCATATGGTATATGTTTTTTACAGATTAACATTAGCATTGTACAATACTTGTTAAAGGAATTAAATAAACATGCACACAAATATATTTGTAGAAATTTCAGCCTTACTAGTTTTTAGCGCACTTGTCAGCATAGTCATCCGAGCTTTAAGACAACCGATGATTATTGGTTACATTCTGACCGGCTTGATTGTCGGGCCCTCAGTTCTGGGACTAGTAAAGTCACCAGAAACCATTGATGTGCTAGGAAGTTTTGGTATCGCCCTACTACTTTTTATCGTAGGCCTGGGCTTGAACCCACGAGTCATAAAAGAAGTTGGTAAAGTTTCGATTATTACTGGGCTTGTCCAAGTATCCTTCACAACAGTTGCGGGATTTTATCTTGTCTCAAGTCTAGGCTACGATAAGATCGAATCAATATATATTGGCTTAGCCTTGGCATTTAGTAGCACAATTATCGTCTTGAAGCTGTTAAACGACAAACGCGAGCAAAATAAGCTCCACGGCAAAATCGCTGTAGGATTTTTATTAGTCCAGGATCTAATTGCTGCCTTTGCCTTAGTAGTAGCCTCAGCCAGCGGCAGTGGTAGCCTTAGCTATGAAAACGCTCTGAGCTTAGGAGCAAAAGGTTTAGTACTAGGCGCAAGTGTTTTCTTGGTTGCATATTTAGTCCTAAAGCCAATGACCAACTTTTTGGCGCGATCACAAGAACTTTTATTTTTATTTGCAATCGCCTGGGGTTTTGGAATAGCAACGTTATTTTACGAGGCTGGCTTTTCATTAGAAATCGGGGCGCTGCTTGCTGGAGTCTCTCTATCCACGATGACTTATGCGCAAGAAGTCGGTACCAGACTTCGCCCATTACGTGATTTTTTTATAGTGGTGTTTTTTATCGCACTCGGCGCCAAATTAGATATCAATAGCATTGGCAGTCAAATGTGGGATGCCATAATTTTGTCACTTTTTGTATTGATTGGCACTCCTCTAGTGATTATGACGATAATGGGAATCCTCGGTTACACTAAAAAAACTAGCTTTAAATTTGGCTTAGCTGTTGCACAGATCAGTGAGTTCTCTTTAATACTGATGCTACTAGCACTTAACAGCGGACAAGTTAGCCAAACAGCTGTTACTCTCGTCACCGTTATTGGCATTATTACGATAGCCGTATCATCTTATCTGATCACTTATTCTGATGGAATATACCGGTTCCTAGAAAACTACCTCAGGCTATTTGAACGAAAGAAAGTAAAGAAAGAGGTCGAGCGACATCACAAATACGATGCAGTGCTTTTTGGCTATCGTCACGGCGGTAGTGAATTTGTAAAAGTTTTTGGTAACATTGCTAAAAACTACGTTGTAGTTGACTATGACCCCGAAGCAATCGATAGAATGGAGCGTCAAAATATCCCTTATCTTTACGGCGATGCTACGGACCCAGAAATGCTAGACGAGATCAACTTGGAACACACCAAGATAGTAGTATCTATGATTACAGACTATCGGAGTAACGTGTTATTGCTCGAAGCATTAGACAAGATTAACCCAAATGTAGTAATGATTTGTCATGCCGAAAACATCAAAGATGCAGTTGATCTTTATGGACTTGGCGCCAGCTACGTTGTCATGCCGCATCTTGTTGGCAATCAAAAGATTAGTTCGTTCTTGAAGAAAAATGGATTCAACAAATCAGAATTTAAAAAATACAAAAATAACCATCTGAGCTATCTTCAAGCTCACTTCGAAGAAGCGCTAGAATAAAGATTATTGTCAATAATATATTCTTGGACTAACAGGGCGAGATAATCTTCGGCATGAGGCAAAGCATTTTTTGCAACCGATGAAGACACAGTCGACCATACCGTTGGTAAAACAACGTAGCGAGCACCATAATTTGAAGTTAGTTTTTCTAGTTTATTCTCAACATCATGTCTGTCAGCGTTATCACGAAGTACAACACAAAGATGAAAGTTATTCAAAAGCTTCTCTAATCCCTTCCAACTTTCTATGTGTTCCAATATATCTGATCCAAAAATATACCAATATTCGGCCATCGGATCTTGTTCTCGTAAATATTCCAATGTATTTTCGGTAGTGATATTGTCAGTTTTTAAATCTATTGGGGTAATTGACGGACTTTCTTTTGTTGCTAAATCCATCATCTTTAGCCTATCTTGGTGAGGCGCAACCAGCTGTTTTCTATGTGGCGATCTTTCCAGTAACAGATAGACTTTGTCCAAAGCACATTTTGCCATCGCCGATCGGCACGCCTCAACATGTCCAAAATGGATTGGATCAAACGTTCCGCTAAAAACTCCGAGTCTCTTTTTGTTCAAAAAACTAAGTCCTATGAGAATTTGTTATATGCCTTTTCATTACAACAGAAGCATTGAGTGCAAAATAATATGCGCCGAAAATTATCCCGCTATATACAAAGTCACCTACGAGAGTGTTCCTAAAAAATGGTATAGCCAAAACGTAGCAATCAATTAATCCAACAACAGTTCTTGGATACATACCGCTCTGAGCCCATACAGCAAAATTCGTAACAACAAAGAATATTACCGATCCCAAGAAAGAGTACGCAAATACTTTAAATGCCGTGACTTTTTTTAAACCATAACTAGCAACTAGTGCCATTAACACAAACGAACCCCAAGTAACAAGAACCAAATCATGCATCCCAATAAAAACATCCGAGATGACCATAGCAAGTAACGGCAGGGTCAGAGCCAAACGCCTAGGCAAAATCGCCCCACTAAAAAGTGCTATAGCTGCAATCGGCGCAAAGTTAGGTGGATGAGGCAATGCCCTGCTGATCACAGCAAATGCAATCAAACCAAGTGCAATTAATATTCGATCTTTATTATCGGATGTCAGTTTATTCCAAACGCCACTCAATTTTTTCTCCTGTCTTCGTCTTATATTCGCCTGCTCCCACTGTTGCAGCTTTTCCATCTACATAGTATAGCCAGTATTTACTTCCGTTACCATCCTCTCCATTGATACTAACAACATACTCTCCTAGGGATGGATCGTTTTCTGTAACAACCGTGGCATTTGATTTTAATAATTCTAAGGCTGTTTTTCCTGTCACGCCGTCATAGGTGACATTATCTGTTTTTTGTTTTTCAACAACAGAAGTTGAAGTCTGAGTATTCTCAGTTTTTTTGTCGCTATTATTTTGCCACGCAACTACTCCACCCGCCACGCCAATAGTTATAACCGCAGCTGTAACAATTGATACTATTTTTTTATTTGCCTTCACATTTACCTCCTCGTAAATATAAAAACCCTTCTTGCTATAGCAGAAGGGTTAAAAATACAAGTATTTATTATTTACTTCTGCTCGGAAGAATTTTTATAGCTGTATCGGACTTATCCTAAACATTAGGCTTACCGTTGCGGCACAGTTCTCGAATTGCACGAGATTCCAGCATCTTTAATTATTAATGTGGATTTAGAATATCACGATTTTAAAAAAATGCGATAAGTAAAATTAACACTCCTAGGGCTATTCGATAATATGCAAAGATATCTAAGGTATGTTTCGCTAAAAACTTTAACAGGAATTTGATCGCAATTATCCCGCTCACAAAAGCTGAGACAATACCTACGAAAAATAAAGTAGTTTGAGAATTAATCGTACCCAGTGCCGATTTTGTTAGAAGAGTATCGGCAATTGCCCCGAACATTATCGGTATGCCTAGCAAGAACGAAAAGCGAGTTGCGGCCACTCTATCCATTCCGGCAAAAAGCCCGGTTGTTATTGTCGCTCCAGATCGTGAAACGCCCGGTATGATCGCCATTGCCTGCGCAAAACCAATCGCTAAAGCCTGTTTTTTCGTCACAGACTCTAGATCTGATTTGTTTTTAAGATTTTTTGCGTACCTCTCAGAAAAAAGCATAACAAGCCCCATAATTATTAGTGTTGTGGCAACGAGACTTGAAGACCTAAAAGTAGATTCAGCAGAATCTTTTAATAGATATCCGAAAATTGCTGCAGGAATAGTAGCCAAAATTAATAGCCAAGCTAATTTATATTGCTTGGCTTTTTTGTTAAATACAGCTCTCGCAAGGACAAAAATTTCTTTTCGGAAATAAATCAAAAGTGCGCTTAGTGTACCGATATTTAAGGCCATGTCAAACAAAAAACTAGCTTGAGCCGTCTCGTTTACACCAAGCCACTGATGAAATAATATTAAGTGTCCAGAACTTGAAACCGGTATAAATTCAGTAAGCCCCTGCACAATCCCAAGGATAATTGCCTGAATAACTGTCATTTATTTATCTCCTTGTTTTAGTTTCAATTTACCGAGTCTGGGCATAAAACTGCTCGATGCACCCTCTAATCCTAACACCTTCAATGCCCCCGTCAGCACATATAACTCATCAATGCTACTTTGTAATGGCGCACTGTCTTGCTCAACTTTTGAAAAATAATAATCTACTTTTTCGACTAACCACTTTTCCTGAGCCTCAGTAATTTTTCCAGATTTAATCGGTTTGATGTCTGCCTGATCAACAATCTCTAACGAACGCGCAGATCTATCACGTTTTTGTAAATGTCCTCTGTTAATCAGACTATTAACATGTAGAGCTACTGTCGCTACAGAAGTATAATTACAGCCCGTCATGATCTCTCGATAGCTAGGACTATAGCCATGCGATTTTATAAATTCATCAATAAACATCAGGGTTTGTTGCTGCTTCTTTGTAGGCCTTATTTTCTTTTCTTCACTCATGCATGTGCTCGATTTACTTTATGTTCCCCACCAAAAACCCAGTATTTAAACCATAGATAATTCCATCCGTAGAAAAACCCAGCCGAAACAAACTGCCCAATATATGGTGATAGACCAAAATTATCTTTCAAAGTTCTAATAATCAAGTAGTCAATTACAAAATTTGCAATTGTTAAGAAAAAATATCGCTCGGTTACCACCGTCAGTCTTTTGTGTTTGCGATGATCGCGAAAAACCCACGTTCGTTCCAATACAAAGTTAACAGTTATACCAGTAATATTGGCGATTAACTTTGCCCACCACAGACTAAGACCCAGCACTTGATCGCAAACTGCAAACATCGCATATCCGGACCAAAACCAAGCCCCACCAGTGATTGAATACATTATCAATCTATTTATCTCGGACTTTAACGATTTAATTCTTTGCTTGTTGATAGACATAACTACTTTGGATTAATTATACGCGGTTTATGTAGTATGTGTTCAGAAAGAGCTATGCCCGCCAACCCCCACCATAATAGTGCTAATGTATCATCCATCCAGGCATGCGAAACCAAATTTATCACTGTAATTCCACAAAATGAGGCAAACGAAATTAATGCTAGATTATCATTACGGCGTTTATACAGCTCTGTAGCCACAAAAACATTAATTGCGACTAGCGTAATTAGTCCAAAGATCCCTACTTCCTGAGCTATTTGTATGTAATAATTTTCGGCAATTTTTGCCGGCCTATTGTTTCTAGCCGAAGCTGGACCGGCGCTTCCCGCACCTTGTCCAAGTGGATGACGATAGACGTCCTTTAGTCCTAGAATAATTCCTGATTGTCGATTTTCGTTCGAACTTGTAGCCGAGCGAGATTTTTCATCAGAATGAAAAATAGTATTTTGAACAAAGTCATTATTCTGACCAAAGTATACGAGGCCCAAGAACAAAAGCATAAGCCCTGTAACTACGTAAAGTAACATTGTCTTAGCGCGTTTGTTTGAGAGCAACAAGTAGCCTAACACCCCTAAGCTAACCGCCGTTCCAAGCCATGCACTTCTCGAAAAACTAAAGAAAAGCACGACAATACCTAAGCCTAAAAAACTCCAAAGAATAATCTTTTTTTGTCTATCTTTCGTGGTTATCAAAATTGTAGTTATTGCTGTTAAAATCAAAGTCAAGTAGGCACCAAGCGGATTTGGACCACGAAGCGTAGATTGTAATCTGATGTATGCGGATTTGTTGTCGACTGTATGAATAGCCGGGATCGTATACTTTGAATACCCAAAATTAGTTAGAAAATCCTTCGGGAGTATGGTCTTTTGAGCTAACCCAAATATAGTCACGATCGTTGCTGGACCAAGTAACACATAAGCCCAATATTTTTTTAAAATGTTTGTTTTGCTTGCCACGATCATCACCACGAAAAAGAATACTAGATAGCGGAGATTTGCCAATAAACCATAGATTGTGGCCTCAAGATTAACCGAATGAGCATTATACCCAGCAAACGTTCGCAAGATCGTAATAAGAAAGTAAATTAAACTCAGACGAAAAATAACAGATTTAAACAACTGTTTTTGAAGTTTTTTATCTAAAATTACTATGTAGATTACTTTGATAACCAGGACAAAGATTAGTAATTCTTTCCATGTTCTAAATACATCAATATGGCCAAATACAGAGCCGGCCCAAGTAGTAACGAACGCATGAAACGGCAACATCGCAAGGATAAAAAGGCAGATCCACCCCATATATTCAATGAGTCTGTTTGTTGATTTTACCGCAGGTTTATCGATCATAGATGATATGATTAATAGTATATATGAAGAACAACGCATCGTTCCTTTATGGCTTGTTTTTAGTCTTCGCTGATATTGTGTCGTTAATATCAGCATTTGTCCTAGCCTACATCTTCCGAGTATCGCTAACAGATAAACCAATCCTTAATCCTGTACCGTCAAGGACCTATTTTGGGATACTTTTAATCCTAATCCCCTTTTGGGTAATTATTTTCGCGTTAATTGGACTTTATAACCGTAATATTTACGAAAACCGCTTTAGCGAACTTGGCAGACTATTTGTAGGTAGTACCATCGGCACGCTGTTTGTTATTGGTGTAGATTTTTTTGGCAACCAGACTATATTTCCTGCAAAACTAGTTCCCGTCTATGGCTTTATATTAACTTTTACCATATTGGTAATTATGCGTAACATTGTGCGTTTAGTTAGAAGGGTCTTATTCTCATACAACTTTGGCATAAGTAATGTACTGATAGTTGGTCGTAACGAAGCAACAAGTGAACTCGTAGACTGGCTGGCTGATCCAAAAGTTTCGGGCTATAAAATCGTAGGGATTGTTGGTGAAGCTAAAAACGTATCTTGCCCAGCTAAAGTAAAGATATACAAAGACTTCAATAGTGCCATAAAAGCCGTCGGTGCAAGCAATATTCATAGCATCATGCAGACAGAACTATATAAAGATGTCGTTGATAACAATGAGGTTTTGACTTACGCGCAAAATAATCACATATCGTATAGATTCATCCCAGGCAATTCTGAACTCTTTGTCGGGAATATGGATGTAGAGCTGTTCCAATCATCCATCCCAATGATCGCTATTCACCAAACTGCACTTATTGGCTGGGGTCGTATAGCCAAAAGAATATTCGATCTAGTAGTCGCTATCTTACTGATTGTTTTGCTGTCACCAATATATCTACTCTGTGCTCTGGCAATCTTTATCTTTGATCCGGGCAGTGTAATTTTTAAACAAAAGCGTGTGACTAGGTACAATACGAAATTCACGATATACAAATTTCGTACTCACAAAAAGAAATATAGCGGTCTATCGCCTGAACAAGCATTTAAAAAAATGGGCAAGCCAGATCTCGCGACTAAATATAGGGAGAATGGCGATCAACTAGACCATGATCCTCGGGTGACCAAAGTCGGCCGTTTTTTACGAAGTACCAGTCTGGACGAACTGCCTCAGCTATTTAATGTCTTAAAAGGCGATATCAGTTTAGTCGGACCACGTGCACTTGTGCCTGAAGAGATTGAAGAAGCCAAAGCCAAGAACAACATTGTCAGTGTCAAATCTGGCATCACAGGGTTTGCACAAATTTCCGGACGAAAGGATATTCCACCAGAAGAACGACGCAAGTTAGATCTTTATTACGTACAGAATTGGAGTTTTTGGCTCGACATTATTATCCTGATAAAAACTCTGCGAGTTTTAATTAACGTCCGGAGTTCCTAGTTTGAAAGTCGCTATTGTCCACGATTGGTTTTTGGAAGGTGGTGCTGAAAAAGTAGTCCTCGAGCTACACCGCATGTACCCCGAGGCACCAATTTATACTTCCTATTGTTCTCCTGCTTGGCGAGAAAAATTAGACAATACTGTCATCACTGGCTATCTACAACACTGGCCATTCTCAAAATTACGCAAGTTTATCCCATTGCTTCGCCAACGCTGGTTTGAAAATCTAGACTTTTCTGATTACGATTTAGTGATTAGTAGTTCAGGCGCCGAAGCAAAAGGTATCAAAACGCCAAAAAGTGTAATTCATATTAACTATTGTCATGCCCCCACCCACTATTATTGGAACCGCTATGATGAGTATATAAAGAGTCCGGGGTTCGGCGTCTTCAATCCCTTGGCCAGACTTGGGCTTAAAGTATTACTACATCCTATGCGCAAATGGGATCTAAAAGCCGCCAAGCGACCAGACTATATGATCGCAAATTCAACTTTTACCCATAACCAAATAAAAAAGTATTACCACCGTGATTCGACCGTTATTCACCCACCAGTCGAGATAGATAAATACTTACCCTCGGTTAACAGCTCACACCCCTCAGCCAGAAACGGTTTTATTATCACTGGACGTCATGTGCCCTACAAGCGATTCGATCTAGCAATAGAAGCCTGCAATCAACTTCAACTGCCTTTGAAGGTTTTGGGCACCGGCCCAGAAACCAAAAAGCTTAAACGTCTAGTTGGTCCAACTATTAGTTTCAAAGGATACGTCTCAGATCAAGAAATCGTAACCCTTCTGCAATCTGCCGAAGCATTCATTTTCCCCGGTCTAGACGACTTCGGTATTGCGCCCGTCGCCGCTATGGCCGCCGGCACACCAGTAATCGCTTACAAAGATGGTGGTTCGCTAGATTATATAGTCGAAGGTAAGACGGGACTATTCTTTGACAAACAAACCAGTTCGTCGCTCGAAACAGCCCTACAAAATTTTAAAAAACATAATTTTAACTCAGAACATATCAAAAATGAAGCGAAAAAATATGACCCTGTCATATTCAGACAAAAAATGCATGCTTATATTACTAAAGCTAGGAGTAGTTAATTATGTGCGGAATCGTTGGCTACGTCGGTAATAATGACGCACTTGGTCCGGTCCTTGATGGACTCGAAGCCCTAGAATACAGAGGTTATGATTCTGCCGGCGTAGCTATAATGTACGATGGCAACATATCCTGTACTAAGCAAATTGGTGGTGTAGCAAATGTTGAAAAATTATTAAAAAATGAAGGTAAGTCAACTACTGCCATTGGTCACACTCGTTGGGCAACGCACGGCGAACCTTCAGTGGCTAACGCTCACCCGCACTACAACAGCGCAAAGACTATATTTATCGTTCATAACGGCATTATCGAGAACCATCAGGAGCTAAGGGATAAACTAACTGCTAAGGGTTATACTTTTAGCACAGAAACCGACACCGAAGTAATTCCTCATCTCATTGATTATCATCTAAAAAAAACGAATTCATTTGAGCCCGCCTTTTCGTCCGCCATCGCTGAGCTAAGAGGCGCATACGCTATTGTTGCTTTGTTCAAAGATGAGCCCAATACTCTTTTTGCTGCACGTCTATCCAGCCCCCTAGTTATTGGTGTGGGCGACAACGAATATTATATTGCTTCGGACGCTTCCGCTATTATAGACAAAACCAAAAAAGTCGTTTATTTAGACGATTACGATATTGCTAAAATTACCCCTACTAATTTAGCTATAAATAATACTCGATCTCACCACGCCGAGGTTCGCCAAGAACAAGTGCTTGATTATGATACCGAGACTGCTAAACTTAGAAATTTTCCACATTTTATGCTGAAGGAAATATTTGATACACCGCAGACTCTGCAGTCGGCTACCCGTGGCCGGATCAGGCCTAAAACCAACCAAGTCCAGCTAGGCGGGCTATTAAACGTTAAGGAGCAGTTACAATTCGTCGATCGCATTGTGATAGTAGCTTGTGGAACCTCATATTATGCCGGCATGGTAGGTGAATATCTTATTGAAGAGCTAGCCGGTATCCCAGTTGAAGTACAATTAGCTTCAGAGTTTAAATATCGACACGAACCTTTTTCGCGTGGTACGGCTGTTCTAGCTATTTCACAATCTGGTGAAACAGCCGACACAATTGCTGCACTTAAGAAAGTTGAGGCCTACGGCGTGTTACGTCTGGGGATCGTTAATGTTGTTGGCTCGACTATTGCTCGTATGACCGACGCCGGTGTCTACTGTCATGCTGGGCCAGAGCTATCTGTCGCTTCTACCAAAGCCTTTGTTGCACAAGTCACAGTACTGATTGAGATTGCCCTATTTCTTGGCAAAGAACGGACAAAAAACTTTAAACCCCTTTTGCACGAACTTGCCAACCTAGATAAAAAAATCAAAAAAGTTTTAGATCAGGCTGAGAATATCCAAAAAATTGCCACCAAATATGCTAACTACAAGAACTTTCTATACATTGGTCGTGGTTATGATTATCCCTGCGCAATGGAGGGGGCCCTTAAGCTGAAAGAGCTTTCCTATATCCACGCCGAAGGCTGTGCTGCCGGAGAGATGAAGCACGGGCCCCTAGCGATGATTGACAAACATTTTCCCACTTTGGCCATAGCTACTGATTCAGAAATTATAGAAAAAACCCATTCGAACATCCAAGAAATTCAAGCACGAAAAGGCAAAGTCGTCGCAATAGGTCTAGAAGGCGATACTCGATTAGAGCAACTAGCTGACGACTGCATATTCATACCTCGCTCATTAACCCAAACACAACCCATATTAATAGCCGTGGTTGTTCAGCTATTTGCTTATTACATTTCAGTTAATAAAGGGCTAAACGTCGATAGGCCTCGAAACCTAGCTAAATCAGTAACGGTAGAGTAGATACATGAAAAAATTGAATGACAGTCTAATCCTAGTCAATGGTTCAATTTATTATTTCTAACATACTTTAATTAATGCTTCGATCACTAAAGCTGTATCTTCCCATTTTTCCACTTCGATACAATCTATGCCCATGGCTTTTACCGGATAATCATTACCGCCCTCTTTAAGCTTATCTCCAATAAATAGTATGTGTTTTTCATTAACCTTTAACTCCTTCATCAATTTTCTCATTCCATAACCTTTATCAACCCCTATACGAGTAACATCAACAGAAGTCGTACCTCCAACTCTCACCTCAACTTCGGATAATAGAGGGACCGCATAGTCCCTCAGCGCCATTTTTTTCTCCCCGTCAGGATCCCACTTATATTTTCTATCTGCGGGTGCATCTTGGCCAAGCGCAGAATATGTAATCTGGCTTCCCCGGTCTTCTATGATGTCCCCATACGGTTTTTCTTCCCATATACCTTGTTTTTTCGCGCCTGTGGTTAGGACTTTGATAATCTTAGTTTTTTGTTCAGCTGTTAAATCCTCTTCATACTGTAATACCCATTTTTCTCCAGTAGTGTTGAATTTATAATAACGCGTGCCACATGTCGGCATAAGGTGAAGTTTACTTAGTGCTCTTGGCATAGCCTCTAATCTATCAACTACCTGTTTCTTAAATTGCTCAAATTTTCCGCCAGATATTATACAAACTTCGTATTTCTTCAAAAGCAAAATCAATAGCTTGCTCATACGATCACTTATAGGCGACTTAGTTATAGCTAACGTATCGTCTAGATCAAATACTATTATCTTTTTCATTTGTCTCGTTGATTTAGTTCCGCTAAGACATCTTTTACTTTTTGCGATTGATCCTTGCGCGCCACCAACAAACCGTTAGGTGTATTTACGACAACCACATTGTCCAATCCGATAACTGCAACTGGTTTATCTTCCTCGTTATGTATATATGCGTTCGTCACTCCTTCTAAGCCAATATTATTCCCGTGAACATGTATATCATTTTTATCCGTCTCTACTGCTTTATGAATATCATTATATGAACCCAAGTCCATCCAATCGAATGTCGCAGGAACCACAAGTAAATTGTCGACCCTTTCAATTAATGCATAGTCAATTGAATCCGACTCTAGTTTTAGGTATGTTCTATTAAAACCAGCAGCTGTTTTTTCTAGCTTCAGTTTTTCCATACTTTCAAATAATCTAGGTGAAAACTTTTTAACTGTGTTTTCAAACGTATTAATAGATCCAACAAAATATCCACAGTTCCATAAATAATCACCACTCTGGACATATTTTTGTGCTATCACATAGTCAGGTTTTTCTTTGAACGAATCCACCTCATATACAAATTGCTTATCATCAAACATGCCATCTTTTTGAATATAGCCAAAACCTGTTGCTGGATAGTCAGGTTCTACCCCCACTAAAACAAGCCTATTATTCTCTTTTGAGACATCAGCTGCAACTTCAAAGCTATGGATAAAACCCCTGGTATCTCGAATATAATGATCCGCGTGCAAGAAAGCGATAATTTCATTAGGGTTATTTTCTTTCCGCAGTTTTACCAGCGCGGCAATAATACAATTGGCAGTTCCTCTACGACCGGGTTCAACTATTAGGTATTCTGCATCAAGTTCGGGAATATGATCGCTAATATGATGGGCATGACTAATATCACTAACGACATATATTTTATCAGTCAGCTTTTTTGCTCGCTCGTATGTATTTCGGAGTAGCGATTTGTCACTAGCAATAGTCAAAAGGTGTTTTGGGTAATCTGGCGTAGATAACGGCCACAGCCTAGTACCCGACCCTCCAGCTATTATTACGCAAATCATACTAGATCATAATACATTCTGAACATGTTTTTTTATAATTTAAATGAGTTTTAAATAAACTGCTTTCTTTGTTGATTTAGTTACCTTTTTACCCTGTAGTATACTGTCGATATGATAGTATCACTTGAAAAATCAATATTCACATACTTAACTAAAAAAAGTTCTAAATGAACGGGCTTTCATAATGAAAGGCATTATTCTAGCCGGTGGTTCGGGCACCAGATTATACCCAATTACAAAAGGTATATCTAAGCAACTTATTCCAATTTATGACAAGCCAATGATCTACTACCCCCTCTCTACTCTAATGAGCGCCGGGATAAAAGACATACTGATTATTACTACGCCCCACGACCAAACACAGTTCAAAAAGCTACTGGGAGATGGTTCCGAGATTGGTATCAACATCGAATATGCGGTTCAACCCAGTCCTGATGGTTTGGCGCAAGCATTTGTTATTGGCGAAGAGTTTATCGGTCCTGACAAAGTAGCATTAGTACTAGGCGACAACATTTTTTATGGCACTCAAATGGGCGAGAAACTATCAAAATATACGAATGTAGATGGCGCAGTTGGTTTTGCGGCCCGAGTTGCAAAACCAAAAAGATACGGCGTTTATGAATTCGACGAGAACATGAATGCAATATCTATTGAAGAAAAACCAGTCAATCCAAAATCGAATTACGCCAATGCTGGTCTGTATTTCTTTGACAATGATGTTGTAGAGATAGCCAAAAACGTCAAACCTAGCGCTCGAGGAGAGGTGGAAATAACTTCAGTGCTTGACGCATATCTACAGCATAGCAAATTAAAAGTTAGCCTGCTTGACCGTGGTACAGCATGGCTAGATACCGGTACTTTTGAGAGCATGAATCAAGCAGCACAGTTCGTTCAAGTAATCGAGGAGCGCCAAGGACTAAAAATTGGTTGCATCGAGGAAATAGCTTTCCGACAAGGCTTTATTAATTCAGAACAATTAGCAAAACTTGCTGAGCCACTACAAAAAAGTGGCTACGGTAAGTATCTCCAAAACTTAATTAATCAACTATAGTTATTGAAACATTATCTCACTTAATAAATAACTACGTATCGCAATATATTCTGAATTCGTTTATTAATATTAATGACTGTCGTATTTTGCCAATACCAATTTTGATCTGCCCAAATCAAATAGCCAGCTATACCCCCTCCCCAACAATATGCCACAAATACTAGTATTAATAACGCTGTTTTGATATTTTCACTTTTGAATGTCTGATTAACTGACCAAGCTATTAATACGTACACAATAATTAGAATTGGCAGGGTGTACCTCGCCTGAATAGCTTGTGCAACACCAAGCTTGAGATAGCCCTGATAATTAAACAACCAGAGAACCGATAAATAACCGCTGGAGAGCACTAAACTAAACCGCAAGAATTGGTCGGTCCATATTTTTTTAAACTGTAAAACAACAGCTGATATTCCTAATAATAAAACTAAGTAAGCAATAGCAATGGGTAGTGGAAGAAGTGGCTTCAAGACAATTGGCCCAAATGGTTCTTTATTTGAAACAACTTGCGTTGGTGTATGGCTAAATATCGCAAAAAATCCCCGCATAGATTTTGTTACCCAATGTTGTGTAAAACTAATCGGATTACCGTACAACTTTTCAGCTGATTTATTTTTTAAATTCTCTTGATTACGAGCCCATGGCATAAAATCTTTACACACTTCGATTGATTGCACATCTTCACATTTTGGTGAGATAGAATGATAGCTAATTATATTAGCTACGGGTCGTTCAATAAAAAGCCCAAAACTAATTACAAGCATTAGCAGCAATCCAAATAATATTAGTTTGCTATTTAATTTTCGCCACTCTGCTTTTAAAGATATACCGTCCCGTCTTTTTATATACAAGGCAAACAAATACAAACTAACAATTGCAAACATTGGAATAAAAGTATATTTAACAAGTGACGCAATAAAGCCTAGCGAAAAATACAAAGACAAGTTAACGATCAAATTACCTTCTTTGAGTATCAATTTCGTAACAATCAATAAGAATAATGGGATTAGCAAGAATAAGAGATTATCGTAGTTATTATGAGCAGCTAACAACGGAACGATTGGGGTGCAGACAAATATAAGTAGCGCGACGTGAGTAATCCTTTTTGATATTCCCCACTTTAATAAAAGTTTTCTAAAAAAGAATAGTCCAATACAAACAAAAGTAACATTTAATAATCTCATACTAATAATTAGGAAAGTCTGATTGCTAATAAAGACGTCTAATAACCGATAAGGAAAACTCATTAGATAGTGATAGAGATAAGATGGGTCTCTCGTGATGTCTCCATAAAGACTTGCAGACGCAGGTTGCGAAGTCAAAAATGGCGACCAATGAGAAGCATATAGCCTCGTAATACCTACATGCATATATTCATCAAACGGTAATGGATATACTGCGCTGAGCGATAGCCAAAAAGATTGCAGGCCAAGTAGAATTACCGCAAAATAAAAGACTACTTTTTTCTCTAAAGTTCCATATATCAATCTAGTGAATGTTAATATTTTGTCGGCCATTTAGACTAAACTATACCTGAATTTAATCACTTATTACTGTATAATTGTAATCTATATCGATGAATAAATATTCAGGTAAGACAATAACCATCATAGGTGCTGGATACGTGGGCTTGTCTACCGCCGCTCTATTTTCTAATTCTGATAATACCGTTTATCTAATAGACGTTAATAAAGATCGATTAAACACCATCAAGAGCGGAAGGTCATTTTTTTATGAACAAGGCATTGATCCATTAATTGAACGAGCTGTTAAGAAAAAAAGCTTAATCCCGTCTGATAGTTACGAAGAATCGATTCCAAACAGCGATGTTGTATTTTCTTGTGTTGGCACGCCAGATAATCCTGACGGAAGTTCTAATCTTAGCTTTGTCCATCAAGCGGCAAAAAAGGCCAGCTTGCTAATGAGGCCTGGTAGTATTTTCGTACAAAAAAGCACCGTTCCCGTTGGTACCGGCATAGAAATTGAAACATCATTATCCTTTGAAGAGAAAGGTATCTCATATGTTTCAAACCCCGAATTTTTACGAGAAGGAACAGCGATCTCTGACTCGTTATGGTTCGATCGTGTTGTGGTCGGAGGCAATAATTTTGATGCAAATAACCGAGTGTTAAAGCTGTATAAAGTCCTAGAAAGACACCGCACTGATATTGCAAAAATATCAGGCCTTGTTGAACCAAAGCATCACACCGGATCATACATCTCAACTTCACGTGATAGCGCAGAGCTTATCAAAGTAACTGCTAATGCATTCCTAGCGCTAAAAATATCATTCGCTAATTCTATAGCCAAACTAGCAGATCAAACTGGTGCTGATGTAGTAGAAGTAATGGACGGCATAGGTTCCGACAAGCGTATTGGTAGGGCTTTCCTAAATGCTGGGCGTGGTTATGGTGGAGGGTGTTTTCCTAAAGACGTTAGTGGGCTAATCGCCAGCGCCGAAAAGCATGGTATCGACATGCCGATTATGACTGCTTCCACAGAAGTAAACGAATCAATGGCCGGATACATAGCAAATAAAGCAAAGTCTGCCTTAGGAGAATTAAAAGACAAAAGAATTGCTGTACTGGGATTATCATTCAAAGCTGGGACCAGTGACTCTAGGCGTTCGCCCGGTATCAAACTAGCCAATATTATATCAAAAGAAGGGGCTCACGTAATTGCTCACGACCCAAAAGCCAACGATGAAGCGAAAGAAGATTTAGATAAAAAAATTACTATATCAGACAGCTTAGAATCTGCTCTTCATAATGTTGACGGCGTATTTATAGCGACAGATTGGCCAGAATTTTTAAATACTAGCCCCACTCAATATAAAAAACTAATGAAAGGCCAGTTATTTGTTGATGCAGTCAATGGTTTTAACATTAAAAAGATAGAGTCAGCTGGGTTACAATATATAGGTGTAGGAAGAGGTAAATAGTATGAAACTTGTAATTCAAATTCCATGTTTGAACGAAGAAACCACACTGCCGGCAGTATTAGAATCGATTCCGAAAAAAATCGATGGGATTGACGAGATCATAACTTTAATTATTGATGATGGTTCAACCGATAAAACAATTGAAGTAGCAAAAAAATACGGTGTAAAACATTTTGTAATCCACTCAAAGAATATGGGTTTGGCGCGCTCATTTCATGATGGTATTAATTACGCGCTTAGTATTGGCGCAGACATAGTGGTCAATACAGACGGCGACAACCAATATCCTCAAGAACAAATTAACGATTTAGTAAAGCCGATACTTGATGGAAAAGCCGAGATTGTTATCGGAGACAGGCAGACAGCGACTATTGAACATTTCTCGCCAGTAAAAAAACTATTTCAACGATTTGGTAGTGCTGTAGTTAATAAGGCTGCCGGCACTAACCTACCAGATGCGGCAAGTGGCTTTCGAGCATATTCAAAAAATTCTCTACTACGACTAAACATCGTTACTCAATTTAGTTACTGCATGGAAACTATTATTCAAGCTGGCAACAAGAGAATTCCTATTACTAGTGTAAAGATCAAGACCAATCCTAAGACGCGCGAATCTAGACTCTTCAAAAATATCTGGCAACATATGTACAAATCGGGCTCTGCAATCGTACGTAGCTATATTATGTATCGACCGCACCTCATCTTTATCACGATGGGAAGCATTCTATTAATCGGCGGACTTCTCCCGTTTGTAAGATACGGCGTAATTTACCTAATGGGTAATCATGGTGGCGATCATATCCAATCGCTACTTCTGGGTGCGGTACTTATTTTTGCGTCAATGATAGCATTTGCTTTAACAGTTATCGCAGACTTAACACATACCAACCGAACCTTACTAGAAGACAGCTTAGAAAGGTTAAAAGAGTTACAGTACAAAAAACAAAAATGAAACGTAAAATAAAACGCCTTTTTTCTACTGGCGATAGTCACTTTTCAGAAATAATTATGCACTCTTTATGGGCATTGATCATTCTAGGCTTTGCTACTGGTATACAGTTCGTATTTGACTTCTTGATGGCAAGAAGCTTTGGTGCTGATGGCACTGGTATATTTTATTTATGTTTTTCAGTAGTTATTGGTTTATCACTTTTAGGTCATTTAGGACTTGATCGTACGTCCGTAAAATTGATTCCTCCCTTACTCACAAAAAAGGATTTTGCATCAGCGCAAGCAGTAAAAAAAGCTTCAGTACATTTAGTATTAATTAACACTCTGTTTATTAGTGCCTGTCTTTTTATAATAGCTCCTTGGCTAGCTAATAGTATTTTTCATAATAACGAACTAGTAACCTACTTACGAATATTCTCTCTAGCAATCCCAGCCTATTCATTACGCTATTTGTACGGGGGAATATTAAGGGCTCTAAAACAAACAAAAGAAGCACTAATTGTTGAGCGCGTAGTAATCTATGCTTTTGGAATATTGGCAATCTTCACAATAGGAAAAATGCTAAACATCAAAGGTATGGCTATAGGGTTCGTTATAAGCTGTATCATTAGTTTGCTAATCGGTATGTATTTCACGAACAAATATCTTCCGAGGGAAGCTAAGTCAAGAACATTTAGCAAAAAGATTTTACTGGCAAGTGGTATTCCCCTACTTTTTGTTGCTTTTGCTACACAAATGAATGGCCAAGCAAGTGTCATAATATTAGGTTCTTTTGGATCGACAACAGACGTAGGTATTTATAACGCGGCACTTAAAATATCTTTGTTACTCGCCTTAGTACTGACAGCTATTAACGCAATTGCCGGAACGACCATCTCCGAACTTCATGCCAAAGGTGATAAAAAACAAATGGAGATCATATTTGGGAAAACAAGCGCTTTGGGGTTTTTACTCGCTCTTCCACTGTTTTTAATAATGTTCATTTTTCCAGAGTTTTTATTAGGTATATTCGGCTCGGAGTTCGTGCCTGGTTCAAGCGCATTAATGATTCTAGCGATAGGCCAACTAGTGAATATTACTGTGGGCCCCACTCTTTTCATACTTGCAATGACAGGCCACGAAAAAGCGCTAGCTAAAGCAGTTGGAGCATCACTTGTAATTAATGTAGTATTGGGTCTACTGATAATTCCTCACCTAAAAGTTTTCGGCGCAGGTTTGTCTACCGCTATTGCAATAACAATTTCTAATATTATTATGCTAATTCTAGTAAAGCATTATCTGGATATTTGGTCGCTACCCTTTAAACATTTAGGTCAATGGATTAAAAAAACTTTGGGGTTAGCTAAATTGTGAATATTTTCCTAAAACAAAAACTGTCAGGGCTAGATCCAAATTCATACAAAACTATTTTTGGCTTGGTTGAGATTACTAAAAACAGGTACAATTAAGTGATGTCAAACAATTCATCTACGAAGACAACTAACGAAGTACATTTATTCATAATATGGGAACATGCTCGAACAATTGAGCAAAAGATTATATCTGACATAAGTAAGAAATTCAGAATTTTAAAAATTTATGAAGTCCATTGGAGCAAGGATAAATTCTCAGAAAATTTATCCAGATTTTATGGTACTCAATTACCCCCAAATTCTAAAAAAGAAGTGCATGTTGGAACAAATCCTTTTCTTGCCATTATTGTTGAAGATAATAATCCAGTATACGAAGTACACACAACAACTAAAGGCGATAAAAAAGTTAATACAAAATTATTCACTTCGAAATCAGAACACCGAGAGTGGACCGGTGGCGGTCATAAAATTCATGCAAGCAACACAACCGAAGAAGCAGATCACAACCTTACGCTATTGTTCGGTAAGAATTCTAAAGACTTCATAAAAAGCATTGGCAATAAATCCAGTCTACAAATTGAAGAATGGCATAATGATCTAGTTGGTTCCAATGGTTGGGATAGTTTAGAACAACTATTTTACGTTTTAAATAATACGATAAAGTATGTGGTATTGCGTAACTTTGATCCACTGCCTAATAATTATTATTCCAAAAATCATGGGGATATTGATCTGCTGGTCTCAAACTACGATGACGCACGATTCATAACTAATGCTACGTCCGTCTTTAAGAAAAACTATAGGGTATACAGCATTGTAAAAATTGCCGAAAAGAAAATATTCTTTGATTTTAGACATTTAGATGATAATTATTACGATAAAGCCTGGGAAGAACATATACTAAACTATCGTAAGTTTAAAAAATGTTTTTACATACCTTCAGAAGAAGATTATTTCTATAGTTTGTTGTACCATGCAATTATTCAAAAACCAGAGTTAAGTTCAGACTATAAAAAAAATCTAGTAGCACTTGCAAAAACAAATGGCATCAAACTAAGCCAATCTTCATTTAAAACGAACGAGGCAATCGACCTACTATCCAATTTTCTAAGTACAAATAATTATAGTTTTACTCAGCCAAATGATAAATCTGTATATTTCCATTCTGATAATATACGCAGAGGTGTAAGTAAAGGAGTAAAATTCAAACGAAAAAAAATAGTCCCCTTAAGAAATTATTTAAAGAAACATAAAGTTCCTGTGAAGCATTATTTTAACAAGTCCAAAAAGATAGTTCGTAGACAATTGAAAAAATTGCAAAATGAAAAAAAATAGCGTAAAAATACTCTTTGCTTCGAGAGCCAAAGAATCGACCCCACGAGAAGGTGGTTTTGTAGTGCTTACAGATATCGCTAGAAAACTATCAAATTCAAAAACGGGTTTTTCCCCATTTATGTTCTCTACGAACCACAAAACTTCAGACAATATAGGAACAGAATGTATCTATTCCGATATCGGCTGGAATAGAAAATTGAGACTGGAATTCTTTTTAGGATTGTATCGAAAGGCACATTTTTACGACATTGTGCATACTGCACACATACCTACAAAACTAAATACACACCTAATAAAATTCGCAATAAAAAAAGCCAGAAAATCAGGAACATTATTCGTGCAAACCATAACTGGCTTACCTGCAACTAATATTAATCAAGAAGAACTAAAAAAACTTATTTGGGGCGATCATATTGTTTGCCAGTCAGAAGGTACGTATAAGAAAGTTCGCAAATTAATCAGCTCATCTCAATCGTGCTCATTAATAACTCCCTGGAGGCCGGACGAGATAATACAATTCGATAAACGCAGGAGAATAGCGACAAGGAAAAAGTTGTTTACGGGATATAAACATATAGTAATTTTCCCGGGTGAATTCGATAGACTTGGTGTTGATGTTAAATTTAGAGAATGTATTAAATCATTTTTTGAAAATACCAAAGACAGTTTGGTAGTTTTTGCGTGTAGATTTGATAAAAAAGGAACGGGTCAAATAATAGCTAGCGAATTCCCACACCAAGTTAAATCTTTGGGTTCTACAGACAATATTATTCCTCTTCTAGAAGCATCTGATCTTGTTATTTACCCAGTAAGAACTATGGATCACAAATTCCAACCTCCCCTAGTCATCCTTGAGGCACTACAGCTGAAATCAAAAGTTCTCATCAGCGATGCAATTGAAATTAAACAAGATATATCTTCCCTGATTGAATACGAAAAAGTGGATGATTGGGCAGTTTATGGAAAAACAATGGCAAAGATATTAGCCTCAAAGAAAAATACTATACTTCATGTTAATCATTATTCTTTTAATAACATGTACGAGCAATATTTTGAAATTTATAATAGTTTAATTAAATAATCAGTTAGTAACTTTTTCAATTATAGATTTCAGTTTATTTGTCTGTGCGATAATTGAAAAATTATGATCATATAATTTACGGCCGTTTAATCCAATAATTCTTAATTTATCTGTATTCTTATAAGCCCATTCTATCGTACGAGCAATTTCCAAAGCCGAGCCTTGTTTAACTACCAAACAGTTTCTTTTATCCAAAAAGCCGGTCTGCTCATCAATCTTCCCGACAACAGTCGGTGCCGCCATAGCTAAAAATTGATATGTCTTTCCAGTTATTACATTTTTTGCCTGAGGAGAGTTGCCAAAAGGACCGCCCAAGCACAAATTAGCTCGACCAACGTATTTTGGAATTTCTTCAAAATTAATCCATGAAATATGCTGCACATTATTCAATCTCATTTTTTTTATTTTTTTAAGAAAATCCTCGAGTTGTTTTTTTCTATTTGCACCGCCAACAATTACAAATTTTATGTCTGTTTTCGTCTTCAATAATTCCGCTGCTCCGAGTATATAATCCAGCCCGTGTAACTGAAGAAAATTTCCATAAAAAAATACTATAAAATCTTTTGATTTATCAGTTTTATCATTCAATGGTTTAAATAGTTGCTCGTTAGTACCAACATATATCGTATCCATCTTTTCTTTTTTTATATTGAATTCTTGGGAGGTGTAATTTAGGTGCCTGTCCGTATCGCTCAAAATAAAGTCAGAAAGATCTAATACACCTTTAGTGTATAAGCGGAGCAATTTTGCTCTTATACTTTTAGGTGGAAACTTGTTATGCTCCTCGACAAACCATAAGTAAGGATTAATAAACTCATCATAAACTAACGGTTTCCCTAATGTAATTAAACGAACAATCCAAAATATCTCTATTCCACGAAATCCCAAAATATATACATCGGGATGTTTAAAAGTTCTTAAGTAAACTAATTTAGCTATCGTTTGTATATATCTTAAGAATCCTGTTTTGCTATTAACGGCACGATACACTGTATATTCCGGAACACTTTCTAGGCACTGGACGATAAAGTCAGATCTAACATAATTTGGGAATTTGTAGGATAGAACATGTGCAACCTTCATTTTCTTACTCCATATCTTTATTGAGATCTATGGTATTTCCATTTTCATCTAATCTAGATACTATTATTGTCTGGTCAACGGTTACTAAACCCCTAGGTGGAGTAAATAGTGTCGTCGGTAATTTATTGTAGACAATAGTACTGAGATGCTCCGCATTTTTTAATTCTGTTGGTACTAGGGCTTCTTCTTTTGCGAAAACAACCACATACGGCTTTAGCCCTTTGCTGATGGCGGTGTTTGAGGCTTGTGCAAGATTTTTATTAGTTATGTCTTTTTTCATACCATAAGTTGGTACTTCACAGAAAGTATTTACTGTCTGGACTCCAACTAATCTTAAAGTACCACCTAGAATAACGACTGAATCATTTGGAAGATTATCGCACAGTTCTTTTATTTGAGCCAACTGAGGACTGAAAGTTCTAATCTTCAAATATGGCATACTTATAAATAACGGTGTCCCAATTGACAGAATTACAAGAACCGTCACCATGCCGCGCCGTACTTTAGGATTATAAAAATTTAAATCCCATAGCTTTTCGTATATAAAAATACTAAAAATAATTAATCCGGGCATCACCACCGGCAGAAACCTTCTTGAAGCCCATATTTGATCAGGATTAATAGATGGCCGATAAAGATAAACCACAGCAGTAGTAGCAACAACAAGCAACGTAGGCAAGTACTTAATGTATTTTCTGTCTTTTAATATTTTACTAGCTATTACTGACATTCCAATAACACCAAACCCAGCCATAGCTGGTCCAATATACCAAATTACCCAGTTGAAACTTTGTTCGTAATAGTTCCTCTTTCCATTTATCTCTTGGCCTGCATTTTTCTGAAATTGCATTATTACTTCGCTAGGTTTTGATAGCCCCGTGCGTTGAACTTGTAGCCATAAAGGTCGAGATGCAAAAAAAAGACCGATAAAAATCACAAAAAATATTATTGCTTTCGAGCGCCATTTTCTTGAATGCACATCAATAAATTTAATAATTTTAGTATTCCACGTTATCGCAACTCCAAGAGCACCTAAAACAATTAAAAGAAAAATTATAAATATCTCATGCTGAACCTTGTGGTTAAGACCTACATAGTACCCACTAGATAATCTTGTAAGATCAAAATACCCCAACAATCCAACAGACAATGCTCCAATTCCGTAGGTTAATACGCACTTGGTCTTATTTAATCTATCTTTGGCATCTACCGTCCCTAAACGGATTATAAAATATAGTACTATGGCTGCAATTGTAAGATAGCCATCCACCCTACTTAACACTATCCCGCCAGCTGTAATTCCAGAAATTAACCAAATTTTAAGATCTTTTGACCTTTCTGCCGCCCACAATAAAGCTAAAGCGCCAAAGGTTATTGCTGCAGCTAAAGGTTCAGAGTAAGTATCTCTTGAAAAATAAATAAGTGGCAAGGTTGCGCCGAAAATAATAATTGATACGAATGCCCATCTTGGTTTTACAAATAAGCGAGCAACAGCATAAACTGACAATAAAGCTATCCCGCCAAAAACGGCATTTAGCCTATACATCCAATTATCCCCAATAAATCTCCCAGTCACTCCTAATAATGACGGAAACAAATGTTGTCCCTGCGCGTATAAAGTATCTTTTTCTACTAGACTCCCGCCAAAACCTGCACTTGAAGTTTTAAGATTTATTTTAGAATCTTCAATTTGATCACCATATACATCTGATCTAGGAATATTCAAAGTATCGTTTCGCTGAACCCAGGCTGCAGTAATCCCATATACACCAGGATCTCTATAAGAATAAATGTTCTGTGATGAATAATACATATTAATTAAAGCCCAGACTAAAATTCCAACAACGGCTAATAGGTCAAAGAGATTTTGTTCTAAACGGCTACCTGGGCGATCAATGTTATAGCTCTTATATATAATAATTGATGCGATAAACGATAGTACTATTCCTATAGCCCAAAATAAAATACTGTACAATCGTCCTGCTAATAATAGAGAAATACTACTTATTCCAAAACAAACTATTATTACCGGCAACATAACAGGTATCAACTCGATAATTCTTGCAAATCGGAGAAAATTTTTACGTTTATTTAACTTGCTAAAAAAACCGTATATTCGTAATTTGAGGTGGTCTATTCCGCTCTTCATAGATTTAATGCAATTATATATCATGATTCTTATTTAGCTTAATATCAATCTTGACAACAGAGGTAATGCTTGCTATAATTTACATAGATGTTAAAAAATAAAAAATTGTTACTCATATTATCAGTTATTTTCTTACTAGCCGTAAGTTGCTGGTGGTTTTTTATACGTGTTGATTCTACTCCACTTCCTGTTGAAGAGCCTGAAAAAGTCAATTACAACCCTCCAACAGAAACCGAAAAAACAGAGTCTAACGCTAAAAAAGAAGAAATAGTAAATCAACAAGATCAAACTGCCAATGACTCAGAAGTCACCAATGGCCCAAAAAAGACCAACGTAACAATCACCTATTGGGGGCCTAATGGAGCAAACTTCGAAGTAGGAGCCTATGCTAACCACATAGAGCGATCAGGTACTTGTACTCTAACCCTAAAAAAAGGTTCAATCGTCCTAACAGCCTCTCGAACAGCCATAGATAATGTATCGACAATGAGCTGCGGGGCCCTATCGATCAAAAATTCAAAAGTTACACCAGGGACGTGGACCGCGACAGTAAAGTACGCTTCCGATAAATACCAAGGTTCAACCACTAAACAGCTTGAGGTACAATAAAGCTTATGCGTAAATATACCTTTGGGTTAAGTGCGACTAGCTTACTGTTATTGACAGCTTTTGTCACATTTTTTTCGAGTTCAAATCAAGCTTTGGCTCTATCTGGTAGTCAATTTAAACCAGGTAATATTATAAATAACTCTATCTTCTATAGACGCTCCAGCATGTCGTCTGCATCTATCCAAAAATTCCTAAACAGCAAGGTGCCATCATGTGATACAAACGGATCAAAAATGTACAATTCAACGAAAACACGTGCACAATACGGAAAATCTAAGGGTAACCCTGCACCATATACTTGTCTAAAGAATAAGGTACTTAACCGTCCAGCCAGATCAGCCAGCGAAGGCTTATGCTCTAGCATCAGCTCGAAATCTAATCAAACTGCTGCCCAAATTATCTATACAATTTCTAACGCATGTAATGTCGACAGCAAGGTATTACTTGTAATGCTACAAAAAGAACAAAGTCTAATAACTGATGATTGGCCATGGTCTATTCAATACCGCAGTGCCATGGGTTATGGTTGTCCGGATACGGCAGCGTGTGATTCACACTACTACGGCTTCTTTAACCAAGTATATAATGCCGCAAAACAACTCAGACGCTATTCCCGTGATCCAGCGGACTTTAATTATCGAGCAGGTCGAACAAACTATATTCAATATAACCCCAATGCGTCATGTGGGGGCAAGAATGTATATATCGATAATTCTGCAACAGCAGCATTATATAATTACACCCCTTACGTACCCAATACAGCCGCCTTAAATAATTTGTATGGATCGGGCAATTCTTGTAGTGCGTACGGAAACCGAAATTTTTGGAGAATGTACAACGATTGGTTCGGCTCAACTCAAAAGACCACTTCATATAATGCTTCCCTATTCTCCCAAGAAGAGTTCACGAATAGCGGAAGAACACAAAAATTTACTTCAACAGCAACAGTATCCCCAGGGGGCAAAATATATTTAACCTTAAAATTCACAAACACTGGAGATACCCCCTGGGATCAGTCATGGATGAGGCTGGGTACAACTCATCCAATTGACAGAACTAGCTTATTTTATGATAGCTCTTGGACTTCGCCAAACAGACCTGCAAGTTTACTTGAATCTACAGTAGTACCTGGCGACGTAGGTACTTTTAACTTTACGTTAACAGCGCCCGAAAATCCGGGAACCTATAATGAGCACTTTAATCCTGTAGCAGAGAATCGAAGATGGTTTAGCAATCTTGGTGTATACGTCCACATAAATGTTGTCGAACCAATAGAGGGCTCAACAGATATAAAACTAAATGCTGGAGAGTCACTACTACCTAACAATTTTATAATATCACCAGATAAACAAAGTACCTTAACCCTCCAGAAAGATGGTAAATTAGTACTTTATAGAAATTTCAAAGCCGTTTGGTCTACACGGACAACTGGTAAAAAAGCCAAATTTCTTGCTATGCAAAACGACGGTAATCTAGTACTGTACGATAATAATTACGGGGTATTGTGGCATAGCCGTACAAGCGGTCATAATAACTCAAAATTATCCCTACAAAGTGACGGAAACTTAGTAATATACTCCGCAGGCAATTCACCGCTATGGGACACAAATACTGATCATAGGCCTAATCTGCTTAGTTATGTAAATACAACGCTTCCGGTTGCAAAAATGCTTCCAGGGCAACAGCTACAAACTGCCGATAGACGCTTCAGATTAGCATTCCAAACTGACGGGAATGTAGTCCTTTATTCTCCTAACCGTGCTACCTGGTCGTCGCGTACACATAACAAAAAATCTGCATATTTGATCCTCCAAAAAGATGGTAATTTAGTGTTATACGATAAAAATTACAAAGTTTTATGGAAAACAAACACGGCAAACAAGGGCGGTAAAAATTTAATCCTCCAACAAGACGGCAACTTAGTGCTATACAAACTAAATGGTAGAGCAGTTTGGAGCACTAAAACAAACGGCAAAGAATAAAGTCTACTAGCGCTTATTCTCTGTTAGAATATTAGTACAGATGAAACATAAGACTGTTTTTATAGAAGGACTTGCTCTAGTAGACGGACACTTCAGCGGCATTGGACAATACGTTCTCGGGATGCTTCGAGGTCTTGACGAAATCATTGATAAAGAAAAACTAGTAGGTAACCAGACACCAAATATTAAAGTTATTATCCCATTTGATGAACATGAAAAATTTAAAAAGTTTCACTTTAAACATATTGAGGCTAAATTGTTCCCTATGCCCTTCCGCTACATGGCTGCCCTTTGGCACCGCGGGAAAATGCCTCCATTAGATATTTTTTGTGGACGCGGATATTATATTTTTACAAGATTCGTATCAATGCCTCTCGCGTTTAGCAAATACAGCATAATTATTTATGACCTGTCCTTTGAACTTCATAAAGAATACTCTGATGATGGTAACGCCCGATTTTTATCACTCGGTACAGCAAAATCA
Organism: uncultured Candidatus Saccharibacteria bacterium; assembly: GCA_964510945.1. GTDB lineage: Bacteria > Patescibacteriota > Saccharimonadia > Saccharimonadales > JAGQNJ01 > DAISWO01. Next base: position 52,343 of record CAZEED010000002.1, read on the forward strand.
ATCCTCAAAGCAGACAAAGTTTTCACCATTTCAAAAAATTCAAAAAAAGAGATAGAAGAAATCTACAATATTCCCAACAAGAACATTCTCGTTGCCTATCCCGCTGCAGACCAACGTTATTTCTATCGAAGATCTGAAAATGAAATTGATAAAGTAAAGGATAAGTATGGTATTGAAGGTAATTACATACTGGCATTGTCTAATCTTGAGCCAAGAAAGAATCTTGATACCCTAGTCGATGCATACTGTGCGTTACCAAGCAAATATCGCCAGTCAACTGCATTATTGCTAGTTGGTGTTAGTGGATGGAAAACGGATGCACTATTCAAAAAGATTGTAACAAAAGTACAGGAAGGGTATAACATTATTCGACCATCAAATTATGTTTCAGACACAGATAAGCCCGCGATTATTTCTGGAGCCAAGATGCTAGTTTATCCAAGCCATTATGAGGGTTTTGGTATGCCTCCTGTTGAGGCGCTTGCATGCGGAGTACCAGTAATATCTTCCAATAACTCTTCTTTACCTGAAGCTGTTGGCAATGCCGGTGTGATGCTTGATAGAAAAGATACTGTCGGATTTACGAAAAAGATGCAGGAATTACTTGATAATATCGACAATGTGACAGAAACAACTATTACAAAAGGACCTGAGCAAGCTAGTAACTTTTCTTGGCAAAATACGGGTCAAGTATATTGGAACTTTATCACGGGTAAAATATCATGAATATAGGTATTGATGCGACAGTACTTCAATCAGGACACCGAATGCGCGGTATAGGTGCCACCTTAATTAACTTTATAAACAATTTACCTGAAGATGCTAAGACAAATCATACATTCATACTATATTTATATGATGACGCTGAAAGCCCACTCGATTTAATCAATCTCAACGGGATAGAATACTCGACAAAATATATTGATAGACCAAAACAAAGCTCAATAAATCTACCAAGAAGACTAAATGCCATTAATCGATTAATTAATTTTCTTCATAAAAAGCGTGACATATTATTCGGCGACAGCCGGATAAAAAACTTAAAAGAACTTGATTGGTTCATTCAATTTGATCAAAACCAACCTTTACCAGCTCGTCATAAAGTTAGTTCAACATTAATTTTGTACGATCTAATTCCCTACGTTATGGAAAATGAATATCTTTATTCGTATAAAACAGCCCGAAAACGAGGACATTCACGTAAAGGTGCGTTGCTACATCATGTTGTCAGGCGAAGCTATGCTAAAAAGATACGAAAAATTGCAAAACGTGCTATACGCCTTATTGCTATATCCAAATACACTAAAAAAGACTTTGTAAAATATTTAGATATTAAACCGCAGAATATTACTGTGGTTCATTTAGGGATAAATCAACTAGATAACAAGTCCAACCTAGAGGATGAACCATCGTTTCAGAGATATATAGCCACTAGCTGGGGGTATCTTCCAGAAGCCGTATCTATTGAATCTCAGAAATATTTACTATTTGTTGGGGGCGCTGACCCTCGTCGTAAACTAGTTGATCTTGTAGGGGCGTTCAATAACCTTCGTGCACAAGGTCACGATATCAAATTAGTTCTCGCAGGCGACACTATGCTAGGAGCATTTAAAGTGCCTCATGCTGAATTGCAAAAGTACTTAAAGCATACTTCTTATCTTGAAGATATATATTTTCTTGGTTTTGTTGATGAAATCCAACGTGACTGGCTATACAAAAACGCGATTGCTTTCGTCTATCCAAGTGTTTATGAAGGGTTTGGGTTGCCGATCCTAGAGGCCATGCAGTATGGAACGCCAGTCATTACATACGATAATTCATCTATTAAAGAGGTTGCCGGCAATGCAGCTATGTATGCCTCTGATTATATGGATATCATTAGACATGTAAAAATAATAATCTCTGACAGTAAGGTACGTCATAAGTATGGGGCCCTAGGGCAACGACAGGCATCAAAATTTACATGGTCAAATACAAGTTCAGATATTCTAAAATCTATCGCTTGAGATTCAGTATTAATACGCGAGTTTTCCTAATGATACGCCTAAAAGCTCTCTTTGTTTGTTTTTTTAGGTCTGGGAGCGCAACATACTTTAATTCACTTTTTATTGGCTCAAGTGTATACGTCCACTGAACTCGTTCAACTTGCTGCTGTTGTGCAATACTTCTGTCTAGTTTTTTTATACCGATTATATTATTAATAAGTTTTTTAAAGTCTGAGGGACGATCTGCTATATAAATATTTGGTAAATATTTATACTCCTCGAATCCTCTAAATGCAAAAGAGGTTGCAATTACTTTCTTGCCTGAGAGTATTGCCTCTGCTGTTTTCAGATTAGAGCCTCCACCCGAAGTAATTGGTAATAATAGAATGTCGCTCTCTTGGATCAAACCGGCGAGCTCGTCATCATTAATATGTTGGACCCCAATCATACTCTTCCAAAATAGTTTCCCTTTTGGAGTGGATTTTTTATATACCTCATTGAAATATCCAACGACACCGCCAGCTGAAACGAATTTATATCCCGACTTGATGAATGAGGTATCTTCACCTATCATTTTTATAAAGCCGAACCAGTTTGGTGGATGGCCGCTGCCAACAAAAGTCGCCATACCCTTGATTCTTCTTGCTTGTTTAAATTTTTTCCATTTATTAATCGAATACTTACTAGGAATAATTTTTTTGATTCCATTGTTCGCAATTACAACTCGCTTCGCTCCCATTGCTCTATGCGCTTTTGCATCGTTCTCACTAACTGCAATAACCAGATCTGCATCGCGTGAAAACGCTTCTTCTAGCTCTCTAATTTGATTCAAAATCTTTTTGGTATTCAACTGATTCAGGCTTAAACCTTTAAATATTTCCGCCTTCATTAAATGTTCAATATTTTGGGAGCCAAATACAATCTTTGGCGACATGTTCAGATCACGAAGTAATTCTTTTAATCCAGCATATAGAAAAACTTGCTCAACATGTATGATATTTGGTTTATATTCCATAAGTAGCTTCGCGAACTGACTTCGTACGTGAAAATCCTTGCTTATTGATTCTCCGACTAATAACTCTCCAGCATGTGGACTAGAGTTAATCTTTTCTAGTATTTCTGGGTCACCAAGACATATATCTGTTGACTTATACTCATCTTCGCTAAAGGTAGTCTTGTTAAAAATTGCACAAAATTTAACTTCTAAGAAGTTCTCACTATAGAAGTCATACAAAGCAGATGTCCGTTTTTGCCCACCATGTTTAGGTTTTATAATCGGGTATGGTGCTATAAGTAGCAATCGTTTTTTTATTTTCATAATTTACAGCCTCTCCCATTCTGGGGGTGTTAATTCCAATGTATTATACGACGTGTCATTAAGCCACTTCTTTGGAGCGAATACAACCTTTTCTTCGTTTTGATTTAGCCATGCTCCCCACCAACTAAATGAACTGTTTGCAATTATATTGTGTTTGCATAAAGTCATGAGACGCATATCTTCAAAACAGTTTTTGCCTTTATTAAAATCAACAAATGTAGTGTCATTATTAAAGTCGAGGGTTTTTTTGCACCATTTTAGATCATCAGAGAATACAAAATAATGTGGTTTATTTACTTTTTTTCCCATTCGGGTGATTGCACTTTTATAATATTGAAGTGTTGCGATTCCATGAAAATCATTTGTTTTTTTAACATTAACATAATCGCCCCTGCGCACATGAACTGCTACCGACTGGCATTCCTTTATACGGCGAATCATTTCTCTATTCTTCTTTGATGTATTCTCAGGAAAAGTAAATATGTCGGCGATAGTTTTTTTGTAATTCTCATAATATTTATAGTTTTGCCAGTAACCGTCAAGCAATACGTTACCCGTAGTTTTATTAAACTTATCTAGGTAGATGAAAAATTCATCGCTTAGTTTAGTCGGTGGCCTAATCCGTAATTTTATTATGTCTTTCATCCTCAAATTCTCATCCTTAATACCGAATATATCCAGCTCGAACTCTCTTTTTGTAATGTGGTCCGGTTTCTGTTCGCTAAACCAAGTTGTATCTATGTACAGTCTAGAATCCAATCTCCGTGACAAGACCAGCCCTGCGGCATACTGAAACATTTGATTACCTAAACCACCATATAGTTTTGTTATTACCATTCAATTACCTCTGCTTTTCTTGTACCAACTTATAGTTTCACGTAACCCCACCTTAAAGGAAGTTTTTGAAACAAACCCAAATTCCTTATTCGCTTTAGTGGTATCTAGTTTTCTTCTGGGTTGTCCATTGGGTTTAGACGTATCCCACTTAATTTTGCCCATATAGCCTGTTTGTTGAGCAATTATAGTAACAAGATCTCTGATTGTAATCTCTTCTGAAGAACCAATATTAACTGGTTCACTACTGTTATATTTTTCTGCAGATAGCAAAATAGCTTCTGCCGCATCACGCACAAACAGAAACTCTCTCGATGCGCTTCCATCACCCCAAACAGTTATTGTTGACTCATTAGCGTCAACAGCATCTACGCATTTCTTAATCAATGCAGGTATAACGTGTGATGTTTCTGGGTCAAAATTATCTCCAGGACCATATAGATTTACTGGCAATAAAAAAATCGAGTTATATCCATACTCCTCGCGATAGGCCTGTGATTGGACAAGCATCATTTTTTTAGCTAAACCATATGGTGCGTTAGTCTCCTCTGGATAACCATCCCATAAAGACTCTTCCTTAAACGGAATAGGAGTATTCTTTGGATAAGAACAAACTGTGCCTAATGCCACGAACTTTGGTACATTAAATACTTTCGCATACTCCATTAACAATGATCCCATTATTAAATTATCGAAGAAAAACTTACCCGGATGTTTTTTGTTCGCTCCAATTCCTCCAACTACTGCAGCTAAATGTATTAAAATGTCACACGGATAATCTTTGTACATTCTTGTAATATCAGTCTTATTTGTTAAGTCATAATTTTCATGACTTGGTGCACTTACCAAAGCTCCTATACTAGCTAATCTTTCACATACATTAGCGCCTAAAAAACCAGATCCTCCGGTGACTAATACTCTTTTTTTATCCCAATACTTATTCATCTATCCTCATTCTAACAGATTGATACTACCATTATGTCGTCTAGTTAATAAAACTTTTGTGCTTTTTGATAGATTGCAAGAAACGATCCATTGAATGGCGCTCTAATATCAATTGCTGTGCGGCTTTACTAATTTCTCTTGATTCTTTGGGGCTCTGTATTATTTGTTTAAATGCCTCAACATATCCATTGATGTTATCAAATGGGTTGACTAGGTAGCCTGTCTTTCTATTTATTATTAATTCGTGGATTCCGCCGACATCTGACGCCACGACAATAAGACCTCCACAAATTGCCTCCAATATAACGTTAGGCATTCCCTCCCATTCTGAAGTTAGTAAAAATACATCGAATTCTTTTAATGGTAGTGTCCCCAGACCACCTTCGAAAGGACCATGATAGATAACTGCTTCTGATTCCTCGATATTATGGATATAGCTATGGTCCTCAAATGCAGGACTGCCGTAAACATGGAACTCTAAAGGTAATCCTTCTTTTTTTGCTTTGGTAGCAATTTTAATAAGATTGTCAGGGCGCTTTTCTCTATCAATTCTGCCAGCCCACAATATCCTTAATGGACGATTCTCGAATTCCTTTGTGGAAGTTTTTATCAACTTAGTGAAATCTACAGGCTGATATAAAACTGAGAATTTATCAGCGTCTACTGCCATATGTTCAGTTAGCCTACGTGTAATTGCGACATTATCCGTAAATACCTGCTCTACATTATCTATAGCGTCTTGCATACGATCTATAAAAACATGTGTATTTCTGCCTTCAGTTGTTCTATCGATCGAAAATATCGAAACGAAAATTTTAGTATTTTTTGAAATAGCTTTTCCAAATCGCTCGACTGCCATGTACCCAGGGATAGAGTTAATTAATAGTAGTTTTTTTGGTGTAAGCTGTACTGTCAATAATGATATTAGGCGTGCTTGCTCATTATCATCGAGCAAAAAGAACGATGGGCCCGGCTTAACTAAAGAGATACGTTTATCAAGTTGGGCACTATACGGAGATGTGTCATCTGAAGTAGTAGCTATTATAATTTTCTTAGCTGAATCAAGGTTAAGTATTGCTTTACAATAGTTTGATACTAGCTTCTCTGCGCCACCGTTTTTCATAAACGGTATTAGTATTAAATAATCTGTATTTTGTGGTATTTCTGTTGCGAGCTCCCAATACGCATCTGTGAATGCAGTTGGTTGTGGATTATATATTTCTATCACGTCTTGTAAGTGTTCTGACATAAATACCCTGTAGTCTATTTCGTGTAAACTACGTATCTCGTCTAGAAGCCATTCAGGCATTTTATTTCTTTTTTTGTTATCTACTGGACGGAACAAATGTAGAGTCTCATATTGCATTTTTGATGAATATTCCTCAAGTCGGGGATGTATTCTTCGTGATATTGGTTTTATGAGTCTATTAAACAAGTAGTTAACTATTGATCGAATATTAGCTAGCGATTTTGATTTAATTCCCATATGTCCTATATTCGCTACATCTAAATGATTTGGATCAGAAACTTTTCCAAGACTTTTTGGCAAAAAGTATGGGGTTTTTGGTATGATGCAATTTTGCCATGTCATAAAACGTGATTGATGCTGTTTTACTCTATATGCGTACATTGTCTTTGGAGCTATAACATGCTCAACCTCTGCAAATAGCGTGTCGCAGTTCCAAAGCCAATCCTCATAGCCAAATGATTCTTCTGATCTTGTTTGTCGATATGGATATTTGCTGACAGTATGTTTGTACGCCATCATAAGGGAGCAATAGTAATTTATTTCTACAGAATTTCTATGAGAGAAATAATCAGTTTTTGAGTCACTCATTTTCCATAACAAATCACGACTCCCAAAATATAATGAATATTCTGGATGTACTATTTTTTCATCTTCACTATCCTGAAGTTTCTTAAGGCCCTCGACAAGCCAATTCTCACACATTAGATCATCGCCATCAATTACAGTAATTACCTTTGCATTTGCAATATTTATACCAAAATTTCTTGATAAACCTACATCTTTAAATGAAACCTTGTGAATTAAATTAAGTGATTTGCTAGTTTGTTTTAAGTTCTCTTTAAGATATTTATTTGTACTACTATCAACATTGTCAGCAACAATAATTAATTCCACCCCTAATCCATGTTTAGTAGCATAGTCCATTGATCTTTCGATACTTTTTAAAGAATGGTGAAATAATCTACCCTCATTGTGAACACATACGATAATACTGATATCTACCATTTTCCTGTTTTTTGTTTTTATTGAATTGTTTATATTCATATGACTAAATTACTTAACTAATATGGTAGATTTATCTTTATCTCTCACGTGGAGCATATTTAAATAATGCTTCGTATCTTTCAGCTATTTCATTAGGTGAACCTTCTGTTTGAAGCTTACTATCTTCGATTAAAATAGCACGATCACAATATTCCCGAACTGCAGTCATATCATGACTTACAAACACAACAGTTATTTTTTCTTTTTTTAACTTCTTAAAATACTCAAAACATTTGTGTTGAAAATCGGTGTCACCAACAGCTAAAACTTCATCAATCAACAATATATCTGCCTTAGCTCTGACCGCCATCGAGAACGCCAGTCTAACCTGCATACCCGATGAATAATTTTTGAGTTTTTGATCCATGAATTTTTCTAGTTCGGCGAACTCAACAATATCTTTATATAAGTCGTCTATTTGCTTATGGTCAAAACCTAGTAAAGCACCATTCAAATAAACATTTTCCCTGCCAGTTAGTTCTGGGTTAAAACCCACCCCTAATTCAATAAAAGGCACAAGTTTTCCAGACGTCTTAATAGACCCATCACTAGGTTGATATATGCCGGCTAATAATTTTAGAAGAGTACTTTTACCACTGCCGTTTCTACCTACAATACCAAAAAATTCTCCTTTGTTTATCTCAAAAGAGATATTTTTTAGCGCGTGCTGTAATTCATAGCCTTTTTCACTTCTAAAGATATTTACAATCTTACTTTTAAGAGAATGGTACTTTTCATGAGGTAGTCGAAAATCCTTAGAAACATTTTCAACTATTATCACAGGCTGTAGGTTCATTAAACGTTCTCCGCAAAATATTTTGATTGTTTTCTAAAAAAGCTCATGCCTATGGCTGCAGTAATTACGACTATTATTAGAGGAATTAGTGCGTACCATCCACCGTCGAATAATTGATAAGCGGTCGTTGTCTTGTCAGTTATAAGGCCATATCTTGCATCTTGTATTATCTGCGCTAATGGATTCATCATGACTACTTTCGCTAGTGTTTCACTCTTATCACTAATAAAGGAGAAAGCATAAAGTATAGGGGTTACATAGAACAACATCTGCGTCATGACTTCCCATATGAATCCTATATCACGATACTTAACAAATACTGCGCTCAAATAAAAAGATATAGCTAAAGAAAACACAAATAGCTCAAAAATTAATAAAGGTAAGAATAATGCATACTTATTTGGCTCTGCACCAGATATCCACATAAAAACAAATATAACAATCAAATTTAGGCTTAGGTTTATGAGTGCAGAAATCGCATTTGATAGAATTATTATATACCTAGGAAAATTAATCTTTCTTAACAAATCTCCCTTTGCAACTATTAAACTTACAGCCCCCGTGGTAGCCTCTACAAAAAAATTCCAAAAAACCAGCCCAAGCAAAAGGTAGGTTCCGAAATGAGGTACATCGCCTCCTGTATTTAATATCACTACAAACAATACGTACAAGACTCCGAATAAAAATAAAGGCCTTAAGAGTGACCATAAATACCCAAGAACTGAATTTTGATATCGTAGCTTAAAGTCTGTCAGCACTATCTGTCTCAGCAGAATATAGGAATATCTATATCGATTTTTTATTTTTTGCAACAGATTCATATTATTGAACTATTGTATCAGTTTTATTAATGATTTGTCGTGCGCAGGTTACTTTTTTTATTACGCCTAAAACTGAGTTTTTTAAGTTTTTTTGTCTTTTTTAATCTGATAGGGTGTTTGTCCACATTAAGGTACCAAGTGAGTCGACCGTCTTTACTAAAGATATATTCCACATCATCATCGTTAATTAGTGGCAGATATGGAATTATTACTTGTAAGGCCTTGAGTGATAAATCTCCGTTATTATTCTCGCGTGTCCAATACGAATCATGTCCGTGGCGATGATAGTAGTGACTGTCTTTTAGCACTACGGTTTTGCAACCAGCAGCCGCCTGCTTGACACCAAAACCCCATGCATCTAGTGCTCCTGCAAACTCTGGGTATCGTCCGGCACGTATCCAACTATCCTTAGTATATAAATAATTGCCACTGGCAGCAGGAATAATGGTATTTGAAAGACATTGTTCAAAATTGTAGGTGCTTTTTCTATCGAAAAACCAGCTATGCGTCGGGTTACTTTTATCATGATTAAAAAATCTAATCTCCTGAAAAACAGCAACGTCAGCCTTTTCTTTTAACAGTTTTTTTTGTAAGGGTTCAATACTGTTAGTTGCTAAAACATTGTCTGAATCTAAGCAAAAAATAAGTTGGTTTTTCGCAGATTCAACAGAAGTATTCCTTGCAGCTGCACCTCCTTTATTAAATTCGTGATTAATAAGTCTGATGTTAGCTTTTGGATTAGTTTTAATAATCTTTTTTATAATATTCTCAGTCTGGTCTGTCGAGCAATCATTGGTAATTATTAATTCGTCATTTTGGTCAAAATTTGATTTCAATATTGAATATATCGATTCTTTGATTGTTTCCTCGGCATTATATGCCGGCATAATAAATGAAATACTCATTGATGCCTATCCTTGATTAACTATATTTTGATTGATGCTAGTTCATCTAATAAAAGCTTACACCATTTTTGATATGCAAGTTTGTCGCTATATACTTTTTTGGCCAATTTACCCATACTTTTTAATTGGCTTAACGAATAACTATCTATCAAATCTGAAATTCTATTAACATTATTTGAATAAATACTTACTGTATCCCAATCGATATAATTTTTAAATGGTCTGGTGTCTATATCGCCAATTAACATAGGTACAGATCCAAGTTGCATTGCTTCATAGAATCTAAATGAACTTCCTCCGTAACCACGTGGAGCAAGACTAATATATGAAGACTGTAATAACCTTATATAATCATTTACTCCTATATCACCGTCATTTATGAGTATGTTTTTTTTATTCTGTAAATTATTATTCATTTTAATTCTAAAAGGACTAGTGCTTAATCTGCCTGAAAAGGAGGCTAGATATTTCTTTCTTGTTATTCTATTAATTCTACTAATTGATGATGCTAGCAATGGAGCATCTCTATTTTTCCGATCTTTTCTAGATGACAAGAACTGAACCGTATCCCCAATCTCTACTAATGGACCATCGTCATATTGGCATACAGTAAAAGTCTTCTGTGGATTGATAATAATCTTATCTACATTACTTTGTAGATCTTTAACACCAATATTCCCGTATTCATGGTTAAGGTGCCACCGAGTCCAGAAAATTGGTAGATAATGCCAGTCGGCATCTTTCGGCTTACTAGTTAATAATAATTTATTGTTTTGAAGATAGTCATAAAAATCTTGTTCTACGCCGTAATCTTTATTATAGGCTGGGTAAACAAATGGTTGTGATTTTGGTTGTAGCTTTTTTGGAACCTCGAGTATATATATCTTCATTTAATTAAATCAATAAAAATATTGCCAGATTCAGGACGATCATTTGGATCTGGCCTATACTCTTTTGGTATATCATTTGCTTGGGATTGATTTCTCTTTTGAACAATCACTTTTGAATACCCTACAATTTCAGCAAGCTCTTTAAGCATGTTTTTAGTTAAGACGTTTTTATGCACATGATGATCCCACTCGTATTGATAGACACCCCTAAAACCCTTCTTGAAATTTGAATTAAGTTTCATTGAGCTGGATAAATCTGGAGTATTTATCCTGTGCACCCCGCCTTTTTTTAGCAATCTATATGTTTCGGCCAAAAAAAGAATTTGTTCTTTTTGATCTAAGTGTTCTAGAAAATCCTCATGAAAAACTACGGCAACAGACTTGTCAGCGAGAGGAAGTGGTTGTTGTGTTATATCTATCGCAAAAAACTCAGATTTTTTACCTCTTATCTCTGGACCATAAAATTCATCCTTGTAATATTGTAGATACTGCTCATAAGGCTCAAATGCTAGATCTATATTAATCCAACCCTTTAGAACTCGGGGGCCCGAACCAATGTGCAATTTTAAATTTGTTTTATGCCTATTCCCGTACTTTTTTAGCCTATCAAAATCTGAGAGTACTCGTGGACTTTTCGCTTCTTCTTTTCTATTGGTTATATTAATAACTTTTTTTAAGTATGTTTTCATTCTATATATAATACAGCAGTTAGCAGTCTTGGATAATTATTTAAATAAATCAAATACTGAATTCTGTATAATAAAAACATCAGTATACTATTAACGAGGGAGATTTGATGACTAGATTACACTTAGGATGTGGTGAAAATTATTTGAAAGGATATGTAAATATTGATTTTCCTCCTACAAAACACACAATTCAAAAATCATCGATTGCTGATAAGTACGCTGATTTAAAAACCCTAAGATATCCAGCCAAATCTGTAAACGAGATAAGGCTACACCATACGTTCGAACATTTTATAAGATCAGAAGCCATTGCTTTATTCGCAAGTTGGCATAGCTGGCTAAAGCCCGGAGGTAAGATACATATAGAGGTTCCTGATTTCGAAGCAACTTCAAAACTAATCTTAAAATTCTTAACAAAAGATCATGACAAAAAAGTTGCTATTCGACATATCTTTGGGTCAAACGAAGCTGAATGGGCAACTCATTACGACGGCTGGTCCGCTAAAAGACTCGAAGAAATATGTAAATTATTTGGATTCCAGGTATTAGAGATGAATAAATCGGCATATTTATCTACAAGAAACATAACTGTAATAGCAAAGAAAGTGGGTCCTAGTCAAAAGAAAGACATATTGATAGAAAAAGCTCGTGGCTACCTGTTGGGATTCTGCGTTGACGATAGCGAAATTGAACAACGCTTGCTAGATGTATGGATGAAACAATTCAAGAACCAGCTACAAAAAACTCTAGCAACTTAATTGTGTCATGAAAAATGTTGAGTCATTATGCAAAAATTAACAATCCTTATTACTGGGATAAATGGTTTTGTTGGTCATCATCTTGCAAGAGAACTTAGTGGCAGAGGTTATGAAGTTTTTGGAACTGGGATGGAGCAAGATCTTGAGTCTTCTTTAAAGCCTATAGTTGCCAAATATTTTGGTGATTGTGATTTAACAAGTAAGGAAGCTTTAGACAAAATCCCACTTAGTAATATTTGTGCAGTAATCAACCTCGCTGGACTCGCCGGAGTCGGCCCTTCATATCAACAAAAAGAAAAGTACATGCGTATAAATGTTGAGGTCCATACAAGATTAGTTGAAAGTATTTTATCTCGCAATCTCCAGAATCAAATTAGAGTTGTAGCCGTTAGTACTGGTGCGGTCTACGATAGCGTTCAACCTATGCCCCTCACAGAAAGTTCAAAGTTAAATAATGAAGGCTCGCCATACGCCCAAAGCAAAATAGCTATGGAAAAGAAGTTAAGGGCATATATATCTAAAGGGGTTGATATTATAATTGCCCGACCCTTTAATCACATTGGCCCGGGCCAACAAAATGGATTTTTAATACCAGACCTTATCGACCAATTATCTAAAGGCAATTCCGTAACCGTCGGAAGTCTTGAAACAAAACGTGACTATACGGACGTTCGTGATGTAGTTAGGGCCTACGCTATTTTAGCGACACAAAAAAAACTTGGGCATAGACTATACAATATCTGCTCTGGAAAAAGTGTCTCTGGTGAAGAGATCTTATTAAGACTAACTAATTTATTCAACAGACATGACTTAGAGATAACAGTAGACAAGTCACGTATGAGGCCAAACGACCCAAAAGATCTTTATGGGAGCTACAAGCTCCTAAATACTGACACTGATTGGCAACCAAGTATTAATCTAGAAAGAACTTTAACGGATTTAGTGAGACAATAATAGATATGAATCGCCCCGAGCTACTAAAAATTATTAAGGCAGAGATTAAAAACCGTGGCTACGAAATTGAGTCTGACTCTGTCGATGGCAAGAACCAAAGCCGCTTTATCCACCTTGTTATCAGCAAGGATAATGTAAAATATTTTGCCAAGGCTAATCTTCGCATCGCTCAACTTTATGACCTTAGAAATGAAGGGCTTTCCGAACATTTGCCAGGCGGAAAAAACTATAGTGTGGTAAAACCATTTGAAAAAATTAATCTTGGCAATAATATAGAGCTTTTCATATATCCATATATATCTCATAAATCAATTAGCTCAGAAGCAAGTGATTTTGCTGATTTTCTTGTGAACAAAACAGATCTAAATAGCCTCTTCCGGGCGGCGAACGAAATGATAATTGCCGTTGAATCATCGTCTTTATACAGCTACAGAGACCCTCGTTCGCCCTTCTTAGACATCAACAAACAACTTGTCGATTGGCTATTAATAATTGATCCGGGCGAAACTACTGCAATTTCTGCCTTACAGCTTCTTGGGCAAGCATTATCTAAAAAGATCGATTTAGCTCCAGCAATAGCTGACCTCCAACCACAAAATCTTTTTTGGGACCCCGATAATAAACATCTTTACCTCATTGACCTAGAGGCGATGCATAATATGCCCCCTAGTTATGATTTCGCGAAATTTGCCTCTTCTATTTATATAGTTTGTGGCCAAACTAAAGTAGCTCTTGAATGGATTCAATACCACATCAACAATATTATTATTGAGAGTTCAACCCGACGAATAAGCTTAACCGTTCAACTTAATAACATGCTTCTATGGACTGGCGTGGAGTTCTATGTATATTTTATTAGAGTCGGCGATCAGAAACGTCAACAGCTTGCTTTAGACTTCTTGCAGTGGGGTCTGTCTGACTTTATTAAAATGGCCAATAACACAGTTTAGCTGTTTTGTTTGTAGAGTTCGAAATAGTATTGATACATTGCCCCAATCGGCTCTGGACACTTATTTGAAATACTTATATTACTAAAATGTTGTTTGTTATATTCTAGCTTTTCGCTACCACTTAGTCTGAATAAATAGCCTGTTGATAAGTCCTGTCTGTCATGCTCTGTTTTAAACTTGGCTGTATATTGTCCTAGATATATCCCTTGCGTTCCATCAATATTTAGACCTAGCTCTTCTTTAGCAATTCTCTGCAAGGTTTCTTCTATGTCTTCGCCTTTATACATACGTAGCCCAGGCAGAGCCCAAACATTCTCATACGGAGTTATGGTACGTTTTAAAAAAATTACGCCCTGGTCTCCATATTCAAACAAAATATCAAATGTGGGTATAACTGACCATTCCAGCAGTTGTTCGAATATTTCTCGTGGGGCAAATTTCTTTTGCATAAATCGATTATTGCTCTTTTTTTAGGTCATAGTCGACCATCAGTTTCACTAGACCAGCAAAGTCAACTTCGCGTTTCCAGCCAAGCTCTTTCTCGGCTTTCGTTGGATCTCCAAGTAGCACGTCTACTTCAGCTGGGCGCATAAACCTTTGGTCTTGCTTAACGTACGGTTTCCAGTCATCTATTCCAATCTCTTTGAATGCAAGGCTCAAAAAATCTTCAATTGAATGTGTCTCGCCAGTTGCTAATACATAATCGCCTGGTTTGTCCTGTTGAAGCATTCGCCACATTCCCTCTACATAATCACCCGCATACCCCCAATCGCGTTTGGCGTCTAAATTACCGAGTATGATATCTTTCTGTTTGCCTAGCTTAATCCTAGCTACCGAGTTGCTGATCTTTCGCGTCACAAACTCAAGACCTCTATACTCACCTTCGTGGTTAAACAAAATTCCACAATTAATATGCATTCCGTAACTCTCTCGATAATTAACAGCTATCCAATGTCCGTAAAGTTTTGCGACACCGTATGGGGAACGTGGATGAAATGTAGATTTTTCTGTATATCCAGTTGCTGGACGATTATAGTCTAGTCCTCCAAACATTTCACTAGTACTAGCCTGATAAAATTTAATCTTTTTTTCTCCACCACTCAACCTGATAGCTTCTAGCATATTGAGTACGCCTTTACCGGTAACCTCAGCTGTTAGGATAGGGTCTTTAAAGGAATACCCGACGTGGCTAATTGCCCCTAAATTATAGATCTCGTCAGGCTGTGATTCATCAATTGCCCTCTGCAAAGACGACAGGTCAGTTAAATCTCCTTCGATAAATTTTACAAAGGGGAACAGCATAGCAACTTCATCTTTGCGTGGATTTTGTTGTCCTCGGATTAGCCCAAAAACTTCGTAGCCTTTTGAATGCAATAACTTCGCCAGATGCTTACCGTCTTGTCCAGTTATACCAGTTATTAATGTATGCTTCGACATATGTTCTATATACCTCACTTTACTAGTTATTATTAGCGGTAAGTTGTTCTTCATCAAAAGGCACAACGTCAACTTCGATACCTTCTCCAATACCTTTGTGGTCTATTCCAATTGATCTTCGATATTGGATCAAGGCAGCCGTGTACTGCCCGACAAAGGCTGATCGGTCTTCAGTAGTATCACCGCACGGACTAACCTCATCAACAAAACTATTAAATGATGGTGGACGAGATGATGGTGCTGTCTCCATGTTTCTCCTTCGTTAGTAATATGCAGTATAGTATAAAATAGTCATGAAGCATATTGTTATTGATGCGCGGGAATCGGGGACCAGTACGGGTCGATATATCGATAAATTAATTGAATATCTTTATATTGCAAAGCCTAGTTATAAGATCACCGTTCTAACAACAAAAAAACGTGTTGATTTTTTGCATTCAATTGCACCTAAGTTTAATATCATAACCTCGTCAGTTAAAGAGTTCACATTTGCGGAACAGACGCGTTTACTAAAACAAATTAGAGGTCTTAAACCGGATTTAGTTCATTTTGGTATGACGCAACAACCAATCCTTTATCGCGGCAAAACCGTAACTACCATCCATGATCTGACTACCGCCAGATTTAAAAACCCTGCTAAGAATCCGCTAGTTTTTTGGATCAAACAAAAAGTCTACCGTATCGTCATAAAAATCGTGGCGCGCAAATCTGAAGTTATCATCACACCATCTGAATACGTTAAAGATGATGTGGCAAAATTTGCCAAGATTAACTCTAGAAAAGTCGAAGTTACCTATGAGTCGGCAGATAAAATTACCGACCCGCCAGAGCCAATAGAAGATCTAGTTGATCAAAAATTCTTACTATATGTTGGTAGGCCCCAACCTCATAAGAATCTCGACAGGTTGGTCGAAGCTTTCGCTTCCTTGTCTAATAAGCACCCCGATCTATACTTGGTACTAGCCGGCAAGAAAGACGCCCTCTATTGGCAATTAGAAAAAAATGTAAAAGCCCGGAATTTAGAAAATGTAATCTTTACGGATTTTGTATCAGAAGCTCAATTAAGATGGTTGTATGAAAATACGGCATGCTATGTTTTTCCGTCACTAAGTGAGGGCTTTGGCCTGCCCGCGCTTGAGGCCATGGCGCACGGCGCACCGGTGGCATCTAGTAACGCTACTTGCCTGCCAGAAATCTATAAAGACTCGGCTGAGTATTTTACCCCTACCGATATCGATTCAATGACCACAGCTATAGAAAAAGTTTTAACTAATAAAAAGTTCTCAGACAAACTTAGCAAGAGTGGTAAAAAACTCGCCTCTAGTTATTCTTGGCAGCGTATGGCCAAACAAACCCTAGATATATACAAGTCAACCCTAGATTGATTGACGTCTAGACGCTAAAACGCTATAATGTCATTATGAGCAGTAATGATACTAAAACCACGCTTTACCTGAGCCCTAATGTACGACGAGCGTTAAAAAAACGCGTCGTAGACACCAATCAAACGATGTCTGAATACGTCAATCGAGCTGTAGCATTTGCCATCGCCGAAGATCTAGAAGACATAGAGGCCATAGAAGAACGTCGTAATGAACCGACAGAATCACTAGATAATTTTTTAGAATCACTGAAAAAAGATGGCCTTATATAAGGTTGAAATTAATCGGCGGGTTAGAAAGAAAGACCTCCCTGCCATACCCTCAAAAGCTAGAGCAAGAATTGTGCTACGTATAAAAAAATTAGCTCAAGATCCATTCCCGACAGATTCTATAAGGCTAAAAGGGCGTAACGAACGGCGTATCAGACAAGGCGATTATAGAATCCTTTACTTAGTGCAAGAAGATATTGTGACTGTATTCGTCATTAAAGTTGGGCATCGTAAAGAGATTTATCGAAAATAGGTGTTAATCTTCTTTGGGCTTGATGATAACGTGGCGTTCTCGGCCTTCTCCGGCTGACTCTGAGCTCAAACCTTCATCATCGGCTAACTTATGGATTGTCCGCCTATCAGCGGCGTTCATTGGACGTAGAGACATTGGTTCTTTGGATTCTTTAACTTTATTGACCCACTCTTGTGCGTGAGTTGTAAGTTGTTCAGCCCGCTGTTTTTTGTAATCAGCAATGTCCACATGTACTCTGCTCTGCTCAAATCCTTGACTACGCAGTGCATTGGATACCATGAATTGAATCGCGCGAATTGTTTCGCCTCGCGCTCCGATCAAAAAGCCATTAAGATGCGTTGAAGGGACATGAAGCTCGATGATGTCATCTTCATTTACCGTGGCGTGTACATCAGTATTTAGACCAAAAAACGATAACATATCCTCTAGGTACTTCTGTGCGTATATTGACGCTTCTTCCATAGTTCCGCTCATCGTTTCTTCCTCCTCTTCTTATTTTTAGCTTTTTTCGGTACAGGTTTAGTTACGACTTCAGCTTCCTGGGCGACCTTAGCCCGCTGTTTAGCAGAAGGCTTGTCAGCAATTTCTTCTAGTTCTTCCTCGTCTTTATTTAATACCCTGCCCTGCTGGAATACGGCAACTAGTCCGCTGGTGAACCAGTACAGCGATAGGGCGGCCGGCAAACCAATGGTAAATATAAAGATCATGCCCGGGATCAAGAATTTGGTGCTACGTCCTACGGCCGAGTTAACTTCCGACTGATCAGCTTGTTGGCCAGTGCCAGCGTCTTTAAGAATATCGCGCAGTTTACGAGCATTCTTATCAGTCGGCATCAACTGCTTGCTTTGATAATATTGCGTTATAGCACTACCAGCTACCAACAAAAAAGCGGGGAAATAAAACCCCTCTGGACCAACTGCGGGTCGAGTTAAATCTATCAAACCAACAAATGAAGAGTCGAAGCGTGAGATGTCCACCGCTAAATCTTTAATTGCACCAAGGTTATGTATGACTGGGTAGGTAAAATCAACTAGGCTTTTTGGATCGTTAATTATCCGATGAAGTACGCTATATAGTGACAGAAATATTGGAAGCTGTACTAGTAACAGGCCAATAGATGCAAATGGATTAATCTCTTTTTCTTTATATAGCGCCATGACCATAGTAGATTCTTTGGCACGGTCACCTTTGGCTTCTTTTTTAATTCGTTTTAGCTCGGGCTGAAGATCACGCATGGCTTTAGCGTGGTGTAGTTGTTTTTTAACCAAAGGCCACATCGCAAGTCTAACCAGTACTGTGAAAATAATTATAACTACACCAAAGTTATGACCAGGTAGTATGGCGTAGATAAGTACCAGCAGGTTAAATATCGGCTGGACTATTAGCGTAGTAAACATAAAATCTCCTTGATCCTCTTTCTGCCACCGCGAGCTCTCTTTTTGGCCGCTTTAACTATAGATTTAATTGCAGAAAAGGCTAGTTACATAATAACACGTCACGCTACTACAAATTGTTTAAGTAATACTGGCGTTTTTTAATAATTTCTCGATCATTTGCTTTAGGTCGGTGGCCGGCATTTTTACTACCGAGTCATCAAAGATGGTTAGAATTACGTCATAGCTAGACGAAAACTCTGAAATCTTTAGCCTAATTATTTCAAAGATTCGACGACGCATACGATTGCGACCAACAGCCGATTTATGGACTTTTTTACTGACCACTACAGCAATACGCGAATTACTTCGCTTAGGATTTTGTACATATTTTAAGCTTAAGGGGCCACTGCGGACAGTCTGGCCACGACTATAAGTACTTCGTAAGCTGTTATATCCGTGAAAACGGTTTTTTCTATTGATCATATGTGGTCTCGGCGCAGAAAATAAAAGATTATCGACTTAAGAGTTTGCGGCCTTTATTTCGTCGTCTTTTTAGTACGTTTCTACCAGACGTTGTCGACATACGTTTAAAAAACCCGTGAACACGCGATCGTTTGCGTTTTTTTGGTTGAAATGTCCTTTTTGGCATAGGTGTTACTTTATTGTAGTTGGCCTCTGTAGTCAAGCGAGGAAATCTCTAGACTTGTTTTTGGACGCATAAAGTCAAATAAACAATATTTTGCCACGGTATTCAATAGTTTATCCACTAAAACCGGTTGGTTATCCACAAAAGTTAAGGTGTTAGCTTTGTATGTGTATAACTTTTAATCTGTTTGAGGGTTTTTGTTATAGTTTGTTGTTTTTTATGTTCGGCCTGTGGAAAAGCTAGGCTCGGACTGCTATAGTTATCTCTACATTTGTGTTGGACCGTATGAGCGGTTAAGCACTCAGTTTTTAACTTTTGGAGGGTAGTAGTGCAAGATAATCTGTGGCAAGCAGTACTGGGAGAAATCGAGATGTCTGTTTCTCAGGGTAACTTTGCTACTTGGTTTAAGAACACTCATCTATTAGAACATTCAGAATCTGAAGTTGTTATCGGTGTACCTAATATCTTTATAAAGCAACAGTTAGAGCGTAAGTTTAATGACCTACTGTCTGATGTTTTATCGAAAAACGGTCTGTCGAGCGCAACAATCACCTACAAGATTCATTCACCGGCTAAGCTACACAACACTGTAGATTATGATGATCCGGTAATTGTAAGATCTAGTGGTGGTTCCACTAAAAAACAAAGTGCTTTGGCGCATAGTTACCGACGAGGGCTGAATGAAAAATACACCTTTGATACTTTTATAGTAGGCTCTGGTAACGAGCTAGCTTATGCAACTTGTCAGGCTATTGCTGCACTTCCGGGCAAGAAATATAATCCGGTATTTTTGTATGGTGGAGTGGGGATCGGAAAAACGCACTTAGCCGAAGCGGTCGGCAATGAAGTGGTGGCTAATAATCCAGAGGCAAAAGTTATTTATGTTAGTAGCGAACAATTTGTGCAAGAGTTTTTAGACGCCATTAGATTTAAAAAGAATACAGACTTTGCCGGTTATTATCGATCAGCCGACGTGTTGATTGTGGACGATATTCAATTTATTGCGGGCAAAGAAAAAACTCAGGAAGAATTTTTTCACACCTTTAATGCTCTACATCAGGCTAACAAACAGATAATTATAACTAGCGACATGGCGCCGAAGGATGTGCCAACCCTTGAAGACCGATTGAGGTCACGTTTTTCTATGGGTATGAGCGTTGATATGCAAATCCCTGATTTTGAAACACGTTGCGCGATTGTGCAAACAAAAGCCGAAGCTCAATCTTTTGATTTGCCGCAACCAGTTGTGGAACTATTAGCCGATAATGTCAGGACAAATATTCGTGAACTAGAAGGCGCCTTGAACCAACTTGTAGCGGTTTGTGAAATGAAGGGCATGGAGCCAGATGTCGAGCTTGCAAAATCAGTCATAGGTGCAAGTAGATCAAGAGCAAAACATATATCCTCAAAGTCAGTTATTGATAAGACCGCCAAGTACTTCGGTATATCTATGGACGATATCATGAGCCCTAAGCGTGATAAGGATATCGTAATGCCTAGGCAAATATCGATGTTTTTGCTTCGTAGTGAGCTTCATCTTAGTTTCCCAAAAATCGCTCGAGAATTAGGTCGTAAAGATCACACCACTGCTATCCATTCAGTTGATAAAGTCGAGAAAATATTAAGTAATGATTCTTCACTACAGGCCGCTATTAACGAAATTAGGGAGCGGATTTATGCATAAAATAGTTAATTTACCTGTGCAAAGACTCCTACAAAGTTGTGTAAAAGCCTGTGTAAACAGCCTAGTATTCACTCGAATAAGTGTAGTTGTAAATTCTACCATCCACATACTTAGCCTATTTTCCGGTAACTTATTAGACCTTTATAAACAGGCAATAATGGCGAAACAACAGATTGGTATTAATCTTTTGCACATTATAAACAGGCCTTATAACAACAACATTCTAAGTATTTAAAAAAGGAGTTATTATTATGGATTTAAAATTAACCCAAGAAAACCTAAGCAAAGCCCTAAGCATTGTTGCTCGTGTTGCAAGCGGACGAAGCACCTTACCGATTCTTAGTAATATCCTTCTTAAAACTAATGCTAACAGATTACAACTTTCTGCCACTAATCTTGATATTGCAATCACTGAATTTGTAGGGGCAAAGGTCGTAAAAGAAGGTTCGATCACTGTACCTGCAAGACTTATGCAGGATTTTATTTCCAACCTCCCTTCTGGCACTGTTAGCCTTATTCAAAAAGAAAATCGCCTAGAGATAAAAACAGATAACTACAACTCAACACTCAACGGAATATCGGCCGATGACTTCCCTGTTATGCCACTAATATCAAAAGGCAGTAAATGGGATATAAGTTCTAGTGTTTTGAAAAAAGCCTTACAGCAAGTTGTAGGTGCGGCATCTAGCGATGATGCTCGTCCAATACTGACAGGAGTGTTTTTCTGTTCGCACGATAAAAAGTTATTTGTAGCGGCTACAGATAGCTACCGGTTGGCAGAAAAAACCCTAGATGATGTTGGGGGTGATATAAAAATGTTGATTCCGGTGAGTGCGGCCCAAGAATTACTGAGAATCTTAGAAGATAATGATGATAAGGTACAAGTAACAAGTGATGGTCAACAGGTTAGGTTTCAGACTGCAAAAACTGAATTAATTGCTCGGATGATTGAAGGCGAATATCCAGATTATCAAAAACTTATTCCTAAAAAATTCGAGCATGTCGCCACTACATCTAGATCTGAACTAATAAATATTACAAAAGTCTCTAGTCTGTTTGCTAGAGAAAGCGCCGGCAGTATTATTCTAAAATTAGAAAAGGATAATGGGAAAATAACAGTGGCTTCAGTGGCTTCTCAAGTAGGCGAAAACAGCTCCAGTACCAAAGCAGAGGTCAATATGGACGGTGAACTAACTCTAAACTCGCGCTATTTACTTGAGGGCTTACAAGCTCTAGAAGGTGATCAGGTAGAGGTAAACTTTAGTGACAAACTAGACCCTCTGCTACTACGCAATCCAAAGAGTAAAGATTATCTACACATAGTAATGCCTTTGAAGAGCTAACGGCTTTATAATAAGAAAGATGATAACCAGCATAAGATTGCAAAACTTTAGGTCGTATAGCGATAGCGCCTTCGAGTTTGAACCACGAACCAATATTATTGTTGGACCAAATGCCAGCGGAAAGACAAACTTGCTAGAAGCAGTTTATTACGTATGTAGCATAGGAGCTTTTAGGGCGTCAGATCATCAAAATATTAAAAAAGGTGAGTCATGGGCTAGAATTGATACGACAACCAATAAGAATCAACAAAGAACGCTCAAGTTAAGTATAGAAAATAATCGAATAAAAAAACAAATTGAAATCGACGGGGTGGAGCTTAAAAGACCTAAAAATACTGATGTAATCCCAGTAGTACTTTTTGAACCAAACCAGCTATACGAACTTGTGACTTCACCCGAAGAACGAAGAAATTTTCTCGATAGTTTGGCGTGTCAAATCTACCCCGAAAACTCCACAACCTTAAAGGATTATAAAAGAACCTTATCGCAACGTAATAGACTACTCAAACAAGATTATAAAGACGTTACAAACACTATTTTTGCTTGGGATATTAGGTTATCTGAGCTTGCCCAGAGCATTGTAGATAAGCGCATAAAAGTAATCAATGAACTTAACAAAACCCTGACTCAGAACTACACAGGTATCGCAGGAGGCAATAACACACTCCTGACCAGTTATGAGTCGAAGATAACAAATAACGCCAGCTACGGCAGTAGAATGTTAAAAATTTTAGAGGCAGATCTTAATAAAGATTTGGCTAGAGGTTTTTCATCAGTTGGACCACACCGAGACGATCTATCGATTATGCTAGACGGTAATGAACTGCGAGGCTTTGCCTCACGAGGCGAAACAAGAACGGCAATACTGGCACTAAAAAAGTGCGAGACTAGCTTACTTGAGGAAAAAACTAGGCGAAAACCAATCTTACTTTTTGATGATGTCTTTAGCGAACTTGATGGTAAACGTCGAAAACTCTTAACTGGATTTTTGAACGACTATCAAACCTTAATTACCACAACCGATGCCGACATTATCGATAAATCATACGCTCAAAAAACAAATCTACTAGAACTTAATAATTAACTAAATAAACCATATTAACAGACTCGGGTTTAATATTGTGCGAATTTAGATATTGCTTAGCTTCTTCTTTGGCTTGATTTCTTATAACGACCGCACTGAGGTAGCCTTTTTGGCCTTTTTTGACGTGTAGCAAATCTCTAGGCATAAAGATCTTTACGACAACAGTTGGTTTATTGTCGCCAGTCTGAACGTAATCCAGCATCATTTTATCGCCATAGAAAGGCGAGGCTGAATTAAGATTATTAACTAAATCTTTATCTGATTGGTCTAATGTTGCCAACCTATATAATCCGCCAGAACGAGGTTGTTTGTAAGTGCCCACGTAAATAGTTTCTTGGTTGTCGCAAGATAGTGCTTTGACGTTTGATAATTTTGCCAGAAGAGCACTGTACTGATCTTTTTTGGAATTATAAGCCCATACACCCGAACCGTCACTATAAATTAGTTTGTTATCAGAGCACCAGCTAGTTGCTGACGGTATTTTATTATCCAAGAATAAGTCACGTACATAAGTATTATTTAAACTATCATAAACCTTTAACGAGCCCCCTACGCTATAGGCTAGAAACCTTCCGCTTGGCGACCAGTCGACAGACTGAAGTAATGGTTGCTTGTCTATTTCTGTCAGTTTCTTGCTCTGGGTGTCTAGCAGTGACACGGAGTATTTCTCGACGACTGGATCTCCGTATTCTTCGTTGCCAGAATCGCTTTCTTCAGGGTATTGCGATAGCAACAAGTTGCCTTTACCGCTGTAGGCAATTTTTGAAATTGGCCAAGGCGCAGTAAATATATATTCGGCACGTTTTGCACCCACTGCCACACGGTATACATTTTTTCCGGCACTTACGAAAAGTTCGCCTGATTCAGGACTATAGTCGATGTCGCGTGGGGTGTCCAAGGTTTTAATATCCGAAAGCAAAGTGTCTCGGATATTAGCAGTTTTGTTATTGTCTACTTTATAGATTAAACGGCCTGAGGTCATTATGTAGCCTTTACCACCTTTGTCTAGATCGATTTTAGATACCAGTTGTAGATTTGTTTGAATAGCGGGTTGCGACAGCGACTTTTTTTCATACTTTCTTAATAAATGAGAATTGCTTTGTAAGAAGTACGCCCCATTTTGAGCTTCATTGATCTCAGAGGCTGGAACACGGGAGGTTAGTAGGGGGCTCAAAGGATCGACTATCTCTAAGGATTGCTCGGTGGTTTGTCTAGCAATGACTGTGGCCGACGCTCGGCTTTTTCCGTCCTTATCATTAAATACCTCTATAACGTAGACACCCTTATATAACCGTTTTTTGACTTCGTTGGTCTGAGATTTAACAACCTCTTTACCGTCCTTATCCTTTACTACGATCGTTATACTGCCGTTACCCGAAGCTTTAACGCTAAGAGTCCCGCTATTTACATACTGAAATAAAAATTTACCTATAAAAAACACCACTAGTGAAATAACGATTATCATAATCAGTCGTTTTAATTGAGCTTTTTTATCCATTACGACCCTCTTTTAAATTATGATTATTGGAATACGTCATGGCGTAAAGCTCCCGGGTATTATGAATTCGTCAAGAATATCTACGTGAAAGTGATTCTGATGCCCTTCAATACATTTAATATTAATTGGTGTACCTTTCTCTTCAGCATAAGCACGTATAACATCACTAGAATTGTCATTAGGGCACCACCAAATATTCTTAATCTTTCCGGTATCAACAAACATTTTCCCAAATTCGATTGTGGCTTCAGTGTTATACCCACTATGGTCATTAGCGGCTGCGATGACCCCATCGGCGCTTATATCAACAGCAACACCTTTATAGTGTGATTTATGTCCAGAAGCGTTCAGATCACCAATGTCAACCGTCGATTGATCTTGGTATTTTTGCTTGTAGGCCATGGCTACTGTGTAGATAACGCAAACGAGTGTTTCAGAACCATAGCGTTGTTCAGGCCCTGCCCCACCATCAAAGGTATACTCCCCATTTGGAGCGTCTGGCATCTTGAAGTAACCGGCTTGTGTTGGGTGAGGTTCCATATTTGCTGGGCATTCTACGCCATCTACGCCTGATGCCCCGCTACAATTACCTCCTCCGCCGCTTGCGCTACCAACTCCTCCGCCATATTCGTCTAGAACCTGTTGGGCAAACTCTAATCTTCCTCCTTCGTTTTGTCCTGCTGCCCCTTCCCATTGCTCAAGCCAAATGTGAACAAGCGCAGCCAAATCATCCCCAGCTGCATCCATTGCTGGTAAAACCGGCCTATTATTACCAGGAACACTAGGCGTTGCGCCCTCCCCAGTAGTCTCTAACCACAAATATTCTAATTGAACTTCGATTGTATCTTGTTGACCTGCTCTGCCTGTCTCTTCCGCAAATTTTACAAGTTTGGCATAGCGGTCTGAATAGTCCCATTGTGCAATACCGCGGTGCGAGCCGTTGTCGGCAGTTGGGTCAATATTTGGGCTCGATTCAGCCATTAGATTTCCGATAATGGCTGATGCCTGAGCGGGAGACAAGCCTTTACTTGTTAGGAAGTTATAAGCAATCTCAACATTGTTGCCACCCGTAAAATCGCCTGATCCAGCAGTACTACTACACTCACATCCACTCAAAACTTCAGGTACATTAGCAAAATTTTTAGCGGTGTCGATCCGTCTTAATGATTCGTTAACTTGATCTTCAGATAAATCACCACTTGCCACAGCTGCTTCGAGTTTATCTAAGACTGCACCGATTTGATCAATCTTGCCATTAAATAAAACCATATCGTTACCAGCTTTTACTGCGGCTAGTACGGCATCTGGGAAGTTAGCGAATCTTTCAGTAATTGGTGCCATGTCACCCATATCATCTGTTATTACCAGTCCATCATATCCAAGTTCGCCTCGCAAAAAATCGGTTATCACTTTACGGCTAACTGTAGTTGGTGTACTGGGATCGATATCAGGAATAATCAAATGGCCGGTCATAACTGCCGAAGAGTTGCCTTGCATTAGACTAACAAAAGGCGCCAGATCGCCAGTTAATAACTGTTGTTTGTTGGCTGTGTATACATTTTTGTCTGCGTGGGTATCACCCAGAGATCCATCACTCTTTGTTGCATGGCCGTGACCGGGAAAGTGCTTAAAAGTTGGAAACACACTAGCCTCTCTGAGCCCATCTGCAAAGGCACCGGCTTTGGCTGTTACCACATCATTATTATTACCAAAAGACCGAGTTTTAATTACTCCACTATTAATGTCGTCTACTACATCAGCCACGGGTGCTAAGTCCATATTTACCCCCAATCCGGCAAGTTCAGTACCAAAGTCTTTTGCGATGGTTCTTACCTCCTCATCAGTTTTTGAGCCCATCTCTAGAGCTGATGGTGGATTTGACGCTATGGGTACATCAACTGTTCCTCCTTCACCGTCAACCGAGACTAAAAATGGGTTCTCGGCATTTTGGCTATCCTTTATCTTGGTACTTAAACTCGCTAGACTGTCTCGCCCCACGAAATACCCACCAACTTTTGCTGAAGTTACAGTGTCAATATCTGCTTCGCTATTCACCCTAGGCATTAACATCTGAGCTAATTTATCTCGGATTGAAAGGGTACTTGTATCCGTTTGTGTACCTCCACCATCAGCTGGGGCATTACCTACTTGATCAGCAGTCCATTGTGCCCGAGCCACAAATCCTTCGGGTGTCTGATGTAGTCCATCGGGTAGAGTTGGATAGGTATCGGGATTTTGGTCGATCTCGGTAGCCCAATCTATAACGTTAAAACCTAACTCTTGAGATTTAGTATCAATTATTTGATTTACTTCACCGTCAGAATAACCACCTCGCGTCACTCCGTAATCTGCGGTATTAAACCATTTTATTTGAGTAGTATCAGAAAACTCTCGAATTTTTTCTACTAATTCTGTAACCTTTGCTGGAAAGTCGGTGTCTCTGTTGGTACCTAGACCAATGAGCACAGCATCACTCTCAGCAATCTTGCTTTCATCTTCTTCGATTTTTGGCATAGAGAGGGATATATTAAATCCGTTGTTTGCTTCAATGTCGAGAACTTGCCATCCTTTCTCCTCAAGCTTACTGCCAAGGTCGCCAGAATCTCGCATCCCCTTGGTTAAAGAATCACCGATAACATAGATCTTTCCAGTTCCGGCGTTTGAACTTGAGTTAACATTGCAACCTACATCGAATCTCAGAGAGCCGCCATCTATAACTTGCTTTTGCTCAGAGGATAACGCTAAGACGGAAGAGCTGGTAACATATACCAAAAGTGTCGATAGAATCATAATTTTATATATTAGTTTTTTAGCATATTGTTTCATGGTTGACTCGAGTTACATTTATTTGATCCGGTAGCAGGATCCCAGTGCCAAGATTCAAATGATAGCTGGCTATACCCAAAGCGCTCGGCATTTTCAAACATCCATGTCCAACCAGAAGAGTCATCGGTGTTTCTATCTGAACAGTCTCCTCTACTTCCGCTTGCGCCATCCTCAAAACCCATATCTGAAAAGTCTATAGCAGTGCCATTTTGATGATTGGAGTATCCGGGTCTAGCTACGTTTCCGCTCCCATCGCTATCGGCGTATAGCTGTTGTTGATGAGCCATAGTGCGGAAACTGCTGGTTGCCGAGAGCGGAGATCCGTCTTGACTGGCCGCTTCAACCATAGCGTAGACCGCTCCAGAAACACGAGAATTTACAATAGCTTTTCCTTCGGCACCATCTATATAGTATTCGCTTCCCGGTGTGCTTTCACTACTACCAGAAGACAAATTAGAAACTGCACATAATCGATGCTGGACTACAGAGCCATCTACGTACCCATCAAAAACCCCAAGATCGGTTGTGCCCTCGGCACAATCCACATCTACTGATGTTTCGAAAGGATCACCAACTATCTCAGCGCCAGCAGTTGAAGTTGGATCAGAAGAATTTGGTTCATCTTCGAATCCTAATTCTGCGCAAGCAGATTCATCGGCACCTTCGTAACAGGCTGCAGATTTAGCGGTTATAGTGTCGGCAATGTAGAACCTATACTTCATTAAATCAGTGTTAGTTGTATCCTTGCATTTATCTGGAATATCTTTCATATCTGGCGCGGTAGTGGTCTGTATTTTGCCCGATGTACTTATAGTAGTTTTAAAGCAGTCGTCGCCATATTCATCATTCATTTCGTTTAGTTTTGCAAAATTATCTTTTTCCATATATTTTGCAATTTCGTAAGGGTTTTCGTAATCATCATTCGTTTGCTCATCAAAGCTAAAGCCATACTCTGGGAAACCGTAATCGTACTCAACGGAAGCTGCTTTTGCCCTACCGCCAAGAATATTACCTAAATTACCAAATATGTTTCCAAAGTTAGAGATTGGTGATTGAATCGCATATGCGACAGATGATGTTGGGGAGGCAAATCTAGGATTATTAAAGACAGCTGAGGCAAATAGAGAATTTGTTTCTTTAGGATCCAGGTACCGTGCATACAGACTTTTACTCTTCATATCATAGCGTTCTAGTTCTTTACGTGTATTGTCTAACGTAATTTCTTCATTTTCAGTTAACTCACGTCCTCCGATACTCAATGCCTCATCATTGGCATTAAGTCTGTTACCAAAATTAATACAGCTCCCCCATTGCGGTCCATCAGCACATTGCAGAGCAGTTCCAGCGAGAATATAGATTAATGAATCAATCCAATCTGAGAAGAGAAAACCAGCCCCTGCGAAAAGCGCATTAGTTGATAATGAAGCCGCAACCGCAGATGTCCCACCGGAAAAGCCCGCCGCTATTAAATCTGCTATATCAGCTGGACAAAGCGAAAGAGTATCTGTTCCAATACATAAATTTGTCAAGATGTCGCAGGATCCTTCTCCTAGAGGAACGCCTGCGACACTAATAGAGTTAACAATATTATCGGCAACCTTAAAAAGCAAAGGTTTGTCTTTGCCTGGTTTTGAGCTGGCCGGCAAATCGGCAGGACTGACCTGTTGTCCGGCATTTACTCCCTCTGTTGCCGTCCTAGGGCCAATTGGTTCGTTGCCTAATTCTGCTTGAATGCTGTCTGATGCAAAGGCGCTTAATTTGCCAATATCTGTTTCGCCGGAAAACCTAGTGAATAATGCGCCAAGCTCATCTGAATTAACATCTTGGCCGTACTGTATTTGCGCACCCATAGCTAGCCCATCAAGTCCCATTCGCATCAGTGGCTGTATGATTTCCGCCATCCTTATATCGTCAATAGTTGCACCTATCTTATCTACGTTACACATAAGTTCATACAATCCGACAAAACCAGTCGTGGTTGCCACTGCTGCTAGTAACTTAGCTTTTACGCCAGCAGGGGTATCAGCACTAAACGCATCTGGTGTATCTTGACGTAATCTTTGTCTAGAATCGGCATCAAGTTCGTCTTGACTTGGAGCTGGCTTTAGCCTATCCGGAGCATCTACCCCTGTTCTTACACGATCATCTTGATGTTGCCTTACACTCCTTGTGTAGTCAAGAATTGACTCGCCTGCTTCTCTGTAGAAGTTTTGTAGTGGGTGAAATCCGCCGGCGTAGCGTTTTTTGGCTAGTCTGTGGGTGACCGCGCTGACAATGCCATCTTCCCCCCTTGCTATTCTTAGATCATCTGCCATAGTCCTAATACGGGTTCTGCTCCCAATTCCACGACTGGCATCTAGTTGCATGTACCTGCCAGTACCCTGACTGCCGTTAACATCAATTTCGCTTGGGACATAACCCTTATCTATCATCTTGTCTAGTGCGTCTTTAGCCCTAGGATTATCGGTATCAAAAGTAAAACTAGTTAATGATCTGTTGTTATAGTTTGGTTCAATACCGATGCCTCGCATTCGCGTGTCTAATTTGTCTACGAGCTTATTGCCAATTCTACCCAAGTTATTGTTAATACCCCTACCTCTAGCGTAACGCCATAACTTAGTGAGTCTGCCGTCTTGCATGTTAGTGTTGCTTTCGTGGTGAAAGTCTTGCATGAGATTTGCCATGTGTAAGAATGCTAAAGGACCGCTAGACACCATCAGTATGCCGGCGATGCTACCTAGACCCAGTATGCCAGCAACACCACCGGCGGCTTGTTTGCCTGTAATCTTAAAACGAAATCTTTTTTTGTTAGGGTTGTCTTTATCGTTAAAAAGGCTTGGTTCATCGTCATTGTCGTTTGAGCTGGAAGTGGTCTTACTATCTAGCAAACTCTTTTCGTCTTTACCGGCTTTATGAGCCGAACCGTCATAGCCTAATTTTTCGCGCCTTGCAATATCATCCGCTGCTCCATTATGCGCATTACGATCCATGGAGTCTTCTTCATCTTTGTGAATACCCATTAATTCTCGGATCTTATCATCAGAGGTATTATTTTCACCAGTTAGACTATTATCTTCGGTTTTCTCTGGATCGTATACAGACATTTATTATTGGTTACCCTCGTTGTGAGCTTTTTCTACACATCTATTTATATTATATCGCAGGTGGAGTACTTGTACTGCTTAAGTTGATGCTACCCTGCCCACTAGCGATTGTTCCTTTGGCATTAATCTCCTCAATCTGCTCTGGATTGGTGGTGATTAGGCTGGTTTCGGTATCACTGGCGGTAATCTGGATATGAACATGGTTTTGCCCAGCAAAGAAAAGGCCTTGCCCAATCGGGAATTGACTTAATCGTTTTGCTTCGTTTTCTGTTAGCTTAAAGACATCGGCTAGCATGTCGACCGCCGAAGGTGATTGTTTTAGTAACAGTTGTAGTGAGGCGTTGGCTACAATTGCCCTGCCTAGTCGGCTACCAATAAAGTCTTCGACATCTTGAGTAATAGTAGTTATGCCGAGGTTATATTTTCGGGCTCGTTTAGCCAGAGAGAACATAAAGTTCGCGGAATCTTCGTAACGCATGATTTGCCAAGCCTCATCAATAATCAAAATGCGCTTTTTCTTGTCAGATTTAGTGACGTTCCAAATATGGTTAAGGACGATATACATCGCCACGGGTCGGAGTTCGTCTTCTAGATCGCGAACGTTAAAGACCACCATTTGGTTTTTCATCTCGATATTTGATTGTTGTGAGAATATGCCAGCAAAAGTACCGCTCGTATATTTGCGCAGTCTTTGGGCTAGCTGTGGCCCTGTTCCGCCCATGTGCAGTAAGGTGTCGTACAGATCTGTTATAGTTGGCGGGATAGAATTGTGAGTCAACGGGTCTTGGGTTATTCCGGCTTTGGCATACGTCTCTATTAAGGCGGCGTCTAGATCGGCTTCTTCTACTGGTGATAATGCTGGGGCCGATACTCCGCCACTGGCCTGCGAGGCTAACATTTGAGCCTGCGCACCGCCCATCATTAGACGAAGCAGACCGTGCAAAGTTATCAGGTTGCTCCGCAGGGCGTTGTCGGCTTCGTCCACATCAATTACTTTAGGCAAATCAAAGGGGTTAATTCTAGTGTTAGAGTTAAGGCTTAGTCGGACGTATGCCCCCGCTACAGCTTCACACATACGTTGGTATTCATTTTCGGGATCGACGATAACAACTTCAGTACCAAACATCATGGAACGCAGAGCCTCGAGCTTTACAGCAAAGGATTTACCGGCACCCGATTTAGCAAAAACCACAGCATTGCCATTTTCTAAACTGAAGCGGTCGAATATCACTAGGCCCGAATTATGCATATTAATGCCATAGAGTACGCCATCATCTTGGCTAAGGTCGGCACTTGTGAACGGGAAGCTAGTACTGGCGGCACCAGTACTCATGTTCCGCCTAATCTCTAATTGGTCGGTAAACTGCGGAACGGTGCTAGCGAGGGCCTGCTCTTGTTGTGAGGTAGCTGGCTTTGAGTATACTAACTGTTGCCCAAGCATAGATTCAACTTTATGAGCGACGTATTCTAGCTCATCTAGGCTGTTACCATAAAGAGTAAAATAAAAACCAATTCTAAAAAATCTTTCTTCGCCGACTTGTAATTTGTCGCGGATTTCTTCAGCATCAATAATTGAAGCTTGTTTGCCTGGGTCTCGGACTCGGCCTTTTTCTTCGTCAATTTGGATTCCGGCCTCCATTTGCGATACTTTTTTGCGTAAGCTCTCTAATACTAGACGACTTTCAACTGGGTAAATAAACATCGAAATATCAACAATCTCATCAAGGTTGATTAGTCCACTAGTCCAACCGGTAGTTAGTGACCTCGGATAACCAAAGACGTAATATGTGCGGGCAAACCGACTGCCTATTTGAAAATGTGTACTACTGAGCTCTATCGAGCTAGGTGCAATAAAGTCACGGAGCGCCGTTACACCTTTGCGATAGATTTCGCCGACTTCTTGTTCTTCTCGACGACGTTGAGCCTCGGCCAGTTCTTTTGGATCAGTTATTGCCTTTTTCCCTCCAAATAAACCCATAATTAGATCCCCCCATCAATCGATGGTTTTGGCGCATGACCCTGACCTTTTACAATTACGGGTGCGGAGACATCATCGAAATTGTGAAGTTGTTGTCTGGTGGCGGTGTCAGGATTGTAAAAGTCATAGTACAGCTCGATTAATTCTTGGGTATCAAGAGGTACAGCCTGAACGCCACATTGTTGTAGACCACCTATGACAGCTTGGATTCGGTTACGCAACTCGTCTTTTGCTTCACCAAGGACTTGCTCGGTTACTGTTACTTGTGGTTGTTTAGACTTCAACATCCCAGATAATCCACTGAAAAAGTTTTTACTTTGAGTTATAGCCTTCTTTACAGAGACATTTGAGAAAAACGGCACCACAATATAAAAATACTTGTCCATAATGTTAGATTCGGTTGAGAGATCTGTGATGAAGTCGATGTAATCGTCCATCAGTATGCCTAGCAACATATTGTCTTCTTGACTACGAGTCTTTGCCAGCTTGTCTAGGTATGGCCTGATGTCTACTTTTTGTGAGCGGATAAAGATTTGAATATCAAAATATAGTGAGTTTAAAAACGCTTGATAACCGGCCTCGACCGACTCTTGTTCTTGGGCGCTCATTAGATCAAAGTTGATACTCTTTGCCATTACTACTGATCTGAACGATCCGTCGCTCATGATTACGATGCCGTCACGGATTTCAGCAATTTGTAACATGTTTTGGGTACTAGTTCTGTTGATTTTGACTTCTGCATTTTTTTGAGGAGTGGCTGGGGGTTTATTAGGCGTGTTGGTAGGCTGTATTGTGCCCGGCTGAGGCGCCGACGGTGCTTGCTTTACTTGTTGTGGTTGTTGATTAGATTTAGGATTCATCCCGTAGCGACCTTATGTGTTTTTATATAATTTGAGGGCATATTGTAACTAATACTCTTGGAAGTATGTTGATCAGTTTTTGTATTTTGTTGAGTTTTATCGGGATTCATTAGCTTGCCCACCAATAGGCGATTTTTAGTGTTACTAATGAAGAGATATTACTACTTCATCATCTGTATCACCGTCACTTACTTCAGAGTCTTGTGTTATGTTAATCTCCGAAGAAAGCTTACGCTTATTAACACCGTTAAGTATATCAGTATTTGCCTGTGGTGTCATAGGTTGTTTTGTATTGGTTGTTGATGATGAGCTAGGCCTAGGGTTTAGGGGTTTAGAAATCGGGATTGTTGGTTGTGGGGTACTAGATTTTAAGATGATTTGTGGCGACGGCGTGGTGTTTTTTGGCTTAATAGTATTAGGCAAACTCGGAGCTACGATAGTAGGTGTAACCGGTTGACTATATTGTTCGGCCACACTTTGTATATTAGCCAATAGTTCTTGTCTGTGGATAAGCTCGGACTCATCTACCATATCTGTTAGATTGGCTGCTAGTGGATTGCTGGTCGAGGTATCCAGTACATCTGAGGCAGGCTTAATGGCGGTTAGGACCTCGTCGTCGGGCGTTTTTTGGATTGGCAGTAATCTTTCAGGGTTATCATTATTAATAAAACTTCTATTACCGGGGTTAACATTTTTTACAATCCAGCCTCGGGTATCCATTGTGGAGGCGAGGGTTTTTAGACGGCTTTTTACTTCGGATTTGCTAAGTCCGTCTGAATAGTGATGTTCTATCTTTTTTGGTACCGTGATGGTGACCAAATGTTCAATGCCCTCTTGATCCCAGATGCGTTTTTTTGTAAAGAAAAAGAACCGTACTTTAGCGAGTAACCATATTTCTGATGATTGATCGCGACCAAATGGGGCAGCAAGTAGCAAGAAAAAGATTAACGGTGGCAATAATGGAATTACAAGAAACCAAGCTTTAGTAGATACTAGCCGAAAATCAATAAACCCAATAGCAACTACGATAGATGCATAAATAAACTGACGCAAAGTAAAAGGACCTAGCAGTTTGTCCTCTGCCTCTATATCCTGGATTACTTTATACTCTGCCATACTTACATATTAGCAAAAGCGGAATAATTTTGTTTAGGAAAAACCAAGCCTCTAATATTAAAACTCAATTAAGTTAATTATTGCTCGTGTTGTTTGAGTCGATTCTGTATGCCCTGTTTCCCACCCAACGAAATTGTGGGTTTACATCTGGAGTTGTTGGCGTTCTTTCTAGTTTTTTGACGATTCTGCGAGGCATAGCTGCTTTTGCTTCCGCTTTTTTACGAGCTAAGTCTGCATCAAACTTTGCATCCTCAAGGTGCGCTTCATTCCATACTTTACTTATATCTTCATCTGGGAAGCGATCTCTGTCTTCTAGATGAGCCTCATCCCAGACCTTACTTATTTGCCTATTAGCCTTACGTTTTGCTCGCTCTTTTACTTCTCTGTCATGTAGTTCAGACTGTCTTTTAGCCTCAACTGACTTTTCTCGGTGTTTTCGGGCTTTTTCTCGTGCCTTTGCACTATCTGATCCATATAAACCACCAGACTCATGAAGGATTTGGCCGGCTTTTTTGGTAACAAGTTCTTCAACTCCAACTACCCGTGTTCTATTTCTTTCTGTTGTTCCGGCTTTTGCTACTTGCTGTACTATTCTGTCGCCATGTCTGTTTGTTCTTGTAACAAAACCACTAGATTTTGTAGCCTTTATATGAAGCTGTTTTCTCTCCATATCTTCTCTGCTAATTGCACCGCTACGGTATTGTTCTCTAACTTCACTGAGACGTTCGCGCTGTCGCAACCACGGTTTAATCCCTGCCGTCTGGTTAGAGCTTTTACCTGATTTACTCTTGAGCACACGTTGTCCACCTAGCTTTCTAGCACGTCTATAAGCTCTATTTTCAATAAATTCTTCAAATTTACTATTTGCAGGTACTGCTTCGACAGTCTTTCTTCCATCAACTTCTATCACATCAGCAATTCCTTGCGCTTCAACTTCATCAACACCAATTACTTTAGCAATTAGTAACCCGCCTAATTGACGGTAAAATTTTGATCTATGTTTGTCTTTTTCAGATTTATCAGTAGATTCTATGGCTTTTCTCTCGGATTTTAACTCTCGCCAAGCGCTAGCATCACGTTTAGCTTCAGCTCTCTTGTCGCCATAGTCTGACCAGCTTTCGCTGGTTTTTTCTCTAACGGTACTGAATATTCGTTTTATACCACCTATGGCTGTACGACCCGCATCGATACTGTGTCCGATTAAATCCTCTGATTTATCCTTAGTCCACTCGCTTGCGGTTGCGGCTACTTGACCGGCACGCTCCAGAAATCTGTCATCGGCTTCAGTATAAAATGCAGAAGCAGTGCGTACTCTGTCGCCAAAGCTCTGATTAGTCTCGTCTTGTGGACGAGGTTGTTGTAGTTCTTCCAGGGGTGGTGTTTGTTTTGGCGGAAGTTCCGACATGAGTGTATATTAACACAAGCTTTATCTATAGTCAATAGCATGATATAGGTTCAATATCTTGTATTAAACCTCACCAAATAACGCTGTAATTTTATCGATTCTCTTCTTCTGGTGCCCGATAAGTTCTTGCTTCTGAATGCGCGACATCAGACCAAGTTTCAGCCCTGGTGACTCGCCTAACTCCCCTTGTTCTATCGATAGGATCCGACCAAGATGCTGCGTACCTTGGGTCAGCTGCTGCCCTTGCTGAATTGTATTTCTCATCGTAAGTTACAGTTGCAGGTAGGCCGGTTGTAGGATCAATTCTACCGGTTGCAGTTGCCATGTAAGCTTCTAGCTCGCCAGGACCACCGCCTGGAGGCCTTCCATGAGCATCTAAAGCCTCTCTTTGGGCGATAAGAGCATCTCGTGTGGCCCCTGTGGAGTTAGGAATCATTGCGTCTAGTTCTTGACGAAATACAGCAGCTTGGTGCAGAGCATCTGGGTCTCCAGTAGCCATGCGATCAATAATCTCTTCACCCATTCCTTGAATTGTGGAAGGTTGAGCATTAGCGAGTTGATACAATGATGCTTTTTCGCCACCTTCGGTTGCTGTTCCGGCTCCAAGATCGAAACGCCCAGCACCCCTGGCATGATACTGAAATGCTCCAAGCGCTTCTGCAGCTTTACTATCATTACCATCGGCTAGCCTGCTAGCACCAGCCGCTACTAAGCCATTAGCCCCCGCACCAAGCGAACGGGCTTTATTCTGAGCAAGACCGTTAAACGCGGCTGCTGCGTTGGTCTTTGTCACACCTACGGCACGTGCAGCTGCAGTAGCTTGTGAGACTCTAGCATCAGCTTGCGCAAGAGCGTCAGCGTGAGATGCCCCCTTGGCTCGTTGCTGTTCATACCAGTGATTTCTAAGTTCTGCTTGTGCTTGTTTCATTCCTTCGCTTGTACCTCCACTTAAACCGAGTAATGCAGTTGCATCATCATTATTTAGCATCATAGATTGCAATTCAGGGTTCTTGGCTGCTTCTGTTTCTGCAACCTGCTTCTTAAGTTTAACAGCTTCTCGACCTCGTTTTCCAAGCCCAAATCTATTGGTTGCCCCAACGCCTAAACCTGCACCGATTCTGTTAACCCTTCGTCCCAGAGCTGTTCGTTCTTTCATATTGCCGCCCATGAAATTCTGACCGCGTTCTGCCCATTTTTTCTTTTGGCGGTTTTTGCCCATACCTTGGGCCCAGTTTTGGGCACCGGCACCACGTTGCGCTATTGCGCCACCCATGGCTGCGAAGGCACTACCAGCAAGCGAAAAGGTTTTTGGGATAAGAAGTAATGGCACAAAAAATCCTGCCAGTACAATAGTAGTCTTTACGATGTCTCCGTTAGGATCGTGCCCTGCGATAAAGGCAAATATTCTGCCCGCGGCAATCATTGCCATAATCAGCGGGAACATCAGCAGGAGTTTGGTAAAGTTGTCCCACCACATCTTCCAAAACCGCTCGGTATTGGGTAAGATCCAGGCGACGAGTGCTATTGGCGAGAGAAGTACTAATAGAATCAGTAGGGCTCGCCGCACAGCAAGACTCAAAAAAGCCACTAATACAGCTATTACCACAAAAGCAGCGATTGCTAGTACTCCACCACCAAAGGCTACACCTACGGTTGCAAATAACAGGGTTGTACCGAGTGTTGTGGCACTAGAGCTTGATGATCCAGCCAGCAGAGAATCTAGGCCAAAATTCGCCGATCCTCCAAATGCTCCGTACATTAAACCTTCAATACCAAAGGCTATCTGGTTAGTGATAAAAATAGCACCGGTTGTAATAAACCACGATAATTGGATCAGAATAACAGCAATAGCTAGTCGTGGTAGAACCTTCTTTACCGTATAAGCATCAAACATACTATTCCTTACTTACTGCTTGTCCTATTATCATAACTAGTCCGATAACCACAAGCAATACACTAGCTATATTCCTAAAGTAAGACCAAGCCTCCTTCAACCCATCATCATTAATCTCTGCCCTACCCACCTGCAACATATCAGCTATAGCATTAACCATAGAATCTACAGAAGAGTCGACGATACTCAAGACTAAGCAGACTAGCCATGCACCCGGAAAATCAAAACTGTCTTCACACTTCGGCTCACTATCGTCGGTGCTTGCTGGTGGTGCGGTAGCGGATCCTGGGGCTTCTGGAGCTTCAACCGGATCCGGCACACCATCAGCATCATCATCAGTACGATCAACAAAATCTTCTGCTATTTCAGTATCGCCGATTGTAGGTTCTGTTTCGCCTACTGATCTGTCGAGTTTGTCTTTGGATACACGAATTCCTGCAGAATTACTGGAAGGCGAATTCAATAGGCTAGCAAATTGCCACTCGCTATTTAGCATAAAATCATCAGAAGATAGAATAAATTGAGGGAGGTCATCTACTGTTTCGGCTCGTTGGTTTGGCCTACAATAAATATATAACCACTTTTTGCCGTTATCTTTTTTTCTCTTCAGCGTATCTACAAGAGGATTGTTTCCCCCAGCATCCTCTATTAAGTCAATATCTGCTTGAGTTGGGGTTCTCGTTACGTATGCACAAGGAAAATCTGTCAAGACGTCTTCTAGGCTATCCAACGAGGGCTCTGCAAGCACAATCCTTGGCGAAAATATCAAGATAAACATCGGTGCTAACACTAAAAGTATCATGAGATAGCTTTGAAGTCTTTTTAAAATGATTTTGTTCAAGATACTATTCCTTACTTACTGCTTGTCCTATTATCATAACTAGTCCGATAACCACAAGCAATACACTAGCTATATTCCTAAAGTAAGACCAAGCCTCCTTCAACCCATCATCATTAATCTCTGCCCTACCCACCTGCAACATATCAGCTATAGCATTAACCATAGAATCTACAGAGGAGTCGACGATACCGAGCACAAAACAAACAATAAATCCCCCGGTAAAATTAAATTGTTCATCGCAAGTCTTTGGGCTTTCCGGCACAGGTTGGCCAAGACCTAAATCTAATCCGTCACCACAGGCATCTACTGAAAAATCAGCTGGCCCCACAGTACGAACCACTCTTTTATTACCCGTCATATTAAGATTGCCAGTATCGAGGAAGACTATATTCGTTCTACCACGACAATCTATTCTGGAATTGTAAAGTAACTCGTATGTATATTTGCCCGGGTCTACTCTTTTCATGTATTCTCTTTCGTTCGAGTTGATTCCAGTAGGAGTAAAAATAATCGGATCTCCACCACCTTCTGGAGTAATAGAAACTCTAACTAATTCTGCCTCAGAATCTGTTTTGGGGAATGGTGTTTTTTGCAGATTATTTTCTGGATCCAAAAACGAGAGCACAAAAGTTAACCTTACCTTGTTTTCTATCTCATCAGTTACATCGATGGTTGTTTCTTTATCGCGTCCACATTCATTGGTTAGATCCACATTTTTTGTAATCTCATCACCCCTACTTGTAGTTACTGTTAGTGTGAATTTTGCAAATTCGGCAGTGAATATATCGTTTCCGCCTGTTTCACACCAACCCTTAATATCGATATTGGTAACCTCGAAGTGATCTTCGTGCCTAGATAGTTCATACG
Organism: uncultured Candidatus Saccharibacteria bacterium; assembly: GCA_964510945.1. Lineage (GTDB taxonomy): Bacteria > Patescibacteriota > Saccharimonadia > Saccharimonadales > JAGQNJ01 > DAISWO01. The sequence goes on from CAZEED010000002.1 coordinate 92,344, forward strand.
TACTTTCAACACCCTCTAGCTCATCTTGTCGGTCAATTCTTAAGGTTGCATCTGGGTCATCTGGTTCCAGGTAGACAATTAGCGCTGAATCTTGTGGGTCATCGGGATCTGCATGTCCTGCTGATACTTTATGAGTAGAAAATAATGTCACGCTGGCGACAGGCATTATTAGGGTAAACATAAAAATGCTAAGAAACACTAAAATCCTAGACTCTATATTTTTAGATGGCTTTGTTTTGAATGACATCATGCTTACGCTATAATTAAACCATCATCTATATCAAAATAGTAATGTTTGTTACTGCACATCAAAAAAATGAATCCGCAAAATCAAAAACCAGAAAACACTAATCCAGACCTTGATTTTATTCGTAATATCACCGATCCATTAGAAGCGCCTGTAAAAAAAGGTTTAGATAAAAAGATTATCGTGATAATTGTTTTAGTGGTTATTACCATTGTCGTTATGGTGTTCGGGATGATGACTGGCGCAAATAATAAAGTGCAGAAGTCTAGCAAAACCACTAATACATCAATTAGCAGCGATGCAAATGTATCTAAGGCAAAGGATACTCTAATACAATATTTTGAATTGATGGCGCAAGGAAACCTCGAGGAAGCCTACAAGTTTTTCAGCGGTGATGCACCGATGACAAAAGAATTATTTGTAAAAGAGAATAGCACGCTACCAACACAACTAAACTTTTCTAGTTGTGAACCCGTAAGCTCAAACTCTGGATTGGTTGATAAAGAGGGTAAATTGATCCAAACATTTAGGTGTGATAGCAAGGATGGAAAACAAAGCATAGATTTTGAGTTTCATATGGATAGCTCGGATAACGGGAGTTTAACTATCCACGAGTATTTTATATATTGGCCAAACTTAGGAATAGAATGAAATATAATATTACCCTAATGGATGCTAGCAAATGATAAGAAGAATCTTTACCTTGTCGTTTCTATATACTTTCAGTGCTATTTTTATTAGTTCTGGATTACTAATGATGCTTTTCTCTGCCACAGTAATTGCAGAATCTTCAGATGTCTTTCATTTTACGTGCAGATCTCAAGATGGCTCCGAAGATGATGTTGTTTTAGGCCGAGGAAACCCACCTAAAATAAAATGCGCTACTAGGACTTCGACCCTAGGACGAGCAAATATAGGTCAAGATGACCCCGATAACAAATACGATAGTTTTAGAATAACCTGTCAAACCGGAGAGCCAAAACTAAATATACTATCTACATTACCAGAGTGTTCAGACGGATCATCTCCGGTGGTAGAAGATCTTGACGAAGGTTCGCTAGCCGTTCCTCCTGTAGCGACTACACCTCCTGGCTCCGGGGGGGCTGCCACGGGTCGGTTTGAGTGCACGGGTGATGCTTGTGTGACCGACAATCCGATCACAAGATTCTTGATAACCGTTGTTAACTTTTTAAGTGCACTGGTTGGAATAATAGTGATTGCTGTAATTATAATAGCCGGGATTCAATACACAACATCAGGGGGGAACCCTCAACAAGCGGCGCAGGCGAAAAAACGAATTATTAATGCCGTCACGGCGCTAGTGGCCTTCTTTTTCTTGTTTGCGATTTTGCAGTGGTTGATACCAGGGGGTATATTTAAGTCATGAATCTAATCCCTGCATTGCTATCTAGATTTGCTGCAGCTTGCCCTGAGCAATCAGTCTTTGGTATCCCGACTTGGTATAAATATTTGCCTGCAGAGACAGTTAACGGTGAATGTAAACTACTCGGTGATTTTGCTCAAAGTAAGTTGGACTCACTACTAGGTATTGGGCTGGCGATCACTGAGATATTACTTTTTATTGCCGGTTTTTTGGCTATCGTATACGTTGTCTACGGTGGGTTTCGCTACGTTTTAAGCCAAGGTGAGCCAGAGAATACAAAAATTGCTAAAGACGCTATTTTAAATGCGGTAATTGGGCTGGTTATTGCAGTACTTGCCAGCGCTATTGTTAGATTTATTGGGAATAGTATATCGACATGATCAACATCCAGTATCTGATGATTAGAGTTGCGCAGTTAATTCCAAATCCGGGCACTAAGTTACCGAATCAAAATGTGACCGAAGCTAGCCTGCAGACTACGATTGCTAATGTCTTTACGATTGTTTTTGGTGCATTGGGAGCTATCTCGGTGTTAATTATCACGCTAGCTGGCCTGCAGTACATCATGTCTGGTGGCGATCCAGCCAAGACTGCCAAGGCCAAAGATACCATTATGTACGCTGTAATTGGGTTAGTTGTGGCTGTTTCTGCGGGGGCGATTGTTAATTTTGTACTTAAGAAGGCGACTTAAGAATATGCTGAGAAAACTCTCATTACTACTGCTAACAATTTTTAGTTGTTTTTATGTAGCGTTCCCAGCTGTAGTACTAGCGACTGATCCAATCGAACAAGTTTGCCAGATTAATCCAGATTCGTCGGTTTGTAAATCATCTACAACCGAAAATCCTATATTTGGCTCAAAAGGCATAATAACTAGAATCACAAAAGTATTAGGGTTTGTTGTCGGAGTAGCCGCCGTGATCATGATTATTATCAACGGATTTAAGTTTGTGCTATCGAATGGCAATCCCGAGAATGTAACCAAGGCAAAGAACGGAATAATTTTTGCCATAATTGGGCTTTTGGTTGCCTTGTTTGCAGAGGCTATTGCAATTTTTGTAATGCAGAGGCTATAGTATTAACAGAAAAAAGGATAACAAAAATGAACAAATCAAAAATCAAAAACATCTTTTTAAGCTTTATGCTCGTGCTGGGTATGATTACGCCAGTATCTTTTGCTATTCAATCTAATGCTTTTGCTTTGGTAGATGATACTCCAGCCGGTGATGGCATTGACCCAACCGCCGAGGTATCTTCGGCACAAAGCGATGTATGTAATGGAATCAAGGCCACCGGCGGGACATGTGATGATGCCCCAGGCGCCAAAACTGTCAAAGACATTATTGCACTTGCAATCAATATTCTGAGCTTTATTGTCGGAGTAGCCGCCGTGATCATGATTATTATCAACGGATTTAAGTTTGTGACTTCTAGCGGGGAAACAGCGGCAGTGGCTAGCGCCAAGAACGGAATAATCTTTGCAGTTATTGGTTTGGTGGTGGTTGCTTTGGCTCAAGTAATTGTCAGATTCGTAGTTAATAGAGCGACTGGTCTATAGATACACTTGTATTGCGTATCAACAATGCTTATGATAAATTTAAACTAACAACAAACATAAGGAAACACACTAATGAATAAACTTATCAAGCGAATAACTTTAACTACAATAGCTTTATTTACAATTTTAGCACCGGCAGGTCTTGCCGTCTCCCCAGTTTTTGCAGTTTCGGACGCTAATATCGATGATAACCTATGTAAGGGTGCAAATCTTGATGTTACCGATGGTACCTGTTCTACTGATCCCGTAGAAGCACAACAGACTGTAAACGATATTATCGCAACCGTTATTAATATATTCTCGATCGTTGTTGGTGTAACAGCGGTGATTATGATAATTGTTGGAGGCTTTCAGTATATTACCTCTGGTGGTGATAGTGGTAAGGTGACGACAGCCAAGAACACCATATTATTTGCGATAGTCGGTCTAGTTATAGTCGCGCTTGCTCAGGTAATAGTTAACTTTGTCCTATCAAAAGCCATAGACGTTTAATCGCTTACGAAGGTTAAGTTTAAAAAAGACCCACCAAAATTGGTGGGTCTAATTTTTTGTGGGTGTTTGTTTGATATTATTGTAACGCTTGAGATTATGTCATTACAAACCAGACTCGTTACCTAGCCTGTTAATGTCCAATTGTTATAATTACAATATGCCAGAATTCGTTGCATTGGCTATAAATATTAAAAAAGCACCATTTTGGCGGTGCTTTTTTAATAAATCGAAGGTTTTTGTTACATTACCTGGATTTTTTTAACGGTGTCTTGTTTAACTTTCGTGAACGAGATTGTAAGCACGCCGTCTTTGAGTACTGCTTCTACGCCTTCCTCTTTGACCTGTACGGGCAATGCAATGCTTCTAGAGAATTCACCCCAGTAACATTCTTGAACGAAGTAATTAACTACATCATCTTCGTTACCAGCCGATAGTGTGCCTCTGATGCTAAGCGTGTTATCTGATATGTTTACGTCTAGATCGCTTTTGTTGACCCCTGCTGTTCGAGCCTTTACTACTAACTTTTCTTTAGTCTCGTATACGTCAACTGCTAATTGACCAGGTACTACTGATTCTTCTTCGTCCCATTCTTCGCCGGCAGCTTGTTGTGCGCCCGTGGCTGATTCTGGACTTTCGCTTTTTGTGGCTTCTACCACATCATCGTCGCTTAAAAAAGCGGCAGTTAACTCGTCTTCTATTAATAAATCCTCATCGTTTCGGCTTTTACGAGCCATGGTTGTTACCCTCCACTAAATGTAATTGTTATGTTGGCACCTTTTTATTTCTTATGCAAGTATAGCGTATTATGTAAGGAGTTAGCAATGGTTTGAACACAAAAATTACAACGCAATTAACACAACACTATGAACCCGATTTATAACCTTATTAGTCTTTTAACCCCGTATGACTGCTTGTTTTGTGATCGCGAGGGGGCTTTGGTATGTAATAATTGTCGGCTGGAGATAATCGATTCTATACCTAGTAGGTGTTTTTTATGTAAATCAGCTACGAATAATTACGATACTTGTAGCAAATGCCGAAAACTGACTCCGCTAAAGAGGGTTTACGTAGCCACTACTTATAATGAGAATGTAAAACGCTTAATTCATAAGATGAAGTTGGGGTCGGCACGTGAAGCTACGTCTGTTATAGCTAGATGTCTGGATGAACTTGCGCCATATTACGACAATCCAATTGTTTGCTTTGTACCTACGACACCTGCTCATGTGCGCCTGAGAGGCTTTAATCATACGCGGTTGATTGCCAAGGAGTTTGCGCGGATACGGGGGTATAGATCTATAGAGTTGCTATCGAGGACCGATAGCGCAAAACAAGTGGGCAAATCCCGTCAAGAGAGATTGTCGCAGTTAAAGGGGGTGTTTGCTATCGAAGAAAAACTTAAACCCAAACAAACGGTTTTATTAATTGATGACGTGACGACTACTGGCGCAACTATTAACGAGGCTACAAAAACTCTCAAAAAGTCTGGGATTAAGAATGTTGAAGCTTTAATCTTTGCCCAGACAATTTAACGTATTTTTAGGTTAAACTATCTAATAAGGAGAGGTGCAGGAGTGGTTGAACTGGCCGCTCTCGAAAAGCGGTAAGGCGTAAGCCTTCGTGGGTTCGAATCCCACCCTCTCCGCCAATAAAATATCCCCACCTGACTAGAGTGGGGTTATTTTATTGATAGAGTTCAAAGCCAACTGCTTGGCTTTGAAGGGATTCGAACAGTCGGAACGTAGTTTGCCGGTACTCGGCAAACCGTGAGACGAGCTCATGAGCAAATTGCAAAGCAATTTGACTTGGGAGTCGTATATCCCACCCTCTCCGCCAATAGATGTCCTGCATGTACCCCGCTCACCTAATTTAATTAACAAGCATATGCGCTATAATACGAAACATTAATAAGAATAAAACGAGGTAACTATGGATCCAAACAATGCTCAAAATAATCAATCACCAACCCCAGTTAATCCCTCACCTATCCCTGGTGACGGCAATGATCCATCCCAACCAGTTATGCCCCCAGCTAATCAGTCACCTACATCTCAGGATGGTGGCAAAAAGAAGATGGTGATTATTGTGGTCGTTGTGCTTGTAGTATTGGCAGTAGTCGGTGCATTAGTTTTTGCCATGATGGGCAAAGATAGCGATAAGGATGCGACGCCAACAACACCAACACAAAACCAAGAAACGCCAGCTCAGACTGACGTAGCAGAGCCAGATAAAACAAGTGATTCTGATGCTCAATCTGGTGCCGTAGCCGTAACAATTAGTAATTTCGCATTTAGCCCGAGCACCATCAAGGTTAAAAAGGGCTCAACCGTAACTTGGACTAACAATGACAGTGCAGGCCACACCGTCACGTCAGATGATAATAGTGCCGTATCAGGATTAGATAGCGAATTAATCGCCCAAGGCAAGACCTTTTCGTTCACTTTTGATAAAGTTGGAGTCTACAGCTATCATTGCACGCCACACCCAAGTATGACCGGAACCATTGAAGTCGTAGAATAGACTGTTTTTAACTCACTATTCTGGCAATTTATGGGGCTACGTGTTAGTATGGCCTCTGTTATATGTACCCGTAGCCTAAGCGTGATAGAGCGCATCCCTCAGGGTGGATGAGGCCAGAGGCGAGAACAGCCCGATGGCTGTTCGCAGAGTCGGAAGCCTGGCGCAAATTATTGCCCAAGCTGAGACGGGGTCGCATAATTTGTTCAACAAACAAATATCTGCGACAGAATCCTGATTCGAACCTTTACATGATAAATTTTGCAAATATGTACCCGTAGCTCAGCTGGATAGAGCGCATCCTTGCGGAGGATGAGGCCAGAGGTTCGAATCCTCTCGGGTACACCATCCTCCGTCGTTTGCCTTTCTGGCAAACTATGAAGGTTTTTTTATTTGATTGAGGATTCGAGCCGATAGGCGAAAACAGTTGGGAACTGTTTGAGTTATAAATATTTCTAGCGAAATGCTTTAGCTCTTGAGCGGATAACATAATTCGAATCTTCTCGGCTACACCAAGTCCCTTAAGTTAATTGTTATTCTTAAATAGCTAACCTATACTCAATTATATAAATTATGGATTTATAGTGAATAAACTAAATAAATATGGTTTTGGACTAGTCGAGATCATCTTGTTGATTACAATTATCGTTGCCTTAGGATTAATTGGCTATTATGTTTATTCTAACGCCCACATGAGTGATGAGGGCAATAAACCAATCAATGATGCTGATGCCTCTAGTCCCCAGACTACCGAATACGCAAATAAAGAATTTGGCTTTAAGTTTAGCTATCCAACACCTAGTGAGCGCGATGCTCCGGTAGTAAGTGATACAACTCCTAATGTTGGGCCGGTTTTGGGTAAATCCTACAGCATAACTCTTGAACCAAAATTTGTTGGCGGTTTTGTTACGAATAATTTTGCAATGGCACCAGATAAAGTTGACGAAATGCCACTAGGCTTTAGCCTCTATGATGGTTGTAGGCCCGATGATACCGTCCAAAAACAGGCTATTTTGTATAAATCTAAAGATGTTTGTGTAGTTGTGAATGCATCAGAAGAATTAGCGCCAGGCTCAGATGTAAAATCACTTTACGCTACCATGGTTGTTCAAAAAAAGTTTACAAAAAATGATCAGATTGCCGGCCTAGAGTTCGCTCGGTCACCCGTTGCGATAAAAAGTCTAGACAAAGCAAAACTAAAATTAACTTACGGCGAGCAGGTCAACAATGACACAACCGTCTTTGCAAAATCAATCCACGAATTGTAGATCAAATCAAGGTATTTGTGCAATAATCTATTAATATGTCTGATCAGTCAGAAGAAGATTTTACAGATCAAGAACAGTTACCTCGTATTAGGCTAGGGTATGAAAGTGCTCGGGAATTTATTAATGCGGCAGGTGATCAAACAAATGCAGTCCCGGAAGGCTCAGTTGTCATTGCTGAACCATATGTTGTTCAACCTGAAGATACCGAAACGGTTGTGGGGTCGTTGTTTGCGGTAGTTGAAGAAGGGGCGCCAGTTGCGAGCGATATTGCCACAGCTGGAAATGCCCGTATGGTAAATATTATCGAGGCGTTATCTACTCCAGAAGTGTCTGATCTATTGGTCTCTCAAGGTATTCCTAGTGCCGTGAGTCTTTCAAAACTATTTTACAATGACGCTGTTATTGAGAAGAGAGACGGTTATCCATACGATATGATTGGTACCAGACTCGAGCAAACTTTACCCACTGACGAGTATACTCGTCAGCAGAATGACCTTGTAACGAAACTTTTCGTGGAGACTTTAGCAAGTCTAGGAACAGATTTTGTAAAGATCCAGCCAATTATGCAAAAAGCTGAGACTGCAAGTCAAGCCTCAAGAAGGTCTCGTGAAGATGTAGAGTTATTGACAGAAGAGATATTGTTAACTGCCGCCGATCAATTACGTAAAGATACTACGCTTAGCTCATCTGAATTAACATCGTCTGTCCATGTATTAATTAATGCCTCTATGCAAGGGGGCGTCGCTGGTAGTCGTAGAGATAAAATACTGTCAACTGTGTTTGGAATACCCGAAGAACAGGCCAAACTTTTTTTGGACACCTCCCTGTCTATTAATCCAAATGCTTCAATTTTATTTGATGAGCGTGCTGTGAGTGTTTCAGAAACGGGTAGTAAGCTTGAGATTGATAGTTTGTTAAAATCGTTGTATACACAAGCGTTTCGTCAATCTTGGACCTTTTTATCTGATCAAAGATATTCATTAGATAAAATTACGGATACAACTAGATCACAACTTTGGGAGTTTATTACATCAACTTCAGAGCTAGTTCAAGCAGTCGAGACTGACAACAGGACAACTCAATTACAGCAAAACCTTATGGAGATGGCTGGAAGGTTTTTTGCTGACGATAGCGACGTCTATAGCTCAGAAGAGCTAGGCTCGGTTGAATTTCAGGATGATCATCGTGCGTCAACTATAGAGCTACATGAAAAACAGCCAAAAAAAGTTGAAGTAGACACTAACTTGCCTTCTGAGAGGTTGCTAGGAATCTTATCTAGGGTCACAAGCCGGGATAGAAGATTCTTAGTCGGCAGTGATCCCGCTATGGTCCAGTCGGATATTGAACAAATTGAATTGATCCGTGAAACACTTGTCGAGCGAGAGCCAGAATTAGAACAAACGATATTAGTTCGCCTAAGCCAGCATTTTATGGCGCTTGGCGGAGATTACCTTGCACTTGGCGAGGATGCGATTGAGGGGATTACTGACCAAAATGCCAGAGAAGCGTTAATAGAATCTATGGGCTATGCTCGTGCAATGGAAAGTGTTAGCTCGCAGGATGAGGCTAAGCTTCAGGCACAAAAAATATGTACAGATTCAGAGCCAACGGCTCGAGAGATGACTGAGGCACAACAAGCCCGTGCTGACCAGCTAGCGGAAAAAATACGCCAAGACGATTCTAGCTTGGTCCTACGGGTTGGTGATCCTGAGGTTTTGATTGACATTCTCTTTGGCGCAAAGCGGGTCAAATCTATGTGGGAAACTGCTATGACTAATGGTACGTCAACATACTCAATTGTTTTGGGATCTTCTGAAGGCCCAAGTTATTTACAAAGTCGAGTAACTGCCGAGCGCGCTATGGGGATTGCTGATCATATGGATCACCCTACTCTTATAGAGCCTGCCATTAGCACATATATACGGCCGGGAGATGAACCTCCAGTTTCGACAGACGGCTATGGTTTTATCGAGATATCATTAAGGAAAGATGCTGTTCGTGATAGATCGGTGTATGTTGATGGTGATTCCGCAAATCAAGCAAATAATGGTGAGCACAAATTTATGAGACTTGATGATGCTATTACTTCTGCGGCTGAGAAAAAAATCTTGGTGGAAGATGAAGTAATTGAAAGACCTGGTGGTCCCAAAGAACCAAAGGGCTGGGATTATGTTGAAGGATTGATTTTGGGCGGGGTGTCGCGAGATGATATTGGGCCTGAAATTCGCATATATACTGGTCGAGGCGAAATATCAAAACCGGAAGCTGAAAAGCTCGCGAAAATTATTACTGACCGTGATCCATCTATTAAAGTTACAATTATCTAATGCTATAACAATCTTTGCTTGAATTAACAGAGTATAATAAGAGTAGGTATTTAATTAGAAAGGACGTCATATTATGGAGTTTAATTTACTAGGATTCACTATTAGTACTATTTGGGCAGTATTTATATTAATTATTTGGATTGGGATTGCCTTTTGGCCGGCCAGAGTAGCTGGGCGCAAAGGACATAGTTTTTTAGGCTACTTTATCTTTAGTCTCTTCTTCTTTCCGCTAGCTTTATTGGTTGCCTACCTAGCGCCAGATCGACTTTAATATTTAGTAATCGTGGAACCGTTAATCATTGATGTTAGAGAATCAGCCGAATACTCTACTGGACATGTAGAGGGGTCGATTAATATCCCCCCATCTGAATTAATAGAAGGCGCCAAAGCGCTAAAAGACATTCCTAAAGACACCCCAATTATTTTGTATTGCCGAAGTGGCAGCCGATCACAAGTTGCAATTAATTTATTACGACAACAGGGCTTTAATAATCTAACTAACGGCATAAATCAACAAAACGTCGAAAAAAATTACCTCTAACTAAATGTTATAACAGTAGTGCCAACCGGCGCCCAGTTAAAGAGCCATCCTGCTTGGCTAACGTTCATCCCGACGCAACCGTGTGATGCGTTAATATTGCCCAGATAACTATCGGGACGCCAATAAACTCCGTGGATAGCATAGTCTGCATAAAAATAGTTTACGTATGGCACGGCAGGCTGAAAGTATCTTGTCCCGTCGGCATTTGGTCCGGCCATGTCTTGTGAGGCAATCTTCGAGTAGATCTTGTAGGTGCCTTCTACAGTTGGGGTTCCTGGTGCGCCGGCGCTAATTAAAAATGTGTTCACTAATTTGGTATTTTCATAGGCATACAGAACTTTTGAGGTTAGATCTACGGCAATCCATTTATCATGAGGTGTGGCTGTGACAGTTTTATAGGTCTGATATTGCACAGACAAGGTCTGATTAATAGTAGATTTTTTTAGCATTTGTTTGGATATTTCAGATGCCAGAGCTTCTTTGTTAACTATATCAACCCCATTTCGACCAGGAATCAGAACTCTAGAACTTCCAGGCAAGACGATAGCATTTTGCGGTGGCGACACGTAAGGAGTAGCGATACTATCCAAGTACTCAAGTACTTTACCGCTGTTAATTGCCACATCGATGGTCTTGTTTTTTGATGCTGGGGTAATTTCCAACCATTGCCCGATGTCTGCCGGTGTGGCAGTAATCTTTACACCCGTAATGTCAAAATTTACACTCCGTTTTAAGTAAGTATCTACTATTTTTTTGGCTGCAATCGCGTCTTTTTTAACTACTTTGGCGTAGATATTAGATTTCTCGAGGGTTATTGGATCTTGGTCTAGATATGAGATATGACTGAGCAAAGTAGTTTGCGGATCATCGACAACATAGCCCTTGCCGTTTTTTTCACTGACTACTTTTGAAACCCCGTTAGTAACTTTAACGGTGGCGTCTTTTGGTTTTATTAAGACTACAGTGAGTTGTTTAGCTACAAATTTATCTGTCTTTTTCTGGTCTAGGGTTAGGTCGAGAGGAATATTATATTTAGCCCAAAAAGCCAATCTTTTTAGTAAGTTATTAGGTTTTTTAGTTGCAAGCGCATTCTCTATGGACGTATCTAGGTCAATGATTACCCCTGTTTTTGATAAAGTGTATGTTTTGGAGGATTTTGGTCCTTTCACCGTGATTTTATACTCGGTTGCTTCTTTCTCAAGATCTGCTTTTAGCCTACTTACGTCAGTTTGTTGGTTTATTTGATGACCGGCTAGGCTAACAGAGACAAATGAATACTTTAAGCTAATAGCTAATAGTATCCCAAGCCCAACCACTAGGCCGAACAATACGTAACCCAAGATTTTCACTGATTTATTTTTTGTGCGCGGATTCGGGTTCTTTTTTTGTGATGTTTCGGATTTTACGCGTTCAATAGTAACTGCTTTATGTAGTGGCGCCTGCTTAAGCACATGCTTCTTGAATAATCCCATTATTTTCTCACCAATTAGTATTACTTATACTTTAGCATTTTATATCCGAGATCGGGATTAATTTGTTACAATATGCTTATGGCAAAATTAAAAATTTCAAACGATCAAGAAAACGGCGCAACAATGGCATTGATTACAGTAATTATAGGGCTCTTAATGGCGGTTATCGGTTTTATTTGGAGCCAGTATACTGTCGGAGACCCAAATTACGTTGGGTCAAATATTGCTGCTGGCTTACTAATCTTTTTTGGACTAGTATTAGCAGCTGCCGGGTTACTTGTTGCAGCAGTTATCGTAATTAATACCTCAGTTAAAAGCAGTAAAAAGAAGTCTAAAAAACGAAAAAAATAGATGGACACGATAAAGTATCTATATACTTATTTACTAACTGTTCCGGTTTTTTTTGCTATTGATATGATTTGGCTTGGTTTAGTAGCCAAGGGTTTATATGCAAAAGAACTATCTAAATTCTTAACTGATAAACCAAATTGGGTCGCTGCGGCAGTATTCTATCTTGCCTATATTGCCGGGATTATTGTTTTGGCCGTAATGCCGGCAGTGGAAAAACAATCACTGATAAAGGCCGTAGTTTTAGGCGGAGTTTTTGGTGGTCTGGCTTACGCAACTTATGATCTAACTAATCTTGCCACACTAAAAGATTGGCCAATAAAGATTGTAATCATAGACATAATCTGGGGTATGTTACTGACCGCTATTGTTGCCGCAATTAGTTATCAGATCGCAAACTGGGTAAGGTGAATATGAACGAAGTAATTATTCAATCCGCAGTAATTGTCTGGGTGTATATGACGCTTTGGTCTATTTACGCCATCGTTAATAAACGTAACGATGTTGCTGATTTCGCATGGGGCCTTGGTTTTCCAGTTCTGGCAATGATCCTACTCCAAATTAACTCATCTACATCCGTAAAAGCTTTACTGATAACAATGCTAATATCGATATGGGGTATCCGGCTGGCCCTTCATATTTATCCTCGGCTTAGTAAAAAACATGAAGATTTTCGTTATGATCAGATGCGCTTAAAGTGGGGTAAATCCGCTAATATCAGATCATATTTTCAAGTATTTATGCTACAAGGTTTATTTTTGCTTCTTATTAGCGCTTCGACCATGGTTGCGGTGAATGGTAGTGAAACGTTTTTTAATATCAACGCTGTTGGTATTGCGGTGTGGGTTATTGGCTTTTTGTTCGAATCTATCGGTGATTATCAGCTTAGTCGTTTTATCAAGAATCCTGCCAACAAGGGAAAAGTTATGACTGAAGGCCTATGGAGATATACGCGTCACCCCAACTATTTTGGCGAAATTACTCAGTGGTGGGGTATATGGTTGATTGTAATTGGTGCTACGAATTGGCAATTTGCCATAATTAGCCCAATAACAATTACCATTTTGATATATTTTGTATCGGGTGTACCACTGTTAGAGAAAAAGTACAAAGACAACCATGCCTATAAAGAATATGCAAAAAAGACTAGCAAATTCTTTCCCCTTCCCCCTCGTAAATAATATTAGATATCAAACTAGACACATAAGCATAAGTATGTTACTATGTTTATAGTTTATTAAATAAATACAAAAAAGGATAAAAAATGTCTTCACCAGAAAAAGGAACACACATTACAGTAACCGAAGCTGATTTAGCAGGGTCACAAGATGTCGGAGTAACTCACGAATCTCGTAATATAGACGTCAGCAGACAATTGCCGCCGTTAACTTCAGACCACTTTCGACAAGGGGCAGAGGATGTCTTGGCGGGTCGTTTGTCACCGGATGCATCACCAAAGCTAGTAGCTAGTGAACAGGCGTACGCTAGAACTATTCTTGGCGAAAATAATTAGAATCTAATCTTGTGCATTAATTTGTCGACTTTGTCTTGTTGACGCTCTTCTTGTGGCAACATTGCGCCGAGTGCATCGACAATCTTTTTTTCATCATCTGGTGCAAAATATACTGTTATTGCTGGCATAAATCTTTTTAGTGGTAATAATGCTATAGAGCTAATAGCTCCCTCTTCGACAATGGCGAAGGATTTGAACATCGATACGGGGTATAGTTTTGCACCTATATGGATGCCTTGAGAGTCCAGTTTATAGCTTAGTGTTTCTGGCTTTCGGCCGGCAAAGTAGCCTATGCCAACGGCTAATACGCTCAGCACGACAATAGATATATAGTCACGTGTTACAAAGAATGTTACTCCAATAATACCGATACTTGCTAACCCAAATTGTACAAACCACATGTTCCCTTTTTCATGCTCGACATATTCTGATGCGGTCCACTCAACGTTTTTTATTGAGTTTGTTGTGGGGGCAGGACTTTGTTGCCCATTAGTAGGGTTAGCAGTTTGATCGTTTGTAAATTTCCAGCCCGCAGACTGCCCCGCATTATCATTATCCATAAGCACATTCTACATTGCATTAACAAATACTGGAAGAGTTGTCTTGGGTGTTCATGTGAGATTTCCTCTGTTATAATGGCGAAAGCCTTTGCAATATTTGCAGATAAAATCCGGAGAGGTACCCAAGTGGCTGAAGGGGACGGTTTGCTAAATCGTTAGTGGGGCGCAAGTTCCAGCGAGGGTTCGAATCCCTCCCTCTCCGCCAAAAAAACGACCGCACTCATATTTTGAGTGGGGTCGTTTTTACGAGAGCGAGAGTTCAAAGCCAACTGCTTGGCTTTGAAGGGATTCGAACAGTCGGAACGTAGTTTGCCGGTACTCGGCAAACCGTGAGACGAGCTCATGAGCAAATTATGGAGTAATTTGACTTGGGAGTCGTATATCCCGACACTATAAATAGGCTTAGGCCTCTGTTATAATTCATGAGTCATGGAGAGGTGCCCGAGTGGTTGAAGGGACCGGTCTTGAAAACCGGCAGGCCCGCAAGGGTCTCGTGGGTTCGAATCCCACCCTCTCCGCCATCCTTGGTAGCGAAGCCATCTAGGCTTAGTTATGAAGGATTTTTTTGATCAAGATTTAATGGTGTTTTGTTTTCTACTGGTATTTTCGGCTTTAGTCTATTAATGAAGATTGTGAAGATAATAACGCCTATTACGCCGATTATTAACAGAGTAATTCCAGAATTTTGCAAAATCCGTGCCCAGTCTGAGAAGATGGTTTCTGCTAGTTTTTTGAGCGACTCTATCGGTGCTTGGCTAGAGTTGTCACTGGTGGTTGGCATTAGATTGCTGATTGAAAATCTTAACATTATGGCTGAAATAGTCAGAAAGACCCCTGTAATTAGTAGAGTCACACTCCCCTTTCTGGCTCCATGAAGTTTCGTTTTGCTCAGCATTACAACCCCAACCAAACTGATAATCAGCAATATAAATGCGTAGGGAAAGATCTTTTCAACAAGTTGAAAAAGTTTAGGTATAGTCTCTGGCGTGTTCTCGTTAATTGGCGCCGAAAAGCCCAGATCCTCGGCTTCTTTATTAGTTAGGCTCCCATCGCTGGTTGTGCTGTCAGAGAACACATCGTTATTGAGGTTAGCTTGGTCAATTGCTTCATCAATTAATTGATTAACGTTAGTACCGCTTGGGATGCAGTCAATATTACTGATATCTTCAAGATTAGGGATCTGCCCGTAGGCACAAGTTGGGAGTGTTTTGGCTCGCACTTTCAAAGCCTTAGAATACGTACTAACGAAAGAATCTTTAATCTTGTCGATATTAATAACTATTTTCGGTGTTTTTGTCTCTCCGTTAAGCCAAGCGTAGCTGGCATCAATAACAGGATTGGCAATCTTTTGAATATTTTCTGGTGAGGCTGCGGTCGCGATGGATTTGGCTAATAATTTGTTACTGGGATCATCTTTGGTGGCCTGTTTGACAATAATTTTGCTTGTCTCTATATATAGACCTGATTCAGTAATAGAATTTGCTAGATATTCCTTGTCGCCAATCGTGTGATGAAAGCTATATACAAACACTAATGTGTAAATCGCCGGTGCTAAAAGCCCAACAGACAAAATTAAACCGATTTTTTTCAGGATATTCACTATGTCCTTGATTATACCTTAAGCGAAAAAGTACTTGTATATTTTTGTAATTTGTGCTAATATAGTGTTGTTAAACAATAAAAAACAAAAAAACTAAACAAGGAAAAAATCATGAGCGAACGAGCACCAAAACTAGAGCAAGCACCAAAATCAAAGCCGGAAGGACGTGTCGCTAGACATCTCGGACGTTTAGCACATAGAATTAAAACTGGCGAAACTCCAGAGCAAACTTCTGCTCGAGGTATGGCTCAAATTCGTGCCGAACAAGATGCTAGGAGTGATGAAGTTAGACGCAAAGGATCAGAAGCCCGAAAAAGTGTTACTGCATCAGCTGAAGCAATTAAAGATAAGCTATATGGCAAAAAACTAAAAGGTCTACGTGATGCGCTTGCTTCAAGGGTTTCCGAGGAGTCTGCTGTAGTAGTAGATAAGGCATCGGAGCGTATAACTAATAGAATAGAGAAGAAAATGAAGCCTGAAACGGAGATAATTGGTAGCAGTAAAGAATGGGGCATGGGTTTAGAAGATGAATGGAAAGCTCAATATGCACCAACTGAACATTCTGTACGAAGTGAAGCCGCCCGAGTAGAAGCCGAACAAGAGTCAGTAGCGAGCGAGTTTGGTGTACTAGCTGGCTTGGCTGAGAGATCAGTCAAGGGTGGTAAACCAACTGGTACAGTTATAGGCCAACATGAGACTCCTGAATCTAAAGCTGCAAGAATGAAAGGCGATTATTTTGGTGGCCCACCACTTGAAGGTCAATATGGATGGAGCGGTGAGTCGGTCGACTTGATCTATGAAGCATTAGGTGCAGAGCGCCCTAGGGGCATGACTGAAGAAAAGCGTATCGCTGAACGTAAAAAACACTCAGTTGCAGCCGTGGAAACAGTTACTCCTTCAGGTGTTAGAATAGTAGAAACTTGGAGAATTGGACAAAGAGGTGATGAATACGCACCAGTAGATGATTACACGGATGCAGGAACTAAACCTATAACAAATATGCATGGCGCAAAGATTGATGGCGAGATACACCACATTAACTTCTATCCTCCAAAACCACCAGAAGCTGAACAAGCTCCTGCCGCATAGAGAGTCTGTGTTAATTAAATAGACGTCCGAGAGGGCGTCTTTTTAATACCTGCACAATGTTATAATTTCAATCAATGGCAGATTCGATATTTACCAAGATTATAAAGGGGGAGATTCCTTGTCATAAGCTGTATGAAGATGACAAGACTATCGCTTTTTTGGATATTCATCCTATTGCTGATGGTCATACGTTGATTGTGCCTAAAAAACAGATTGAATTTGTCTGGGATTTGCCTAACGAGGATTACCAGGCTGTGATGAAAACGACCAAAATTGTTGCCCTAAGGCTCCGAGAGGTACTTCCCTTCACCTTCGTTAGTGAGCGAATTGTTGGTGTTGATGTACCACACGCGCACGTCCAGTTAATCCCTTTTAATCATTCGGATGAACTAAGCCGACAGCAAGATATGAGCTCTGAGCCCGATCATGAGGCTTTGGCTAAAATAGCAGAACGACTCAAGATTAGTTAAATCCCTAAAAGCCGATGCCCGCTAACCCAAAGAAGCACAATATTCCACTATACCTAATGTAAGTGGTAGTATATTGATATGTCTAATGGATTAGTCGCATTTATGTTAGGAGCTGGGGCTGGGGCTTGGGTTTACTCTGTAATGATGAAGCGAACAGGTAGCAATACTACTAACTCTTTGGTTGTGGCAGGGATAGCGGGGTTGTTTGGGTTTGTGGCAATGCTAGTCCTACTGTCTTTTATAAAAAATATGCTTGGCTAGCATTAAAGCGCTAATAATACTTCCCTCTCAATACAAAAACTAGTATTATATGGTTAATGGATAATGTGGGTGAACAGCAAGTGGTTGAGAAATTTGGCAAACGTTTGCAAGAAGCGCGCCAGCAAGCGGGACTAACCCAGCAAGATTTATGTGATCAGGCCGATTTGTCATATTCTACGTTGGCAAAGATTGAGCGTGGGGCAATTAAATCTCCATCGGTTTTTACTGTCGAGAAGATTGCCGATGTTATTGGCGTAACCGTTGACAGCCTACTAGGTAGGCAATCTGAAGTGACAACAGCTGAAAAAAAGATTTCAAAGAGTGGAATAAGATTTGTGTACTTTGATATTAACGGTTGTTTGGTGCGGTTTTTTCACCGAGCATTTACGCAACTGGCAGAAGAATCTGGTGTGTCACTAGAAAAGATCGAATCTGTATTCTGGCGTTATAACGATCAGATTAACAGAGGTGAGATGACTATGGACGAGTTTAACAAGCTTCTTGCTACTCATCTTGGGAAAGATAATGTCGCTTGGCAGGACTACTACCTAGATGCGGTTGATCCAATTAAGGAAATGCACGAATTAGTAAATTGGGCTCATGAACATTACAAGATTGGTCTATGTAGCAACAGTATGCCTGGGATAATCGATAACTTACTTGAAAAAGATCTAATCCCCGATATTGATTACGATGTAGTTATCGATAGCTCGGAAGTCCATTCAATAAAGCCAGAAAAAAAGATTTATGAAATAGCAGAAGAAAAAGCCGGTGTGAAGCCGGATGAAATACTGCTGATAGACGATACTAGAGCCAATCTGATGGCCGCAGAGCGTATGGACTGGAAAGTGCTTTGGTTTGATGATTATCGCGCGTCAGACAGCGTAGAACGCGTCAAACAAGTACTCGAGTTCTAGGCAGCTATTTTTTCTCTCTTATCAGCTCGACGATCACTGCGTGCTTTGCGACGTTCTGCTTGTTGTAATTGTCGACGAGCAGCTCTGTTGGCAGCTTTCTTTGGTTCTCTGGTACGAGTGAGTTTACTTAACGCCATAAAGCCACCCATCAAAACAGCGGCCATTACTTCGGGATTTAGGTCTCCTCCGTATTCTTCGGTTTGTTCGGTTCTGACATAGCGAGTTCGGGGAACGTTACGCACAACTTCTTTTGTTCCTTCGAGCTGCAGTTCTGATACACGACCGCGGGCCAACTCTTGGTCTAGTTCTTGGCCACGCAACGAATCAATTTGATCTTGTGTTAGAACAACTTCTTCGCCATCAATTCGTGGATCAACTAGCACGGTAAAACCATGCTCATGCAGTACGTCAGACAGGGCTCGAGCGGCTATCATTGCTCGTGCAAGATAAAGTGTACGTTGCTCGGGGTCTAGCTTTCCTAGTGTGCCATTAAACTCATCACTAGCCCGTCCAAATGCTCCAAAAGAAGTAACAGTAAATCTATTAGGGTTACCTAGATTACTAACAAGTTCTTCGGCTGCATCGTGGGCTAACTGGTATTCTTCACCAGTAAGTGAAAGATCAGTTGCAACAGGGTTTGATTCTGAATTAGCAGTAGTATATGTATTATTACGTTGCACTTGGCGTTCTTGAACGCGTCTCTCTTGAGTTACTACACGAGTTGTCTCAAAAGGAGAGCGTTCAGGTATGCCGGGAATTAATTCACGTAGGTTTCTGACGAATGGCGTGTTTGCGCCTAGACTGCCTGGAAGGAAAGATCTATCGTGTGAAGTCACATCTTCAATCGAAGCCGGCACATTAGTTCTATTCTCTTGTAAATCGGCATCAGTTTCAAATAGCCCCAACATGGAACCGGCAGTTAATGCAGCACTGGCAGCTACAGCACCCATGTAGCGACGAACTCTACGACCCCTAGAAAGCCTCCATCGACGTTCTGCAAGCGAAGTTGTGTCGTCTAAAAGGCTATCCTCTTCTGGTGTTGTCGGTTCTTCACTGTAACGTTTTACACGTGCATTACGAGTGTGATCGTGTATGGCGTCTATTTCCTTTGGACCATGTAGTGCAACTACTACTGTTTTCGGATCAATCATGTCTACTGTCAATCCACGTTCTTGCATGTATGCATTGGCTGACTCAAGAAGCTCGGTAGCATTAAGAGTATTTGGGGTCTGTTTCGCTGGTCTTTCTTGAATTACAGTTGTCATAATTCACTATATACTAACATAAACATATGCATTATGTCAATGATATTGTATAGTCTACTTGAGTTTTTAGTGGGGTGAGATTTACTGGAGTAATTAGTTAGTATTTGTTATTCCTAGTGTTAATGCAGTGATAGGAAACAGCCAATTTTCGTTTCCGTCATGGCCGAGATTAGAGTTTGGTCTAGATCTTTGTGTTAGTGCCTCAATAAGAAGATGGTCGTCTTCGCGTTGTTGCTGAGCCGCATTTAATAATTGTTTTGTGTCTGTCATTAGACCAACTTCTGATCCTAAAACTAAATCGACACAACTATGTGATTTATGAAGTCGTCCCATATCTTTAGGCAACAGCAGTTCTTGACCGAATCTAACTGCCAAACCGCCCAATCTATTAACAGGAACATCACGCAATATTTCTTCTGCATTGTAGTGGTTGAATTGCCAAACTTTAACAGGATTATTGTAAACGTTTTCCGCCCATTCTGAACTAATTCTTCCGGTTAAAAATTCAACTGGTTCATCCATTGCATACTCCTTTATATATCGTTAAGATTACGCGTTGTTGAAATATTTGCAAGCACAAGCAAAATGTGGTGCTTTCGATGAAAAAAAGCTAGCTAATCGAGTTTTTTGGATTCTGATTGGAGTTTTTCTAGAGTGGTTTTGGTTTGAGATAGTTCGTCTTTTGTCTGGCTTACTACTTGTTCAGGAGCATTATCGACGTATGATTTGTTAGATAGCCTTTTTTCTAGGGCTTTTATGCGATCTTGTGCTTCGCTAATTTTATCCTCTAGTTCATCTTTATAGGCATCTAATTTTTCATCAGATACGTCTAGCCAAACATCAAGAGCATCACTTACTACTTTTAGACCACTTCCCTGCTTTACATTCTCAATTGATCCGAGTCCTGCTAGTTGCGTTATTAAATCGCTGTTTTCCTCAATTAATATGTTGTTTTGGTGTTGAAGTACAGGTTTTTTTAGCTTCAATGCCGTTTTGAGCTGGCGAATTTCAGTTACTAGATTTTGAATATCAGAGAATTGTTTTGCGGAGTCATTATTAGATTCTGGAGCGATAG
Organism: uncultured Candidatus Saccharibacteria bacterium; assembly: GCA_964510945.1. Classification (GTDB taxonomy): domain Bacteria; phylum Patescibacteriota; class Saccharimonadia; order Saccharimonadales; family JAGQNJ01; genus DAISWO01. The sequence goes on from CAZEED010000002.1 coordinate 113,248, forward strand.
GCCAACTTTCAATTGCCAATACTGATTTTTCATTTTCGTGAAAATTTTGCCAGATTGATTCTGTTAAAAATGGGGCAAATGGGTGTGCAAGCTTTAGGATTGTAAAAAGACTCTCTTTTAATAACGGAACGTTCGGAGACGATTTTGAAGCTTCGATGTACCAATCCGCAAAGTCATCCCACACCAAATGATAGAGATTATCATAGGCGCTAGCATAGCGGTGGTTCTCTAAATCTTTGCTAATCGCCTCTGTAGAGTGTTGTAACTTGCTCAACATCCAATGATCGGCGATTGTTGAGGGTTTTGGTTCTGGTGAACCATTGCCAGAGTCATCAACTTTATCTTCGATGAACCGTGCGATGTTCCATAGCTTATTGCAAAAGTTTCGGGCACCGACAATTTTGCTCTCGTCGTATGGTCGGTTATTCCCTGCCGCTTCATCTGCGATGATGCCCATTCTGAAGGCATCTGATCCATATTGATCAACTTTAATTTGTGGGTCGACGGTATTGCCCTTACTCTTACTCATTTTGGCACCGTGTTCGTCCTGAATCAGGCCGTGAAGATAGACTTCTTTGAACGGAATCTCCCCTGTTACGTACAACCCCAACATTATCATACGGGACACCCAAGGGTATAGGATATCGGCGGCCGTCTCCATTAGGCTGAGCGGGTAGAATTCCTTAAAATAATCGTCATCTGGATAGCCGAGTGTGGCGTATGGCCAGCTAGAGCTCGAGAACCAGGTGTCAAATACATCTGGATCATGACGGTAAGTCTTATTCCCAATTTTGATCGTTTCTTGGTCTACCCTATCGTCAAAAATCCAGTCATCTGGCTCATCGATGTTCTGAAAGGCTGGGATTGGAATACCCCAAGCAATTTGGCGGCTAAGATTCCAATCTCGGATGCCTTCTAAATACAAGATTAGTTGGTCTTTTTTGTTGTCTGGATAGAATTTAATTTGGTTAGTTTTTAGGATCTGGATGGCACTTTTAGCGAGCGGCTTTACGTCAATAAACCATTGATCCCGTAGTAGCGGCTGAATCACTGTTCCGCACTTGTAACAGTGGCCAACGCTGTGCTGATAAGGCTCTTCTTTGACTAGATACCCTTGTTTTTTAAGCTCACTAACAGTTGCTTTTCTGGCATCATCAACGGGTAGATTAATGTATGCTTCAGGTACCTCGTGATTCATGTTACCTTCAAAATCGACGACAGTAATCATCGGCAAATCGTGGCGAGTGGCGACTTCAAAGTCATTTTGATCATGCGCCGGCGTAATCTTAACTGCTCCTGTGCCAAACTCAGAATCAACCATGTCATCAGAAATTATTGGGATTTCACGATTTGTCAGGGGTAGTTTGATAGTTTTGCCTACAAATTTTGCGTATCTTTTATCTTTTGGATTAACGGCTACGGCTGTATCGCCAAACATTGTTTCTGGTCTGGTTGTAGCTACGACCAGTTCCCCGCTCTTATCTGTCAGCGGATAGCGGATGTGCCACAAATGGCTATCTTCGTTCTTGTACGATACCTCAATGTCAGCAAAACCAGTACCGTGATGTGTGCAGAAGTTTACGAGTCTCTCACCTCTGTAGATTAGCTTGTCGTCCCACATTTTTTTAAAGGTTTTGTAAGCACGATCAACGATTTTTTTATCAAGCGTATAAACGTACTGGCTCCAGTCTAGGCTGGCGCCAAGCTTACGAAATTGAGACTCGTAATTCTCTTTATTTTCTGCCACAAAATCCCAGATTTGTTGATATAACTCTTCTCGGGTGTAATCAAAGCGCGACTTCCCTTTTGAGGCTAGGTGTTTTTCGTAGACTACTTGGGTTTCGAATCCAGCATGGTCTGCCCCTGGGAGCATCAGGGTTGCCTCCCCTTTCATACGGTGATAACGAACGGCAATATCTTCGATCGCCAATGTTAGCCCATAGCCAATATGTAAGTTGGCGTTGGCGTTAGGCGGTGGAATTACAAGGCTATAAGAGTCGTCACTACCTCTGTTTTTGGGCACAAATGCTTTATGTTTCTCCCATAGAGTGTATATTTCTTTCTCTTGTTTGGCTGGTTCGTAAACCTTGTCTAACTTCATTTAACTAGCGTATCACATCTGTTAGGGCTCTTAAAATAAAAAAACCTCCTTAAAACTTAAGGGGTTTCACGTGAAAGAAGCACAAACTAATACAAGAACTTAATCTTAAAAGCCTTTCTACAAAATTTCCCACAACCAATAATTTTGTTTGAGCCGCCTACAAATAGGCCTATGTTCGATCTCCATGGTTCTTAGAGATAGTACCTTCACGCTTTTTGTTTTCATAAGCATTATACTACTAGCCTAACAGAGACGCAATATTGACAATACAATGCTAGTATTATACAGCTACATTGATAAATTTGGTTGGATATCTAGAGAGTATGGGTCGGTGGTTGGTTGATTTAATTTCATCTTGTAGCAACCTAGGGTGGCGATCATGGCGCCGTTGTCGGTACAGAGCTTTGGGTCTGTGTATTCGATAGGGCAGGGTAGTTGTTCGGAAAGCTGTCGACGTAATTCGCCACTAGCAGCTACGCCACCGGCTATTACCACACTTTTTGGCGAAAATTCTTCGTAGGCTAACAATGCTTTATCTACCACTGTTTCTATGGCAGTTTTTTGAAAACTAGCCGCAATATCAGAGATTTGAGCTTTTGTAAGGTGCTTAGAGATATCTTGCGAGGGATAAGTGTAATCTTTACCAATCTTAGCCTGCGCGAGCCTTAAAACAGCTGTCTTTAGCCCAGAGAAGCTAAAGTCGTAGGGGCTGTCTAGCTTTGATTTGGGTAATTTGAATTTATCCGGATCTCCGTCTACGGCTGCTTTAGCAATGCTTGGTCCGCCAGGGTAGGGAAGACCGAGAATCTTCGCCACTTTATCAAAGGCTTCGCCTATAGCGTCGTCGCGCGTTCTGCCCAGTAGTTGGTATTTAAAGTGATCTTCGAATAGAGCTAGCTGAGTATGTCCACCGCTGACAATTACGGCTAGAAGGGGAAAGTCAGGCTGATTTGGGGGTAGTTTGTAACCAGATAGAGAGGCGCTAGTTAAAAAGTTGGCATAGACATGTCCTTCGACATGATTACAAGGGTAGAGGGGCTTTTTGTGGATAATTGCCAGAGTTCTGGCAGCCATGACGCCTACTAGTAGAGACCCGCCAAGGCCTGCCCCATATGTAACGGCAATTCCGTCAATATCGTCCCAGGTGCACTTGGCCTCTGTTAATGCCTGTTTTATAACAGGATTTATGGCTTCGATATGCGATCTTGCGGCGATTTCTGGTACAACCCCACCAAACTGGATATGAAGATTCATGCTACTAGCCACAACATTCGACAGCAGTTTTTTACCATCCTCGACGACAGCGGCAGCTGTTTCATCACAACTCGTCTCAATCCCAAGTATTTTCACTACAGACTAGAATAGCAGATTAGAGTAAAATACCTTTTTTTGTTTGAAGTAGACCGCGCCTATTATTCTACTTTTAGTGTAGACACTTTTATGGTAACTGGGCTAGATTTTTCTCCAGAGCCATTAATTCCACCAGTTTGTGACTTGCGATAATTCCTACGATCCAAAGAGGATAGTGGCGCGACGGCACTATGCGTTTTTCTGTCACTTAACTGGGCAAAATCATGTCCGTCAAGTTCGGTCTTATCATCTCTCTTTCCAAAAGGGTAAAATTGCTTATCTTTTGCAACTGCCCGGTCAACTGTAACTTCAACCTCAGAGTAACGACCTTCTTGACTCTCTGAAAGGCTAAGTGTCCCATCTACTGTTTCCTCGTAAACTTCTCTTAGAGTACGAATTACCCCATATACACCAAGCCCACGCAAGTCGTAAGGTTCGTCAAAGGAATCGCCTTCTAAGATATATCTGCGAGCAGATTCGTATATCTCCAAAACTTCTTCTGGTGTTTCTAGGTACGGTTCCTGCTCAAATCCAGTCACTGTCATACTGATACTATAGCATATAATTCTAATCACTGCAATAATCATGATATGCGGATGCTATCCGAAAAAGTTTTGAGTTATAATGAGTCTAAATGAGTTTTCGAGGGATTGTAAAAAAAGTTATTCCAACCGGGCTTTTTAAAAAAGTCGAACCATATGGGCATTTATGTGAGGCGATTTTAGTACAAACTTTAGCTGGACGACCAGCTAAGAATCTAAAAGTTATCGGTGTAACAGGTACTAACGGCAAGACTAGCACTGCATTTTTGATACATAAAATGATGGTTGAGGCTAAACTTAAAACTGGCCTAATGACCACTGTTGCCTATGGCGTAAATAACGACATTAAACCTCAGATAGAGCATATGACTAGCGTGTCGCCAGGGCAATTAGCTAAACGGCTGAAATATATGCGCAGTAAGAATGTGGAGTGGCTAGTGCTAGAGGTTACATCGCATGCTTTGGCGCAACATCGGATATGGGGTGTGCCAATCAGTGTGGCCGTAATGACAAATGTTACGCACGAGCATCTAGATTATCACGGAACATTTGCCAAATATCGCGATGCCAAACGGATGCTATTTAAGCTCGCAAACAAAAATAAAAAAGGCCTACAAACTGGCATAATTAATGGGGAAGATCCCAGCGCGGGACTGTTTAGTGTAGATGTAAGAAATCATTTATCTTACGGCATTAAAGAGGGTGATATTAGGGCTAAGCACATCGATCTAAAACCATCAGGTAGTCGATATGCGGCTACTATTGGCAAAGATGAATATTGGATAAAGTGTAATCTGCCTGGCACATTTAATGTGTTTAATTCAATGGCTGCGGTAGGCGTGGGGCGAACGATTGGGCTGAGTAAAGATCAGATAGAGAAGGGGATTGAAGCTTTGCAGGGTGTAGAGGGCCGGATGACGCGTATAGATGAAGGTCAACCTTACGATGTCATTGTTGATTATGCCCATACACCAGATAGTTTTGAGAAGTTATTTAAGGATATAAAACCTGTAGTTAAGGGCAAATTGATTGTAATGTTTGGCTCGGCAGGGCGTCGAGATGAAGGAAAACGAGCAACTCAAGGTCAATTAGCCGGAAAATACGCAGATGAAATAGTAATAACAGAGGAAGACGATCGAGATATCGATGGACAAGAGATTATGGATGCCATTGCGCGAGGCGCTGAAAAAGAGGGTAAAATGCGCGATAAAGATATGTTTTTAGTACATGATCGAACAGAAGCCATCAAATTTACGCTTGGACGGGCTAAAAAGGGCGACACTGTGTTACTTTTGGGCAAAGGCCATGAAAAAGACATCCTGCGAAACGGACCACGTGCTGCAGAACTACGCCATCTTAAACAAGATGACCACAACCCAGACCGGGTAAAAGAAGACCCGTGGGACGAAATCAAAACCACCAAAACTCTACTAACAAAATAAATAAACATAAGAGTATTGCATTATAAGCAATATCATGCTAATATACTTATGGATATTCAATTAAATAAAAATGTCAGAAACAATAACAATACCAGCTGAAACATTTGCATATACTGAAAGAGATGAAAAACTTAGGCGTCTGCTTGGTGTGGATTACGATTATGCTATAGAAAGTGGATTGTTAGACATATTCTCACGAGATTCAGAAACCGGTGACGACGGAGCTCTTCACATTCTAACCGGTATAAGTAAAGAAATACCAAATGGCGGTGAAGTAGTTGAAGGATTTCATCACGCACCATCTGCTGAGTTAGTAACTAATGAAGGTGAAATGCAGAATACATATGTTGCCGGCCCCGTTATGGGTAGTATTGCCGCAAAGAGGCGTAATGAATTTGTACGGTATCCATTTGGCCCACACAACAAGCATGTTGTTATTGAAGGTCGACCTAAATTATCCGCCGATGATGATGGTGGTCAGGGTCTTAAATTCGCAAGAAATAGTATGTACCCAGATGAATACGATCCGCTAGCAGTTCTTGAAACTGTAAAGTACGCATATGATTCGCGTGACCCAGAAGCTGACATAAGATCTGAGCGTCAAGGTGAAGTACGTTTTGTTAACGAGTCAACCGCGCCATTGATAGACGGTTTAAACGATGATGGCACACCAAAGACGCCACTTCGAATCAGGTTAGTTATGGATAAAGATCATAAAATAATTTCTGCAATTCCTATATCCAGACCTAACATCTTAAAATTGACAAAAGGGGAGATTGACGAACATCTAGGTTTGTAAAAAGCACATAATTGTGTTAGCATATATCTCTTATGGATAGACAAGAATATATGGAGCCTGTGTTCACTGATTTGGCATTTGAAATATTTGCTGAAGCCGTAGGTGTAGAAGCAGTAAGAAATGTATTTTCTCGAGATAGAGAGGCTAAAGCTATTGGTTGGGATAGTGGAGTTACGATAGAAAACAATGAAAATAGTGCATGGTGGACTGCTACTACTGATGAAAAAGATCTTTCATTTGTTATTGGGTCATTTCGAATGACGATTCCACTGAATCGGGCTGAAAAAATTCTAGACACTTTCACTTCAGTTTACGACAAGCACAAGACCAAAGAGACAGAATAATACTCTTTCGTTAACTGGATAAAAATGCTTATAAAGTTAAGGTGGTGCAACGGATGTAGCCGCCACCTTTGAAAAGTTCTGTAGCTGGGATAGTGATTGTTTTGAAACCTGCGTTTTCTATATCTTTTTTTAGTTTTGGAGCGTAGTGGCTCATGACCACCGCTTCGCCATTTGAGACCAGATTGCAGGCAAAGCCTTTAACGGCTTCTTCATACGTGACTTCAATTTTTTCTATGTCTGTTATTTTGTCGATTTTTGCTTGGCTCTCGGGTGTAAATGCGTCTCGGCACCAGGCGATTAGATTTGGCGAAAGTACAGCAATGGCAAGATCAATATCGTAGAAGAAGCTATCCGGCCAACCAGTTATTTTGTTAATAACTGGTTTTTTTTGTTTATCTAGGGTTGGTATAGCCTGCAAGCTGATAACTTTATATCCCAGATTTTTTGCTAACTGATCATGGACTTCTTTGTCGGTTCGGTAACCAGTACCCGCAAATAGATAGTCCCCGCAAGGCAGGGCATCGCCTTGCCCGCTAAATTTTAAGCCTTTGGGTAGAAATACTAGTCGTTTTCCTAGTTTGCTCAGTATCTCGGCAGCGTAGTCTTCTTCGTCGGTGCGCTTGTTTGGTAGAGAAGCCATGACGGCGGTGTCACCTCTACAAAGAGCCCAATTAGCAGTATATACACCATCCTGACAACCTCTAGGTGGATGGACTTGAATAACTTCGACGCCAATGCTTTGCAATGCGTGTTTTATGGAATCGTGTTCTTGTTTAGCCTTAGCTAGATCTACAGGATTTGTGGCATCCATAAGTGCATTAATGGCGAACCCATCATTAAAGTAGTCAGCTCCAGACATCAGTACTTTTTTGTTTATGAGCATTAGAGATTAGTATACCAAACCACTGAAAAACATAAATAATTAGCACTCGGGGGTTGCAAGTGCCAATTTTGTTTTGTAAAATATGGCTTACCAAACGTGTCAAATAAATGAAGGAGGAAGATTATGGCAATACCCATTAATCCATTAGCAGGTTACGTGGTGGTCCAAGCAGAGGACGCCGAGAAAAAGACAGCGAGCGGGCTATATCTACCTGACAGTGCCAAAGAAAAACCAAAAACTGCCAAAGTTGTAGCGGTAGGAGAAGGTATCAACGACGTAAAAGTTGGCCAGAGAGTTATTTATAAGAATGAATATGAAGCGACGACAGTAAAAGTTAAAGACGAAGAATACACACTGGTTTTTATTAAAAATATAATCGCAACCGTAAATTAGGAGGTTTTTGATGGCAAATAGAGTTTTTTATGATGAAGATGCGCGCAGGCGAGTGCTCGAGGGCGCTAGGATTTTATACGAAGCAGTAAAAACAACTATGGGGCCAAAAGGCCGTAACGTAATTATTGATAAGTCATACGGCAACCCAACTGTCACGCACGATGGCGTAACAGTAGCAAAAGGTGTAGAGATTGAAGATAAAGATGACGAGACTCTCGGCTACAAAGTTGGCGCCGAACTAATAAAACAAGCGGCCAACAAGATGAATGACGTGGCTGGTGACGGGACTACAACCGTAACGGTTTTGACTTATCATATCTTAAACGAAGCTAATAAATTAATTGCAGCTGGGCATAACCCAATGTTGCTACGAAAAGGTTTAGAACAAGCGGCGCACGATGTTATCAAGCAACTGGCTGGAATGAGCGAGGACATCAAGGCTAACCAAAAACGTGTAGCGGAAGTGGCTACAATCTCGGCTGGTGATAGTCAGATTGGCGACATGATTGCTGATGTAATCAGTAAAGTTGGTAAAGATGGTGTTGTAACTGTCGAAGAAGGCCAAAGTCTAGAGCTAGAAAGTGAAGTTGTAGAAGGCTTTACCATGGATCGCGGTTTTGTTAGCCCGTACATGGTTACTGATACTACCCGCATGGAAGCAGTTGTTGATAAACCAGTAATTGTGGTGACCGATAAAAAGATAAGTTCTGTTCAAGAGTTTTTGCCAATTTTAGAAAAAGCCGCCAATGAGGGCAAAAAAGACCTAATAATTATTGCTGATGATGTTGAGGGGGAAGTGCTTGGTACGTTAATCCTAAACAAATTGAAGGGCGTTCTAAACGCTGTGGCCGTTAAGGCTCCAAGCTTTGGTGACAGGCGTAAAGAAGAGTTGCAAGATATCGCCACTTTGACCGGTGCAACGGTAATTAGCGAAGACCAAGGACATACCTTTGAGAACATGGCCGAGCAAGATATTTTTGGATCTGCACGAAAAGTAATTGTTACAAAAGACGACACCACCATTGTTGAGGGCGCAGGTTCAGCATCTGCAGTAAAAGCACGCATTGCTCAAATAACGTCTCAGGCTAATATCGCAACCAGTGAATATGACAAAGAAAACCTAGATAAGCGACGAGCCGCTTTGCAGGGCAAAGTTGCAGTGATAAAAGTTGGTGGAGCGACCGAAACCGAGATCGAAGAAAAGAAATATCGTGTTGATGATGCTGTAGCTGCCGTGAAAGCGGCGCTAGACGAAGGAATCGTTGCCGGTGGAGGTGTAACGCTCGCAGAACTTAGCGAGAAAATTGTTGTTGAAGCTAGCGATGACCTTGCACACGGAAAACAACTGTTAAAAACTGCCTTACTACGACCATTTTACGAGCTACTTCAAAACTCTGGGTTAAACCCTGACGAGTGGTGGCCACAAGTACGCAAAGCAAAGTCAGGACAGGGTATAGACGTGACTAATCCGACCAAGCTTGTTGATCTAAAAAGTACTGGAATAGTCGACCCTACTCGGGTAACTCGTGAAGCTGTGCAGAATTCTGTCTCGATCGCTGGGACGGCTATGACTATGGGTGCACTTGTTGCAGAAGTACCAAAGGAAGAGTCAGCCCCAGCTGGTGGTGGAATGCCCGGTGGTGGCATGATGGGCATGTAGGTCAATCTACCTTACTTGAGCCTGTAAGTAGCAGTAATAGTGACCTAGTATAGTCAACTGCTATGTTAGATTTATAGGAATAGTTGCAAAAACTACTAAAATCTAGTATTATAGTGCTATAGGTTTTAAAGGGGAGACGAAAACATGGCTATTTGGCCGTTTAATAAGAAAAAATTAGATCAATCAATGTTACCTGATGAGGTATCAGAATATTATAAAGAGGAAAAGGGCGAATCTGGACGACGGTCTTGGGTGTCAGCATTATTAACTGTGGCGATTACAGCGCTTCTTGCAGTTGTGCTATTTTTTGGTGGTAAGTGGGTATATCAATCAATCTTTGGCAATAATGATGAAAGTAACGAGACTCAGACGGCACAACAAGACCAAACTGAAAACGTGAATCAGGGTAATCAAGATAAATCGTCCGATTCGACAACAGATAATAATGATTCGACGGCGGTTGCTGATGATGACGCAGTAGATAAGACACCGTCGTCAGGGGCAGATTCTGAATCAACACCTACGACTGGTGCAAACGAAATACCTGACACTGGCCCCGGCCCTGGTGGATTACAGTAAACAAAGTTCGAGCGTCGAGTTATGGCCTTATCTTTAGAACCCGTTGAATTTAAGCGGGCATCGGATATACATGAATTTGCAGTACTTCTTACTCAGGTACGAGCTCAAACCCTTGGCGGTGCAATTTTGTCGTTACACCCAAGCGACAAAACCCCTCTTATTAATCCCGAACAACTTGTAGCAACCAAAGATCCATTTGATTATTCTCAGGAAAGGATTGATGAGTTGACGGGTAATTTATTCGGCATTACTGTTCAAATGGTCTGTGCGACCAGTAGCCTGATTCCAAAGAGTTGGATTTCGTCCGCAGATATTGATGTTCCGTTGCACGTTGATCCAACCTTGACAACTATCTATGGTCGTTATAGGTCTTCACTCTCACACCACTACACTCCATACGGCTCTGGAATATTTGAAGCAGCACGAGTGTTGGGATCAAATGAAGAACTTAAAGGTATTAAACGACCAAGAGACCGTTTGTTAGAAATAGGTCACCAGATGTCCGATGAATTCAAAGAGGTTAAAGCTCAGATCCCTATTAATCAAGGAGATGTGGTCGCGTTCCCTGCTAATGGGCAAACTATAGGTTATGGTAGAGATCAAATGCTAAATCCCCTAATGCATAGAGTAATTACGACTTCCGATATTCGAGCAGTAATTGTTCGCTAGCTATTTCTTTTTGTTGGTGAAGTAGTTGATTTCGTTAACGATATCTAGCATGGCCTGAGCACGTTTTTTATCATCTTTGATGTCTTTAGCAGCATTAAAAACTGATCCGATTAGAGATTGATCGTCGGTTGCTTGAATCATCATCAGTAGTGTCATGGTCTTCTCTTCTGGGGTTTGGTCTAGTTTGTCTATAAGTGGCGAGAGTTCTTCGAGGGCGCTACGCTTTATGTCCATCAGCTCACTGGATGGAGCGGGGGATGAGTCTGATGTTGCTGAGAAATCTACACTATCTGTTTTGTCAGCATCATCTGAATCTGTTGCGGGAACTATTGGATCGTCGGTTTCTGACTTGTCATCATCATCGCCTTGATCATTTGCTGGAGTTTCGTTAGCGTCTGTTGATGCGTTGATATTCTCAACGATGTCGTTGATGTCCTTGTCTTGATTATCATCATTATTTGATGTATCAGATGAATCATCATCTGAAGTTGTCGAATTATTATCGTCTACACCAAGTAGCTTCTCATCAGCCGGTGTTGTGCTGATAGGATGAATTACATTGTCGTTATCTTTTTTGTCTTCTTTGTCGTGCCCGAACATAGTGCCCCCTTAATAATGTATGATTATAATGGATATTATATAGTAATCAATCAAAAGTTTGGAGTGCTAGATGCTGGATGATTTAAAACAGATACATTATAGAGATAAAAGTGACGCACTGGGTATAGCCGAGAAACAATGGCAACAGTTAGAACACGATTTTGAAGTAGAAAATATTGAAGGTAATTTTGAAAACGTCGTCTACGTAGGTATGGGCGGATCGGCGTTATCGGCAAGATTAAGCATGACATGGCCGGGCTATAACGTGCCTTTTGAGATTGTCTCTAATTATAATATTCCGCACTACGTATCAAAAAATACGTTGTTTGTGGTCTGTAGTTATTCTGGTAATACCGAAGAAACTATATCAGCCTATAATCAGGCGAATAAAACTGAGGCTACAATTGTAGTAATTTCTTGCGGTGGTGAACTAGAGAGATTAGCCGCAGAACGAGGGCATATTTTTGTGCAGATTCCGCCGGTATCTCAACCAAGGTTTGCGACCTTATATATTCTAAAGGCGCTGATCACTGTTTTAGAGCGAGCGGGACTAGTTAAGGTATATGATGCAGAGAATCAGATACATAGCGCATCAGAGTTTTTAAAAGAATCGATTAATGCATGGTTGCCAACAGTGCCGACGGCTAAAAACGAAGCAAAACAAATAGCTCAGGATGTTATGGGTACGAGTGCGGTAATCTACTCAGGGCCACTATTGGCGCCAGTGGCATATAAATGGAAAATTAGCTTTAACGAGAACGCTAAAAACGTGGCGTGGTGTGGGCAATATCCAGAGTTTGATCATAATGAATTTGTAGGCTGGTTGGCCCAGCCTATAGAAAAACCCTACACCGTTATTGACCTTCGTAGCAATCTAGAACATCCGCAAGTGCAAAAACGCTTCATGCTTAGCGATAAATTATTGTCGGGCAAACGACCTCATCCAATTGTGGTAGAAGTAGAAGGTGATAGTATTCTAGAACAATTGCTTTACGCAGTTGCACTGGGCGATTTTGTTAGTCTCTACACCGCAATTCTAAATAATGTCGATCCAACTGAAGTTGCCTTGATGGAAAAACTCAAAAAAGAACTAGCCTAAATCGGCTTGTCTTTTAGCTTGAGCAAAAATTCAATGCAGCCGCCGATAATGTAATCAATTTGGTCAAATGGAAACCAACTATCCCCTGGGTTTACTTGCTCTATCAATTTTATTTCTAGCAAGCTTAGTTACTAAAGCTGCCGCCTTTGCTGCTGAAACAGGATTGGCTTGAATTGGTCGTTCTCTTGTAACTGGTTGACCAAAAACATGCTTATATCTTTTACCGTCTGGGAGTTGGCGATCTACATCTGCCCATCCAACAGCATCGGTAGCTGAAGTTTCATGCTCTGTAGCATATCTGCCCGCACCACTTTTTACAGCAGCATATGTCAAAGTATTACTACCCCGATCTTCTATTCTTGCACTCACAGGACGTGAGTCATCTGTGTTCGATGCTATCCCTCCTTGATAAAAAGTTGTTTCACCATATTTTTGCGGTTCGGCATGGGTTGGAGACTCAGGTCCATTTAGAACTACACGTAATTCATCATCGGCTTGTCTTATTGTTTCTTCCTGACCATGCATTTCTATCAGTTCCGCTCGTTTCATTTTTGTTTTGTCCTTTTTAGTTTTTGTTATATTCCAGACGGTTTAGTCTTAAATACATATTAGCATATGTTTAATACTTTGTCAATGATTTTATATCATTGATCCTAGATTGGTTTGTCTTTCAATTTAAGAAGATAGCCTATATAGCCGGCTATTAAATGTAGGCTGAACCAAATTATTAGTATTAATAAATAGGTTCTTGCACTTAGCAGTACGATCGGCATTGATAGGATAATACCTCCGATAATGAAATCAATTTGATCATATGGGAACCAGCTGTCTCCTGGCTTAACATGTGATCGGCGTTTGAAAAAACTCTCTACCGCATCGCCAAGCAGAGCACCTAAACCAAGTAGTCCACCAAGTACTGTCATAGTTAGGGCTGGACTGTTTGACGCTATCCCAAGCTCGTTGATAAAGTCCGGATAAATTAAAAATTGTATGTAGGCAGTTAGTGCACCAAATATCATGCCGAAGATTAAACCACGCCAGCGTTTGTTGTCACCAAAGATTCGTTTGCCGTTAAAACTTTTACCGAAGTCCATTGGTGTATTTAACCTATTGATCCTTGGTATTTTGTTGGCCCAAGTGGGGGAGGCATTGGCAATACCAGCCGGAAGGAAAAACCAGATTACAAGCAGTAATTCATTCATTTAGTTGTTCTCTTTCGTCTATCAAATTTTTGGCGCAAGCGATGGGCTTTGGGGTAGAGGAGGGTCTTTAGCGGAGGGCGACTCATTTTCATATGACCAAGATTAAGTTGTTGAATTAGATTATGTACTGTTGGCTCTACTTGGGCCAATGAGTAGGCTGTACCTAGGCCTTTTTGGCCGTGAGCATCGCTACTGGCGGCGGCAACTTTTTGATTTACCCTAGCCCAGACGCTGGCTTCAGGGCCCTTGTTCTGCATCAGCGCACGCCCGTTATAGACTTCTACTATGTCTATATAATCTTTTATTGAATCGAGTAGGCTTTTTGGCAGGCCTTTTCTGACGGTTTCAAACGGGTGAGGAATGTACACCAGACCACCTTGTTTTTTAATCTGCTTGGCTGCCTGTTCGGCGTGTAACCCTGGTTTTATGGTCTCGGACAAGAATAGTCCAATGATTTCGCCCTCGCGACAGGTGATTTCTTCGCCAACAATTATTTTGTCACCAAGACTGGCTTTTAAGGCGCGAGCATTTTTGGTTGTGTTGTGGTCGGTAATGGCTACGAAATCTAGTAGTCCTTCACCGATTACATTAATGTATTGATCGATTGTAATTCCGCCGTCAGGGCTTGCCGTAGAATGTGTGTGAAGATCAACTTTATACATATTGTTATAGCTCGGGTAGCACTTTTATTAATCGCCAAAAAGCCGTTAGCCAAGTTGTTATTGCGAGAATAACGATTGCGCCAGACAAAAAGTTAAATACTAGTCCAATGACCAAAACGAACATCCGAACTTCGTAACGCATCAGTCCACCTTTGAATAATCGGTTGATTTGATTGGCCGATAGATCCTTATCTTTAACGGCGGTTTCTGCCTTGGCTTTAACATAACTAACTAGCAACGCCCCAGCGCAGACGGCTACAGTCCAAACCGCAAAAATCTCTAAATTATTTTGAACAAAAAAGTAGGCAACCCCAATGTATAACAAGCTTTCTTTCATTCGATCAGTGCTGGCATCAAGCACCATCCCGCGAGGGCTATCAGTCTTTTGTAAACGTGCCAGCTCGCCGTCAAGAGTGTCGAACAACCCAAATATTACTAATAAAATTGCTGCCGGAATAAAGCTACCTATAGCGATTAGGTAGGCAATTGGTAAATGCGCAACTAGGCTGATATAGGTGATAGCAGAAGGGGATATTTTACCGCGACTGAGTTTATTTAATAGACCTGCTATGCCTCTCATTGGTTTTCGGACGGATCTACCGGCAAAGTCAATTATCGAATCCATGACAATCATTATAACCTGTAAGTGTATAAAAAACCGAGTATACTAGTTAACATATGAGTGAGAGAAAAAGAGTCCCTTTCACGATGCAGGTTTTATTAACGTTGCTGGCCTCGTCGGCGATTAGTCTGGTGCTTTTAGGTATTAGAGTCTTGGTATCAGGCAAATTTAGCTTTTGGTTCTTATCTTGGAATTTGGTTTTAGCTTGGGTCCCCTTAATCTTTGCATTAGCTCTTCGTATCCGACTATTTAAACATCCGTTTTTAACATGGCAATCTATGGGATTGTTCATCTTGTGGCTAGGATTCTTGCCGAATAGCTTTTATTTAATGAGTGACCTTATACATCTGCAAAGTTCTGGCGACACAGTCATCTTGTTCGATATTGCTATGGTAATGAGCTTTATTATTAACGGCTTAATACTGGGCTATATGAGTGTATATATTGTCCATTCGTTACTACGACCACGGATGAGTAGATATCAATCGTGGTTTGTTATTCAACTGGTCTTTTTAGCGTCTAGTTTTGCTATTTATTTGGGTAGGTATTTACGGTGGAACACTTGGGATCTTTTATTTAATCCGTTTGGACTAATATTCGATATATCAGAACGCATTATTAACCCGGTGCTTCACATACAAACGTATATTGTTACCTTCACCTTTTTTATAGTACTTAGCGCAACCTATACAATTGTCTATCAACTAGCTCATGTATTGAGCGGGGAAGTAAAAAGTTAATCTGATATACTGACATCTGTTATGCAGGAGATTAGAGAATTATTCAAAACTGGAGTCAAAGAAGCATTTGGTGTTGAGATTGATTTTGATTTATCTATTCCAGAAGAAAAATTTGGTGACTTTTCTAGCAATATCGCCCTAATACTAGCAAAAAAGCTAAATTTAAAACCACATCAGGTCGCTGAAAAAATAATCGAAACACTTCCAAATAACAGCATTATAAATAAAATCGATATTGCTGGCCCAGGGTTTATCAACATTACTATAGCTGACGATGTGTTATTTGATTTAGCAAACAAAGCAACGACAATAAAGCCCCAAACCTACAAGGATGAGGTGGTAGTAGCCGAGTATTCTGACCCCAATCCTTTTAAGGTACTACATGCTGGGCACGTATATACAACGGTGGTAGGCGATGGCATTGCGACATTATTCGAAATAGCTGGCGCAAAAGTACATCGAGTTAATTTTGGTGGTGATGTTGGTCGTCACGTTGCTATTACCTTGTGGGTAATTTTACAAAAGCTCGGTGGCGAAAATCCTGAAAAACTTAATAATATCCCAGCAAAAGATAGAACACAGTGGCTAGCAGATTGTTATGTTGAAGGGAATAATATTTTCGAGACTGATGAATATATTAAAACAGAAATGATAGCGTTAAATAAACGAATATATAAAATCCATGCAGATAATGACCATGAAAGTAATTTTGCCAAGATTTATTGGTTAGCTCGCCAGTGGAGCTATGAGGCTTTTGATGCTTTCTATGCACGACTCGGTGCAAAAATGGAAAAATACTATCCAGAAAGTGAAGTTGCTGATCTTGGGATAGCAAAAGTTAATGAACAACTAGCAAAGGGCGTTTTTGAAAAATCTGATGGTGCAGTTATCTTTCCTGGCGAAAAATATGATCTTCACACAAGGGTTTTTATTAATTCCGAAGGCTTGCCAACCTATGAAGCTAAAGACATTGGTGTAGTACTACAAAAATACGAAGATTATCATTTCGATAGATCAGTGATTGTTACAGACAACGAACAGCAACAGTACATGTCAGTAATTATAAAGGCGATTGAACAGTTTGCCCCAAAACTCGCGGCGGCTACAACTTATATTCCTCACGGAAAAGTAAAACTGGCTGGTGGAGTAAAAATGAGTTCACGTAAAGGAAATATCATTAAAGCTAGCGATGTTTTAGATGTGACCGCACAGGCTCTGCTTGAATCAGATCGTAATCCTGAAGATGAAGTGGTTTTAGCAGCTGTAAAATATGCATTTTTGAAATATAGAATCGGGGGTGACATCATCTACGATCCAAAAGAGTCAGTTAGTTTACAGGGTAACAGCGGGCCGTACCTTCAGTATGCACATGCAAGGGCGTGTTCAATTTTGGCAAAAGTAAAAAATACTCCGCCGACTGAACACAATTTTGAATCTATGGAACGTAGTTTGGCGAGAAAAATTGGCGAATACCCAGAGGTAGTTGACAAGGCTGTAACTGACTTGATGCCACACCATATTGCAGTGTACCTATACGAATTAGCCCAAGCTTTTAATCGTTTTTATGAAAAAAACCGAGTTGTTGACGATAAGCGGGAGTCAATTAGGGTGCAATTAGTAAAGGCATATAGAGATACTTTAGCTGACGGATTGTCTATTCTGAAGATTAAAGCCCCAGAGAAAATGTAATGTTAGATACAACCACAGAGATCATAACCCGCGTAGCTAAAAAAATTGGCTTATCCGCAGTAGAAACAAAAGAATTGCTTGAAGTCGATGCAATTCATGAGTTTGAGATTGCTCTCGGAGATACAAAGCTCAAAGCCTTTAGATCTCAGCACAATAACAAGTTGGGTCCCTACAAAGGTGGAATCAGATTCCATGAGTCAGTTGATCGCGATGAAGTCCATGCCTTATCAATCTTAATGTCACTAAAAACTGCAGCTGTTGGTCTTCCACTTGGTGGTGGCAAGGGTGGAATTGCTGTTGATCCGCGCAAATTGAGTATTGATGAATTAGAAAATATTTCGCGTGATTTTGTACGTCATCTGCATCAACATATTGGTCCAGAAAAAGATATTCCAGCGCCTGATGTTAATACAAATTCGATGATTATTGATTGGATGGTCGACGAGTTCTCTGATATTACCGGCGATAAATCAAAGGCCAGCTTCACGGGAAAGAGCTTAAATAACGGGGGAAGTTTAGGTAGGGAAGCCGCCACTGGACAGGGGGGTGTGTATTGCCTAGAAGAATATCTAGCGCAGACTAAAAATAATAAAAAGTTAAAAATTGCCGTGCAGGGGTTTGGTAACGTAGGATCATTTTTTGCAAAAATTGCCTCAGATAATCCTAGCTGGCGAGTAGTTGCTGTAAGTGATTCTAGTGCAACGGTTATTGATGACAATGGTCTTGATCTCAATAAATTAATCGAATTTAAAAAAAGAGATCAATTAAAAAACTGTGACTTTGCTCGGACCGATAGTGTTGAAAAGATTTTTTCACTCGATGTTGATATTTTAGTGCTTGCGGCACTCGATAACGCCGTCAATGACTCAAATAAGCACACGATTAAATCTAGTACTTTATTAGAGCTTGCCAATAGCCCGATAGATACAAGAGCTGAAGAATATTTATTAGGAAAAAATAAGGTTATTATTCCGGATATTATTGCTAATTCTGGAGGGGTAATTGTAAGTTTTCTAGAGTGGATGCAAAATAAGCAAGGACATAGTTGGACAGAGGTTGAGGTTAACGCTAGATTAAAGAAATTTATGATAACCGCTACAGATAATGTGATTAATGTTTCAAAGCAGAAGAACTTATCTTTAAAAGAAGCGGCAATTGCTCTGGCTCTAGAACGTCTCGTCTAACTAGGTGTATAATTTAACTATTCAATAATAAGGAGAGCAGAATATGCAGGTACTACTAGATTACATAAACGAACTTAATTGGCTAGCTGTTGTGGTGGCGTCAATGGCTGCTTTTGCCTCGGGGGCCGTTTGGTATGCCGAGCCAGTGTTTGGAAAAATTTGGATGAAAATGGTTGGTTTGACGCGTAAGGATACCGAAAAAGGCAATATGCCAAAAACTATGGGCTTATCTTTCTTGGCAACAATAGTCTCGGCGATGGCAATTGGTGTTTTAGTTCAAGTTTTGGATCTATCTACTGCGCTTCAAGGTGCATCACTTGGTATTATGGTGGCTGTCGGAATACTAGCGACTAATAAATTGATGATGGCTCAATTTGAAATGCGTCCACTGGGCTATTCTGTCCTAACCTTGGGCGGTGATGTAGTGGCTCTGGGGATTATGGGTGCAATCCTAGCTGTCTGGCAATAGAATTATGGACAATATCAAATCCCAAAAGCCAAGAAGATCAGTTGCTACTAAGGCGCGTGCTAAAAGCAAAGCCGAATTTAGTGGATTTGTAGAGTTTTTGCGCACTCAAGGAGTGGTTGGATTAGCCATCGGTTTTATTATTGGTACGCAAGCCAAAGTACTTGTCGATACCCTAAACGCTAGTTTTATTAACCCTTTGCTTGGTCTAATGCTTGGGAGTGGAGCAAATCTTAGTGCTCAAAAGTTCACATTAACAATTGGTAGCAATAAGGCAGTTTTTGCTTGGGGACAATTTGTGTTTGTGCTAATCAATTTCATAATTACGGCAGTGATTATTTATATTGCGTATAGGTGGCTTCGACTAGATAAGCTCGAAAAAGAAAAGAAAAAATAGACCCCCGATTTTTAGAAAATTTATTTTGAAGGAAGCTTAATCTTAAATATGGTACCTACGCCGATTTCTGAACTGGCTGAAATGCTACCGTGATGTAAATCAACAATTTGTTTAGCAATCGATAAGCCTAGCCCATGTCCGTTGGATTTAGTTTTGTTTCTGGATATATCCCCTCGGTAAAATCTTTCAAAAATATGGGGCAGATCACTCGATTTTATCCCTTGTCCCTTGTCTGTTACGAAAATTTCGACTTGATTTCGCTGTTTTTTCGCCTCACATTTAATCATGGCTTTGTCGTTCGAATATTTTATTGCATTGTCAAAAAGTATTACAAACAGATTGATTAAATTTTCAATTTCTCCTAACACTAAGATGTCTTTACTTACTAAATTGACTATTTCAAATTCTGAATTTGGTTCTCTTTTTGATACGCGCTTTTCAGCTTGCGTTACTACTTTTTGTAGATTTATTGGATGCAGTTGTGGGCTTTTTTGACTTTCTCTAGCTAGGTTAAGTAGCGAATCAGTCAGTATAGTCAGGTCATTTAATTCTTCTAGATTACTGCCCAAAATTTCTTTTAATTGTGGTTGAGTCAGATTTTTGTTTCTTAGAGCTACTTCAATTTCTGTTTGCATTGTGGCTAGAGGTGTTCTTAGTTCGTGGCTGGCATCTGCGGTAAATCTTTTTTGGGACTCAAGGGCTTTTTCGATTGGATCAAGAGTTCTCTTGGCTAACAAATAGCTTCCTAATCCGCCGATTGCTAAAATTGCCATATTTGCTACCAGTAGTCTCGAGACAATTCGGGCTTGGCCTAGGCTCAGAACATCCTCTAATTCATTTTCGATTTCGCCTTCCTCGTCAGTTATTCTTCTTGGTCGAGCTATGTTTAGCCGTTTTTGTTGCGCACGAAGTCCTCGTTCTAACTCTTTGGTCGAAATATCGTATAGATTAAGACTAAAATAGACGCAAATCACTGCAATTATTGCCACGTAGAGCAAAGTTAGCTTTACTACCGCTGATTTAAACACTTACGCTCCTCCTAACATGTATCCAAATCCACGTTTGGTATTAATTAATGAAGGTTTGTCAGGGAAGGGCTTATCGATTTTATTCCTTAGGTATCCAATAAATACCTCGACGTTATTGGGTAAGATATCTGATTCAAAACTCCACACATGTTCAATAATTTGTTCTTTACTGTGTGGCTCTTCGGGATTTCGCATCAAATATTCTAGTAAGGCAAATTCCTTGTTTGTTAGGTCAATTGATATCGACCCGCGGGTAACTTTGAAGGCTTTGATATCCAGCGATAAATCCTTGTATTTCAAAACATTAGATTTTGTATTCTCGGGGCGTCGAAGTAATGCTCGGACCCGAGCCAGCAACTCGTCGAAAGAAAATGGCTTTACTAAATAATCATCAGCTCCAACATCGAGTCCTTCAATTCTGTCGCTTATCGAATCTTTAGCCGTTAAAAAAATGATGGGAGTCTGTATTTTTTTGGACCTTATCTTCTTAACGATCTCAATACCGGACAGATCTGGAAGCATGCGATCTAGAATTAAGAGATCATATTTTATTGATAAAGCCATATTTAGACCTTCCATGCCGTTAAACGATACATCAACCGCATAATTTTCTTGTTTTAACCCTTTTTGAAGTGCAAGGGCTAGCTTTTCCTTGTCTTCGACAACCAATAATCGCATATGCTCATTATAGGGGAAATTAGCTGAAAATTAGCTGAATAAAAAACCTTGCGCATCACGAGGGATAGCGCAAGGTTTTTTGGGTAGAACGTTAACAGGAAGGGTAGGTACTGCTAATGTCTAGCTGTTGGATTGGTCGTCAGGATCATGCATTGGTCCGTGTTCACCAAATTCAGGACCGTGATGTCGTCCACGTCCAGGCATTGTCCATTTGTTGTGTATTCCGTTTTCTTTTGCCCATGCCTCCATTTCTTTTTTATGATTATCTAAGGCAGTTTTTCTCTCTGCTGGACTCATATCCTTTAGTGATTCAAAAAAGGCTTTATTCTCATCTATTTTTGCCAGAATTTTTGCCTTCTGATCCTCTGTTAATTTGCCATTTTGCACAGCCTTGGTTAGCCTGTTTTCTAATTTAGCTTTCCTCTCTTGCTGGTGCTCTGCTCGGTTTTCATCGAAAACACTCTGAACATCATCTTTGTTCAAGTTAAAGCGTGATGCAATTTTTGAGACAATATCGTCCTTATTAGGATTTTGTGCAGCCGAAACTGCTCCAATTCCCAGTGTTGATACGGCGATTGCTATCAGCGATCCCCCTAGTATTAAGTTTCTTTTTATTGCCATTTATTCAACCTTTCTGTGCAAGTAAATGTGCACGTTTAATTAATGGTACCTATAAAGATACTCGCTAAAACTTAGAAAAAGCTTAAAAAGCGAATATAATGTTTTGTTAATGGACGAGAAGGAATTAAAGACTAAATTAACTAAACAACAATATGAGGTCTTAAGAGAGAAAGCCACAGAAGCACCATTTAGTGGTAAGTTGCTTCATAACAATAAGTCAGGTAGCTATTTGTGTGCTGCATGTGGGGCAGAATTATTTGATTCAAAAACGAAGTTTGATTCTGGCAGTGGATGGCCAAGTTTTTATGACGTAAAAAAGTCTGAAATAGTTAATTTGGATCAAGATAAAAGTCTAGGTATTAATCGAGTTGAGGTGACATGTGCAAAATGTGGCTCACATCTTGGACACTTGTTTGACGATGCACCTCAGACCCCGACAGGCAAGAGGTACTGTATTAATTCTTGTGCTCTGGATTTTAAGCCAGATAGTAGATAAGCGTGAATTACCGCAACCATGAGTCAAAATCTCGCCCGCTTTTAAAGTTTTTGTTATTATTTATCATCGCTCTTACTATAGGGGCATTTGTTAGCTGGTTGATACTAACAAAGCAATCATCCCAAACAGTAAATACAAAATCTAATCCTATTAACTCTAGCAGTCCGACTGTTTTGTCAGTCAACAGCAGATACCTGTTTAATGGCACGATTTTTTGGGGCAGAGCAATTGAAAAATGGTCGGAAAATTCAGACGGATCATATGACTACAGCCATCCATTTAGTCTGTTAAAAACGTTCGATAGAGATAAATATGATGCTTGGGTTGCAGATCTAGAGTGTCCGGTGCTTGATATCGATATTCCATATCAGGTGCAGGTAGATCAGCTAAAGTTTAATTGTCGCCCAGAATTTTTATCTGAAGCGGTGAAATACTTTAACATTATCGATCTTGCTAATAACCACAGTGGAGATCAGGGATTGGATGGTTATAGCAAAACTAAGCAAGCTGTCATAAAAGCCGGCGCCCAGACTTTTGGCCATTTTGATCCTTCGCTGACTGACGACACTTGTCAGGTTATTGCTTTGCCAGTTAGGCTAAAACTGTCGGATAAAAAACAAAAAGCTTCATCTTTACCGGTGGCATTTTGTGCATGGCATTATTTTTACCGCACACCGGTGCCTGGAGAAATTGAAGTTATGAAAAAATATGCAAAATTGATGCCGGTGTTTGCTTTTGTGCATATGGGGCAAGAGTATCTGACTAGTGCAACTCCCATACAACAAGATATCGCCCATCAGGTTATTGATGCGGGGGCTGATTTTGTGATTGCCAATAATCCACATTGGGTACAAAACAGCGAAGTCTATAAGAAAAAACTAATTTTTTATTCGACTGGTAACTTTATCTTCGACCAAATAGACGCAGAGGGCATGCGTAGTGCTAGTGTTGATTTAAAGATGTCAGTTGATTATGACGATAGTTTACAAAAATGGCTTGATATAGGCGACAAGTGTCAAAAGCATACAAATAACTGCTTAGAAATTGTCGCCGGTTTATCAAAGCCTCGTTATAAGTTAAAATTTGATCTTGTTGCTGGAGACAATAGCACGCATGTTACCAAAAAAGGCGATAAATCACTTCAATCAGCAATTGAAAAACGTGCAAATTGGACACAAACGCTCAGCGAGCTTGGGCAATGACGCAAAACAAGGATATAATGACCGTTATGAAAGATAAGAACGTCCGTCCAACCAAGTTGCTATGGGTAGACTTAGAAATGACTGGTCTCGACCCTAAAAAAGATGTAATTCTAGAGATTGCTGCTGAGATAACAGATATGGATTTTAAAACGTTGGCAAGTTATGAGGCGAGGGTAAAACAGCCAAAAGCCATGGTAGTAAAGCGCATGCAGGCGAATAATTGGTGGCAAAGCTATCCAGAAAATCGCGATAATTTTGTAAATAACCTTGAAAGTGGCAAGCCAATTTTGCTTGTCGAACAAGAATTACTGGCAATCATGGAGCAAACTTTTGGCAAGGAAACGGCAATACTGGCTGGCAATTCTATATACAATGATCGTAAATTTATTACTCAATGGATGCCAGCACTAGATTTAAAACTGCATTATCGCATGCTAGATGTTAGTGCTTGGAAGATTGTCATGCACGGCAAATTTGGTAAAGCCTTCCAAAAGCCAGAGGTGCATCGTGCCTTTGAAGATATTCAGGGTTCCATCGCCGAGCTTCAATATTACCTAGATTGGTTCAAGAAGAATGGATCATAAAAAGCTCGAGGATATAATTTTATCTATGCCTACGGCTTGGCTGGACTATCCCTTTGGCAAGGACGTGGCTGTGTATAAAATTGGACCAAAAGATGATGGCAAAATGTTTGCGCTCGTCCCAGAGAATACAGACCCTTTAAAGGTTAGCCTAAAGTGTGACCCGACGCTAGCAGTTCACCTGCGGGAAAAGTACGAATCCGTCATGCCGGGTTATCATCTCAATAAAAAACACTGGAATACGATCGTGCTGGCAGGACAATTAACAGATCAGGATATTAAAGATCT
Source organism: uncultured Candidatus Saccharibacteria bacterium (assembly GCA_964510945.1). Classification (GTDB taxonomy): domain Bacteria; phylum Patescibacteriota; class Saccharimonadia; order Saccharimonadales; family JAGQNJ01; genus DAISWO01. The sequence goes on from CAZEED010000002.1 coordinate 137,565, forward strand.
TGTAAGGCATTCTTACGAGTTGGTGGCAAAAGTAACTGGTGATATCCCGGGGATGTAGATAACGGTTAGCGGACTATGCTTTCAAGCAGGAGTCCGGCATTTTGGTAATAATTTGCCACAGATTGTTTAGCCAGAGGCCCGCTTAATTTTACATTACTAGTCTTTAAGAAAGCTTGATATTCTTCTAAAGCAGTTTTCATATTACTTGTGAAGACCTCATCAAATCTACCGTTGGTTGCGGCCTGCGAAAGTTCGTTGATTACTTTTGCGTCCGGCGCTACAGCATATTCTTTTTGCTTGGCTTTCTTGCCGTTCTTTGTGATTAACGCAATAGTTTGATTTTGGTCGGTTTGCAGGGTTTGAGAAGTAGCGATTGCCAGATTCTGAGCTTTTACTCCACCACTTTTGTCGGTACCGATTTTAGCCAGTGCAATTATTTGATTTTGTTTTTTTGCAATGAGCGTTAGTGTCTCAACATCACCACCACCACGACCACCCAAAACTAAACTGAAGACTAATACGAGTACCGTAAAAACAGCTAAACCAATTGCTATCATTTTTAATTTACTGGACGAACCATTAAATGAAAATTTTGATTTACCCGATGACGTAGGAGCGGGATTATTGATAAAATCATACTGATTAGTGTCCAGAGGTTGTTGTGGCGGTGGGGGTATTATCGGCACTGGTGGTTGAACTGGTTGTTGACTAGGATCCATGGGTTATATTTAAGCATAAGAGACTTACAGATACCAGAATTAGGTTTAATGTGCCAATGTGATTCTATACCCTAAGCAATGTTAATGCTTTCAGCTTTCAGCACTTAGCTATAAGCTATATATATGGATGCGGTAGAGGATGTTAAACAGAGACTGGGTATTGAAGACGTTATTGGCGAATATATTGAGTTAAAACGGGCGGGGCGTAACCTAAAAGGCCTTAGCCCTTTTAGTAATGAAAAGACGGCTAGTTTTATGGTTAGTCCTGAAAAACAGATCTGGCACGATTTTAGTAGTGGTAAGGGTGGCAATATGTTTAGCTTTGTCATGGAGATGGAGGGGGTGGACTTTAAGGGCGCGCTAGAGATTCTTGCACGTAAGGCTGGCGTTGATTTGAGCAAATACCGCAGTGGAGACTATGCTAATCGAACCAAACAAAAAGATAGACTATATCAGTGCCTAGAGACAGCCACGAAGTTTTATCAACTGCAGTTTTCAAAAAACAAGACTGCCTTAGAATATATATTAAAAAAGCGGGCCTACACCAAAGAAACTGCCTTGAAGTTTAAAATTGGTTACTCGCCCAACACTGGTGATGCGCTAACTAAGTACCTAAGGGGTAAAAAGTTTAGTGATAAAGAGATAATCAGTGCTGGATTGGCTACAGATAGATATAGTCGAGTCTCTGACATGTTTCGCGGTCGGATTATGGTGCCACTCTGCGATGGTCAAGGGCGAGTGATTGGCTTTACAGCCCGATTATTAGCTGACGATGATAGCGGCCCAAAATATATTAATACGGCGCAAACAGTGCTTTATGATAAAGGCCGCAATGTTTTTGGACTACATCTTGCTAAAGATCAGATTAGAACAGATGGTTTTGTGGTCGTAGCAGAAGGGAACCTAGACGTTATCGCTTCCCACCAAGCTGGAATAGCTAATGTGGTAGCGAGCGCTGGCACAGCCATGACCGAGATGCACTTAAAAGAGTTAGCTAGATTTACAGACGATGTGCGGTTAGCCTTTGATCAGGATAAGGCAGGGTTGAACGCCATGGAGCGAGTTATACCACTGGCGAGTAAAACTAATATAAATCTAAGTATAATTACGATTCCTGACGGTAAAGACCCTGACGAGTTAATCAAAAAGGATCCTAAAGTGTGGCGAGAAGTGATTAATTCTTACGATTATGCGCTGGACTGGTTAATAAATCAGTACAGAGCTAAGAATGATCCTAGCTCGGCGCGTGGTAAAAAAGCCATTACTGATGCTATTTTGCCGGTTATCAATCAACTCACTGATTCGGTCGAACAAGATCATTATTTGACTCGGTTGGCTGAAATTGTTCAAGTCGATAAAAGTGCTTTGAACAAAAAATTTACACATACCAAAAAAGACATCGATAAATCGGTGCGCTACAAAAAAGTTGAGGTCGAGAAAGTGACCTCACAGCAAGCCGACAATACAAAATCACAGAACCAGCTATTAGCACTATGTCTAAAACATGTAGAGTTTCGTAATTTGTTAGAGAGTTTGGCCGTTGAAATGTTTAGTAGCGAGCCTGCTAGAGTTCTTTATGCTCGTCTTCTGGGGAGCGATAAGGCGTCAGAGCGGTTGCGAGAAAACGATGATTATGGTAAAATCCTGGAAGTACTTTATGAGGAACTCTATTCCAACCTCGAGTTTGTAGAGCTTCAATACGAAGCCACTCGATTGCAGGTCCACGTGATAGAGAATTATGTCAAAAATCAAAAACATCAGTTAGCTCAGCAAATGAGGGAAGCGGATGAATCTGGACAAAACAAATTAATCGAGAGAGACCAAGAACTTAATCAAATGTTAAAGCGCACAAGGGGATAATTTATTATTATGGCGAAGAAAAAAAAGAAGTTGACTTCAAAAGAGATCGAGTCAGCCAAGAAAAAGTTGTTAAAAAAAGCAGAAAAAGAAGAAAAAAAGCTCGAACAACGCGAGATCTTTAAGCTTATTCCAGATACTCCAGATAACATTGTTACACTAGAAAAATTTTATAAAGAACTAGATAAGGCAGAGATAGAGATTATCGAGGCGACCGAACCTAATGTCGAAGACTTTACCGACGAGTGGGTTGAAGAAGAGGAAGAAGAGAAGATCAAGGTTGAAGATAAGGTATTTCTTGATGATATTGCTGATGACTCCGTCCGACTTTATCTGCGAGAGATCGGGAAAATCCCACTTCTGAAACCTGACGAAGAACTAAAATTAGCGTATGAAGTAGTGAATGGTAAAAAAGGCGCTAAAGACAAAATGGCTGAGGCAAACATGCGTCTTGTGGTGTCAATTGCCAAGCGATATGTCGGACGCGGGTTGGACCTACTCGACCTGATTCAAGAGGGTAATACCGGATTACTTCGTGCTGTAGAAAAGTTTGATCCAGACAAAGGTTTTAAATTCAGTACTTATGCAACATGGTGGATTAGACAAGCTATAACCCGTGCTATTGCCGATCAAGCTCGGACTATTCGTATTCCCGTACATATGGTTGAGACAATCAATAAATTACTTCGTACGCAACGTCGATTAACTCAAGAGCTAAATCGAGAACCAACTAACGAAGAGATTGCTAAAGAGATGGAAATTGATGTCGAAAAAGTTGAACACATCATGAAGATTAAACAAGATATTTCTAGTCTAGATGCTAGTGTGCGTGAGGATGAAGAAGACAGCGTGCTGGGGGACTTTATTGAAGACGAAGATACCGTAACACCAGAAGAATCGGCCACGGGTTCCCTCCTAAAAGAACACGTCAAAATTATGCTAAGCGCCTTATCTGATAGAGAACAAAAGATATTAAAATTACGATTCGGTCTAGAAGATGGACGATCGCATACACTGGAAGAAGTTGGTCAAGAATTCAACGTTACGCGTGAGCGTATTCGACAGATTGAAGCCAAAGCGCTTGCAAAACTTCGCAAACATAAAGATAGCCGCAAACTTCACGATTATATAAAATAGTTTTTTCCAAAAACAAAAAACTTGTTACTTTTGTTTTGTCAAAAGTAACCAAAACCAGTGGGCTATCCATTTGTCTTGATGTATATTCTTGTCAAGCCACACAACAGCTTGCGGAACTCGTCGATAAATCTCCTCAAACAGTCCTCAGCTTTTTTGTTGTGTGTTTGACGAATATCCTCAGGACAAGCCGGACGCCCAACAAACGCAAACTACATAATAATCGAAGTTTATTTGTTAATATATAGCCTATGAAGATAGTTGGGATTTCTGGAACTAACGGTAGCGGAAAGGATACTGTATCAAAAATGTTAGCTGAAAAATACGGCTATTTGTTTGCAGATGCTTCGGCAATGTTAGTTGCGGAGCTTAATCAGAGAGGTTTGCCAATCGATCGAGCAAACAAAGCAAAACTTAGCGCTGAGTGGCGAAGAGAGTTTGGTATGGGTGCGATAGTTGATAAGGCTGTTGAAATGTTCAATAAATCTAGTAAAGCATATGCTGGCCTAGTAGTTGGTAGTCTTCGTCATCCTGGTGAAGTAGATAGCGTACACCAATTGAGCGGTGAAGTTGTATGGGTAGATGCTGATCCGCGCGTTAGATATGATCGAATACAAAAAAATCTTCACGAACGTCAAACAACTCACGCTGAGGAAGGAAAAAGTTTTGAGGAATTTTTAGCAGAACAAGAGCGGGAGATGACGCCTGTAGGTGACTCGGCTACCCTTAATATGAGTGCAGTTAAGGAAAAAGCTGATATATTCCTAGAAAATGACGGAAATGATGTTAAGACATTTAGAAATGAGGCCGAAAAAGCCTTAATAAAGTACTTGACATAATCATAGATATGTAGTATTTTAAAAGAGGTTTCGAAAAACCGACAACCCCCTCTAACAACAAAAGAGGAGGTTTTTTTATGCCAAAAGAACAATGCTAGCCGATATCTTCGGCTTTTTTTATAGCCGAAATCATAAGTATATCAATTTAGATAAGGACCAATAATTATGGAAAAAGATCAAAATATAGAACTTGCAAACGGAGGCATTTTACTGCGAGAAGCAGGACTTAGAACGAGTGAGCCAAGTATCGAGGATCTCGATGATATTAGCTTAATATGGGGTGCGGCGCTTTACCGGATTCGAAACAACTCAGTTAAGGATGGGCTAGGAAATGATAGAGCTTGGCTTAAAGGGCGAGACATTTCAACAGAACCACCTTATTCAACTGATCCAGAAACGATAAGTTTGACTCAAGATTACGATGGGGCCTGGCGTGATACCTACAGAACCTTGACAATTTCACCCACAAGTCCAATATCGTTTCGTTTTCAAAACATACATTGGAATGGCGATGAAGAATTAGATCAGGATATTACCTGGTCTTCTGAAGAAGAGGAGACGCTCGCGCAGGTTAAGGCGTTTGCCAACCGGTTAAGAGAAGATCCTGAAACAATGGTAGACGATAGCGTATTTAAGCTAAGGTCTGAAAGCGAACAACCGGTCTTTGGGCAGACTGAAGCGGGAATAGAAATAAAAACCCAAGTACTGGATTGGCTAAACGGAGCAACTACCATAGCTTTGTCCGAGTATCTATGGCTGGAGAAAGAAGTCGATAGCATAATTGGGGAAATGGGGGAATCGCTTGCCGATATGAAACCGACTAAGGCTCAGAAAAAAATAATAAAGAATCTACTAAAAAGACTTCACCCAGATGTTAATACTGGGGGTGACGAACTCTTCAAGAAGGTGTCAGAACATAGAGATAAGACAGATTGGAGAAAAAAGGATGAACAATAATATCCCGAAAGTCGTACTAACTGGTGGTCCATGCGCCGGAAAGTCTACGATTCTAAGTCGCATTCAGGAGTCGTTTCCAGAACAGGTAGAAACGGTCCCAGAGGCAGCAAATATGTTAATAGGTGGTGGCTTTCCATTGCCGAGCGATTCGCTACCTTATAGCGAGAGGTGGCAGATGACTTTGCAGGACCCATTGTTTACCTTGCAACAATCATTGGAAGCCAATCATTCCGAGATTGCCACGCGTACTAATAAACAACTACTGGTATGCGACCGCGGGCTACTGGATCAAGTGGCATACTTTAGGGGAGGGGTTAGCGAGTTTTTAGAACGCTATAAAGTTAGCGATGTCGGCGAGATAATTGGTCGATACAGTCTGGTTATACATCTAGCCTCGGTTGCGCTACTTGGCGAAAGCGCCTACCAACAAGCTTCATCTGCCCAAGAAAGAGTTGAAGACACTGTAGAGCAAGTTAGGGAAGCCGAGCAAAAAACGCTTGAAGCTTGGTCGTTGCACCCAAATCTCGTGACGATCGAACCGAATGATGATTTTCAGACGAAAGTTAAGGACGTGTTAAAGATAATAGATGAACAATTACGCGATATAGATCAAGGAGGTCAAGAATGAGTTGTGGTGGTCTATCAGGGGGATATGGGCAAGGACAGAGTGTTAAAGTGGCGACTGTAGAAGCTATTCCAATTTATCCAGAGCTAGAGCCAATGCCATCGCCTAATAAGGGGATTGAAGCATTGCGAACGGCTCACGAGCTACTCGCGCAAACAGGACTTGTTGGATATTTGATAGGCGGAGTAGCGGAGGAAATGCAACTTAAAACTCATGATATACGCGATGAATATCTAACAGACCATAAAGATATAGATATATTGTTAGCCGAGGATTATAAGTGGCCCGAGAAACTATGGCAGTACGGAATTGACTGGTGGAAGATCAGAAGAGACGGCTCGATTGGCCGCGCGGGCCAATCAGTACCGTATGATGTGTTTTTGAAAATTCCACGATTTGATTTTAGCGTTAATAGCGAACATGAGTGGGCAGGTCTAGAGTCCGGTTTGTATCTACCGGATGCAGATGAAACTAGGGCCAAATGTTTGCTTGAAACCGCTAGTAAATTAGCGCGAATGCAAGAACCTATTGAGTTATTAGATAATACGTACTTGGAATTTGAAGAAGACCTAACGACAAATTACAATATCAAATTTCGTGGACCTATTGGAGAAGATATTGATTATGACAAAGAAGAGTATTGGACTGACTGGATTGAGCAAAGATCTTTGATTTACAGAGACGACTATGATTATTCTGCTGAGCCAATATTCAAAATAGTTCCACCTCCTGTACCTGAGAGTATGGAGCATCAAATAAAAACAGGGTCAATTCTACGCCAATCAAGAATAGAACGGATAAGAAAGTTGGGTAATCGATTGATAGACCAAAAATTTTGAGCACATAGCCAATCATATCAGCCTGCCGTATACTAGTAATGTATGGTTGAGGAGGAAAAAGGCGAGCGTAAGCGACTGGTGATAATCGACGGCAAGAGCGTATTTTATCGCGGTTATTATGCTATGCCAAACTTGAGCACAAAAGACGGTGTTCCGACAGGCGGTGTGTTTGGATTTGCCAGCATGGCACTCGAAGTTATGCGTAAACTAAAGCCAGACTACGTATGTGTAGCGTGGGATAAACAAAAAACAAATATCCGAAAACGTGTAGAGTTGTATCCAGAATACAAAGCTGGTCGCAAACCAGCACCGCCGGATTTTTACGATCAAATACCCCTACTGCACGACCTGCTAGAAGCTTTTGGCTGGCCACTTTACGAGTTAGATGATTACGAAGCTGACGATATTATGGGTACGCTTGCAGTACAGGCAAAAGAAAAAGGCATTGATACGGCACTGGTAACTAGTGATTTAGATCTGTTGCAGGTTATAAATGGTAATGTTCATGTCTACGCTTTAAAAAAGGGATTATCGAATATTGATTTATTTCATCCAGAAAGCTTTCGGGATAAATACGGTATTGAAGTTAATCAATTCTTGGATCTTAAGGCGATTAAAGGTGATAGCTCAGATAACATACCGGGCGTACCTGGGATTGGCGAGAAGGGCGCAGTTGAATTACTTAAAGAATATAAAACCCTTGATGAGGTATACGATAATCTGGATCTTATTAAAGATAGTTTGCGTAAAAAATTAGAGGCTGGAAAAGATTCTGCATATCTAAGTAAAAAGTTGGCGGCGATATGGACTGACGCCCCTATTAAGTTAGATCTGAAAAATCTTGATATTAGCAATTGCGATCCGCGGGCAGTTAAGGATAAGCTAGAAAGCCTGCAATTCAAAAGTCTTGTACGGCAATTACCGGAAGTAATGAAGATAGCCGAATCTGAGGAAAAACAAGAGATTAAAAATCATGGATTAAATATCCCAAAAGTTAAAGTTGTTACAGACTCACTGTATCTTAAAAGTTTTATAAACAAAGACCAGGTATTTATCCTTGCTAAGTTCAATGATATCAATCATGACCAAATCGATAAGTTATATATGTTGAACGAAAAGAATGAGGAAATATGCACGATTACTTCAGAGATTTTGAACCAAAAAAATATACAGGAAGTGTTAGCGAACAAGAATTATGTCAGTGCCGATATAAAAAAGTTGCTCAAAGGACTTTGGCTAGCCGGAGTAGAGACAAAAAATAGTACAATTTTTGACACCCAGATAGCTGGTTTTTTACTTAACCCATTAATCCGTAGTCAAACAACCGCCGAACTTGCTAGAGAATATCTAGATCTTGAGATAGAAGCGACTGATCTTGAAGATGAAGAAAGGTTAATTTTAGAACTAACAGTGATTGATAGGCTACATAAATATCTAGTCAAGGAATTTGACAAAGCAAATAATAAAAAACTCAAAGAAGTTTTTAACAGTATTGAGGCGCCGATTATTCCGGTCTTAGGGCGCATGGAAAATGCTGGGATCAAACTGGACGTACAATATATGGACGTTTTATCGGTTGAGATTGATGACAAGATTAGTGATCTAACTCAAGAGATTTATGGTTTTGCCGATAAAGAATTTAACATCTCTAGTCCGTCACAACTTGCCAATATTTTGTTCGATGATCTTGGACTTTCGACAGATGGTATAAAAAAGGGCAAAACAGGCTATTCGACGGCCGCCAAAGAACTAGATAAATTGCGTGGCCAACATCCAATTATCAATCTCATTAGTCAGTACAGGGAAGTGACGAAACTAAAAAATACTTACGTAGATACATTGCCGACGATGGTAGATAAAGATTCTCGCATACATACGACTTTTAATTTGACTATCGCTCAAACTGGACGGCTGAGCTCAACCGATCCTAATTTGCAGAATATTCCTGTTAGGACTGAGCTAGGCAAACGAATTCGTGAGGCTTTTATTGCCGAGAAGGGAAATATGCTGGTCAGCGCCGATTATAGTCAGTTTGAGTTGCGCTTAGCTGCGTATTTGTCTGACGACAAAGAGTTAATCCGACAATTCAATGAAGACATTGACGTACATCAAGCCACCGCCGCACTAATTTATGGTCGCGAAGTTGAAGATGTAACAAAATCAATGCGTCGTGACGCCAAAGTTGTTAATTTTGGGATAATGTATGGACTTGGGCCTCATGGCTTGGTATCGGCAACAGGTATGACATATGGGCAAGCTAAAGAGTTTATTGATAAGTTTTTTGAAGTAAGGCCAAAGTTACTGCAATATATTGACTCTGTTAAAAAACAGGCCCATGACCTAGGCTATGTAGAGAATATTTTTGGTCGTCGAAGACCAACACCTGATGTTAAGTCATCTAACTTTATGGTTAGAGAATCCGCCTATAGAGCCGCAGTCAACATGCCATTTCAGGGAAGTGCTGCCGATATCATGAAAAAAGCCATGATCGAAATAGATAATAAGTTGGATGATGATTGCAAGATGCTACTCCAGATTCACGACAGTGTGATAGTAGAGTGTCCCGAAAAATCAGCAAAAAAGACCGCAAAATTAATAAAAGATACAATGGAAAGCGTCATAAAACTACCTATAAAGTTGACCGTTGATACTAGTTTTGGCAAAACCTGGGGCGAACTATGAAGAGTCTGAAAGTTTATGTTGCAGGTAAGGTATCTAAAGAGTCTAGTTTTGGTACGCATTATTGGAGAGATGATTTTTGTAATGAGCTTCAAAAGCTGTCAGGGATAAAAATTATATGCATAGACCCAACAAAATCTGGTATAGACCAGAACAACAAGGAAATGGTTTTTGGGGGTGATGCATTTATGATAAAGCAGTGTGATGTGTTTGTTGTTTATCTTTCTGATGATATTAGCATAGGGGGTTCTCAGGAGATACTTATTGCAAAGTATTTTGATAAACCCGTCATTGGGCTAGCCAAAAAGGGTGGAAAATTTAATGGTAAAAAACGAGTATTTTTTGAACAAGAAATAAAGAATTATAAAGATCCTTTTGTTTACACCACATGTGACGTTGTAGCGGAAGATGTTGATGGTGTTGCTCAGGCTCTAAAGAAGATCGATAGAATAAAAATTAAACAGATAAATATCATTGATAGATTATCGAAAGAATTTGAGAATAAACACCTATTTAGTCATAGCTATATTCAGAGTATCGCGAAGCACGTTGAATAAGTATTTAGGGTTGCTTAACATAGAAAAGTATTGTATTATATGTGAGTAATGAGACAGTTTTTGGCAGTTATGGCTTTGGTAGCGTTTGTAATCATTGGTGGACTGATTATATTTGCTATTCCTTGGGGCGGGTCAGATAGCAAGAAACAAGAAGCCAAACAAACTCAGTTAACTGAATTTGCAAAATCTGGGGCAAGTGCTCAGCTACATATAAGAGGTAGGGTCGTTAGCAATAAAGAACACCAAGAACTCACTATAAGCGTTAACAGAGACGAAGTTGTAGCAACATTATTTAAAGGCTATGATTTTACTGAGGTAAAATCTGTAAGAAACTCGAATAATCAACAGGCGTACGAAGTCTTTTTATCGGCGTTGTATAACGCGGGATTTACGTTAAGACAAAAACCTAGAAAAGGGGTGAGTATCCCGGGGCTTTGCTCAGGTGGAGAGCTGTATAACTATAGTCTAGTTAATGTTACGACTGATGGTGCGCCAAAACCAGCATGGGCTACAAGTTGTAGTAAGAAGGATGGGGATTTTGCTGGTTCGATTAGCGGGGTGAACAAACTTTTTGAAGATCAAGTAGTTGAATACGACGAGCTTACTCTTCGTACTGAATTCTAGTGTTTGTATAGCGAACGAAAACGCTTAAAGTAGAGACGTATGATTAAGGCGATAATATTTGATTGTTTTGGAGTGATTTATCCAGATACGCTAACAATGGTTCAGAGTATTTATCTGAAAAATGATAATGCCAAGCAACAAAAGATACGAGAAATACGGAAAGTATGCGATCGTGGTGAAATAAGCCGTGATGATTTTTGGGATGAGGTTGCAAGAATTTTCAATATCCCAAGAGCAGAATTAGACATTGAGCTTGATAAGGTGCGAGGCGCAGATTGGGAATTATTAGACTATATAAAAGATCTTAAGAAAAACTATAAAACCGCCATACTCTCAAATGTGGGCGCTGGGTTTATCGAGAGAATGTTCGATCATGATAGAAAACAGCAGGATTATTTTGATGTGCTGGCGGTAAGCGGAGAAATAGGGGCGCTCAAGCCAGACCCCAGAGCATATCTATATACCGCAAACAAACTTGGTGTTGAACCCTCGGCTTGTGTATTTATCGATGATAAAAAACGTATGGCAGAAGGCGCAGAACAGGTCGGGATGCAGGGTATTATGTATACTAGTTTTGATGATTTTAAGAACAGTCTAGAAGAGTTATTGTCCAAAAACGGTTGACAAAAAAGAGTATAATAACAGGCGTAAGCAGGATAATAAAAATGCCAGAAGCAAAATCACTATTTATTTTGGAATCACAGGGTCAAGTTCTAGCACACGTTGCACAAGTTGGAGGTTTAGCAGTCTTTGGTGTGTCCGATGTATGTAACCCTTATGTTGACGATAGTGGTGGCGAAGGTGGTCCAATAGAAAATAGGGTTGAAGATGTGCAAGCTGTCGTAGGGATGCTACTAGAAGCCCAAATGCCAGGCGCTAGCTGACTTGTATTCTTATAGACTTTTTTTTTGGGAGTAAGCCCTGAAGTTCGTGAATTGATAATTGCAGTTCTCCGGCAAGTGCGGAGCCTTTTACCTTTATAACAATGGTTTTATTTTGTAGTTTTAAATCTACCTTCTCTTGAAACTTATCTTGTACAAAATCTCGAATAACTTTAAACTCTTCGGGTTCCTTAAATTGTTTTTTGAATAAAATATCTCGAATGTCGTTAGTCATTTATTAGATTATAACAATTATGTAGGTCAGATATTGATACAATTAACCTATGCCAGAGTTGCCAGAGGTTGAAACAGTTCGGCGTGGGTTATCCAAGTTAATAATTGGCCAGAAGATTATTGATGTACGGTTTGATTGGCCAAAAGGCTTCCCAAACTCGCCGGGTGATGTTAAAAATTTCTTAATTGGTGCAAAAATTTTATCCGTTAAGCGCCGAGCAAAGGTTCTGATTATTGATCTTGATTCGAAATACTCTTTAGTTATCCATCTTAAGATGACAGGTCAATTAGTGTATAGGTCAAACGATTCTAAAACGCGATACGGGGCAGGGCATCCTAATGATAGTTTGATCGGTAAGCTACCGGATAAATCCACTAGAGTGACTATTGGATTTAAGGATTCAAAATTGTTTTTTAATGATCAGAGAAAGTTTGGATGGATGCGTTTGCTACCAACAATCGAAGTGCCAAATATTGATTTTTTCAAAAAAGTTGGGCCAGAACCTTTGGAAGATGCCTTTAAATTCCCCCAGTTTAAAATTAGATTGTTAAAAAGAAAAAACTCTAACATAAAATCAGTAATTCTCGACCAAACAGTGATAGCTGGTGTAGGGAATATATATGCCGACGAGTCATTGTTCGCTGCAAAAATTCATCCAAAAACAATTGTTGGAGATATTAGTGAGGCAAAATTACGCAAGCTGTACACCGAGCTCCGTAGGATAATGAAGCTAAGTATTGAGCTTGGTGGTTCAACGGACAGGAATTATGTGGACGCTGAAGGCAAAAAAGGCAGTTATTTAAAGTTTGCCTTAGTGTTTCGTAGAGACGGTCAGCCGTGCGTAAAGTGCGGTACAATAATACAAAAGCTAAAGGTGGCAGGTAGGGGGACGCATGTCTGCCCGAGCTGTCAAAAGATAGAGGAGAGTTAGTTGAAGTACATTTGGTCGTTTGGGATTTTACTAAAAAGATTGTTGATTTTTTTGTTTTCGGTTTCGATTGTTTTTTTAATATACACGACGCTTCTACCGGAAGTTTGGAGGCGCGATAACGTACTGATTAGTCTAACCATTCTTTGGCTGGTGACAGCATATTTTGTCTTGCCCCGAATACATAGATTGCTGTCTAGGATCTATGTACCTGATAATTTTATCGGCAGGACAAGAACGGTTGACGGACTATTATGCGACCCCGTAAATATGGCTATCAACGGCAATAAACGTGACCTTATTTACGCAATGGAGGATGCCGGTTGGACACTTGCTGAAAAGCTAACTGTTAGGTCCATATGGCTCATGGTTAAATCGGTGGCACTTCGAAAAAGCTACCCCTCGGCGCCTGTAAGCGATGCCATACTATTTGGTAACAAGCAGGATTTTGCTTTTCAGATGGAGGTCGAGAATAATCCCAGAAAAAGGCATCATATTAGGTTCTGGAAAGCGCCAAAAGGTTGGTATCTGCCGGGTGGGCATAAAGTAGATTGGCTAGGTGCGGCGACATATGATGAGGCGGTAGGATTATCGTTGTTCACGATGCAGTTTACTCATAGTATCGATTCTAATGTAGATAAAGAACGAGATTTTATTATCAATAGTTTACAGACTGCAGGGCGAATATCGAAAGCCAATCGTATTGAGCATTTTTTTAGTGCTTATAAAACCAGGAATGGCTTTGGACACCATTATATTACTGATGGTTCTATGGTGATTGCTGAATTAAAGCCATCAAAGAATAGGCAAAAATGATAACTTCAATTTGCGGTAATAATGCCTACGCCATTAATTCAAGATTATCTGATTTGAAAAATAACTTCATCAAAAAATATGGCGCAATAAATCTAGAACAATATGATGGGGAAGAAGATTCTTATGAACAAGTTATTGATTCAGTCACTAATACTTCATTATTTAGTGACAAAAAATTAGTTGTAATCGAAAATGTTGATAAAAATAAGGAGTTAACTGATAACATCGAAGATTTTTTGTCCAGATCTGAAGAGTCAGATCTCGTGCTTGTTATGCGTAACATCGATAAACGCTCAAAGCTGTATAAACTCATAAAAGCTAAAACAGACTTCCTAGAGTTTAATATCGATAATCATATAAGCCTAGATAAATGGGTAACAAACGAGGTCAAAAACCGTGGTGGTTCAATAGACCAGCAGTCAACGCGACTATTGATAGATAAGACAGGTAATGATCAGATAAAACTAAATAACGAGATAGATAAGTTATTGGCATATCAGCCGATTATTACCCAGAGTAATATTGAGTTATTAACAGTAAATTCTCCCCAAAGCACGGTTTTTCAGCTACTGGACTCGGCTTTTAGTGGGGATTATTCAAAAACACTGGCAATCTATGAAGAACAGCGTGCGCAAAAAGTTGAGCCAATAGCAATACTGGGGATGATTATTTGGCAATTGCACATTTTTGCGATTATCAAATTTTCTGATAATAAAACGCCGTCTGATATTGCAAAACAAGCCAAGCTTAATCCTTATGTAGTAGATAAATCACGCCATGTACTTCGTAGAATCAATAAATCGTATCTAAAAAAGTTAATCAATAAAGTTGCAGAGTTAGACGTAAGCTTAAAAAGTGAGTCAATTGATAGCGACAATGTATTAAAAAATTTACTTCTTGATATCAGCGAAGCTGTTTCTTAGGACTTTTTTGCTACAGGTTTCTTTTTTGCTACTGGTTTAGCTTTGGTAGTTGACTTTGTTGGAGCTTTTTTAGGTGCGGTAGTTTTAGCATTGGCCAAAGGTTTTACCCCAACGGCTTTTACTTTGCTTGATAGCTGAGCTTTTTTACGGGCAGCTTTGTTCTTGTGTAGGATGTTCTTCTTAACACCTTGGTCGATTGCACTTTGTGCCTCGCTCATGAGTTTTGGAATGTTCTTTTTATCCGATTTTTCTATTGCTGTTTGTAGGGCTTTGATTGAATTACGAATAGATTTTCGGGTTCGATTGTTTCTAGCAGTAGCTTTCTCTGCAATTTTAACTCGTTTTTTGGCTGACTTGATAATTGGCATGTAAGAATTTGTTCCTCTCTAAAATGAATTCTACTAAATATTCGAGTTTCAACTATACAAAGCTAAAGTGATTTTGTAAAGAGGGAAACAGAGAAAGATAATTTGTGGCATTAAGCCTAAAGACTTCAATAATAATTGGGTAGACAAAGCATAGTGGTTATGGTAGACTTTTAGGGAAGATTAAAAAAATAAAAATATGGATCAAACTTCAAGACAAAGTATCATCGACCGTTTAGGACAAGCTACGAATGTTCTAGTAACAGTTAGCTCTAATCCTTCTGTAGACCAATTATCGGCGTGTATTGGTATTACTTTGTTTTTGAACAAACTCGGCAAACATGCGACTGCGGTATTTAGTGGGGACGTACCTTCAACGATCGAGTTTTTGCAGCCCGATGATACTCTAGAGAAAACTACCGATAGCTTGCGCGATTTTATTATTTCGCTGGATAAGACCAAGGCAGATAAATTACGTTATAAAGTAGAAGACAAAGTAGTAAAGATATTTATTACGCCATATAAAACTTCGATTTCTGATAAAGATTTTGACTTTAGTCAGGGTGATTTTAATGTTGATGTAGTTATCGCGCTTGGAGTACACAATAGGGATGATTTGGATAAAGCTATTGTAGCCCACGGTCGAATTTTGCATGACGCAACTGTCATATCTATATCAAATAGCCTTGGAGCACCTCTTGGTACTCTTGATCTACAAGACGATAAGGCCAGTAGCCTGTGTGAAATGCTTGCCGATATTGCAGAGGTCATAAAGCCAAATAGTTTTGATGCACAGATGGCTACTGCGTTTTTGACGGGTATAGTCGCCGAAACAAAGAGATTTAGTAATGAAAAAACCTCGCCACTAACTATGGGCCTTAGTGCGAAGCTTATGGCAGCCGGAGCAAACCAACAATTAGTTGCAACTAATCTTCAGGCAGTGCCGACTAACATTCGTAAAAATCCTAAGCAAAAAGCTGATGGAGAGCTAGATATTGATCATAGCCTTGATGAGGCTGAACACGAGATGTTAGAGCACAGAGTTAGCGATCCGACCCCTGTAACTATTCCTCCAGCGCGACCTGTGAGTAAATATGTTTCGCCGATTAGGGATGTAAAGCTCGAGAATCATAATTTAGATGGTGCAAATACGTTAAACTCATCTCAAGCACGAGAAGAAGGTGGATCGGCGCAGTCATATTCAACTCAAGCACCAACCATGGGCGGCACACTAACAGCTAATACTCAGCCCGAATCATTAGACAGCGCCGTTAATCCATTGAACGAATCACCATCAAGACCTAGTATTAGACCAACTTATTCGACAGCACCTGCACTTAACCCGTTAAGCCCAGATTTGTCCGATAAAACAATAGTTGATATCGAAAAATCAGTGAATAGCCCACATGTTCAGTCTAGCCCGATTCCTAGTACTAGCAGTGTTCCTAGTGCCCCAACAACACTTGGGGCAAAACCAGATCTCGATGCCGCGAGAAATGCAGTAATGAGTGCTGCAACAGAAACACCGGCACCTGTTCAGTCGCTCGGTGCAACACCAATGCCAATGCCGTCAAATAGTCCAACTTTACCAAACCCTATAGTCTCTAACCCTGCTCCAGCGCAGAATGCTGTTGATAATCGAGGTCCTAACCCGATGAATCGAGCTGTACAACCACCTTTGACACCAGTTGACAGAAGTCAGGCAATGAACCCAGTAAATAGTGTTCCAACAACGCCTACACCACCCCCAGTTCCGCCTCCAATGATGCCACCTACAAGCTAAACTAGGTATTTTATTGACCTATAGCTACAATAACGCGTATGAATGGTGTAATTTTAGTAGATAAGCCTAAGGGGTGGACGAGTTTTGATGTAGTGGCGAAAATTCGTGGTTTAATCAAGCAAACGACCGGACTAAAACGACCAAAAGTGGGGCATGCCGGTACTTTAGATCCGCTAGCAACTGGTTTATTGATAGTGTTGGTTGGCGATGAATGCAAGAATCAAGATAAATATATGAAGCTCGATAAAACCTACGAGGTGCAGTTAAAGTTGGGTGAAACCAGTACAACTGACGATGCCGAGGGTGAAATTAGCAAAATTAGCGATAAGATACCAACCAAAGAAGAGGGTATTAATACAATTGAAAGTTTTATTGGCGAAATAAAACAAGTCCCGCCAATATATAGCGCCATAAAGGTGGATGGTAAAAGGGCCTATAAACTAGCCCGGGAGGGTAGCAAGCCAGAGATGAAGCCAAGACTTGTGACGATTCATTCGATAACAAATATAGAGTACAAATATCCATATGTCAGTTTCACAACCTTTGTTAGTAGTGGCACTTACATTAGATCATTGGTGCGTGATATAGGCAAAGAATTAGGCGTGGGCGCTTATATGACAGCCCTACGCCGTACCCAGATTGGTAACAATTCAGTTGATAGCGCGCAATTAATAGACGAAAACGGTATATGACAGAATTAACAATTGACAAAACTCTTAAAGTATGCTAATATGATAGTATGAATCCTACTAAACTACTAGATGCTATGACTGATTCAGAGTTAAGAGATATAGCAACAACGTTACCGGATATATTTGAGAGAAGAGGTTTAGAGTTACCTGTATTGCTTGGAGCAACTGCAATCACTGAAAGAACAGGCCTAAAGCGAAATAAACGTTCTTGGGAACAAGGTGTTCCTTCCTGGGAGAGTAGTATTGATACGTTGCCAGACAAATTGCGAGAAACCGCTCAAGCAACAAGAACGGCTTTAGCAGATAAATATAAAAGACCGGTAACTGATTTTTCTTTAGTGACAACAAATATTAGTAATGGCGATAATGTGGAGGCTAAAACTGTTGTGGTTTTAAGCTCTACAAATGGTATTGACCTAGCCAAAACGTCCGACACATATCATGATTTGCGAAAATGGAATCATGTAAACCCAGATATAGATAATCAAGATTTTATGGTGAAAGTTGAAGGCGTAGAAGCAGACGAGAGGCTCGGTCTTACCCTGGAAGTAATGCAAGTGTTAGCCACACATAATAATATAATTGATGAACGTATTTGGGAAACAGGGCGCCCCGATCTTTATACTCCCCCTATTGAAGCGCCAATTCTTTATGTTGGAAATGGACAGGTTACGAGAAGCGTTGATTTACCTGGACGTGATAATATTGGCATTGTTTACCGACCGGCAGTTATAATAGAGTAATTCAATTTTTCTTGCTAGCACAATGATTTTATCCAGCCGTACATCATTAATAACTTATGAACACAAAAAATATTCTTACCCCTTGATAAAAGAAGTTAACAATGTTAATATGGACAGCGAATGATTACAAAAGAAAAGAAGCAGAAGGTGATTTCAGATCTAGCAAAGAGTAAGACCGACACGGGCAGTAGCGCCGTGCAGGTTGGTATTTTGACAGAGAGAATCAACGAGATTACCGATCATTTAAAGACTAATAAAAAAGATCACATGGCTCGACGTGGTTTGCTTCAGATGGTGGGTAAACGAAAACGACTTTTAGCATATATCGCAAAACAGGACTCTAATGAGTACTTAGCACTTATAAAAAAACTCGGCCTTCGTCGCTAATTTGCATAGACTATAATCTCGAATTTCGAGACAAGCTTGTGCACATTAAAACTATAAAAAGGGTTTCACTATAGTGCAGCAGTTATGGGTTAAAATCGCACAAGATCACCATATATGCACACTGTAGTGAAGCAAAATCCGAAAGGATAACGAAAGGAAATTATGGGACAAACTATAAACCCATTTAAAAAAGACATTATTAAAGTAGAGACAGACTTTTGCGGTAAGAAGCTGAGTTTAGAGATAAATCGCGTGGGCTTTAGGGCTTCTGCATCAGTCATTGCCAGATATGGCGATACGGTTGTGCTGGGTACAGCCATGGTTGGTAATCGCGAGCTAAAAGGTTTTGATTATTTTCCGCTAAGTATTGATTACGAAGAAAAAATGTACGCGGCTGGAAAAATTAGCGGATCACGCTTTATTAAACGCGAGGGTCGACCAAGCGACGATGCAATACTAATTGGCCGTTTGATTGATCGACCGATTAGACCACTATGGCCAAAAGGCTATCGTCACGAAGCGCAAGGTGTTGCTAGTGTGTTGAGTATGGACCCTGATTTTCGTCCTGATGCAATCGCAATGATTGCTGTAAGTACGGCTTTTATGCTGACTGGTGCTCCGTTTGAGGGGCCTGTAGCAGGTGTTAGGGTTGGAATTGATAATAACGGCGACTTTACGACATTTGGCACTGCAACAGAATTAAACGAAGGTAAGTTAGATTTGTTTGTAGCCGGTACTGATAAGGCAATCATGATGGTTGAGGCTGGCGCTAATGAAGTCAGTGAGACCGAAGTAACAAAAGCCTTGCAGTTTGCCTTTGACGCTATGCAACCAGCCATTGAGATACAAAAAGAACTAGTTAAAAAAGTTGGCGTAACTGATCAGGAATATTCTTTGAGTCTACCTAGTGAAGATATCCAAAAAGAGGTAAATGCCTATCTTGACGGAAAGATGGGTGAAAAGATCAGGACTGATTATCCAACCAGACACGAAAAGATGCATGAACTTCGTGAAGCAATGTTGGCTCATTTTGAAGAAAAATTAGGTGACGAATTTGATGAAGTAAAAAGTGATTACGAAGAAGCTTTTGCTAGCGCAGCTAATAAAGATGTTAGAAAAGGAATCTTACAGGATGGTTTAAGACCTGATGGTCGTGGTTTTGAGGATATACGGCAACTTTCTAGTGAAGTAGGATTTTTACCACGAGCACACGGTTCGAGTTTGTTTACTAGGGGTCTGACACAAGGTATGAACATCGTGACACTCGCACCTCTTAGTTATTCGCAGATTGTCGATACCATGGAATTTGATAAACAACGGCGTTATTTACACCATTACAATGCACCAGGTTATACAATCGGTGAAGTTAAGAGATTGATGGGTCCTGGGCGTCGAGAAATTGGCCACGGTTATCTTGCAGAGCGAGCATTGCTACCAGTAATCCCTAGCGAGGAAGAATTCCCATACACTATTCGGACTGTAACAGAGATTATGAGCCAACATGGAAGTACTAGTATGGCGGCGACTTGTTCTAGCTGTCTAGCACTAATGGACGCGGGCGTACCAATCAAGAATCCTGTAAGCGGTATCGCTATGGGACTAATGAAAGAAGACGATAAAGTTGTGATATTAAGTGATATTGCTGATGCCGAAGATTTTGCTGGCGATATGGACTTTAAGGTAACTGGTACAAAGAACGGAATTACAGCGTTACAGATGGATATGAAAGTACATGGGCTAGGTATTGACGTACTGAGTAAAGCTTTAGAACAGGGCAAAGTTGGACGCGCCAAGATTCTTGAGCATATGTTGACGACGATTGCCGAGCCTCGTAAAGAGCTAAGTCCACACGCACCACGTATAGATACGATTACGATTAATCCAGAACGTATTCGTGATGTGATCGGTAAGGGCGGAGAGACTATCAATAAAATTATTGCTGAAACCGGTGCTGAAATCGACATCAAGGACGACGGCACAGTCATGATTTCTTCAAGTGACTCAGAGTCGCGAGAAAAAGCAGTGCAGTGGGTTAAGGTATTGACCGAGGATCCTGAAGTCGGAAAGATCTATAAAGATTGTCGCGTGGTCAGTATTCTAGATTTTGGAATCTTCGTCGAGATTCTACCGGGTCGTGAAGGTCTAGTGCATGTAAGTGAATTGAGTGAAAAACGAGTAGAAAAAGTCGCTGACTTCATCAAAGAAGGTGAAAAAGTCACTGTTAAATTAGTCGCTATCGACGAAAAAGGCCGACTAAATCTAAGCATCAAGGCTGCAAAAAAGGAAGGGTAGACACTACGACTAATGGCTAGTAAAAATAAAAGATTTAATTCAGACCAATTCCGCACCCCGCAGGCTTATCTGGCTACCGGACTTGTTATGTGGCTTATTGGGTACGTATTATTTTTACTAGCTACAGATTCTGCCAGTTCTTTGCAGTGGATTGGTTTTTTTGTGGCGGTCGTGTGGGGTGCGATTAGAATATGCCAATCAGCAATCTTCTTCTTTCAAAAGAAAAAATAGTTATGACAAATTCAAAAAAACTAGAGATTATCAATCAAAAACTACTGAGTAGTAGAATTTGTGGTGACCTTGCCGCTACTGCGACACAATTAGTTTTTGGGCATGGTAACCCGCGCGCAAAAATTGTGTTTATTGGCGAAGCACCGGGTAAAAACGAGGATCAAAAAGGGCGTCCATTTATTGGTGCGGCAGGTAAATTTTTAGACGAAATGCTCGAGAGTATCGGGCTTTCTAGAGAAGAAGTCTATATAACTAATATCGTTAAATACCGGCCGCCAAACAACCGTGATCCTCTGCCAAGTGAAAAAGAGCAATTTTTACCTTATTTGTTGGAAGAGCTAGAAGCAATTAAGCCAGTTATTGTGGTGACACTTGGTCGTCATAGTATGAATTGCTTCTTGCCGGAAGAACAAATTGGTAAAATACATGGCCAAGTAATCAAAAAGTCAGGATACACTTTTGTCCCGCTTTATCACCCGGCAGCCGCGTTATATAACGGGTCTATGCGTCAAGTGTTAATCGAGGATTTTAACAAAATCCCAGATATTTTAGAAAATTTTTATTCAACAAGAAAAGATAATAAGGAGAAAATTAAAATATGAATAACAAACCAAATCCCAACAAGGGTAATAATCGTCCACCAAGTAGTGGACAAAAAAATAACGGTATGAATACATCCCGTGGAGCAGCTATTCGTGCCCAAAAAAGATCGCATGAGGATGCCAGAAAGATCGCTGAACAATACAGCGCCGTAGGTGATAATCAGCCAAAAAAACGAGCTAATTTAGTTACAGACGACTTCGAGAAAGTTAAAATCTCGTTTCTTGGAGGCTTAGAAGACGTCGGAGAAAAAAACACAGCAGTTATTGAATACCAAAATAGTGCAATAGTGCTAGATTGTGGAGTTAACCTTGGGGTAGATCTACCTGGGATTAATTACGAAATTGCCGACCCTACTTATATTGCTCAGATAAAACACAAAATCAAGGCTTACGTTATTACTCATGGACACCTTGATCATATTGGTGGATTGAAACATATTGTTCCACGTTTTCCGGCGCCAATTTATGGATCACAGTTTACGGTAGGAATTGTTGAAAAAACCTTTGAAGAGCTTCCCCCTGGTGTTGACCCAAGTTATAAGCCCGAGACTGTGACTATGAGTATGGATAATCACGAAAAACTGAAGATTGGTCCATTTTTTATCGAACTTATCCGGGTAACACACGCAATCCCAGATTCAACAGCGGTGTGTATTGATACACCAGTCGGTAGGATATTAGCAACTGGGGATTATCGACTAGACCCAGAACCGCTTGATAAGATGCCATCCGATGTCTCACGCCTCCAAGAAATTGGAAGAGAAGGAGTTATGCTGATGTTGGCTGAAAGTAGCTATGCTGACGTTGAAGGACGCACACCAACAGAGCATACGTTAGAGAAAAGCTTTAAGGATGTAATTTCTCAGGCTAATGGTCGAATATTTTGCGCAGTTTTTTCTAGTAACATGAATCGTATTCAGATGATTATTAATTCGGCCGTGGAAAACGGCAGGCGAGTAGCCCTTGATGGTCGTAGCATGATGGCCTATGCCGAGATTGCTGTTAGACAAGGTATTCTAAAAGTTCCTAAAGGTACATTAATGGCTATGCGTGAAGCAGCTAACTTGCCCGATGAACAGCTTTTAGTAATGTGTACTGGTGGACAGGGCGAGCCAAACGCAGCCTTGCAACGTATGAGTGAAGGACTTCATAATCACATTAAACTAAAAGCCGGCGATACAGTTTTGATTAGCTCGTCACCTATTCCTGGTAACGAAATTCGATATGACCAAATCGGCAATAATCTAGCAAGTTTGGGCGTAAAACAGTATCGGCACCCAACGCACGAGGTTGATGGCTGTGGTCCATTGCATGTTTCTGGTCACGCTAGACGCGATGAGATGAGGGATATGTTAAAGATGGTTAATCCAAAGTATTTAATACCGGTTCATGGTGGAATGTTACGCAGAAGGTATCAGGCTGATCTTGCCGTCGAGGAGGGCATGAATCGAAATAATGCCATGCTTGGATATAACGGCGCAAGTTTCTTGCTCGGTAAAGACAAGTTAGAAAAGATTGAAGATGTCCCAGCCGGTAGCTTACTAGTTGATCAGACAGGGGCAATTATTAGTAATATTGTGGTTAAAGATCGTATTATGTTGTCCGAAGAAGGCTTAGTTACAGTAGTATTGACCATTGACCGAAAGACTGGGGCGTTAATGACTAGCCCAGATATTATTACTCGCGGGTTTATATATATTCGTGATAACGAAGAAATTATGAGTGGGCTGAGAACAGAACTAAAAAGGGCAGTCATGCAAAGGTTCAAACGCATTGATCTCGAGCGTTTTAAGGCCGAGCTTAAAGATCATGTTACTCATTATTTGTACGATCAGACTCAGAGAGCGCCGATTGTTATACCGGTAGTTAATGTTGTTGGTGGTGGTTCTTCAAAACAAGGTAGCCAAAAAATAACGCAAAGTCCAACAAAAACTACTCCAGCTAACGCAAAGTCAGAAGTTACTGAAAAGCCAAAAACTGATATGGATATGGCTGTAGAACAACAGGAGCGTTTTGCCGAGATGCGCAAGCAGTTACTAAACCAAAAAACCTACGGTGATTAGATAGCATTAGCACATTGACTAAAGTTGTAAAAACTGCTACAATAACTAGAGTGAATTATATACTCGACAACAGATATGTAAACTTCTTATAATAAGTACAAAGCTATGGCTAAAAAAAGAAAACAAACACGCAAGAAAAAGAATCAACAGCCAGAGGAACAGTCTAATTTTTGGCAGTTATCTGGTGCTGTAGTAATGATATTACTGGGGTTATTCTTGTTACTCGGTGGTTTCGGGGCTGGCGGGCCGTTGCCGGTGAATATGTTCAGCGGTGTCTATTGGGCTCTCGGTTGGGCTGCATACATCGCACCATTTTTGCTAGCTTATCTAGGAGCTTTAAAATTTATTAGCGAAGATAAGCAAATTCCGCTAGAAAAGTTTGCTTCAAGTATTGGTATTTTAGTTTTTAGTTCTAGCTGGTTTTATACAGCCTTTGTGACAATAAGTGATACCGGTGATTATAGCGGTGGTCACGGTGGCTCTGTTGGCGAGTTAATCGGTGGAGCCTCGCTTAACCTAATATCCAAGTTTCCGGCTTCGATAATGTTTTTTGTACTATCAGGCCTAGCGGTGTTTTTGACTTTTAACATTTCTCCACAAGTAATATTGAAGCTCGGCAATATATTTAAACAAAAAGATAATGGCGATGTTGATTTGGCAAAACTAAAAGGTGACGAGCAGAAAGAATTTCAACTCAACGAAGGAGTGCCAGTCGAACATCGTGGCGCAAAACTCTCTTCGCTTAAAAACACTGCCCAAAAATTAACACCGAACGAAAATCACGAAGCCCTAACGGCCAAAAGTGATCCAACTTGGAAGTTTCCGGGCCTTGAGCTATTAAATCAAAAACAGGATAAAGCTGATGCTGGTGATGTCGAGGGTAATGCCAAGCAAATAAAAGAGAGCCTGGGCAATTTTAATATCGACGCTACTATGGAAGGTGCGAATATTGGTCCTCGTGTTACACAGTACACGCTTCGACCTCCCAACGGTGTTAAATTAACCAAGATTAAAGCCTTAGAAGATAACTTGGCATTAGACCTTGCTGCGCAGACGATTAGAATTGAGGCTCCTATACCCGGCAAAAGAGCCGTTGGAATCGAAGTCCCTAACGTCAAACAAGCTCACGTGAGGGTTAGCAGTATTTTGCAAACGAACGAATGGCAAAATCGTAAAGGTAATCTAAATATCGCCGTCGGTAAAGATATATCTGGTGCACCTGTAATTGATGATTTGGATAAAATGCCACACATTCTGGTTGCAGGACAGACTGGCTCTGGTAAATCCGTAATGATTAACACTATTTTGACTAGTCTACTCTATAGAAATACGCCAAGTGATCTTAAGTTAATAATGGTCGACCCGAAACAAGTTGAGCTAAAGCCTTATGATGGGATACCTCATTTATTGACGCCTGTCATTACCGAACCCGAGAAATGTATAAGCGCGCTTAAATGGACAGTTGCAGAGATGGAGAGACGCTATAAAGCGCTATCAGAAGTCCATAAACGTAATATCTTGGAATATAACGAACTAAAAAAAGAAGAGGGTATGCCCTACATCGTTATTGTCATTGATGAGCTTGCAGATTTGATGATGATGGCGGCACGGGATGTTGAAGCCTTGATTGTTAGAATTGCTCAAAAAGCCCGAGCCGTGGGAATCCACTTGATCCTAGCTACTCAGCGTCCAAGTGTTGACGTTATAACTGGCCTGATTAAGGCCAATATCCCAGCGCGCGTGGCATTTACGACAGCAAGTCAGGTTGATTCGCGGACTATTATTGATCAGATGGGAGCTGAAAAACTACTTGGCAGAGGCGACATGTTATACCAGACTGCCGAGATGCCAAAGCCAAAACGTATTCAAGGCGCATTAATTACTGATGAAGAAACAAACAAGATTACAGATTTCATCAGGGCACAAAGAGCACCTAATTATGATGACGAAGTTGTTAGTCAACCAGTCCAATTAAATGGCCGAGGTGGCGTGGTAGCTGATTATGGTGCCAATGATGCCGATGATGATATGTGGAAGGACGCTATCCAAGTTGTAGTTGATGGAAAAAAAGCGAGTACTAGTTTACTCCAACGTCGTCTTCGTATCGGTTATGCGCGGGCGGCTAGGCTAATGGAAAGCATGGAAGAGCAGGGGATAATTGGCCCAGCCGATGGTTCTAGACCACGCGACGTACTAATTAGTTCTGTCGACGAGGTATTTGGCGATACACATGCTAGCGATGATTCTTTGCAGGCGGATATTAGTGATACTGATTCCAAGCAAGAAGATTTGACCGACGTATAGATATAATGGTATAGTTGTATCTGTTAATAAAACTTCAGCTTGTTGATTCTTGAGGAGAACAGGCTAAAACCAAAGGAAGGAGATAAATTAAGTGCAAGATTACGAAATAGCAGTGCTATATGATCCAGGTTTAGAGGTAGACCTGACTAAATCTGAGGACAGATTTAAAAAAATAATTACCGACAATAAGGGCAAAATTAAAGATACCGATAACTGGGGTAAACGAAAATTAGCCTACCCAATTGCTAAAAACGAACATGCTATATATGTTTATTATACGGTCGAGTTAGAGCCAGCTTCTCTCGGTAAAATTGAGAGTACGTTAAATATCACTAACGAGATTATTCGGTATTTAATTGTAAAAATTGACCATAAAGAATTAGCCAAAGCAGAACTAGCTAGAAAAACACTAGCAGAGAAAGCAAAAAAATCTAAGAGCTCTGACGAGACCAAGTCGGACGACGAAGCAGAGGAGTAGACAAAATGGCACGAAGCGTAAACCAAGTAACACTGATGGGTAACCTTACTCGCGACCCAGAACTACGCCAAACACCTAATGGACAGAGCGTTTGTAGCTTTAGCCTAGCTCTAAATCGAAGCTACAAAGGTAGTAATGGCGAGTGGCAAGAGGCTACAGATTACGTTGACATTGTGGCGTGGGCAAATTTAGGAGAGAGAGTTGCACAGTACCTTACTAAAGGCCGACGATGCCTAGTTATCGGACGTTTGCAGAGTAGCTCGTGGGAACAAGAAGGCAAAAAACGAAGTAAAGTTGAAGTTATCGCCAACGACGTGACTTTCCTTGATAGTCGTGGTGCAGATAGTAGTGGTAATGAAACTGGTTCTAGCGATAGTCCAGCCAGTGAAAAACCATCCAGCAAGCCAGCAAAAGACGAAGTAGTCGAAGACGTCGATGATGAACCAATTAATCTAGACGATATCCCATTTTAAAAAGAAATTAACGATAATGAAAGGAGTAGGGGTTTAAAGGAAAAAGAGCAGACCGATGAAACGATTCATTCGTTTCCCGGTGTGAAGAGAAAAAACGTAGTTTTGTCTCATAAGCCCCGCGAAAAAAATGGCAAAAATATTTAGAAAACGAGATGAAGTACCATTTTTTGATTACAAGGATTTTAAATCTTTGCAACGCTACGTAAATGTGTACGGCCAGATAGAATCACGAAAAAAGACTGGCCTAACAGAGAGTCAACAACGTCATCTATCACGTGCCATAAAACGCGCACGACATTTAGCATTGCTACCATTCGTAGCAAATAACTAGGAGACAACCAATGGCGTTTGGAATAACAGATCTTAAAAAAGGCACGATTTTCCAGTTTGAGAGCGATCCGTATAAAGTCGTAGAATATTCTCAAAAAGTAATGGGGCGAGGCGGTTCAATCGTTAACGTAAAGATTAAGAGTCTAGTTGACGGCAAGGTGCTAGATAAGACTTTTAAGGGCAATGAGCAGCTTGAGCCGGCTGATGTTACTAATAAATCGGTTCAATATCTTTATAACGATGGAACGAGCTTTCATTTTATGGACCCAGAATCTTTTGAGCAGTTTGAAGTTCCAGCGAGTATCATTGCTGAACAGGCTGGATATCTCAAAGAGTCAGATACTGTGACGCTACAGTTTTTTAAAGATCGAATTATCAATGTTGAGTTGCCAAAAAATGTCTATCTAAAAGTGACTTATGCTGAGGATGCCGTTAAAGGTGATACCTCTAGCTCGATTACCAAAGATGCCACACTAGAGACCGGTATTAAGGTAAAAGTTCCGCCATTTATCAAAACTGGTGATGAAATAAGTGTCGATACCGAATCTGGTGCTTATCGCGAGCGTAAAAAAGTCTAAGGATACTAGGTAACTATGAGAATAGATGAATATTTGGCCAAAAAAGGTCTGGTCAGGTCTAGGTCTCATGCTAAAGATCTAGTTAATAGGGGAAAGGTTCGGGTTAATGGTGATATTGTCACAAAAGCCGGATACCAAATTAAACCTAGTGATAATTTAGTCGTTGATGAAGCGATTCAGCTAGTTTCGCGTGCCGGTGAAAAGTTAGCCTCTATATACAAGAATTTTAACTTAGACTTTAATGAAAAAGTTGTACTCGATGTGGGGTCATCAACCGGAGGTTTTACTGATTTTGCCCTACAAAATGGAGCAGAAAAAGTCATTGCTGTAGATACTGGCACAGAACAGCTGGCTGAAAAACTTCGGATAGATCCAAGAGTAGAGTTGCACGAGAAAACAGATATTAGAGATTTTTCAGCGCAAAACGAATCAATAGATTATATTTTGATAGATGTATCATTCATTTCACTTAGAAAAATTCTGCCTACCGTTAAAGAACTCGCGAACAAGAACACTATTATTATTGCCATGCTAAAACCTCAGTTTGAAGCAACGATACCTCAAAAGAATAAGGGTGTGATCAAAAATTCTCGTGTTAGAAAAGAGATTCTATCTGAATTTGAGTCTTGGGTAAAAAGGAGTTTTGTCATTTCTGCGTCTATGGATAGTCAACTTAGCGGGAATAAAGGTAATGTCGAACGGTTTTATCGTCTGCAAAAAACATAAGCGTTCTGTTAAACTCATAAACATAAATGTACTACAAAAGCCGCAATGAAGCTGGACAGTTACTAGCAAAAAAATTGGTAGAAAAATATCGATATGAAAACTGCGCTGTAGTTGCCTTGTCGGATGGTGGGGTAATAGTCGGTGCCGAAATTGCTAAAGCCCTTCACTGCGTCTTAACTATGCTACTAACCGAAGAAGTGAAATTACCTGGCGAGACAAAGCCAATTGCCGTAGTTAATCAAGACGGCGGATTCACCTATAATAATTTGTTCTCCACCGGTGAGCTTGAAGGCTTTACAGCGGAGTTTCATAATTATCTCGAGCAAGAAAAAATGCAAAAATTCCATGCGATTAATCGTTTACTGGGTGAAGGGGGATTGATTAGAAACGATCTTTTGTACGGGCGAAATGTGATTCTTGTGTCTGATGGATTAAATAGCGGGATCTCTTTGGATGCGGCTGCTGACTTTTTAAAGCCGATCAGGATAGAGAGAATGATTGTCGCGACTCCGCTGGCCACAGTTCAGGCGGTAGATAGAATGCATATTATGGCTGACGAGATACAGTGTCTTAGTGTAGTAGAGAATTACATGAATACTAACCATTACTATGACGATAATAAAATGCCCGATCGAGATGTAATACTTCGAACTATCGAAACGATAGTTTTAAATTGGAAATAACTAGAGGATTTTCTTTAACTTTTTGATATCGATGATTGAAATTATCGAATTATTTGTTTCGATTAGTTTATTACGTTCTAGTGCGACAATTTCTCGCCCAGTGGTTTCGCGTGTGGCATTAACTGAGCTAGCAATGTCAATACGCCTCAGAGGAGCGGATATTATTATTTTAGATCCGGACTCCTCACCAAATCGCTCAGCCATCAGTAGTAAAAAGGCGACAACTCGTTCTCTGACAGTCCTGTACTCTAAGTTAATTATCCGAAGACTGTGCATACGATACATGGCGATAACTAAATCAATAAACGGCGGTAACGCCTCTTTGTTATTCTGAAGGTAATCTAAATACTCATCTCGATCGACTTTCCAGATTTCTACCGGCGACATTGCTTCATAAACGACTAGCCTATCTTCACCTGTAACAGACCAGATTAGTGGAAATATTTCTCCAGCTTTTCTGATAATAAGTAGGTTTTCCTCGCCATACTTTGTGATGTCATAAGCTTTGACGAGGCCCGACTCGATTAAAAAAACACCCGTAGGTGTTTCGTTGGCTCGGATGATTAATTCGCCTTTTTTGTAGGTTAACTTTCGCCCTTTTTCAAACAGGGCTTTGAAGGACTTGCGTTGTTTATCGTTTGCAAGCATAGCTCAATTATCCCACAGATATACAGTTTAGTCACTCGCGTGTGATAAAAATCTCATCGATTGAGATACAAGGTTAACAGACAAGGTAGTGCTATAGGGTTAGAGTATAAATGTACTTCAATTAATAAAGGAGGTGCGGAGATGAGGGACTTAAAAGATATTGAGCGAGAGCTAATTAGCGTTGGTTCTTATATCCGTTTTGTCGGCAGACCTGCACTGTGTGAACTTCCAAAGATATTAGTAGATGGCGAGCAAATAAAACACTGTCTCAACATTCGATACGAAGGAGGAATTGCCTTACTTTGTGTTACTAACTTGCGTGTGCTATTGATTGATAAAAAACCATTCTTTCTGATGCTGGAAGACATTCGATATGACATGATCATGGAGGTTGATTATGGGTATCAAATGTTTAGCGGTCAGGTAAAGATGATTATGCCAAATAAAAAGTTGACCTTTAGGGCATATAAAAAAGACCAACTCAGAAACATGACAAATTATGTTCAGAGCAGAGTACTTACGTATCGACAACAACACGATGCAGAGCATACCGTCGTTAAAGATAACAGGCTGGCCCCTAACTTAGCTTTTCCGGCCGAACCAGTTCAAGCTCAGACACCAGTTGAGTATTTAAATAAGAATGCCGATGACACTGATGTTCTGATTTCGGTACCTAAAGCCATTCACCCATACGTTCAATCAACTTTAACTGTTCGAAAACAGTTATCTAGATACTAGCTAATTATTAAACGTTAAACCTAAAGTCGACAACATCGTCGGGTTGCATGATATAGTCTTTACCCTCAGTTCTGACTTTTCCTGCCGAACGAGCATTGGCTATTGATTCTGCGTCTATTAAATCTTGGTAGCTTACAATTTCGGTTGCGATAAAACCACGTTCAAAGTCACCATGTATTACGCCGGCTGCTTGCGGGGCAGTCGAGCCTTTTTTAATTGTCCAGGATCGGACTTCTTTGGGGCCTGCTGTTAGATAGCTTTGTAAACCTAGCACGTCATAAGCTGTATGGATAAGTTTTACTAATCCAGACTGGTGTTGACCATAGCTCTCTAACAGTTCATTTGCATCATTTTCATCCAGATCTTTTAATTGACTCTCAAGTTCTGCGCACACAAACAAGGCTTGGGCAGGTGCTACTAATTCTGTGAGTCTGGTTTGTAAATCTTTATCAGAAAGTCCATTTTCATCGATATTAAATAGGTAAATGGTTGGCTTGGCTGTCAGTAGATGAAGGTCTGAAATTAGTTGAAGATCAATGTCCTCAACAGAGAAAAGAGGTTTGCCTTCGTTGAGTAAATTATGTATGCGATTTAACTCTTCAACTTGAGATTTTAGTTTTGGATTGGCTTTGGCTTCTTTTTGTAGTTTAGGTAGTCGATTTTCAACAGTTTGCAGATCCGCTAGGACTAACTCGGTATTTATTATCTCAATGTCTTTCTTTGGATCATGTTTCTCATCCACGTGAACGATATTATCGTTATCAAATGCTCTTACTACGTGGCAAATGGCATTAGTGGATCGAATATGGGATAAAAACTGGTTGCCCAGACCTTCGCCCTTACTTGCGCCTGCCACTAATCCGGCGATATCAACAAAATCTACAGAGGAGGGCACAATCTTTTCTGAAGAATAGATTTTTTCTAATTCAAGTAAGCGTTCATCAGGTACTGCTACCACACCAGTATTCGGCTCAATGGTGGCAAAAGGGTAGTTAGCGGCCAATACATTATTACTAGTCAGTGCGTTAAAAAGTGTCGATTTGCCAACGTTTGGCAGTCCTACGATTCCGATTGATAAAGACATAAGACATATTCTAACAGAGGTAGCAAAAATTGACAAATAAATATAAGTATGATATTATGTAAACAGTAAATATTAAGAAACATGACCCATCTCACAAAAGAAAGAATACTTAGTCCAGGATTTTTTCATGATTCTTGCAGACGCTTAGGTGGCGTAGCTCTTTCACTATATGTAAATATGGAACTTGATGATCCTGAAGTCGCATTTAGTAGTAAATGGGCTGATCGCATAAATCGACTTGTTGCAGAGAAGTTGCAGAAATCAAGAAGTCGCGAGATTAACCTAATACCAGAATACAATCCGGATTTGTTAGAAAGAGTTAAATCGGTCTATAGTCATGTACAGTATTGGCATGGGACAGGTCGTTATCATCTTGCTCCTGATGGGAATAAAATTGATATTTTAGAAAGTATTGCTTCTAGCGGACAGATTAAACCCAGTACCGATGTACTTACTTCTGGTCAAAATCCGATTGAATCAATATCGGTTGCACCATCTCGGATGTACGCACGTTACTATGCAGAAAGGCACTTCCAGCGTGGTAAAGGTTTGGCAAATGCTTATGGTAATCTTCATTTTTGGCATGGTGTTTTTGGTACAAGTACGGCGATTGAAGTATTTCGGAATATTGAGTTAATAAAAAATGGAATGTATAAACCCGATTTTTTAATTAGAGATAATGCCCGTGCAACCCGCCGTGAGCACAATGAAATGCGTAGGGTAGCTCGCGGTGTCGAAAGGCCTGGCAAAGAGCTTGGTTCTACTATTTCGGGCAACTACCCGATGTTGTTTGGCATAAGGGAAGGTGCTATCGAAGAACCTGCCGAAATACTCGAGTTTTTAGCAAAGCACGAAACTCGTTCGTTAGAACCTATTCCTTTGGAACTACTAACTCACGTTGAAGTGCCGCAAGAACATGTCAATGAAACTCGTGCAGTTCTAGAAGCTAACCAAGTGGAATTGTCAGTAATTCCTATGGAGTTGGGCGAAGAATACGTATCTCAGTTTCCATTTACCCAGTTAATTTCAGGCGAAAGATTAGTTACTTAAGTTTTACAAGAATCCTTTAGAGTAACTTAGATCTGAATTAGTTTGTTGTATTTTGAAATCCAAAGAATTAAGCATAGTTACGTATTTACTATATCTGACTCAAGAATAGGCGTGCCTATATTTTCAAAAAATAAGTTTATTCTACAGTTATAGTGCCTTTTATATATGGCGCAAGATGATCGTGCATTCTCCACTTGCCCTTGTTCTTGAAGGTGAATGTCCAACTTTCACCTGGCTTTAGCTCTCTTTTTGGATCAAATTCTGGGTACAAATCATGAGTTGGATGGATATTGGATGCTGGCCAGCGATTGCTTCCACTTTTATTGACGAATGTTATAGCTTCACCAGTTTTTAGGGTTACTTCGTTCGGGCTATACCCATCATCATTCATTACTATTGTTGCGACAACTTTTCCGTTAGTTGGGGCTGGTTTTTGTGTCTGAATATGCTCGTTATTTTTACGACTAAGCTGAGAGTAACCGATTACGAATAAGAAAATTAACGCGAAGAAGAGCAGTGAGATTAATAGATGTTTTTTCTTCATCAGATTGCCGTACAATAAGATTTATATTTTGGCTCGAATTTATCACAAAACTGACTGAGTTTATCGTCACTCTCGATTATATCTTCAGCTCGATCAGAGATTGTAGCGTAACACCTCTTTTTGTAAGCCGTTGACATTAGATTATTGCAGAGGTCTAGGGCGGTTTCTTGTGTACTCTCATGCCAAAATGAATTTTGTGAAGCACCCTCTATACAAGTTAGTGCCAATTCATTCGACTTCGCATAACTACAGTTTTTCTCAACCTTTTCTGAGTCACTAGAGAAGGTTGTACCGACATCTCTTCCCATACTTAAGAAACAAGTTGTCTGGTATTTATTTTCAATCTCAGTGCATGCGTTCGCTACTTTGTTATATTTAGTTCCAAATATTGCTATCATTCTCGATGTTTGATAGTTATAGCAAGCAAATTTATATTTTTCGTCGATTTTTGAAGAATTACACGGGAACAAAGGGTCGTCGCTCAGCCATTCACTACTATGGTAATGGCTGTCTTCTTTATGTTTTTTTGCGTCATTAACCGATAGAGCTCCAACAACGTTTTCCATAAAGACGCCTGAATAGCAGGATTCCTTACTGTCAAACATTTTCGGCAAGCCGTCACATCCTTTTAATGCTTCGGGGAGGTCGTAATCGTTGTAGGCCATTAAACCGTGGCCTATCCCATGAAAGCACTGATGTGCATAAAAATTATTAATCTGATTTTGACAGATCAGGTTAATGCTTTCGGATAGATTTTCTGCACCATGCTCTTTAAAAAAGGCTTCTGTTACTCCATGAGTATAGCCGGACATACATTCGCTGTTGTTTACGCTAAATGCCTTTTCGCCTATTAACTCATAGTTGAGATGGCCTACTTTATGGACGTATTGATGACAGTCAACTGGGGAGGCCTTAATTTTTGCAATAGTCTCGTCTACGCCGTGTTTTTTCAGGTATTTTTTCAGCATTTTTTCGTCTGAAAAGATTCCACGGTCATCCCTAGTTACTTGATTACCGTGTACTTGGTTGAAAGCCAAGTTATTTAAGATAAAAAGAACACAAGCAAAAGCCAGCAACATTGCGATGTATGAATAATATCTAATGTATCTATTCTGCCGGTAAAGTAGGGCCAGCTTAGATAAAAAATTTTTAGATCTTTGACGTATTTTTAATTGATGGGTTTTTCTATTTTTAGTCATCGATTATATTCTTCAATTATTTTGATTGTGTCGTTACGTAGCATAAAAAATCCGATTCAAGCATA
Organism: uncultured Candidatus Saccharibacteria bacterium; assembly: GCA_964510945.1. Lineage (GTDB taxonomy): Bacteria > Patescibacteriota > Saccharimonadia > Saccharimonadales > JAGQNJ01 > DAISWO01. Next base: position 172,236 of record CAZEED010000002.1, read on the forward strand.
AGGTAATCATATAATAAGGCTTTTTGATTAACAATCTTTAAACGTAAGCGTATATGGTGTATCATTATTGCAAAATGAGTATCAGAATATGAAAGATGTTAACTTACCATCAAATGACATTGACGCAGACGATTTAAAGGCTTCTTCGTCAAATAAGTCTGAGGTGATATTTGGTAATGTCCAGAAGAAGTCTTTTTTTAAGAATAAAAAGGTGCTGGGCATATGTTTGTTGATAATCGGTTTACTGGGCTTATCTTACTTAGGTTTCTTGAATTTTTATAAAACCGCAGAAAAACAAGGCTTTAAAGATATAGTAATTGGCGATACGACAATCACTAAAGCGGATATTGATAGATATGCTCGAAGTGTCGAGAATTATAAGAAAGATAATCCTGATCTAAAATTTAATCAGTCAGCAAGCGAGATAGCTATAGATGATTTAGTGATGAACGCGGCGCTAGTTAAAGAAGCAAAAGAGCGCAACAAGTCATTAACAGAGGCTGAGCTTAGAAAAATTTATAAGATTCCTAAAACTACAACCGATTATCAAGCAACAATTAAATCCTGGAAGTCTTATGATGGGTCAGGCTATTTTGTCTATACGGGTGAAGAAAACCTACAATTACGCAAGAAACTAACAGAGGATATTTTGGCGAAGAAATCAATATTTCTAACAGCCGTCAATTTTGATGCACCATTTTTTAGACTAGAAAAAAATGACAACAAGTTACGGGGTTATCATGAGCAAGCTAAAGAAAGACTAACCAAAGAGTTATTGCCGCTATTCCAGAAAAAACTTAATAAATCAGAAATAGCTAAAAAAGCCGATGTTAACTATGCCGACAACCAAAAAGAACCAAATGACATCTATAAATTATTTATGAAAAAAATCGTGACTACCGCCGGTTATATGGAGCAGTATTCATCTTCTTACGTTAGTAATCCTAAATTTAATGATATGAAAACAATTGAAGAATCAGGCAAGCTTAACGAATCATTCTATGATTTAGAGGATGTTGATTACGGTATTTTAATAAATGACCTAAAAAATACTAATCAGGAAATTGATAAGTTAAAAAACGTTGGTGATTATACGGGAGTATTTGCTTCAAAGACAGGTAGATATATGATTGCTAGACTCGAGAAAAAGTCTGGTGGTGATTATTCTAACTGGGAAGAATTCTTAAATAAATACAAAGAACAATCAATTCCAAAAGAGAACAAAATCTCTAAATCGTCCCAGAGTAATGCTAAAAAGTCGTCTAATCTTTTTTCACAACTGGTGACTCCACAGACGGTGAAAGCACAGAGTGGTCCTGCTGATGGGTGCGGCAATCATCAGATTACTGCGTCGATTGCATTAGTCTTTCCGAACGGAGCAAGTGCCCAAGCACTGGTAGCGATTAGTCAGGCAGCCAATGTGTGCCTGCCTGGAGGTGCTAGCGCGTGGGGTGATGGCTATGCATCGATTAGCGGTACCTGTTGGGGGTCGCCACCTACTTCATCTTACACTTTGCCATCAGGTTATAGAGTGACTGCTGATCTAACAAGTACATGGAGTCCAAGTGACACGAACGCCTATCATGTATGGCAAAGGATGGTTTATTTGACAAGAGATTATAACCCGCCTCCACCAAATAATAATCCAGGAAACCCTGGAGGAAACCCTGGAGGAAACCCTGGAAACAATCCTGTAGAGCCGACATGTTCAGTAAACGCGACTCTGTCGCAAAATCCTACTACTCTTCAATACAACGTAACTATTTCTTGGGACAGCGATCATAACCAAAGTCAATCGCTAAGCTGGTCGGGTTCTGGTAAATCTGGTGTAACCGTAGAACAAAATGTGACGAGTTTTCCGCGGACATATACTGGCACATTTACGAACGGAAACTTTGATCCGCCTAGATCCGTGACCTGTTCTGACACAGTTAGTTTAACGACACAACCGCCACCACCGCCACAACAGCCAAGCGCACCAATGTTACAGCCTTATATGCGTGTTTATGGCAACGACGTGATTGTAGGTAGTGTCTTTAAAAATGACTTAGGAGAGTGTGATACAACTAATCACGGTCAAGGAATAACTGGTGTGACAGGATCTGAAATAATCGATAATAAACGAGTATTTACCGGTGCATCTGGACAGTTTGCAGTTTTTGATAATATTCAGGGCAGTGGACCAGAAAAATATTATGGGGGTATCAAACGATTTTTTAGCGATAATCAGCGATCTAAAGCCTCTGTGGATAACACTGGTACACTCGGCGGGGCTCCATTAGCAAATGATTTAACTTTTGGGAACCACTATAGTAGGTATATTCCTAATAATACGGGACATGGAGTGGACAGTAACTATCCGGACTGGTTTAAAATTAATAGCGGCAGAGTACCAGGCTATGGTGGCGATAGTGGAGTGCTGATGTGTATACCAAATTATTATGGTGACACACAGGAAGCTGGTGTTACACCAGTAAATGGTGGAAGACTGAGTGAAATCGCCAATAGTCTAATAAACCCAATACCTAATGGTCAACGAAAGGTACTTCTAGTTAACGGCGATTTATTTATTGATAAAGATATAAAGTACGAGAATACATCGTGGAACAGTGTTTCTGCTATCCCTAATGTTACTGTGATCGTAAAAGGCAATATTAGGATAGACAAAGACGTGACGCAACTAGACGGAATTTATGTGGCTCAACCTAAAAATTCTGACTCTGGTAATAATCCTAGCGATGGTGGACTAATATATACTTGTTCCCTAACAGATGAACCATACCCAATTAGAGATCTAAGAGATAATTGTGGCAAACAATTAGTTATCAACGGTTCTTTTATATCTAAAAAAGTAATATTCCATAGAACTAAGGGCTCTGTGCGCTGTATGGAACTATTGCCAGCTACAGTCCCTTGTACCCCAGCAGAACCTAATGAAGAAGCAAGTTCGGACAATATCGCAGAAGTCTTCAATTTTAGCCCTGAAGCCTATCTTACGCCCCTAAGTTCAAAATTAGAGACATCGGCACCATATCAAAAATATGATTATATAACTAGCTTGCCACCAGTACTCTAAAAACGCTTGCAACTAACAGTTACGCTTATGGTATAATTCTACCAAGTATGAGTATTAGAATTCTCTTGGTGGGATAAATAATACTCAGATTGGCATAATATGAAAAAATATTTAATCAAACTAAAAAATGAACATAGGATTTATCAGTAATGGGTTTGCTTAGCGGATCAACAGATTTTTTTGGACTTGATCTTGGTACAACAGCGGCCAGAATCGTTCAGTTAAGTGGCTCCGGACCCACTAAACAGTTGGTTAAATATGCTCAGGTACCAATAAATAGTGACGTTGCTTCTAGTGACTCTAATGCAGATCAGCAAAAAGTTGCCCAAGCCCTAAAAGAGCTAATTTCATCTACTCACATTAATACCAAAGATGTGGCTGTTGGTCTGCCATCCAACAAAGTCTTTACCACAGTTGTAGATATCGATAGATTGCCGGTTAACGAGTTGGCTAATGCTATTCATTATCAGGCAGATTCGATCATTCCGACTCCTATATCTGAATCAAAACTAGATTGGGCAGTAGTGGGCAATTCCCCAAAAGACAAAACAAAACAAGAGATACTATTAACTAGTGTTACGAATGAATTTATTGAAAAACGTCTAGATATGTTGGAATCGATCGGGCTAAATGTAATTGCTTTTGAGCCGGACAATTTGGCGCTTTCCAGAGCCTTATTGGCTCCAGACGTTGCTAATCCGCAGATGGTTCTAGACGTTGGACACAAGACCACTGACATTGTAATTGTTATGAATGGCGCGCCTCGGTTAACTCGTTCTATACCTACAGGCGTTGAAGCAATTATTAGGTCTGCAACCCAAAACCTTAGTATCGACGCAAAACGTGCTGAACAATTTGTATTTAAATTTGGACTTGGCGAAGATAAATTAGAAGGACAGATATACAATGCAATAGTTGGAACTGTCGAGATTATCATGAACGATATTCAAAAATCGATTAAGTTTTTTAGCTCTCGTTATAACGGCGCCACACCCGAGAGAATTATTGTTAGTGGAGCGGCAGTTACTATGCCTGACTTTCCAAAGTATATTGCCAATGTAACGGGTCTAAACGTTGAAATAGGTAATACTTGGCGAAATGTTTCGTATCCGTCGAATAAGGCAAATGAATTAATGGCTATTTCGAGCAATTTTGGTGTTGCTATTGGCCTTGCGGAGCGTAAAGCATGATTCAGTTTAACTTACTACCATCAGTGAAACTGGATTATATCAAAGCTCGTAGAACTAAGCGTTTAGTAATGTCAATTGCAGTGATTGCTGGCTTGTTTAGCTTTGCGATTTTCACTCTGCTATTTGTAAATGTCAATATTTTGCAAAAGGGGCACATGACAAATCTGACAAAAGAAATAAATCAAAACACCAATAAACTAAAAGAAATTGAGGATATCGATAAAGTCTTAACAGTGCAAAACCAATTAGGTGAACTAACAGCTTTACACGAGAAAAAGCCAGCAGCTGATCGAGCTTTGACTTTTATTAGTCAAGTCACACCACAAAAGGCTAGTACTTCACAAGTAAAAGTTGATTTTGAGGCACAAACAATGTCGATTAGTGGTACAACTGACAGTTTAGTAACTGTTAACAAATTTGCAGACACTCTAAAGTTTACAAAATATGTAGTCGGTAATAGCACCGATGAACAAAATGCTTTCTCGGAGGTGGTGTTAACAAACTTCAGTGTGTCTGGTAATCAGACTACATATCAGATTGACCTCAAATTTAACCCTGAAATCTTTGATAATACAAAGACCGTCAAATTATCGATTCCAAATATTATTTCGACTAGATCACAGACCCAAAAACCGAGCGATAATTTGTTCCAGCAACAACCAGACCCCACCAAAGCGAAAGGTAATCAATAAGGAAAGCTATGAGTAACAAAAATTCACAAAAGCATAGTCAGGTCGAGAGATTAAATTCTACAGTTGTCTTAACTGTGGCGATTTCAGCCTTTATTGTCGTTTTCGCGTTAGTGGCATCTCGCGCGTTATGGACAAAGATGAGCTATCAGAATAGGGTAATTTCTGCTAAGGAGACAGCTAGAGATCAGCTGCGAGATAATCTGGATCAGGTTGATGATCTTGTGATTGCTTATAAGGCTTTTGCGGAGACGCCTAATAATGTTTTGGGTGGATCATCGTCTGGTAAATCCGAAAATAGCGGAGATAACGCAAAAATTACCCTAGATTCGCTACCAAGTAAGTATGACTTTCCGGCACTTACAACTAGTGTAGAGAAGTTAGTGAAGAGCACCGGCAGTGTGGTCGGCAGTATTAGTGGAACAGACGACGAAATTTCTCAGCAGTCTAAGTCAAAAGAAGGCGTTATAGATATGCCGTTTGAGGTGACCGCAAAAGGTAGTTATGATGGTATTTCTGAGCTTATGAAGGTCTTAAGCCTATCAATCCGACCTATAAGTGTTAAATCAGTTGAATTCTCAGGTACAAACCAAGATTTTAGCGTCTCATTATCCGCAAAATCTTATTATCAGCCAGCTAAAACTCTGGAAGTTAAAAAGAAGGTGGTGAAATGAAACAAAAAGATATTGCAGTAATAATTCTTGTTATAGGTTTGAGCGGCATCATATCATTCTTTGTATCTAATCAATTTTTTGCATCACCTCATGATCTAAAAACTGTGGTAGAAGTGGTCGAGCCAATTACTTCTGAATTTCCTGAACTTGATAAACGATACTATAATTCAAAATCAATCAATCCAACGCAAGAGATTGTGATTGGGGATGATAAAAATCAACAGCCATTTCAATCCCAGTAAGGACGTCGTATGAGCGTCTTATCAGAAGATATCCAAAATCAAGTTGAAAAATCATTAATTGAACAAGATTTGATATCCCCGGAGCTTGCAAAAAAACTTCGGGCTAAGTCTAAGCACGATCAAGTACCATTTATTCAGTTATTGGTTTCAGAAGGCGGGATAACTAACGAAGTCTTAACAAAAACTATAGCCGGTGTCACCAATGTACCCTATGTTAACCTAACTAACGCAAAAATTGACCCAGAAATACTTGCATTACTTTCTCAGGATACTGCAGAAACCTATATGACCGTTCCGCTTGGAGAAATGCAACATCGTCTAGTCGTAGCAATGTTGGATGCTGACAATGTGCAGGCTATCGACTTTTTGGCGAATAAGATTGGGCGTCCATTAAAAGTATATGCTGCCAGTGAAGAGGGTATTAGACGAGTTCTGAGCCAATATCAGACAAAAATTGATCAATCGGTGGCTCGTGATCTGAAACAAGATGATTTGATTGAATCTCAGTCTGAGGATGCTCAAGCTAACACCAAATCTCAGCGAGAAATTGAAAGTGTGGTTCAGGATTCTCCAATTAGCAAAGCATTATCAGCGATACTAGAATATGCGGCGAATAATAGGGCAAGCGATGTTCATATAGAACCTTTGCAGAATGAAATACGTATTCGAGCAAGAATTGACGGTGTGCTTCGTGAAATTATGCGACTTCCTAAATCAACTGAGGCACCGCTAGTTTCGAGAGTAAAAATACTTTCTAGTTTAAAAATTGACGAACATCGAATACCTCAAGACGGCCAGTTTAGCGTGAGTGTTGGTGGGCGGGATATTGATCTGCGTATTGCAATTAGTCCAGTTGTTTGGGGCGAGCAAGTAGTCATTAGATTGCTCGATAAGTCTGGTACGAGTCTCAAGCTTGAAGATATGGGTTACATGGGCCGTTCGCTAAGCAGAATTCGCAAATCTCTGAAATACTCAAATGGTATGGTGCTCACATCTGGCCCGACAGGATCTGGTAAATCTACCTCTATGTATGCCCTTATCCAAGAAGTCAAAAATGACCAAGTCAATATCGTAACCTTAGAGGACCCGGTTGAATATAAGATTCAAGGGGTTAATCAAATTCAAGTTAATCCTGATGTTGGTTTAAATTTTGCTGATGGACTGCGCTCTATACTCCGTCAGGACCCTAATATCATAATGGTGGGAGAGATTCGCGATAAAGAGACAGCCCAGCTTGCTGTGCAGGCTGCTCTTACTGGGCATTTAGTATTTTCAACACTGCACACCAATTCGGCCGCAGGAATTTTACCAAGACTCTTGGATATGGGCATCGAACCTTTTCTAATAGCCTCTACGGTCAGGACTGTAATCGGTCAACGATTAGTTAGGCGTATTAGTAGTGTAGAGTCAGAAAGAGAAGCCTATAAGGCTAGTGAGACGGAGATCGAAGCGATTCACGAGACTCTAGATCCTATACTTCCAGAGAAAAAAGAAGATCTAGCAAAATTAGCTGAAGAACTAGGATATAAAAGCTTGCCTGAGAGAGGGCAAAGCGCTTATACTTTATACAAGGGCAAAGATAGTCCTGAAACGCCTGGTGGTTATAAAGGTAGAATGGGCTTGTACGAGGTTTTTGATATCGACGAAGGTATCCAAAGCCTGATTCTAAAACATTCAACTAGTGCAGAGATACAAAAAGCAGCTCAAGCACAGGGAATGATATCGATGAGACAAGACGGTTATCTTAAAGCATTAGCAGGGTACACTACGCTGGACGAGGTAAATCGAGTTGCTGGCGCAGGCGGAGCATAAAGGGGGAAGAATATGGCAAAACAGACAACATCAGGACAGTTATCTATAAGAATAGAGCCGTTATTAGATGAGGTAGTAAAGAAAAAGGCATCAGATCTGCATCTGCAAGTTGGCTTACCGCCAATAATTAGGATTGACGGTAAATTAACCCCAGTTACCAGCGCTGATGTATTAACTGAAGAAGCTACCGAAAGTTTGATATTTGCCATTTTGGATGAAGACCAAAAACAGATACTTCTAAAAGATAAAGAATTCGACTTTAGTTTTGCGTACGGCGACCTAGGACGTTTTCGTGTAAATGCTTTTCATGAGCGAGGTAATCTGGCGGCAGCCCTTCGATTAATCCCGAATGAAATATTAAGCATTGAACAGCTGGGACTACCTCAAATAGTCAACAAATTCGCGGACTATCCACGTGGATTAGTGCTAGTTACTGGACCAACGGGTTCAGGTAAGTCTACGACTTTAGCGGCACTTGTCGATAAGATTAACAGCGAGAGGCCAGAGCATATTGTAACTATTGAAGATCCGGTAGAATTTACGCACAAATCGAAAAAATCTGTTGTTGTGCAGCGTGAAGTTCACTATGATACGTATTCTTTCTCTGCTGCGCTTCGCTCAAGTCTAAGACAAGATCCAGACGTTGTATTGATCGGAGAAATGCGCGACCTAGAGACAATAGCTGCGGCAATTACAATCGCAGAAACAGGGCATCTAGTTTTTGCGACGTTGCACACTAACTCAGCTTCGCAATCTATTGATCGAATGATCGATGTTTTCCCTCCGCATCAGCAACCACAGATTCGTTCTCAGCTAGCTAATATATTAATGGCGATTTGTTCTCAAAGATTAGTACCAGCCATTGGCGGGGGAAGAATAGCTGCTGCGGAAATCCTTGTAGCCAATCCAGCAGTTAGAAACATAATCCGTGAAGGCAAGAGCCATCAGCTCGAGGCTGTTATCCAAACCGGTGCAGAGACTGGTATGCAATCGATGGACAAAACCCTTGTTGGATTAATTCAAAAGGGCTCAATAACGTATGATGAAGCAAGAAATGTGGCAGTAGATCTAGATGAGCTTGACCGGATGATGAGAGGTTAATATGGCTAAGATTCGCGGGGGCAAAGGATGCTGACTTATAAGTACACAGCAAGGGAGCCGGTTACCGGTAAAAAGATTAGTTCTGAAATTAAGGCAGATAGTGAGCAGGCGGCTATTAAAGCTATTCAAAAAGACGGCTTATCGCCAATCAATATTATGGCCAAAGACGTCAATGCTAACTATATTGGACGATTCCGAAATCGTATCAAAACTAAAGACAAGGTACTCTTTTCTCGGCAACTCTCAACCTTAATTAACGCTGGGTTGCCCCTTGTTCAGAGCCTTCGGAATGTTTCAGGCCAAACTCAGAATAAAAACTTACAGAACGTAGTGAATATTGTTATAACAGACGTTGAGTCTGGCAAATCATTTTCTGAGGCCCTAGCAAAACATCCTAGTGTCTTCGATTCAGTTTTCGTTAATCTAGTCTCCGCTGGTGAGGCCTCTGGTACTCTAGATAAAGCGCTAGAGAGAATAGCAAACCAAAAAGAAAAAGACGCAGAGATCATCAGTAAAGTACGTGGGGCGATGGTTTATCCAATTATAGTATTGCTAGTCATGATAGCAGTAGTAATTTTTATGATAGTTAGCGTTTTGCCGGCTGTGGAAGAGGTCTACAGGGGGATTCCAGGCGCTAAGTTACCTCTAGTAACAGAAGTATTGTTATTTGTGGCTCACTTTACTATTAAATACTGGTGGATAGAATTGATTGTTATTGGGATTGTCATATTTTTGACTAGTCGCTGGGCAAGATCGTTGGGCGGTAAAAGGACTATCGATAGATTAAAAATGAGGATGTGGCCGATAGGTAAGCTTTTTATGAAAATGTATATGGCGCGGTTTACTAGGGTTGGGTCAACTCTAGTAGCTAGTGGCGTGCCACTTATTCAGATGCTCGACATTACCGGAAAGTCAGTGAACAATATTTATATTCAGGAGTCACTGCAAAAAGCTGTAGAGAAAGTAAAGGGTGGAGTAGCCTTGTCCGCCGCCTTAAAAGGTGATGAAAATTTCTTAGAGCTAGTGCCTGATATGTTAAGAATTGGCGAACAATCAGGCTCAGTCGAACAAATGTTGTCAAAAACCGCAGACTATTATGAACGAGAAGTAGATAACGAAATTAGGGCAATATCAACCACTATAGAGCCAGTGTTGATGATAATAATGGGTATAGTTGCAATAACTATTGTTACTGCCATATTATTGCCGGTATATAGCCTAGTAGGTAAAGATCTATTATAAGAAGTAAATTTTTGTTGCATTTAGAATGTTAAAACAGTAGTATATTAACCATAAGCATAAATAAGTATCAAAAAGGGGAATGAAAATGGGCATCAAAGATATAAAAAGTAAAAGGCAAGAAGGTTTCACCATAATTGAGGTGATGATCGTGCTTGTTATAGCCGCGGTTATCTTATTGATGGTATTTTTGGCAGTACCGGCTTTACAACGTAATTCTAGAAATACCCAACGAAAAAATGATGTAGCAAATGTGCTAGCTGCTGTTTCTGAATACTCATCAAACAATAATGGACAATTGCCATCCGACCAAACTGAATTTGATAATAAAGTTATGACAAATGTAAAACTAGGATATTATGATGACTCTGAAGTGCATTGGAATGATCCAGGGACTCCTTTAACCAGTGGTGCAATTACTAATGGTGAATCTGATTTATATCTTGGGACTGGTAGTAAATGTAACGGTAATTCCGTTGATGCTGGTGGGGGATCATCTAGACAATTTCTTGCTACTTTTAATATAGAATCCGCAGGTGGTATAGATCAGGAGCAGTGCCAGGAAGGTTAGTGCCGAATAATTGTTGACTCGTAGAAACCCTTCATTAAGTTGAAGGGTTTCTTTTTGTTTTGTAGCCAAGTAGTATAAGCATAATAATGATTTATTTGATTTTAGCTTTACTCGGTTTGTGTTTTGGTAGTTTTGTTAACGCAGTTGTTTGGCGATTGCACGAGCAAGAAACACGAAAGACTAGAGACAAAAGATTATCAATATTACGCGGTAGATCGATGTGTCCTTCGTGCAAACACGAACTGAAGGCCATAGATTTGTTACCAATTGTTAGTTGGGCGTCTCTTGGGGGTAAGTGCCGTTATTGTAAAAAGCCAATCTCTTGGCAATATCCAGTCGTAGAATTACAGACATCGATGATTTTTGTTAGTTCATATATATTCTGGCCCACTAATCTTGATACTTTAGGCATGATTCAATTGACTATGTGGCTGATGCTTGTCATAGGTTTTATGGTATTGGCGGTTTACGATCTTCGCTGGATGATTTTGCCCAACCGAGTTATTTATCCGATGATTGTACTAGGAATCATATATGTAATGATTACTTGTATGATGCTCGGAACGACCGAACCTCTGATACAAGCCTTTTACGGCATCTTAGTATCCAGCGGTCTATTCTACGGCTTATTCCAGCTGTCTAAAGGCAGATGGATAGGTGGTGGCGACGTTAAGCTTGGCATAGTGATTGGGCTTATCATCGGTGGTGCTACGCAAGCACTGTTGGTCTTATTCATTGGTTCGCTGTTAGGTAGTCTTGTTTCGATTCCTCTGTTAATGTCTGGAGTTGGGAGGAAAAAGAAAATCCCGTTTGGGCCATTTTTAATTACTGCAACAATCATTGTGTTTTTATTCGGGGCTAGTATTACCACTTGGTACCAAAATACTTTTTTAGGACTTTAGAATAACTAACAACTGGTCTTAGTGCTTATGCTATACTGATAGTTAATGATTATAGGGGTGAATAGTAATAATTCAGCCACTCATAAACAAAGTGGCTACACAATTATAGAAACAATGATATTTTTAGTGATATCAGGGGTAATTTTAGCCACCTCTCTTTTATTTTTTAGAGGCCGACAACAACGTATTCAGTTTACTCAAGGCACAAGAGAAATAGAAGCTGGGTTAAAAACTGTGTTAAACGAAGTTTCTTCAGGCTATTATCCGAATAAAGGCGATTTTAGTTGCACAGAAGGCACAGAAGGACCGGTGCTTGATTTTGATGTTTCAAGCGATCAAGGATCTAATGAGAACTGCATCTTTCTAGGCAAGATTCTAAAATTTAATACAAAAGGCTACACTGCCTATACGACAATTGGGTTACGAAAAAATGGCCCAACATTGTCAACTTCTTTAGAAGCTTCAAAACCGATGGTCTCAGAAAATATCACCGAATCTTACAAATTACCTTGGGGTATAAAGATTACAAAAGTCGTAAGCGTTAAAGACTCATCAAAATCAACTAGAAGTGCAGTTGGTGTTTTGTCGTCTTTAGGTAATTTTACACCTAATGAGGACGGTACTTCTTTTGATATTGCTTCAGGTTCGCAAACCGCGAGTTTGTTGCCGATCGGGAATAACCTTGATGATTCTCTTGAAGTATTCAAGGATAATGTTGAAGCGATGAAAGAAAGTGATAGACGGCCCGATAAGGTTGTAATCTGTATGGAGTCTGCCGGTGGCGATAGGCAGGCGGCGATAATTTTAGGCGGAAACAACAAACAGCTAAATACTGAGTTATTTATTGATTCTAATTTTTCGGAGTGTGAAGATGCGTAGATTATTTTCAAGCGAGACGGGAGATACTATCATTGAAGTATTAATTGCCGTTACGGTTATTGGGCTGGCTATTGGATTAGCGTATGGTGTAGCGAATCGTAGTTTGAAATCAGCTAGACAATCGCAAGAACGTACAGAAGCCGTAAAACTTGCCGAAGGGCAGACCGAACAGTTGAAGGCATTATCATACAGAGACGATGCCAGTGATCATGGTATCTTTTCAGTTGGCCAGACGTATTGTTTAAAAAACGGCGTTAAAAAAGTCTTGTCAAAAACTATCGGATCATTGGATAGCGACGATCTTAACAATTATGGTGAATGTCAATTGCCATACCCTAGTGGATTGTATAAAGTTGCCGTCGTGCCTAAGGCTAATAATAACTTCGAAGTTTACGTCAGGTGGTTTGGTATTGGTCAGCTTGAAAAAGAAGAGGTAAAAATAACCTATAGGTTGTATACAGAATGAAAAAGCTAAATAAAAATGGTTTTACGCTAGTAGAGCTTATGATAGCAGTTACAGTGTTTTCTGTCTTATTGCTACTGTCGGCTGCTTCATTAACTCAAATTAGTCGGTTGTATTACAAAGGTGTTATTGTTACAAAAACGCATAATGTTAACAGGAATATTATTGAAGATATATCACAAGCCTTTCAATTTAGTTCTGGCAATGTAGCTACCGGTAGCTCTGGTAGCAATGGTCTAAAGAGCATCTGCGTTGGTAATGTTAGATACACTTATGTACTAAATAAACAAATCAACTCAACTAATAAACACGGACTATGGAGAGACAAGGTTGCGTCTAGTGGCTCATGCACACCGTTAAACTTTTACGATAATGATGAGCTCAAAAATTCTATATTATCCGCAGATGGTGTTGAGCTATTAGAACCAGGGATAAGGCTTAAGGCTATTTCGATTACTAGCAATGATGATCTTCCTGGTAGTGATGATATCCCTGAAATCAAGAATGTTAATGTCGCGGTTATATATGGTGACGATGATCTGATTAACTTTAATGATAGTGCAAAGACTCAACCCCTAGATTGCAAAGGCGATGTCACAGGTTCACAGTGGTGTGCGTTTTCACGACTGTATACTCAAGTTTTTTCTAGAGTTAAAAGCTAGTGTACAATGTATATAAATATGAAAAGCATAAGAACTAAACTAAACCAACAAGGTATCGCATCAATCTTGGTCGCCGGTATCTTTGTAGTCATCATATCTCTGATAGTGACAAGTTTCGCGTTGTTAATGAGAAGAGAGCAAAGACAAGCTCTAGATAAGCAATTGAGCACCCAAGCATATTACGCTGCTGAATCTGGTGTTAATGCCGCAGTAAAAGCGCTTGATAACAATGCTAGCGTATCAAATTCGGATTGTAGCAAAACAAACGATGTACTAGGATCTAACGATCTTGGGGACGGTTTGCAGTATACGTGCGTACTGATTGATAACGACCCGGGCGAATTAGTATATTCACCGGTTTCTACTGAAAAATCTACAATTTTAAAGCTTAATGCACCAGGGGCTGATACGATAAATATTAGCTGGCAAGATTCGGCAAATAATGAAAATTATGTCACTGCGTCCGATGGTCACCCATTGTCTAATGATAGTTCTTTAGGGCCATTGCGTGATGAAGTGTGGCAGTCAGGCGTTCTTCGTGTATCTTTAATGCCTATAACTCAGCCAATTACACGCGAAAAATTAATCAAAGAGACTCAGACTCTATTCTTATACCCTAACTTAAATACAACTGCTGGAAGAATCGGTACTCATCAATTTTCTGCGTCTCCAGCCGGGCAAGGTGTATTTGTAGATGGTGAATGTAACCCTGCAAACGGCGGGACAAATCCTGATATGCCTTATGACTGTAATATGAAAATTACTAATTTACCGGGGGTGGATTCGTACTATATTAGGCTAAAATCAATCTTGAGTACACATTCTGTTCAGATTACTGCTAATGGTGATGGCAATCAGATTCAGTTACCTGGTACGCAGGCTGTTATTGATGCTACCGGTAAGGCCAACGATGTGCTTCGTCGAATTCAAGTACGCGTGCCTTTAAATGCGGATTACAGCTATCCAGAGTTTGGCCTAGAGACAACTAATGCAATATGTAAAGATCTAGAACTATACGTACACATTCCAGATCATTTATTTAATATGGATAAAGATAACTGCTCATAATCTAACTAGGGTCTCTATGGAATTGATCGTGGATTTTCTTCAAGTGTGGATCGGTTACATGGGTATAGATCTGTGTAGTTGCTACGTTACTATGGCCTAGCATAGCCTGTACGCTTCGTAGATCTGCGCCGTTCATAAGTAGATCGGTCGCGAATGAGTGTCGCAAGGTATGCGGAGAGACATGTTTGGTGATTCCCGCTGACTTTGCATATTTTTCGACCATTCTTTGTACACTACGTGGCGAAAGTCGTTTGTAGTCTCCACTCAAATTTGCAGAATTTTTACCGCTGTTATTGATAAAGAGTGGTGTTAGTGTGTCAGTTCGTTTTTCTAGGTATCGTTCTATCCACTCGACCACGTTTTCGCTAATAAAGATTGGTCGATCTTTTTGACCTTTACCTCGCACCATGAATTCACGACGTTTGAGGTTGATGTCGTCACGATTTAGCTTTACTAGCTCAGAAACTCTAAGTCCACTAGAAAACAACAATTCTAAGATGGCACGATCACGTAGTCCCGCAATATTTTCTGTTTTTGGCGCAGAAAATAACCGCGTAAGTTCGTCTTGGTCTAGAAAGGTTACTTGCGGTCTTTTTGTCCTTGCTAGCTCAATTTTATCCGCAGGGAGCGTGTCGATATCTCTCTTTGCACAAAATTTTAAAAATGATCGGAGAGCTATGAGATGGTAATTTTGAGTAGTTTTTTGTAGTTCGTCAGATGTATTAGTACCTAATCTGTTTAGCCATAGACGCCATTTTTGCACAAATTCTGGCGTTATGTCGCTAAGTTTAATATCTCCGCCAAAATCTTCTAACCGCGTTAGGTAATGGTCGTAATTTTGAATAGTTTTTTGTGAACGGTTTTGTTCAATTTCTAGATATTCTAAAAAGTCGGTTTTAGCTTTAGCAAATTGCATATATTTATCATACGCTACTTACTGTTCATTTTACTCCTCAGTCTGTTACAATAAGCTTTATAGATTGGTTAATATAAATAAGGAGAAGACATTTTGGAAAGAACATTAGTTGTGCTTAAACCTGACACAATTCAAAGAGCTATAAATGGCGAAATTATCACTAGATTTGAAAAGGCTGGGCTTAAAATAGTGGGATTAAAAATGGTGGCGCCAGACGAAAAGCATTTTCACGAACATTATGAAGGAATAAGCAAGTTAATTACTCGTTGGGGTGAGGATATATACAAGGTAACTATCAGTCAGATGACTAAAGCGCCAGTGGTGGCGATAGTGCTTGAAGGTGTTGACGCTGTAGCACACGTCAGAAAGATGGTAGGTACCCTTGATCCTAAAGAATCAGCACCAGGCACTATCCGCGGTGATTTTACCCATGTTTCTAGAGCATTTACGAATGAACGTGGTGGTACACTCCCGAATATCATCCATGCGTCTGGTGATGTAGACGAAGCCAAACAAGAAATTGATCTTTGGTTTAATAGTGACGAACTCTATGATTATCAGACCGCACATGAAGAAATTGTAAAAGGGCACGTACCCGATCTTAAGAAATAGCCAGATAAATTATAAATCGGGTCGCGCATATGAATGATTTTGACGAAATTGAATGCAAATACCTAGATATTAATATTTCTTATTTAACGGATAAAATCGAGGCGTTAGGTGGCGTAAAAATGTTTAGCCGAACGTTTAGAAGTTATGTTTTTGATTATCCGGATAAGAGTTTAGATACTAAATATGCTTGGCTACGTCTTCGAGATGAGGGTGATGCTATCAGATTAGCTTATAAACAGCGTCAAGGAGTAAAAGACGGCAAGAATGACGAAGGTATGAAGGAAGTTGAAGTAGTTGTTGATGATTTTGAAAAAACTGCCAAAATTTTTCGATCCTTGGGCATGGAAGTTAAATTTTATGAAGAAAAAAAGCGAATTCAGTATGAACTTAATGGTGTGGAGGTTTGCATTGATCAGTGGCCTCTTATCCCGCCATATGCTGAGATAGAAGGACGTAGCTGGGAAGAAGTAGATACTATGGCCGAGAAACTCGGCTTTGATCTCAAAAATAAAAAAATCTTCTCTGCCATGCAAGTCTTTGCAAAGTACGGGATAAACGAAAATGATTATTCGGTCTTAACCTTCGACAAACAGATCAAAAAGTAAATACTAGTGCCATTGGCGAGTGCTTGAAGGATGGTACCCCGGACAGGATTCGAATTGATTGATCCGCTCGAGAGCTAAAGCATCTCGCTAGAAATATGTATAACTCAACCAGTCCCCGACTGTTTTCGCCTCGCGGTCCTAATCCAGGCTCAGAAATAAGAGTAGTCGATAGGTGACGATGTCACCAACCGACTACTGGTACCCCGGACAGGATTCGAACCTGTGACGCCCGCCTTAGGACGGCGGCGCTCTAATCCACTGAGCTACCGGGGCATGCTCTCAATATAATACCCTATAACTCTTGTTGGTAATAAGGGATAGTTTGATATAATAAAAGTGTTCAATAATAAAAATAAACATGAAAAAACAGATTAAACCGATTTTTATAGTAGCTTTTTTTACTATTTCTTCGGTTTTATTATTTATAACTGTTCACAAAAAGACCTTTTCTAATCCTACCGATTTCGGGTCACAGGCAAAAAATTCAGTTACGAATGTAGGATCTGCTGATTATGAAGGCGCTGTTACTCCTAAAAACGATAATCCTACTAAAAGAACTGAAGTTAATAGGCCTAAAGAATCTGATCAAACTCTATTAAAGGTCGATAATCAAAGGGATCTAAACTCATTTATTGCTATCAATAAGTTAGAATCATCTGATATCACAAAATCTAAATCTTTGTCTGGTACTTATATCGTCAAAAAACCAAAAACTGAGTTAAAGGCAGATAATGTTAGCCTATATGAGCGCAAGAAATACTCAGCCCTATATACTTTTTCTACACAAGACGCATTGTACCCCCAATGGTATACATCAGCTATCCGAGCTGATGATATTTGGGATGAGAACATTGGTAGCGCTTCAACAACTGTCGCTGTTATCGATACCGGCTTTGCATTAAATCATGAGGATCTTGTTGGACGATGGGCTGATGGTGGATATGATTTTTACAATAATGATACTGATCCGTCGGCTGGTACAACTAATGTAAACGGTTCTGGCGTATCACACGGGACATTAACGGCGGGGTTGGTCGGAGCAACGGGTGATAATGGCGTTGGCGTGGCAAGTGTAAACTGGAAAACTAAGATTTTACCTCTGCAGGTTCTTAGTGATAGCGGTTCAGGATGGACTGACGATGTCGCGGCAGCCATTAATTATGCAGTTACTCAGGGAGCAGATGTCATTAATATGAGTTTGGGCTCGAGTGGATCAGACCTAATATTAGAGCAGGCAATCGATAATGCTGTTGATTCAGGGGTTACAGTTGTGGCGGCTGCAGGCAATTGTGGATCTAGTAGTTATGCCTACCAAGGCTGTTCTTACCAAGGAGAAATATTGTATCCTGCAGCGCTACCAGGTGTGATCGCAGTGGGGGCGACAGATAGCTCGAATAATCGGTCAGATTTTAGTAGTTACGGGAATGCAGTAGATGTTATGGCGCCTGGACAGGGGTCGATTAAAAGCACAATGTGGACTAAAAATAATCAAACTTCCGCCTACAGCAGTTCTCTTGCCGGTACTTCGTTTGCCTCACCCATTGTTGCTGGTGTTGTAGCCTTAAAAATTGGTCAAGAGCCAGCTATCACCCCTGCGGAAGTTAGGAGCGAGCTTATTTCTTCTGCAAATAAGGTTAATGTAATGGGAAATAATTTTTTCACTAACTATTATGGTTATGGCTTAATCGATGCCTATAAATTGTTCCATCAGGCCTCCTGTAATAACACTACAGATTCTCCTAGTGGTAATGGTCAGCAAATTTTATCTGAAAAACACAACGCTAAAAGTCCTACTACTATGTGGTATGTACAACGAAATAATACGGATTCTCACTGTGAGGAGGCTAGTCGATGGAACTCTAGCTATAGTCAGTGGGAACATACGGCAGTGACTAATGTACCAACGCTTGATTCGGATAACGAGAAGATGTTATTTGCTGATACTAACGGAGACGGAGCCAGTGAGCTAATAAGAATTAAATATAATAACCCTTCTGGAAAAGTAATCTTAAATTTTTGGGATAACACGTTACAATCATGGGCAAAGCAAGTAACAACTAATCTGAATGCGGGCAGTATGGCCTTCGGTGATATCCAGGCGGCCGATACTAATGGCAATGGCAAGGACGAATTGTTCTTTATCAAATACAATCACAATAGTTCGAATAAAGTCGTATTCTACAGATGGGACTCTTCAACTTATCAGGCTTGGAACAAAAAAGTTAAATCTAGACTTGGCGAAATTGACAGTTCGAAAGGCACAATTATTCCAGTTGATTTTAATGGGGATAAAATCGATCGTTTTGTTTTTGTTAAATATAGGGGGACGAAATCAAATAAAGTTGAATTTAGGATTTTTTCAGGAGATTACCAAGAATGGAAACAGCTCTATACAACTAATTTAAGTACAAGTTTAGCAACAAATGGTTTTGTAATACCGACAGATGCAAATGGGAACCGTAAGGATGAACTGAATTTTGTAAAACGCCAATCTAGCGAGAACAAAGTTGTTATCTATAGGTGGAAATCTGATTTCCATAGCTGGTCTGTAATAAATACCACTAATCTAGAAGAGTATTAATTTTAGCGTTAAGGTAGAATACTAATATGAGTAAAGTATTAAAAGACAAACAAAAAAGCCCAGAGAAACAGTTTGAAGATCAGTTTGATGATGAAGAGGTGTTATATGTTTTTCGCAAACATCCGATTGTTATGCGTAAAGGTCTTATTTTTTCTATGCTAGCGATTCTGGCCGGAACTATCCCGTCACTGATAAAACCAGAAATGTCCTACTTTTTTTTGGGTCTTGCCGGAGGTTTTCTGCTCGGGTTTTTGATATTCATGCCTTATTGGATTTCGTGGTATTACAGTGTCTATATTGTTACAGATCAAAGATTGATTCAGATATCACGAAAAGGTTTATTTAGTAAAACCGTAGTTGATATGAGCCTAAACCAGATCCAGTCGATGAATTATTCTGTCAGTGGATTACAGGAAACACTGCTTAAGTTTGGTACAATGGTTATACAAACATATATAGGAGATCTAGTAATACACGACGTACATCATCCTGAACACGTACAGAAGACTTTAGCCAAGATTTTAAGAGAGCAAGGTATATCGACTAAAAGTTTTGTTCAGGATAGCGAAGAAGAGGAATCATAGAATAATGAAAAAATATTTCAAAAAAATTAAGAATAAAACTAGTGAGTTCAAAGAAGCGAAGGCTCGTGAGAACGAACCGCCAAAAACAGTCCCAGTTATTTCAAACAAAACTGTCCCAGAGCATCGAGACGAAGTACTATCGTCGGCCCGAAAGTTTATTTATCCACTCCAGCATTCTAAACATCGGATAGTAGTGATTACCATCGGAATATTACTATCGGCAGTTGTTATCTTTTTCTCGTATTGTACTTTGGCGTTGTATTCTTTACAATCAACTTCAACATTTATTTATAAGGTAACGCAGATATTTCCTTTTCCAATTGCTAGAGTTGGTAGGGATTTTGTCTCTTATGAGAACTATTTGTTTGAATTAAGACGTTATAAACATTACTACGATAGTCAGCAAAAAGTTGACTTCAATTCAGAGTCCGGTAGACAACAATTAGCGGAGTATCAGAAGAGGGCATTAGACAAAGTTATTGATTTTAGTTACGTAAAAGAACTCGCTAAACAAAACGATGTAAGTGTTACTGGTAGTGAAGTAGATGAACAAATTAAGCTATTAAAAGAACAAAATAGACTAGGGAATGGCGAACAAGTATTTGAGGATGTTTTAAAGGATTATTTTGGCTGGTCAGTCGCAGAATTCAGACGATACCTAGAGCAAGAGATGTTGACTCAAAAAGTTGTAGCAACTCTAGATAAACAAACTCAGGCAAAAGCTAATAAAGCCTATTCAGAGTTAAAATCGGGAAAAAGCTTCGCCAAAGTAGCGAAAAAGTATTCAGACGATCTGTCGACAAAAAACAATGGTGGCGAAATAGGCTTTACTATAAGTAGGCAAAGTAAAGATATAACACCTCAGGCTACCGATGTGCTTTTCCAGTTAAAGAAAGGGCAGTTTTCTAAAGTTATTAATACTGGTTATAGTTTAGAAATTTTTAAACTTGATAGCAAAAGTGGTGATAAAGTAAATGGTTCACATATTTTGTTCAAGTTTAAAGACATTAATCAGTATATTAATGATCTAAAAGAACAGAAACCGGCCAAAAAATACGTAAATCAATAATTAAGTGGTGCGGGTAGAGAGAATCGAACTCTCCTCTCGACCTTGGGAAGGTCGCATATTAACCACTATACGATACCCGCGCGGACGTAATTAATTATACATCTACCTCTGTTTTATTCAATTATTTCTGATAAAATATATCAAATATGCCACCGTAGCTCAGTTGGTAGAGCAACACATTCGTAACGTGTAGGTCAGCAGTTCAATTCTGCTCGGTGGCTCCATGTTGCTGTTAACAGATAAAACTGCTATCATTTCACTTGTTCGCTTTTTAGCTATTTCAGGTGCATCACACACGTGCATTTGAGCATAATAGCGTTGTTCTTGTCGAGGAAACGGAACAAGACGTACAAATGGTACGGCGAAGTGAGTACCGCAGATAAAACAGCGGTAGGATGCCGAAAGTTTAACAGTGATGTTAGCTTGGCTAACATGCAGGTTAAACAGTGCACATGTGTGATGCGGGCCCGTGGTGTAGCTGGCCTAACACGCCTCCCTGTCACGGAGGAGATCGCCGGTTCGAATCCGGTCGGGCCCGCCATGAAAAGAGAGTCACCTTGAGTGGCTCTTTTTTCATGCTGTGTCTCGATTGAATTCGAATTAGGCGATGTGGATTTGCCTTTGGCAAAGACGCGAATCGTCGGTTCGGTCATCAAGCCCGCGCACAGAAGCTTGCTTCGAGCATAGGTGTAGATGTGCGGAGAAGGCCAAGCCCGCCAAAATTCTCTAGAATATATTTCGATTGAACGCTATAATGGCTCTCAAATATGGAAATACCAAAAAAATACTTTCATGACCGCGTAATATTGTTTTTGATCAGTTTTAATACGTTTTTTGTACTTTTAACTTCTTTACTAAGTTTGCTCCATATTGATAGCAATAGTTCGGATCTGTTTTTAGCTCAGTGTCGATATTGTAGCGAGGACTTTCCGCAACGAATTTATGGCTCTAGTGCGACATTGTTTTCAATGATTGCGTTTTCATTCATAGTTTTAATTTCTCATGTACTACTTAGCATGAGGATCTATGATGAAAAACGTCGATATGCTGTCACAATTTTGGCTCTTGCCTCGCTGTTAATTATTTTTACACTCGTAGTCAGCAATTCTTTATCAATACAAAACTAGACTCATGACAGATATAGAGATACCTCTGCAGTCCGAGAAAAAACTGCATTATAGGTTGTTTGAAATTTTGCCTGGGGCGTTAACTTGGACTATTCTGACGGCTCCTTTTTGGTTGAGTCTGATAAACCCAACAATCACAGCACTAATTATTATCGCGTTTTTTCTGCTCTGGCTGGTTCGTGCGATTGGGTTAAATATTCGTGTTTTGCAGGGTTATCAAATGATGCAAAAGCAGTTAAAGCTGGATTGGGCAAAAATGCTCGATGATATTACTGATCCAAAAGAATCCTATAAAAGTGAGTTTCCGAAGTGGCATAATGATATCAAGAAACGATTAGCAAAAAACAAACCGATAATCGCCCCTGATGAAATTATCCACGCGGTATTTATAGCGGCCTATAACGAGGGTGTCGAAGTGTTGGAGCCCACGATAAAGGCCGTTTTAGCGTCAAATTTTGATTCTAAAAAGATGATTTTGGTAATGGCGTATGAGGGTAGAGATGGGGCTCAATCAAAAACAGCCGTACAGACTATGGTTAAAAAATACGCAAATAGGTTTATGGAGGCTCTGGCATATGAACACCCTTTAACAGAGGGGGAAGTGCGTGGAAAGGGCGGTAATATAACTTATGCGGGAAGGCAACTACAAAAATATCTAAAATCTAAACAAATTGATCCGCTGAAAGTTATGGTAACCACTCTGGATTCTGATAATCGACCGCATAAGAGTTATTTTTCTGCTCTTAGCTACGTTGTTGCAGCCACCCCTGATCCCGTTAGAGTTTCGTATCAGCCAATACCGATGTTTACTAACAATATCTGGGATGTCCCTGCGCCAATGCGGGTTATTGCGACAGGTAACTCTTTTTGGAACATTGTATTGTCACTAAGACCTCATGTATTAAGAAATTTTGCTTCACATGCTCAGAGCATGAAGGCGTTGATTGATACTGATTTTTGGAGTACCAGAACTATCGTGGAAGACGGTCATCAATACTGGCGTTCGTATTTTAAGTTTGAGGGAAAATACGAGGTTTATCCGCTGTATATTCCTATCTATCAGGACGCAGTACTCTCTAGTAATTACCGAAAAACCTTAAAAGCTCAATTCATACAGTTAAGAAGATGGGCTTGGGGTGCATCGGATGTAGCTTATGTTGCCGATAAAGCATTTTTTACCAAAAACAAAATTTCAAAGACAGATAAAATCTTTAAGTTTTTAAGGTTGCTGGAGGGGCATGTTAGCTGGGCGACGGCTCCAATAATTTTAGCTTTTGCAGCTTTTGTACCACTGTTATTGAATCCCGATAACTATACGGCTAATCAATTGCCATTAATCGCTAGTCGTATACAAACCGTAGCCTTGGTAGGCATATTTGTTACCTTCTTTTTGAGTATTAAAACTCTACCACCAAAGCCCAAGCGTTACAAAGCCCACAAGTCAATTTTTATGGTGTTACAGTGGGTGCTTTTACCGGTAACCACAATAATGTTTAATGCGATGGCAGCGTTGGTGTCACAGACTAGACTGATGCTTGGTCGATATTTAGACAACTTTGATGTAACCGACAAAGTAGTCAAGAAGTAAATAGTGGTGAATTAGCAATAATACGCCTCATAATGGGATGCCGAGGCTTTATCGAAATTGGATAATGCCTCAGTTGCTAGTTTTTTAATTGAATTAAGTTCAACGACTGCATTGGAATTTGTCGCAAACATCTTAGTTACGATAGTTGTTGTCAGGCTTTCTGCGTCCTTCTCAGGGGTTTTGCGGTGTTTACATGATTCATATATGCTAGAGAATAATTTCTCACGCGAGAAGGGCTCTAATTGGCTATTAGGCCGTTTGATCATCAACACTTTTGATAAATCAATAGATTCACTGGTAGTGAACAGGGCACCACAGTTTGGACACCTTCGTCTCCGCCAAACATTATTTTGCTTTTTTTGAAACCGAGAGTTAATTACGCCTAGTTTTTCATGGCAATATATGCAAACCATGTTAATAACTCCTTAGAACCAACAATAATGCAGAATTTATTTCTGAATTATTGTTTACATTTAGGGGAGAAAAGCCCCAGTAATTTCCAGATAGCAAATTACTGGGCGCGATAGGAGGGGAATGTCCCCTCCTATAGAACGAGAGTAACGAGTGATAAACCATGACTACATATTGTCATATGGCAATTAGAATTACCAGTGGAAAAGATTTTGGAATCTGCGGATAACTATTTCCGATTTTTGTATGAGCTTAAGATAGGGCATATTGCTACTTTTGTTTAGTCAAAAGTAGCCAAAACCAGCGGGGTGTCCGTTTTTCTTGATATGACTTCTGGTTAATGGCTACAACAGGCTGCGGAACTCGCCAATTATAGATTGTCTCAAACAGTCCTCGCCTGGTAGTTGTAGCATTAACGAAGTCATTCAGGTAAAGCCGGATGCCCAGATCAGCATGGAATTATCTTTTCAAATGAAAAACCCCTTCATTTCTCACCTTGAAGGGGTTTTACTCCACGTTTGCTTCTTAAGTTGCCTTAAGATGCAGCCGCTGTTTTTCGAGTTCGCCTAACCCTGTTGTAACGCTTGGGTTGGGCAGAAAATACTAGCTCTTCGTAAAACAGCTTAAAATCTTCTAACGAAGATCGTCGCTTTATGGTACTCACACAGAGTGCCTCGTTTAACGTGTCCCATAGTATCAATGTGGGTGATTACTGTCAAGAGCCAGTGGGTATAATGCTACAATATATAATCAATGCAACCCACGAAATACAACAGCGTAATAAGCATAAAAGATATCAAAAATGGTGTTAGGCAAGGTATCCTCACCACAAGATCAGGGGTGGCCAATACTCCGTTATTTATGCCGGTCGGCACTAGAGGGGCGGTGAAATCGTTAACACCAGATCAGGTCAAAACAACAGGCGCACAAATAATCCTAGGTAATACTTACCATTTGCATATGCAACCGGGCGAAAAGACCGTCGCACAATTAGGTGGGCTACATACGTTTATGAATTGGAACGGCCCAATATTGACTGATTCGGGTGGTTTTCAGGTATTCTCGCTTGCCCATATTAGTACGATCACCGAAGAAGGGGTTAAATTTAAGGATCCGACTAATGGTGATTTGATTGAGCTAACTCCTGAGAAAGCTATCCAGATTCAGCTTGATCTGGGGTCTGATATTATTATGGCCTTTGATGATGTGGCTGGCCTGAACGGCGTATCAAAACAGCGAGGTAAAGAAGCTTACGAACGAACGCATAGATGGCTAGAGCGGTCTCTAAGAGCCTTTAGGGATGGCACAAAAGATTTAGTGATAGGTGACCGACCTTTATTCTTTGGCATCGCTCAAGGCGGACTTAATAAAAAACTACGACAAAAAAGTATAGAAACAGTTCAGTCGTTAGACGTAGACGGTCTAGCTATCGGCGGTTTATCGGTCGGTGAAGCTAGGCCTGATATGTATAAAATGCTAAAGTTCATGGCTCCGATTTATGACGAGAATAAACCGCATTATCTTATGGGCGTAGGCGATCCTAAAGACATGCGAGTCGCAATAGAGAACGGCATTGACATGTTTGATTGTGTCTTGCCGACTCGGAACGCCCGTCATGGCTCCGCATGGGTAACAGGCGATAAGCTGATTCATCTTACTAATGCAAAATACACAAAAGACACAGCTGTTATTGATAAAAACTGTGATTGCTATACTTGTAAAGAAGGTTTTTCGCGGGGTTTTTTGCGCCATCAGTTTAAAGTAGGCGAATCACTGTCTGGATCATTGGTGTCGATCCATAACATTCGTTACCTCGAGCGGTTGTGTGAGGAGTATCGAAGTGCTAGTAATTGACAAATATGCACAAGTATAGGATAATTGTAGTCTTATGAAATTGAGTGAGACTCTAGATCGAGATGCGGCGTCACAAGTTTTTACAGGTTGGCTGAAAAGTGAACATGCACGTGTACATACCCTAACCCTTAAAGATCCGAGTATAATGAGCGATCTAAATGCTATGCGCAGTGCTACGGCTTCTGAATATGATAGTTATGAGAACATCCCGGCCCGTAAAACAGAGCAGCACCTTGTACGGGCCCGTCTACGTTTGGAATCTCTAGAAGATGATTATGATCTTGAAATTGCAGGCCGTGGTCTCAGTGATATCTTAAAGTTGGTTGCTGGACAGCAGGTTAAACGAGCACTTGCCATGTCGCGCACTCAAGCTGAATTTTCATCATTTGCCACTACTATGTATCTGACCACTCCTATCAGTGTGCACAGTGCCTGTGTTATGGACGTAGCTGACCCAACTGAATCCATCACTCCGGCCCTGGATTTACTAGATTTCAAAGTTGAAGGGTCGCTTCGGGCAATCAACCAATTGTCTCGGGAGGGTAGCGATTGGGGTGAATTGAATTCACCAATGACTCAAGCTGCCTGGCTTGGCGAAGTTGCCTGTATTGAGGCTGCCTTTAGCGCCATTGAGTATGTAGCAGCCCGTACCGGAAGTTATGAGGCGGTACCACTTCGTCCACCAGCCAAAGATGATCAAGATATTGAGCCTATTTTTCCGTTTCAGGCAGCGGGATAAGATGGTGGGCGGTACAGGATTCGAATTAATTGATCCGCTCGAGAGCTAGGGAGCATCTCGCTATAAATATGTATAACCCTAGACAGCTCCCAGCTTTTTTCGCCTCTCGGTTCGAATATGCACAGACCAAAATAAATACCCCATCTGTTGATGAGGCATATATTTTGGTGGGCTCTAGAGGACTTGAACCTCTGACCTCCTCAACGTCAATGAGGCGCTCTAGCCAACTGAGCTAAGAGCCCGTGAATAACAGATAACAGAATAGCAAAAACTAATGCAAAAAAATAGTCCACAGAACTTTGTCCAAATAACAACACTAAAGTACTAGTATTATGATACTAGCCTATGTATACTTTGTAGCACTGGTGAAGTTTTAGGGGGTGGTTGCATCGCGAGCGTCGTGTTTAATTGCGAGAAAACACGACGCTTTTTGTTTGGTTCTGTAAATGCAAAACATTAACTGATATAATCATCAGTAGGTGTTGATACGGAGTCACTACCCGTGGAGCCTCGTCGGTGCGGTAGCAGAAGTACGATAACTAACGCTACAAGAGTTAAAGTCGAGGTGGAAACGTCCATCAAGGACCCGAGACACGAAACTAGTTAAATATATTTGCGAGAATATTGAACGGTTTCGTGTTTTTTACTTATATAAAATCAGGAGTCAAGATGAGCAAACCAGAAAATAATCAAATACAGGTGATGAGACACAGCATGGCGCATGTGATGGCAACAGCGTTACAACACCTCTGGCCAGAGGTAAAGTTAGGTGTAGGACCAGCTGTAGAGAATGGCTTTTATTATGATATTGACCTCGGTGAAACAAAACTGACCGAAGACGACCTTCCTAAAATTGAGGCCGAAATGCAAAAAGTAATTAAGGCTGATCAAAAGTTTGAAAAGCTACACCTAACAATTGATGAAGCGCTGTCTTGGGCAAAAGAAATGGATCAGCCTTATAAGCACGAACTACTCAATGATCTAAAGCGTGCTGGTACTACTGTAGCGAAGGATTTGAACAAGGATGAGCTAGGGACGATAACAGATAGTGATAGCAAGGTTGATAAAGTATCGTTTTACAAAAACGGACCATTTACTGATCTTTGTCGAGGACCACATGTTGATAGTACCGGCAAAGTGGGGGCATTTAAGCTTATGCGCGTGTCAGGAGCATATTGGCGTGGTAAAGAAGACAATCCCCAGATGCAAAGAATCTACGGAGTCGCATTTAATACAGAGAAAGAACTTCGCCAACATTCGGCAATGCTAGAGGAAGCCAAAAAACGAGATCACCGTAAACTCGGCCAAGAGCTAGACCTGTTTGTATTTTCTGACATGGTTGGCTCGGGGTTGCCAATATTTACCCCTAGAGGGACAGTATTAAGAGAAAAACTAGTAGAATTTTCTAACTCCTTAAGAGAGGCGTATGGTTTTGAAAAAGTTTGGAGTCCGCATATTACTAAGAAGGATCTCTATGAAGCCTCTGGTCACTGGTCAAAGTTTGGTGACGAGCTATTTCTGGTGAAAAGTCAGGAAACATCTGATGAGTTAGTAATGAAGCCTATGAATTGTCCTCATCATACTCGCATTTACACTAGTCAGCCACGGAGTTATCGTGACTTGCCTTTACGTTACCTAGAAACTACGACAGTATATCGTGACGAAAAGTCTGGCGAGCTAGGTGGGCTTAATCGTGTACGAGCAATTACTCAAGACGATAGCCACGTATTTTGTAGGCAAGATCAGATAGAAAAGGAAATTGACAACCTTCTGACCTCTGCAGCATCCTTATACGACGTGATGGGCATGAAATTACGGGTTCGTTTATCCTATCGTGACGACAGTGGATCGTATCTGGGTTCAATGGAACTATGGCAGAGTGCACAGCAACAGTTACAGAATGCTGTTAAGGCAAATAACCTAGAATACTACGAAGAGACAGGAGAGGCGGCTTTTTATGGTCCAAAGATCGATTTTATGGCCACAGATGCAATTGGACGTGAGCACCAAGTAGCCACTGTGCAATTAGACTTTGTGCAGCCCGATAGGTTTGAGCTTGAGTATGTAGCGGAAGATGGCGGTAAGCAACAGCCAGTTATGATTCACTGTGCGCTATTGGGATCTATCGAGCGGTTCTTGAGTGTTTACATTGAGCATACTGCCGGTAAGTTCCCGGTGTGGTTGGCGCCAGAACAGATTAGGATTGTTACAGTTAATCAAGAAGAGCCAACTACGAATTTTGCCGAGAAAATTCGTGATCAAGCCAAGGAGTTAGGCCTTAGAGTTTATCTGGACAACGATAACGAATCAGTCGGAAAGAAAATCCGAGAAGCAGAAATGCAAAAAATCCCATATACGTTAGTGATAGGCGAAAAAGAGATTAGTAGCGGAGAGGTTATGCCTAGAGTGCGTCAGGATATTGAAGTCCAAGAAGATAGTAAGCCGATTGCTGTTGAAGAATTCTTGAAAACAGTCGTAAACGAAGCAAAATCTCGGGTAACGCACACCTCTATCCATGCTTATGAAGCCCATAAAAAATCAGTTTAAAAAAGATGTTTTAGAGTTAGTAAGGGTAATTCCTAAAGGTAGGGTTATGACTTACGGGCAGATTGCGGCACTTTGTGGCGAACCAAATGCAGCCCGAGCAGTAGGGACTATAGCGCACTATGGCCCATCAGAGCTCCCGTGGCAACGTGTGGTGAATAAATCAGGTGGTTTGGCATCAGCTTATACCTATGGAGGTAGAGGTGGTCAAAAGGCTCAATTAGAAGCTGATGGGGTAATTGTCGGCAAGGATAACAAAATCGATATCGAGAAATACATATGGTGGCCACAGTGAAGCCTCTAATAGTAATTGTTGGTCCTACAGCTAGCGGAAAAAGCGATTTAGCTATGATGTTAGCCAAGAGATTTAATGGCGAGATTATTTGTGCTGATAGTCAGACTATTTATCGGGGTATGGATATTGGCACAGCCAAGCCTACAAAAACAGACCAAGCCTTAATACCACACCACCTTTTAGATATACGTAATCCTGATGAATCTTACAGTGTGGCTCAGTTTCAGCGTGACGCTCAAGAGGCAATTGCTGATATTAACACCAGAGGTAAACTGCCAATTATGGTCGGAGGTAGTGGCTTGTATATAGATTCTGTCATCTATAACTATTCTTTTATTTCGGATGGTCAGCGCGATGATGTTAATCCGCGACATTTAGCTAAAGATGTGGGGCTTAAAGATAAGGAGCTACGGGACGATACATTAATTATTGGAATTCAGCGCAACCCAGAGGAGTTAGAAGCTCGGATTGTGGAGCGAATCGATAGGATGGTGGAGGCTGGACTGATTGATGAAGTAAAGAACCTTGTTGCTAAGTACGGCCGTGATGCCGTGGGGCTAAGCAATATTCGATATCAAATCTTTGCAGAATACCTTGCTGGATTGATAAGTCTCGATGAGGCAATGCAAAAATTTGCACGAAACGATATGTTACTCAGCAAAAAACAAAAGACTTGGTTTAAACGTAACAAAAGTATTCACTGGATGAATAACAGAGAGGATGCCGTAGCAATTACAACAACGTTTTTGAACAATTATTAAATTGTAAGCTGTTATAATGTATACATGATTGAACAATTGTTTGGGAGCAAGACGAGGGTAAAGTTGCTACAACTTTTTTACGCAAATCCAAATAGGGCATTTTACGTTCGCGAAATTACCCGAAAAATTGATGAGCAAATTAACTCTGTTAGGCGTGAGCTAGCTAATCTACTCAGTATTGGGATAATTTCGTCAGAGGATAATGCTCATAAGCTATACTATGAAGTCGATCAGAATTACGATTTTTATAAACCGCTTTCTGAGATTTTCGGAGGAAAGAAAAAAGCTGTTGCTGTAAAAACAGTATCAGCTAGTGGGGATGGCGATAACGACAAGCTTAAATCAATTGGTAATATAGAGATTGCATTTTTAACCGGTCAGTTTACTAGGGATGAGACTGCTAGCATCGATTTACTGATCGTTGGGGATGTTAATCATACAAAATTAGAGAAGTATATTTCTGATCTCGAGAAAACTGAGGGTAAAGAGATACGATATTCGGCAATGACTAAAAAAGACTTTGATTATCGACAACAGGTTAAAGATAGATTTATAACGAACGTCCTGCAGAATAAGCGACAAGTATTAATAGATAAACACAAAGTATTAAACGAACTCTAAGAAAGGGATAATAGATGGAATTACAGTTTTTTGGTGCAAATTGTGTGCGAATCTCAACAAAGAAAGCTAATGTGGTGGTTGACGATAATTTGTCTAGTCTAGGGTTAAAGACGGCATGCAAACCTGGAGATATCGCATTGTTTACTCATGAGAGTACTGCTGATGCGCAGAAACTAAAAGACCCTAAATTAGTGATTCAGATTCCGGGGGAGTACGAAGTTTCGGCTGTATCTGTTAGAGCGATTTCAGTCAGGTCTCATATGGACGAAGAGGGTCAGCAGAGTGCAGTCATGTACAAGATTATTAATAGCGGGATTAACGTTGCTGTTGTTGGTCATATACACCCTGATTTAACCGAAGAACAATTAGAATCTTTAGGCATGGTTGATGTTCTGTTTGTGCCTGTCGGTGGCAACGGATATACGCTAGACGCAATCGGTGCGCTAAAAATTATCAAAAAAATTGAGCCAAAAATTATTATTCCGACTCACTACGCTGACAAGGCGATTAAATATGAGGTCCCACAGGCGGATCTTGACGAAGTTATGAAGAATGTGACGTTTGAAATCAAAGAAAAACTACCAAAACTAAAACTAAAAAATACAGATTTGCCCCTGACACCTGAGTTTATTGTTCTAGAGCGTCAATAAATTATTATTTACTTGTAACTGGGTTTATTTCTTGAGCAGGGTTTTTTGGGTCAACAATTAGGCCTTTTCGCTTTAGCGTACGAATAGCTTGGGTGCTGATTTTCATTTTTACTTTATGGCCATCAATAACAATAGTTTTCTTTTGAAGATTTGGTTTCCATACTTTTTTTGTATGGCGTTGAGAAAAGCTGACATTACTGCCATATTGCTTGCCTTTGCCGGTTAATTCGCATTTTTGCATAACAGAGGAGTATTTTAGCGTCTAAAGTGGTAGAAGTCAACCAAGAAAGATTAATATTACAGACAGGTATCCTAAAAATTGAAATCTTAAAGTTTTGTAGATGCGCTGGTATACTAAAGCGTAATGTTCGCAAACCTAACAGGATTAAACTTTGGAATATTCTTTGTCTCGCTACTTTTGGCTGTCTCTATACACGAGGCCATGCATGGTTATGCTGCGCACTGGTTGGGCGACGATACAGCGCATCAGGCAGGCCGGCTGACACTCAACCCTCTAAAACACCTTGATTTGGTCACATCTATAATTATGCCTATGTTGTTATGGCTACTGGGTTTACCGCCTTTTTTTATAGCAAAGCCAGTACCTTTTAACCCATGGAAAGTCAGGTACGGTGAATACGGTGCTGCAATGATAGGCCTAGCTGGTCCGTTAACGAATATCGTATTAGCGACTGTCGCTTCTTTGTTGCTGCATATTCTTGGGATCGCAGTCGGCACGCCGATTTATAACGCATTTGTCATTTTTATGGCTGTGAATGTTGCTATATTCGTGTTTAACATGATTCCTTTTCCGCCACTCGATGGATCTAGGTTACTGTATGCATTCGCACCAGAACCTCTGCAAAAACTAATGATGCAAATAGAATCGTTAGGGATGAACGCTATATTCATTTTTATGATGATAAGCTTTGTGTTTTTGTCGCCATTTATAATTCGTGCTAATGAACTCATATTAAATCTACTGCTTTATTAGAATGATATAATTAGTCTGCTGGCTAAGAACCTATCCCAACAGTACGTTTTCGGTTATAGCAATTAATAATTCGTTATGAACGGGTATACCGCTTCGCAACATATTCTTTAATATGTTTTGTCGCCTGACATCCGTTCATGTCGATTCTTATTTGTATAACAGTTCGAAAAGTACTGTTGGGGTAGGTTCAATTGCCAAACAATGATTATCTAACAACATATATTCGGGAGCTCAATATCAGATTTTGCCTTTGGCGGATGAATGCGAGCACCCACCTGGGTAAAACCAGATTAATCATTGGTAAGTTAGCCAGCTTTTGATTTTGTGAATGATATTAGTTATTGATCACAAAACAAAAATAACATTGTGTAATCTCGGTCATGTTAGTATTAAGTGATGCCAAAAGAAGATAAAAAAGAAATACATAAAAGTTATGAGTTTAAGGATTTTGCGGAGTCTATGCGTTTTGTTCGTCAGGTAGCTGATCTGGCGGAAGTTGCTAATCATCATCCGAGGATACAGATCGATTACAACAAAGTGGAGCTATGGTTTACAACTCATGATAAGGGAAAAGTAACTGAAAAAGACGAGAAATTAGCCGAGCAAGTTGACGCTTTAATTAACGGTCAACCGTCTGTTGGCCAGTTGCCCTCTGAGCTAAAGTTTTATGGCGACGGGGGCTCTCGCGGTAACCCAGGACCAGCCGCTGCTGGGTTTGTTTTGCTAGATATGAATGATCATTTACTAGAGAATGGTGGCGAGTTTATGGGTGTTACCACTAACAATCAGGCAGAGTATCATTCTTTAGAGATGGGGCTTGAGCGTGCTTTGGAGGCTGGAGTTAAGAAGATCCATGTATATATGGATAGTCAGCTAGCTATAAGGCAAATAAGTGGCCAATACAAGGTCAGGAGCCTCGAGCTATTGCCCCGGTATAATAACGTTAAGAGTTTGTTAGCTAAATTCGATGAAGCTACCTGCACACATGTGCCACGAGAGCTCAACAAGTTGGCTGACGCAGAAGTAAACCGTATTCTAGATTCGCTATAGTAGTTGTATACTGTTAGAGCCAGATTATTGACTAATCGCTCGCTTTAACGTGGGAGGAAAGTCCGGGCAACGTAGAGAAGGGTAGTTGTTAACGACAACCGGGGGCAACCCTAGGGAAAGTGCCACAGAAACAAAACGTCCTTTTATAGGTCACGGTGAAAAGAGTGGGGTAAGAGCCCACAGTTTGCGATGGTGACATCGTAAAGAGGTAAACCCTACCTGTTGCAAGGAGTATATTCACAAAATGGTTTCTCGCCAGAATATACGATGATCCGCTTGATTCTATCGGCAACGATAGAACTAGATAGATGATTAGTCACGACTAAACCCGGCTTATAGATAATCTGGCATTAAATAATCCTCAGTAAATTGAGGATTATTTAATGCCAAGTTTTAAGTAATGTTTATTTTACGGCGTTTACTACCGCTTCGAAGGCTTTTGGTTCGTTAACGGCTAGCTCAGCTAGTATTTTACGATCAATTTTAACGTTGGCTTTTTTCATTGCTGCAATTAATTTGCTGTAAGTTGTCCCGTGTTCTCGGGCAGCTGCATTGATTCTGATGTTCCAAAGAGCTCTAAAACTACGTTTTTTATTGCGTCTGTCTCTGTAACTGTACTGTAATGCTTTGATCGTTGCTTGGCGACCACGTCTGACGCTAACTCTATGAGCGTGGGACATTCCCTTGGTGCTTTTTCTTATCTTGTCATGTCGCTTTTTGGCTGCGACGCCTCTTTTTACTCTCATTTATATTCCTAACATTTTCTTAATAGACTTAGCTTTTTTACCAATAATCTCGTCTGTACCTGCAAACTTTCGTTTTCTTACGGCACTTTTTTTCTCTAAAAAGTGGTTGCCGGTAGCGTGTCGACGCAAAACTTTGCCAGTCTTTGTAATATTAACTCTGTCTTTTGTCCCGCTGTGGGTTTTGTGCTTTGGCATTGTTATGCTCTCCTTATTACGAATATTATCTGTTTGCCGGTCATTTGTGGTGATTGATCAACAGCTATTTTATCATCAAATCGTTGAATAATCTTCTCTGCTAGCTGGAAACCTAGATCTTTATGGGCTAATTCGCGACCTCGGAAGAATAAAGTGAACTTTACCTTGTGGCCGTCTTCGAGGAATCCAGAGACTTTTCGAAGTTTCACATCAAGATCGTGAGTATCAATCTTTAAACCCATTCGCATCTGTTTTAAGTCCTGTGCTTTGACTGCTTTTTTATTTTTTTGCTGTTGTTTAGTCTTTTGGTAGTTATATTTTCCCCAATCAACTATTTTGGCAACAGGCGGGTTAGCGTTTGGCGATATCTCGACCAAGTCTAACTCCGATTGTTTAGCAAGCTGCAAGGCTTCAGATTTTGACATTACGCCAAGTTGGCTTCCGTCTTCGCCGATAACTCTCAACTCATTAGCCCGAATCTGTTCATTCAGGCGGGTGTACTTGCTGATATCTCTCTCCTTATTAAGTACTTGCTTTACTTGCTTGGGATGAATTCTAACAGATTGATACCACTGTTTCAATAGCGAATTATAAATTTGAATTATAAATTGGCCTGTATTGAAGTGCTTCGGCAATATGTTTATCTAAAATCACTTCAGATTCATCTAGGTCAGCGATAGTTCGCGAGACTTTCAATGTGCGCATATATGCTCTTGGCGAGAGCTCTAATCTTGATGCTCCTTTGTCCAGCAAGTTTCTTGCCGTATCTGTTAGTTGTGCGTATTTCTTGACTTCTCGACTATGCATTGTTGAATTGGTACGACCAATTTTAAACCGTTGGGTTTGAATGGCTCGGGCCTTTTCAACTCGCTCTCTAACCATACAGCTAGTATCAGTTCCGTGGTTATTTTCTAATAATTTTGCGTGTTCGACGTTTTCTACATTTGCGTACAAGTCTATTCTGTCGATAATCGGCCCTGATATTTTCTTACGATAACTGTAAATATGATGTGGCGTACAAGTGCATTCTTTGTCTGTGCCGAAATACCCACAAGGGCATGGGTTCGCAGTAGCCAGTAGTATGAATTTGGCCGGAAAATCTATACTATCTTTTGCTCTGGAGATTGTGATTTTACCATCTTCTAGAGGTTGACGTAAGGATTCGATGGTACTTCGTTTAAATTCTGGGAATTCATCAAAGAAGAGTACCCCATTATGAGACAAGCTGATTTCGCCAGGCCTAGGGTTCGTTCCTCCTCCGGTAACGGCCGTTTCGCTAGCGCTATGATGCGGAGATCGAAAAGGGCGGTTATAGCGCACGATTTCGTAGTCTTGGCGTTGTAGGCTATGTAAATGGGTGGTCTCTAGGATTTCTTTGATAGTCATCGGAGGCAAGATGGAGACAAAAGCTTTAGCCAGCATGCTTTTTCCTGTCCCTGGAGGTCCATTTAATAGAACATTATGGGCTCCAGCTGCTGCAATTTCTAAAATCCTTTTTGCCTGAGATTGTCCTACGACGTCTGAAAAATCGTCTTGGATAGTATCGCTGTTATGGGGTGGAGACACTTTATAAGCAGAGATTGGCTGTATTAAAGTTGCTTTTGCTAGATGTAAATACAGTGATTTCAAATCTTTTACGGGGTATAAGTTTAATCCTTGGACTAATTTTGCTTGTTCTAGATTGTCTAATGGTAGATATACTTCATGCAAATTATGTTTTTTTGCAGCCAGAAGCTTACCAATTATCCCTCTTATTGCTCTGATATTGCCGTCAAGACCAATTTCTCCGAAGAAAACTGACTGTTTATTTATTGGTTGTACGGCTTTAGATGATTGCAAGATAGATGTGGCGATTGCAAGATCGAGTCCTGTTTGGTTTTTGGGCAAGTCAGCTGGGGCCAGGTTAATAGTTATTCGTTTTTTAGGAAAGGGGATCTGATTGGATGAGAATGCTGCACGAATTCTTTCCTTTGCTTCGTCAACTGCCTTGCTAGCAAAACCAACGATAATTATTGACGGTAAGCCATTGCTAATTTGGCACTCAACGTCCGCTACTATTCCCTCAAAACCGCTATCAACTATCGTTCTAGTTTTCATAAATGCTTTAGTTTAATCATACACTGATTGGATTAAAAATATATTGGACGATATAAAAACAACACTCAATTTTTAGTAAGTGTTGTTTTTAGTGGGTTATATTTTTAGTTGTTTGTTTGTGATTATAACTTCTTTGTTTTATGGAACAACGGCTTGCGAGAAGCCGTTGTTTTTTTGGTCTTTTTGTTTTTGAGCACTTTATTTGTTCAAGTGCTAAATACATCTTATAAATTGATAATGCTAGTGTCAATAAGAAAATTAAGCAATTTTATAAGAGCATGTGTATAACTCGTTGAATAGGTATAAAAAGTTGCGCAATTTTATGCCACTATTTGGCCGTCCGAGCGGCAATTCTGCCTAAAATAAGTAATTTTTAGACTAGTTTTTAACTTATACAAAAACTAGCCATCAAATAATATTCTTAAATGGATTGTTGGTCAGTCATTGACCATTAATTAGGTATATATTAAGGGGTTAGTGACGCGAACGATTTATCCGCGTAATTAACTAGCCGGATAGTACTACTGATCTAATATAGTTAATGCTCGTCAAGAAACTAACCAGAACAACTACTATAATTAATTTGTTCACAAAGTATGTATTCTGAATTACATAATTAAGTATGGGTAATATAAAAAATTCAAAAATAGCTATTTACGTACCATAATTTTGAGATCAATTATTTCCATATAATAAACAATCGAATTTTGAATACTACAAAAAAATTAAAAAGATGTATTCGAAATATAAAAAATGATTGCAACTAGGATGACATAAAACTAGTAGATTGATTAATTAGAAAAACGGGGTTTTACACTTCCTACTTTGCTTAAATTTGCAATATTTCTGATCAGTTGTAGACAAAAAAACTACAAATGATTATTCAATACAACAGATAAGAAGTGATGAAATTACAACAAAATGCTAATAATATCCTTGATTTAATGATCTTTTTGCGCTAATGTTTATTTGGAGTTTTAAAAACACAAATATCGCTCAAACTTTGCCTAAAGCAGAGTTAGAGCGGTCAGTCACAAACCAGGACGGTAAGCGCTTCAAAAGTCATAAAGTTAAGCGGAGTTATCGTCCGGTTTTTTTGTTAGAATGGATATTGATTATGATAAATAAACCAAAATTCTTTTTATTTGCTGTTGTACTGATCTTTGGATTGTTTTTTTTCTTGAATACCAACCCTGGTGAAGTACCTATATATGTTTTGATCATTCCCTTTGTTTATTTCTTTGTGTTGACCTATCTAGCGACTTCTGTTGGGCAAGATTTATTAAGAAAAAAAGTAAGTTCGACAATTCCGTTAATATTTTCGTGCTTGATGCTATTAATGTTAGTTCTGGGCTCTTTACATCAGCTCGGGGCAAAAGATATTATTCTTAGTTTAGTCCTGATGGTTTTACTGGGGTGGTATATATTAAAAATTCAGAATCAATAAAATATTGACCCCCCAGTTTAATTAATACTTCTATGCTTAAGCTATTATTTGGTATACTTTTTAAACAGAATGAAAGAAATTAACCCAAACAGATTTAACGAGGAAGCTTCAGTTGTTCACGGAGAACATGATAATGCTGAAGTTAAAAAACAGGTTGATGCTAAGCCTTCAGAGCCAACCGAACTTAATGTCCTTCCGCGTATTGAGCGCATCAACGGTGAAATGAATCCAGAAATTGTTAAAGATCAACCTTCTGCCGGTGGTAGTTCCTCGACACAGCAAAGTGATGATAACCAAGCTATAACACTACAATCTAGTGACGATAGTTCTGCATCGAGCCCACAGACAGCTACAACACAAACGACAGATGATGATAGCCCTCAGATTGCCGATGACGCAGATCTTATAGAGAAAGAATGGGTAGACAAGGCTAAAGAGCTGGTCGATCGGACAAGATCTGACCCTAGGCAACAGAACATTGCTCTTAATAAAATGAAAGCAGATTATCTAAAAAAAAGGTTTAATAAGGTGATAAAGACAGAGAAAGAAGGCTAAGGTGTCCTTTTTGATCGTAATAGTATTGGCGTTGTTGGTATCCTTGGCCGTAATCGGGCCAATTATCTATTTAAACTCTAGAAAAGTATTAAGGGAGCAAAAGAATTACGAACGCGGACTGAAAATGGTACCTCTATTAATCCATCTGCCGCCTAGTAGTGACGATAAAGAGGCGGGTGCTCGTGACGAGCGCGAGTTGGTTGACGAGAATATATCAAAAGCGCAGATCTTGTACACGATTATAGCCAGTACTATGCAAAAAGGCTTTAAAAATAAGTTTTATGGCCAGCGGCACTTTTCATTTGAAATAATTGCGACTCATGGATTTGTTAAATTTTATGTTGCAGTGCCTTTGGTGATGGTTGAAGTAGTAAAACAGGCGATTATTAGCTCATACACATCTGCAATATTAGAGGAGGTTCCTGAGCACAATATTTTTAGTCCAGTAGGGAAGATAAATGGAACAGTAGGTGGCGAGCTAACTTTAAAAGAGAATTTTGCTTATCCAATAGCAACTTATCAGGATATTAAACGTGATCCAATTCAGTCACTATTAAATTCATTATCTAATCTCGAAAAAGATGATGGAGTCGGAATTCAGATAATGCTTAGGCCAGCTGATTCTAGCTGGAGAAAAGCTGCCAGCTCTTTTGCCAGTAAAAAGCGTAAAGGCGATAAAGCAAATAAACCTTCTGAAGAGGCATTGTGGTGGGTCAAGCAAATATTCATGGCTTTATGGAAGCCACCGGAAGATAAGGGCGGAAAAGACGGCGGGTCAGACAAAGCAAACCTATCTAGTCTTGATCAGGCGGTCTTAGATTCAATTGATGAAAAAACTCGGCATGCTGGGTATGAGACTCTGATTAGGGTAGTTGTTTCATCTAATGTTTCCCATAAGTCACAGGCAATTTTATCAAACGTTGTAGCGGCATTTTCACTTTACGATGCTCCTGGAAAGAATGGTTTTAAATTTTCTCCTTCGAAAGATATCGAAGAATTTGTCACGGCATTTATTTTGAGGTTTTTTCCACAACAAGTTAATCAGAATATTCTAAATGCTGTTGAGTTAGCGACGCTTTTT
Source organism: uncultured Candidatus Saccharibacteria bacterium (assembly GCA_964510945.1). GTDB lineage: Bacteria > Patescibacteriota > Saccharimonadia > Saccharimonadales > JAGQNJ01 > DAISWO01. The sequence goes on from CAZEED010000002.1 coordinate 211,926, forward strand.
CATTTTCCCGATCAAAAGAATATTCCAACTAGTCAGCTGGAAAGGCAGGATTCTAAACAAGTCGATGCCCCTAGAGATATGCCGACAGAGGGTCTATTCATTGGTTACAACTTGTTTAGGGGGATTAAAAAAGCAATTAGGATTTCACTTAAAGATCGTCAGCGGCATATGTATATAGTCGGACAAACTGGTACTGGTAAATCTACATTTATGGAGAATCTAGCGTTTCAGGACATGTTAAATGGCGATGGTTTTGCATATATTGATCCTCATGGCGATGGAGCAGAGCATTTACTTGGTATGGTCCCGAAAGAGAGAACTGAGGATGTTATCTATTTCTGCCCGGCAGATATGGAGAATCCGTTAGGGTTAAATATGTTTGAATACCAAAACCCTGATCAGAAGGACTTTTTAATACAGGAAACGATAAACATGCTCTACAAACTGTATGATCCTCAAAAACAGGGTATCATTGGTCCGCGATACGAGCAGATGTTCCGCATGGCCGCTCTGACTATAATGGCTGACCCAAACGGAGGGACCTTTGTCGATATACCAAAACTGTTTTCAAATGAGGCATTCGTAAAGGAAAAATTAAAGTATGTGACAGATCAGAATGTACTCGATTTTTGGCTTAAAGAGATGCCTGCATCGTCACGGTCAAACGACTTTGGTGAGGTCAAGGCGTGGTTTGTTAGTAAGTTTGGAGCATTTTTATCTAATGAAATGATGAGAAATATTATCGGTCAGACTAAAAGTTCGTTTGATCTTCGAGACATTATGGATAATAAAAAAATCTTAATAGTTAATCTTAGTAAGGGCCGAACAGGTGATATGAACGCAAAATTGCTGGGTATGATTTTTGTCATGAAGTTTCAGGCAGCGGCGATGAGTAGAGCCAATATCGAAGAAGCAGACCGACAGGACTTTTGTCTTTACGTTGATGAGTTTCAGAACTTCTCAACAGATTCTTTCGCTACAATTATGTCCGAAGCTAGGAAGTTCCATCTTAATCTGATTGTTGGTAACCAATTTACGACTCAGCTAACTGAGGAAATTCGGGATGCAGTTTTTGGAAACGTCGGTACGATAGTTTCTTTCAGGGTTGGCCAAAACGATGTTGATATGCTGGCAAAATACTTCTATCCATTATTCGACGGAGAAGATTTACTTCGTGTTCCTAACTATAACGCGATTGCTAGAACATTAATTAGCGGGGTCCCTACTCAACCTTTTAGCGTTGCGATGGTTCCTCTGCTTAGTACGCCAAACCCTAAGCTTGAAGCAGCCCTTAAACAATTATCGGCTGCCAAATATGGACGCCCACGCGCAGTTGTTGAAGCAGAGATAGTTAAACGTATGGCAACCAATGAAGCTCCTCGGCCGAGTGTTGGCCCTGGTTCTGCATATGCCAGACCGTCACGGTCTATCCCTAAAGCGACTGGTAAAGCATCATTTTTAGATGAGTGGTTGAGTAAAAAACAAGCTATTCCACCACAGCCAATTAGACAACAACCACTCCCGAGTAGAGCAAACACTCCTCAATATGCACCACAAGTAACACAGCCTGGACCAATCAATCAGCCTAATTACGCTAATAGGGCGTCCAGACCACCGATAAACTCGATTATGCCTAATATACCAGCTTCGCCCTTAAATACGCCGACAGCGGGCCTAGACGTCCCACAGACACCTAACTTAACTTCAACTCCCCAATCAACTGTCAATATAAAAAATGAACCTGTTGTCAATTATAATTCGGGTGTTCAGAATACTGGATCTACTACTGAGTTTGATAAGAAGCAAGTGGATGTGCTTACGCAAAAACTACAGTCTAGTCAAAAAGTAGTTACTGGTGATTCAGGTCACTTACAAGATGAAGATACGATAGATATCGACCAAGAAGGCAATCTTCATCAAAAAGTAAAACCTGATTAGAATACGCTACTAATTATTTGCTTAGCCTGATATGGTTTCATTCTTTATCTATTGTTTTTTAACGAGGGGATAAAAGATCAACTCTACACAAATACCTATCAAGAACCCCGACACTAAGAGCAAGATGAATGCAAAAAAGTTGTATTCAAAACCATAATATCGACTCATAATATACAAAATCAAAGTTCCAACCGATGCGAAGATACCACCGCCAAGTAGGCCAGATGGTCTAGCTGCAGTTTTTGAGCCAAATTCACTGATTGATTCTACGACAGGGCTATGCACAAACTTACTGAAGGTCTTTTGTGGAGTTTTCATATGTCTTCGTGCACGATTTAGCTCTTTTTTGTACGTCGCCTTCTTTATGTCGCGATTGTATCTAGGGGCAGGAGCGCTCGCTTGATTTTCATCTAGCTCTGAATTTAACTTTTCGGACTTAGATTTTGCACTAATTTCGACGCTCTCCCGTAATTTCTCAATAGTTTTCTCGGTTTTACTATCGTCGTAGTTTTCACCTTTTTTAATGATTTTCTCTATTTTTTTATCTTGCTCATGCAAAAGATCTTTGTCGATTTCGTGCTTCTCGCCATTGCCTTCATGCTTTTTATACTGTTCTATACTCATGATTAGTTTCCTCCGCCTGATGTATATTCAGATTTTATAATATCTAGCTCTGTTGCCATTAATTTGGTTCTGGCTAAGAAGTATCCACCTACAACAGTAACTACGAAAGCTACGGCTAGAGTTTCACCTGGTCCAGTGTTAGGTAGGGCGGTTGAGACTTGTTCTGTGGTTTTTGCTGCGCCACACTTCAGCTTAATGTTGACGGTGTCACTATAAACATTAGTCATTACGCAATCGAAGGATCCGGGATTCGATGAAGATACAGGTGTTTGCGGTAATGGGTCTTTGATCATTACAGTAATTTGTCTTTGGACTGTAGCGCCAACATCGATATCCACTTTTGGCCATTTAACGATGTTTTCGTCGTTTATTGTTCCACCGTGAAGATCGACAATGTCTGAGTATTCTAATACGTCAGTTATGTTTTCTTCTATTTGGAAACCTTTAACAGCAGTATTGTTGCTGGTGTTTTTTACAAATAAATTGTAGGTTATTTTGTCGTTGGCTCTAGCGGTAGTGCCATCAGCGTCAGAAATGTCTTGAGTATCATTTTGCGCACGTTTACTGAGAATCAAGCAGGCAGTTGCATCATCATCATTCGATACGTCTATACAAGGTAGGTCTTTCTTTACGGTGATACGTTTTTTGCAATTTCCAATTTCGCTGCCAGGTGCCGTTTTTGGAGAGCCTGATACGTTATGTGTTACTTTTAGAGTGAATTTATAAGACCCAGCCTTATCTAGTTTAAATATTCTAGGGTTTGGATCAATGGCCACTCCTTTGTTGAACATTACGCCGTCAGCTAGTTTTGTGTCGACAACATTACCATTAGATTTATCTGTCATGGTGTAATGCATCTTTAGCTTTTCGGTTTTTGGATTAATGTTTCTGCCTACAGCTTGACCCGTTAGTGTGATTGATGTGCCTTCTTTTACTTCAGACTTGTCTTCAACACTCATTATGAGGTTAGAACATTTTATTACTTTTGAAGGTGATGGAGGTGGTGGCGGCGGCGGAGGTGGCGGTGGTGGAGATGGTGGCCCTACGATTGTTAAGTTTCCGCAATTGAATAGAATCATAAACGGTTGACCATTACTACGGTTACCAGTAATTGCTTTATAACTTGATGAGCTGCCGGTGTCCCAGCTTTTTAACGGTCGCATATAATATGTGCCAGCACCAGGAATGCTGACGCTTACTTCACCTGTTTTTCCATAGGGTAGTCGTCCCATAGAGTATAGGTTGCCACCGTAATCACGAGAGTTAATTGTTTTTACGTTTCCGTAATATAGAGCGAGACAATCAATACCGAATCGATCAAGTATTTTTTTGAAGTTATAGTCATTAGCTTTACAGTGGTTAACTGCTTCTCCTTTGCTAGAGAATCCGCCTGGGATGATATCGTTACCAGATCTAGCTAGAGTGGAGTCACTGGGTATAGCAGTTGCAACAACTTGGACTAGCAGGGAAAGAGCCACGAAACTAACGCCAAGACGACGTATAGCTACTTCTTTATTTAATCTTTTTGTATAGAAGCCAATTTGGCCAACCAAGCTCGGGTTGAATGGTAGATTTGATAGGAGTTTTTTAAACATTTTTTTATTTTCTTCTTTTTTAACGCTAATGCTATTGAACCACATAACCGTGTGTTCAAGCAATACATTTTTAAATGTTGTATGGGGATAAGTTTTTGCTATAATAGTATCTAAGTAGTGAGCAAAAGAAAGAAGTGACCGTGAGAGAGGGAAAATAGCTTAGTGAGCAAGCAAAATTATGATGCAGATCAGATACAGGTTCTAGAGGGGCTAGAGCCTGTACGTAAACGCCCCGGAATGTATATCGGCGGAACAGGTTCAGAAGGCTTACATCATTTAATTAAGGAAATCGCCGACAACTCGGTGGATGAAGCAATTGCCGGATTTGCCAATGAAGTACACGTAACTTTACTTGCTGACGGCGGGGTGAAGGTTACCGATAATGGTCGCGGTATCCCTGTAGATAAAATGAAAAAAACGGGTAAGAGCGCGCTTGAGACTGTTTTAACTGTGCTTCATGCTGGTGGAAAGTTTGGCGGTGGTGGCTATAAAGTCTCTAGTGGACTTCATGGTGTTGGAATCAGTGTAGTGAATGCGCTATCAACTAGATTGATTGCCGAGATTCACAAAGACGGATTTATTTATACTCAAGAATATGATCGTGGCGTCCCAAAAACAGCCATTAAAAAAGGCGATAAAACAGATAAGACGGGAACTTCGATCACTTTTTATCCCGATGAAACAATATTTGAGACTGTTGAGCTTGATTATGGCTGGGTAGTTGATTATCTTCGTCATCAAGCATATTTAACTAAAGGATTAAAGACTTTCGTATTTGATGAAAAAACCTCAAGAAAGTATGGCTTTTATTTTGAAGGTGGCATTCAATCTTATGTACGACATCTTAACTTAGGTAAAGATATTATCGATGAAGATGTCTTTTATGTAGAAAAAAGCGTCGATGAATCACTTGTTGAGATTGCTTTGCAGTATACGGATAGTTATACAGAGACAATAAAAGCCTTTGCTAACAATGTCTTTAACCCAGATGGAGGAACGCATTTAACTGGATTTAGGTCAGCCTTGACCAGAGTTATAAATGACTACGCTAGAAAAAGTGGATTACTAAAAGAAAAAGAAGAAAATCTATCAGGTGAAGATTGCCGTGAAGGGCTGACTGCGATTATATTAGTCAAGTTACCAGATCCGCAATTCGAAGGTCAGACAAAAAATAAGCTAGGCAACCCTGAGGTGAGGACATATGTAGAGCAAGTTCTTGGTGAATATTTGGCCTATTATCTAGAAGAACATCCTACTGTTGCCAAGAAGATGATAAATAAGGCTTTGTTATCGGCTAGGGCACGAAAAGCTGCTAGGGCTGCAAGAGAGAATATTATACGAAAAGGAGTGCTTGAGGGCGCATCGTTACCAGGTAAATTGGCTGACTGTAGCTCAAGAGACCCGCAAAACTCAGAGCTATATATTGTGGAGGGGGATTCGGCTGGTGGTTCCGCTAAAATGGGAAGAGATTCAAAGACTCAAGCGATATTACCTTTACGAGGTAAAGTATTGAATGTCGAAAGGGCACGTCTGGACAAGATGTTAGCCAATAATGAAATAACAAGTCTGATAAAGGCTCTTGGTGTAGGCATTGAAGAACAGTTTGATCTGGCTGGCCTACGGTACGGCCGTATTATTATTATGACTGATGCAGATGTCGATGGTTCACATATCCGGACACTGCTATTAACCTTTTTCTTTAGGCATATGCAAGAGGTAATAAGTGCTGGGCACATATACATAGCTCAGCCACCATTTTATAAAATTACTATGGGAAAAACAGTTAGGTATGCATATGTTGATGAAGAAAAAGCCAAGATTATAGAAGAACTTAAAAAAGAAAAGAATGACAGAAAAAAAGCACAAGATATTGATGTAGAAGATACAACAGATATATCATCCGAAGAAGTTATTGCACAAGACGAAGAGAAGATGGAACTCAAGAAATACGGGATTAATTTACAACGTTATAAGGGTCTTGGTGAAATGAATGCTGAACAATTATGGGAAACAACAATGGATCCAGAGAATAGGGTGTTACTTCAAGTTAATATAGAAGATGCCGAAAAAGCTGACGCCGTATTTAATAAATTAATGGGTACAGAAGTTGACCTTCGTAAAAGCTTCATTCAAACACATGCAAGATTTGTGAAAGATTTGGATGTATAGGAGATAGATTATGGCCGAAGATACTAACAAATTAGAGCTATCCAACAATCAATCAGATGATCGGACTTCGAAAAATGTTCGACAAAGAGGGATTGTACAAGAGATGGAGGAGAGCTATCTTCAATATTCTATGTCGGTCATTGTCTCTCGGGCATTACCGGACGTCAGAGACGGGCTAAAGCCTGTACATAGAAGAATATTGTTCTCTATGAACCAAAATGGCAATCGTCATAACGCCAAATATCGAAAATCTGCGCGTATTACAGGTGATGTAATGGGTAAATATCATCCGCATGGCGATGCAGCTATTTATGATTCTATGGCCAGGATGGCCCAAGATTTTTCGCTTCGGTATCCGTTAATTGACGGTCAGGGTAACTTTGGTTCGATGGACGGCGATCCACCAGCTGCTCCTCGTTATACCGAAGCTAGGATGACGCGTTTAGCCGAAGAAATCCTAGTCGATATTGATAAACAAACAGTAGATTTTCGTCCTAACTACGACGGCGAAGAGATGGAGCCTTCAGTTTTGCCGGCGAAAGTACCTCAATTATTGCTTAATGGCCAACTTGGTATTGCTGTTGGTATGGCGACAAGTATTCCACCTCATAACCTAACTGAGTTAATTGATGCCAGTGTTCATCTTATAGACAACCCAGAGGCAGGCGTTGAGGACCTAGTAAAGTTTGTAAAAGGTCCGGATTTTCCAACTGGGGGAATTGTTTACGGTAAGGAGTCGTTGAAAACAGCATATGCCACTGGTAAGGGTGGTGTTGTGGTTAGGGCTGTAGCAGGAATTGAAGAAACCAAAAAAGGCCGACATCAGATTATAGTTACCGAAGTACCTTATGGGTTGAATAAGTCTGTGCTACTCGAAAAAATAGCTGATCTCGTGAAAGATAAAAAAATTACAGGCATATCAGACTTAAGGGATGAGAGCGCCAAAGGCAAAGTCCGAGTTGTGGTAGACCTAAAGAAGGATGCCTATCCAAAAAAGATATTGAACCAGCTGTTTAAGCTAACTCAGCTTCAGACTACGTTCCACTTTAATATGTTGGCTCTTATTGATGGGATACAGCCTCGAGTACTTGGATTAGAAGATATTTTGCGAGAATACATTAAGCATCGCCAAGTTGTTGTTCGTAGAAGAGTACAGTTTGAATTGTCTAAAGCCGAGGCGCGAGCACATATTCTAGAGGGACTAATTACTGCTCTAGACCATATTGACGAGATTATAGCGACAATAAGAAAGTCTCAAACAACCGATGATGCTAGAAATAATCTAGTTAAAAAGTTTAAATTAACAGAGATTCAGGCAAATGCAATTCTTGCGATGCAACTTCGAACCCTCGCTGGTCTTGAGCGCAAAAAACTAGTAGATGAATTCACTGAACTCAAGGCCTTAATAGAAAAATTAAAAAGCATTTTGGCTGACGAAAAAGAGATATTAAAGATTATAAAAGAAGAGTTATTAGAACTTCGTGAAAAATATGGCGATGAGCGCCGAACAAAAATTGTACCCCAAGAATTAGATCGCATGAGCGAAGAAGATTTAGTACCTGATGAACAAGTAGTTGTAACACTTACATCAGCTAATTACATAAAACGTAGTCAGATTGCTGATTACAAAAAGCAGGGTCGAGGCGGTAAGGGTAAACGTGGAATGACTACTCGTGAAGAAGATGTTATAGAGCATGTTGTAAATGCTAGTACCCATGATTACCTATTATTCTTTACTAACCGTGGACGCGTATTTAGGCTCAAAACATATGAGGTGCCAACTGCCGGTTTGAACGCTAAAGGTGTAGCGATTGTTAACTTATTGCAACTACAACCAGAAGAGAAAGTTAGTTCTGTTATTAATATATCAAAACAATCACAACAAGGCTTTTTGTTGATGTGTACTACTAAAGGCGTTGTCAAGAAAACACCATTTGAACAATATTCAAATGTTAGAAGCTCTGGATTAATAACAATCAACCTAGACAACGATGATGAATTAAAGTGGGTTAAGATTACTTCAGGAAACAATGAGGTTTTGATATCGACATCCCAAGGTCAAGCAATACGATTTGACGAAAAAGATGTTAGGCCAATGGGTCGGGCAGCACGTGGTGTTAGAGGAATCCGGTTGCGAGCTGGCGACATTGTTATCGGTATGGACGTGGTTCAGGAAGCTAGTAATATATTTGTAATTAGTGATTTTGGATACGGAAAAAGAACAAATGTGGATCAATTTACGCCTCATGCAAGAGGTGGTGTGGGTATTCGTTCAGCAGTTGTTAACAAAAAAACCGGAAGTTTGATAGGTGTTAAATCATTAAGTGAGACAGGCGAAGAAGAAGTTATTATTATTTCTTCTCAGGGACAGACAATTCGATTAGGTATTAAAGATATACCAGAACTAGGACGAGCCACTCAAGGTGTTAGGATCATGCGTCTTAACGATGGCGATAGAGTTGTCTCACTAGCGCTTGTTGATGCCGTTAAGGAATCTGAAGAGCCAGAAACCAACACCTTGATTGAGCTAGAAAAAGAAAATTCTAAATAGGCTTGACATAATTTAAGCCAACAGATAGACTCAATACCAGTCTTTTAGAGGTTCTATGTTTTTATGTGGGGTCATTTAAAAGCGGTCATTAAAAATTGAATAGTGCAATTAGAGAGTCATTTAATTTATTTTAGATGTCTCTCGTATCAACGTCAGTTCGCCCTGATTTATTTCAGGGCAAAAATCTGAGTAATTAGATTCTTTTTTATGGAGAGTTTGATCCTGGCTCAGGATAAACGCTGGCGGCGTGCCTAACACATGCAAGTCGAGCGGAAACACTTCGGGTGTCGAGCGGCGGACGGCAGAGTAACGCGTAGGAATGTACCCCAAAGTGAGGGATAAGCACCGGAAACGGTGTCTAATACCGCATATGATCTTCGGATTAAAGCCCCCCGGGGCGCTATGGGAACAGCCTGCGTAAGATTAGCTTGTTGGTGAGGTAATAGCTCACCAAGGCGATGATCTTTAGCTGGTCTGAGAGGATGATCAGCCAGACTGGAACTGAGACACGGTCCAGACTC
>CAZEED010000003.1:0-119663 GCA_964510945.1 uncultured Candidatus Saccharibacteria bacterium
TACAATACTTGGGTCATCAAGCCCTGGGAAAATAGCACGGTGCCGATTTATAGAATAAGACCTCCTAATAGGGGGTCTTTTCTTATGAGAGGAGGTGACTCCTCCTCTCATCGCGCAGGGAAATCAAAGATTTCTCTCGCTGCTCACCACCCAAGTTTAGTCAGAAAACTCGGAATAAATCCGACTTTTCCTTCGATTTTATTTATTGAGCAATAACAGTAAACCTGTAATGACTAAAACTATTCCTAAACCTGCTTTTGTGGAAACTCCTTCGTGAAATAGGTAAATACCACCAATTGTGGCTACGACTATTTGTGCCATCATCACAGAGCGCACAATTCCAGTATTCGGGCCTTCTTGAAATGCTTTAACAGAGAAGTAGTTGGTTGCTGCCGCAATAAAAGCGAGCAGAATAAACCATTTTATAGCAGAGGACTGTATTTTAAGATGTTTGGCGGAAGTAGCAAGACTGACCAAAAGAAATATCAAACCAGTTAATAGCCAAAACCATGTGTTTGCTGCCAGAGCAGAGATGTTTGATCGTGATAAATAGGTAAGTAGCAGAGTTATTGACCCGAACCCTACAGCAGCAGCTAGGGAATACAGATACCACGTCATAATGAAAATTATACTCTAATTTTCATATCGGGATATGAAGGGGTGGGTGTTGTGGGTGTGACTTTGAAAACTGTTTCCGACAATAGTAAAATAAAATTATGATGAAGCTTCAAGAGCTCAAAGCATTTTTAGTAAAAGCTAACATGCCACATGCCAACGGCACAGCAAACATTAAAAAAGAGAAGAATGGCTCGCGGACAATCACCTTTGAGGACGGGAAGTGGAGCATGGAGGATAACTTCTTTGGTGGCGAGCCTTACGGTGGTCAACAGGTTGTTTTCTATGAGAGCAAACCGTATTGGATCTGTGTCTACTACGGCCAAGTTCACGATACTTCTGATGACATTGATTATGTGTATGACTTCTTGCGTGAGGCTTTGCAATATCCGGAGGAAGGTAAGCCTTACCGAGGCCCAGCCTGTTATAAAAAGGGCAAACTAGAGTATCAAAACAAGCTAGAAGGCGTGGCAGATAACTATTCAGGTAAAGAGGTCATTTTAGAAAACGGCAAACAAATCTACTGGGCAAAATACATGGGTGGCCTTGTAGATCAGCGCGCCCAAGACAGTATGTAAAAATTTTCGGGCTTTGCTTATGCTGTTTTTGTTAGAGGTAGGGTTTTGGCGTTGGGTAGGGAAGCTAGGAGTTTTCCGGATACCAGTAGTTTAGATTTGCGGATACCACTGCCAATTATTGCTTTATCGAGTTTTGCTACGTCATCATCGACAAGAATTGGCCAATCTGATGGCAAGCCAATAGGGGTGATGGCGCCAAATTCCATCTTGGTTAGCTCTACGGCTGTGTCTCTGGAGGCGAAGGATATTTTGCGGGCATCTAGTGTCTTGCGCACAATCCCGTTGATGTCGGCTCTCTCTGTGGCTGGTATCAATATTGCTGCGTACCATGTGCGATCGGCTCGTCTGACCTCTACGATTACGCAGTTAACAGATACATCAAGCTCGATATTATACTTCTCGCAAAAAGCCGATGTATCGGATACGTCAGGATCAATTTCTGAGACTAATATCTCCTCGAGCTTATGCTGTTTAATCGATTCTTTAACAGGTGCACCAACTAGTTCTGTGCTGTTGTCGACAGAAATGAATTCTAAATTTCCAAATCTCATACTTTAAATTATACCCTAAGGTCGAACTCTAGATTCGACTTTCTACGCAATAAGCACAGGCAGTTTGACATCTATATTAAGTTGGACTATTCTTTACATAAATTATTAATGAAAGAAAAATATGGCTAAAAAGAAGAACAAAAAGTTAAAACAGAAATCCTTGCACAACTGGATCCCTTTTATACTAGTATTAATATTATTAGTTATAGTAGGCTATTTTGTGTCTAAGAGAAATTTTTCTGCAGAAGCAGAAACGTACTCTAAAACTTACCAAGCTGGAAAAATTGTTGAGAAAGGAAAAGTTAGGTGGTTTGTTGGGACTCAGGACTCTAAGCATGTGTATCGTAAAGATGGGGTAGATGGTAAGTCGTATACGGAACGGCTTTCCTCTAATGGTCCTTTAGTGAAGGGTTGGGAAATTCCTACACAAAATAGAATTCAATGGAGTTATAAAAGCAAACCGATTGATATACCTAAAGGAACTAGCAAAAAACCAATAAGCGTATATATATGTTGGAAGTCGATAGTCGGAAATCAAGCCGCTGTTAAGATGATGTTATTCAACGATTCTCGTCCTAGATGGCCTTTAAAAACTAGAAGAGGGTGGGATCGTATGGTTTACTTCCATGGATATACTGAGACTAATGAACGGTCACGTGAATATGGATGTGCTGGTATGAACGATGTCGTAATTGAGGGCAAGAAATCATCAAGAAAATATAGAGTATTTGTGAAGGCGCCTGGAGACGGGGTACGAATTGCTTTAATAAAAGTTTTTAAAGCTCCTTCACTTCCTGAGAATGAAATAGATTGGATGCTGCATCGGATAGACCCGTAAGTAATATCGAAGAATTTGTGTAAAATTCTTTCCGAAGCTCACTCTTAAGATTATGACGGCTACAATTACGACTATAGTAGTCGCCAGTTTAAACAGGCGATACTAGTTCTACACCAATTGAAGGTAAAGTAGGAGTCTGTGGTCTTGGCTCTCGAACTGAGTCATCCGGAGGCCCTTCTAGTGGGCAATCGTCGCTGTTACAGAATACGGCTGCACCGTCTACAAAAAGGAATGAAGTTCTATCAGTATCGTTAAGAGCATGGGTCCTAAGGGCTGCTCGACCTAAACACGATTCGCGACTGCAAGAGTTACAAATTTCAGTATCGACTTGTTCTGTGAAGTTAGCTAATGATGGACCGTCAGTAGTTAGTATAGGAACGTCTATCTCGAAAGCGTCAAAAGATATAGTGGCTGGAGAAAACACGATTTTTGAAGGTGGCCCCGGGATAACACCCATTTCACGTTTTATCATACGACTATTATCTCTGTCTCAAACTACAATTTGCAAGCATGAGCATTTAAACTTGGTGAAATTATCTAAGATTGTTTCAAACTGACTGCTGTGCTCGGTATTTTGTAATCGTTTTAATGAGGTCATAGGGGATTGGTTGGTCGAGGGGGAATTGAACAGTGCCTTTAGACGTTATGTAAGGCTTTAGGTCGTCAGTAAAAGCCAGAATTGCCTCTGAACCAGGATAGAATCCAACATGGTGTTTATAAGCGCTAAAATGAACCAAATTACCTTTTAGTGTAAAGGTAGGGATGCCATAGCTAATCTTCTCCTCAGCTTCTGGCACTACTTTTTGAATAGTTTTACGTATCTTCTGTAGAACTTTCTGAACATTCTCGGGGTAATTACTGATAAATTCATCAATTGTCTTGATATCTGTGTTCATTCTTTTCACTTATCAACCCAACCTTCTTGCTTGAAAACTGCCCAGATAGCCATACTATGGCCGTGGCCTAGGTTAAACTCCTCCTTTAGGAACTTCACGAGTTCGCTGGCCTTCATGTCGTGCTTATAGACGCCAGCCTTTTCAGCTGCATTCTTTAGTTCTTCTGGCGTCTTGCCAGTCTTGGCTTTTATATTGTCGATATATGCTTGAAACGACATGTTAGTAATTATATCTATGATTTAATTTTTGTGAATCTAGGTACGGCATTATTTTGCCATTTTACAGTTTCTAGCCAAGATGTTAGTGGTCGTACAAAGGAAAGCTTTTTACCGTACTGAGCCTGATAAATAACACAAAGTTCATCTGTCGCCTCTAGTATTGCTATCTGGGTGACTTTGTATTGTTTGTCGGTAGATTTGTAATGAGTATAGAGACCGCCAATCTCCATTAGTGATTTGGCTTTTTCAAGTTCTGCAAGCAGGGTTTCTTCTCCTTTATGTGTCATATAGATATTCTACACTTATCTACAGGTAGTTTTTTAAGAATTTCGCTTGATCGGGGAAGATGTTAGCGGGAATTGTGCTAAAAATTTTCACTTCTTCACCTTGGTCATTCCCCTTTAATTCTCCTGCTGATATCTCTACCTGAAAAGCGATGCCTATAGGCCACCCTTTATAACCGTTTTTACTTAGGTTGGGGTATTCAATATAGCCGAGTAATTCATTAATTTTTACAGAGACACCTAGCTCGTTTTTTGCGACTCGATGTACAGCATCATGGAGGGTCTCACCAAAATATACGGTTCCGCCTGGGATATGCCATGTCCCAATCTCTGGCTCAATATTTCTCTTTGTTAAAACTATTCCATCAGGAGTTTTGACAATCAACTCGACCGTAAGACGAGGAACCTTTGAATAAATATCATCAAAGACTTCTTTTGGAATAGGGTATTTTTTGTTCATCATAAAGAGTTTAGCATTATTTAGTCGTTATATAATGGCTTTTTAAAAAAAGATTTGGGCCAAAATATATTGACATAAGCGTTTGACTATGTTAACATAAGCATAGTTTCGAAAGAAATTACAAAAAGAGGGTCATATTCGGCTCTCTTTTTGTTTTTGTTTCGTTCGCGTTGGTGGGAAATATCAATTAATAGGGAGGCTATAAAATGGCTGGAACTAAAACTGGCGGCAAAGCTGCTGCTGCAACTAACAAAGCTAAATACGGTGCAGATTTTTATGCAAAAATCGGTGCTAAAGGTGGCACAAAAGGCCGAACAGGTGGATTTTTCGCAAATCGCGAATTAGCTCGCCTTGCTGGTGCTAAAGGTGGACGAATTAGTCGTCGCACAAAGAAATCTGTATAAAACAGATTTAATTTCTAGTAAGTCGCTCGAGGATTAGAAGTCTGGAGCGACTTTTTATTTGGGTTCTTTTTTAAGCGATAAGGTCTACAGAATCTGCTGCTAGTAACACCCCAAGACTGCCCACAATTAAAACAGTTGTATGTGGAGCTATCTTTCTGAATGCAATGAGCTTCACAGTTTGGACAGGCGCTACGTTGGTGTAGCCAGTCCCGATAGGTGTCTATGCAGTCCTGGATGTGATCTTCATCGATCTCATACCCATATTTATGACTAATTTGTTTAGCTTTTTCCCACGCGTCGCACTCTAGTTTTACTAGTTCGATATCTGTCGAGTAGGTATTGTGATTTAGATTTGCGTGGCCGAGTTCGTGCAGTAGTGACCATTCTGCGTTTTTATTATCAGTATCAGAAAAGTTATAAAAAACGGTTTGATCTTTAGGCGACCACGAGAAATTTTTACCCAGCTTAAATGAGATGTTCGGGTAATCAATGATTAGTTTAGCTAACAAATCTTTCATTTTGTAGATTTTTTTGCGAACTCAAAGCACCCGAATATTACGGCCTCCTCTGGCTTGCTAGCGATTACTATTGGCGGTACGGTTATCATATCGTTGGCAAATATATTAAGTTCTTCAGTTAATTTGTCTTCAAATTTTGATAGATTAGCCCCGACACCGCCTCCGATCACAATGACTTCAGGAGTTAGGGTGGCTATTAGGTCAACAAGACCAAGTGCAATGTTTCTAGAAATTAGGTACCAAGCTGATTTGTCTATTATCTCTCTGGCTTGTTTATTGAACATCTTAGTAATGGCTTTTCCGGATGCAAAATCTTCCCATCTTTGTAGTTTTCCGTCGTGTTCGAGTAGGATATGACCAACTTCAGCGTCGGCGAAATTAGGATCAATTATACCGTTTATGATAAATCCAGAACCAATACCTGTGCTTATAGTAATATAAAGTACACGATTGAACTTATGCTTGAGCTTATTGGCTTCGTATAATCCGGCAAGGTTTGCGTCATTTTCGATGAGTACGCGAGTTTTGGTAATATCTTTGATGTCATCTGCAATTGATTCTTCACCCCATGTAAGGTTGCCATAGGCGAGGGCTATGCCTTTTTTGCGATCAAGTCTTCCGGGGACGGCAGTTACTGTAAGATCAACATCACTTAAATCGAATTTTGCTATGGTTTTTTGAAGTTCAGTTAAAAAATCAGAGTATATATCAGGGGTGGGGAATTTTAATTGTTGCTTAACGTCGCCTGACTTTGTGAATAAGGCAACTAATGTCTTTGTCCCCCCAATGTCTATACCTAAATACATACATATAAGTGTAGCAAAATATTCGATGTATTGCTCAGCCCCCTTCATAGGCATTATCACCTTGCTTACAGAGAGATGTCAGGCTATAATGAGGCTAAGTCTGATCGGAAAAATGGCCCAAGGGTTACCGCAGTACTCATAAGGAGGCATGTTTTTATCATGTCAAAATCAAGTATAACAATGGACGAACTTCTAGAGTCCACAGATATCAAACAGATTAAATCTGGAGATGTAGTAGAAGGAACCGTCGCAGAAATAAAAAAACACGAAATGTGGATTGACCTTGGAGCTAATGGTAGCGGGGTTGTAGCGAGGCGTGAAATAACTGGAGCCCAAAAGCTTAATGTGGGCGACAAAGTAACGGTAAGTGTTGTAGAAAATGATACAGATGAAGGTCACGCACTGCTTAGTATGCGTCGCGCGGCTAAAGATAAGGGCTGGGAAGAATTAGAACGCATTCAGAAGGATGAAGAGATTATTGATGTCTATCCATACGATGCTAACAGGGGTGGTTTATTGATAGAGGTTGAAGGCATTAGAGGCTTTTTGCCTGTGTCTCAGTTGGCTGCTGGACATTATCCGCGAGTGTCTGGTGCAGATAAGGACGAAATCCTCCAAAAACTGAATTCGTTAACCAACAAACCTATTAAGGTAAAAATTATCGATGTCGGCAAAAAGGATAACAAATTAATTGTTTCCGAAAAAGAAGCAGTTAAGGATGATCTTAAAGATAGATTTACGAAGCTTAAACCAGGCGACACAGTTAAAGGATTGGTCACTGGGGTAATCGACTTTGGTGCATTTGTAAATATCGATGGTATTGAAGGGCTTATCCATATATCAGAGATTTCTTGGGAAAGAGTTGAAGATCCTAAAAAATATCTAAAAGTTGGCCAAGAAGTCGAAGCTAAAATTATCGCGATCGATAAAGACCGACTCTCTCTAAGCCTTAAACAAATGCAAGAAGATCCGTGGTTACAAGAAGTCAAAAAGTACAAAAAAGGTGAGACAGTTGAAGGTAAAATTACTAGGATTACTCCTTTTGGAGCATTTGTAGAGTTAGGGCCGGCGGTAGAGGCGTTAGTACACGTATCAGAGATGAGTGATGATGATAGTATCGATCCAGAGAAGCTATTTCAGCTTAACGAGAAGAAAAAATTCAAGATTATTGACGTAGATACTGAAGCGCGAAAAATCGCTCTTAGCCTAAAGGACCAAAAGTAATATTTGCATCGCGTTAGAGAACTTAAGATGTAGTAAAGGAAGAAAGGAGGCAAGCGAATGAGTACAAAAATCGAAATACCAGACAATATAACTGTTAAAGAGCTCGCCGACAAACTTTTTATACCGGTCACTCAACTGATTGCCGAGCTGTTCAAGAATGGTGTGATGACTACAGTTAACGAGGCTATTGACTACGATACGGCAGAGATAATTGTATCTGAGATGGATGTCGACGTAGAACTAGTAAAAAAATCGGATGAGAATCTAGCGGAAAAGGTTCCAAAAGAAAAACGCGAACATTCTAAAGACGCTAAACAACGACCTCCAATTGTCGCTATGATGGGTCATGTCGATCACGGCAAGACTTCGTTGATGGATGCTATCCGTAGTGCGGATGTGGCACAACATGAGGCCGGTGGGATCACACAACATATTTCAGCCTTTCAAGTTAAGCACAACGATCGTGAGATAACTCTACTTGATACACCGGGACATGAAGCCTTTGGCGCATTGCGACAACACGGCGCAAGATTAACTGATCTGGTTGTTATTGTTGTCGCTGCCGATGATGGAGTTAAACCACAGACTATCGAAGCGATTAAATTTGCTAATAATGCTGGGGTGAAGATGATCGTCGCCTTAAATAAAATTGATAAATCCGATGCCAATGAGAATCTGGTCAAACAGCAATTATCTGATAATGGGATAGTGATCGAAGAATGGGGTGGCGATACAGTAATTATGCCAGTATCAGCAAAAACAAAACAAGGCGTGCCTGAATTATTAGATATGATCTTGTTAGTTGCCGATGTTGAGGAGTTGAAAGCTGATTATGACGTACCGGCAACTGGTCTTGTTATCGAATCTCATCTAGAGAAGGGCAGAGGTCCAATTCCGACTATATTAGTAGAAGAGGGGACGCTTCATAAAGGCGATAATATTGTAATTGGTACAACACATGGCAAAATTCGTAGCCTTGAATCAACGGACGGTAAACAGATTGATGAAGCGGGCCCAGCAACACCAGCAATAATTACTGGGCTAAAAGAGATGCCAGAATTTGGGGACAAATTTGAAGTCGTCGAAAACGAGAAAGTCGCAAGAGCAAAAGCAGAAACAGAGCATCGTTCACACTCTCAGGAAAATAAATCCGGTATTAGCACTAGTGGTGAACTTATGAAAATGATTTCAAAACATCGGGACACAGAAGAACTTCCGATAATTGCAAAAGCCGACGTAAAAGGATCGCTTACATCTGTTATAGATAGCTTAAAGTCAGTCAATACGGATGAAGTATCAGTGAGAGTTATTAGCTCGGGCGTAGGGGCGATTAATGACAATGACCTGCATCTAGCAAAATCTAGCGGTGCAATCATCTATGGTTTTAATGCGACTACTCCAAACAATATTCATCAGGCAGCACTGCGGGATAAGGTAGAGATCAGGTTATTCAAGGTGATTTATGAGTTGATTGATGATGTTAAAAAACAGATGAGTACATTACTCGCACCAGAGATCATAGAAACTGATCTGGGGCGATTGATAGTCAAAGGCGTTTTTAAAACTACGAGAAATGATGTTATCTGTGGTGGTGAAGTTACTAAAGGTAAGTTAACTCAGCCGGCGCTCGCTAGAATATCTCGAGACGGAAAAGAATTAGGGCAAGCAGAATTAATTGGGATCAAAAAAGGTCCACAAGAGGTGAAAGAAGCCACGGTTGGTGATATGTGCGGGTTGCAACTAAAGACTCAGAACAAGATAGAGTTAGTTGAGGGTGATCATATTGATCTATTTAGTCGCCAGACTAAAGAACGTACAATATAGTTTATGTTTATATTTTAAGTGATAGAATATCAATATAAAGGAGAGATAAATGTTTAAATTAGACGATAATCTACTAAAAGAACTAGGGCTTGGCGATCTACCGCCTCAGGAAAAGAACCGGATGCTTGCTCATATTTATGAGACTTTAGAGATGCGCGTAGGGATGAAGTTGGCAGAAGGAATGAGTGATGCGCAGCTAAAAGAGTTTGAACTTTTGATGCCCCTAGAGCATGATAGCGACGAAATTAAGAAAAACAAAGAACAGCAAGCTCTCCATTGGCTAGAGACCAACTTCCCGAACTACAAACAAGTCGTTGCCGAAGAGTTAGAAAAACTAAAACAAGAAATAAAACAGTCCGCACCCCAGATTTTAGCTGCATCCCAACAACAATATCCACCGGTCGAGCCTCAAGCACCTAGCGCGTAAATATATTCTCGTCCTACTTTTATTCAACTCGACACAAAATAGTCGTGGTGTCCGTTGATGAATGCAGAGGCATCCATCTCTTTCTTGCCCGATGGGATTAGTCTATTAATAATTATTGAATCCTGACCACAAAAAACTATTAGTTGCTTGTCGATAACAGCGGTATCTCCAGGACGACCTTTGGCTTTTGAAATTTTGACGTCGGTAATAATAACATCTATGTTGGCTAGCTTTGTATAGCTTTTTGGCCAGTCTATGAACGCTCTGATTTGCCTCTCAATCACTTCTGCAGGTTTTTCCCAGTCAATTAAGCCATCTTGTTTTGTTAGCTTTCTAGAGTAAGAAACAGCCCGACCGGTTACTGTTTGAGGCGATGTGTGTTTGTCGGCTATATATTTTGGTAATTCTAGAGATAAAAGCTTGTCACTGAATTGGATTAAGTGTTCTGTCAGTAATGGAGTCGTAATATCTTTGGGCAGTTCGTATTCTCCATAGGCAATTAGTGGTCCTTCATCCATCTTCTCAACCAGTAGCATCAGGCTGACTCCAGTGGTCTTTTGCCCGCTGAGAATAGCGAAAGTAATTGGGTCTGCACCCCTCAGATCGGGCAATACCGAAAAGTGACTATTGACGATTCCCATTTTAAAAGCATCAATGACGTCTTGAGTCACGATAATGCCAAAATCTATCAGGACAGCGACCTTACTTTGAAAAGTATTTTTTGATATTAGATCTGATAATTCATCGCGATTTTTGCATGTCAGGTAAGTGATATTGTTGGCTTCACACTCCTCGATAACAGGGAAAGATTCTTTGTGATGAGCTGGTTTTGGCTTTGTAATTACGGCTTCTATATCGAAATTCTTTTTTAAAAGGTGGAGTGATTTTGCTGCAACCGGACCGCTACCGAAGAAAACGACCTTATTTGAGTTAGTCATTCTTGATCCCACAAATCTTTGTTGTTTTTGATCTCGGTCTCAAAATCAAGAGGTTCGAGTTTGCCGTCAGACTTTAATCTGAAAAACTTATCCGACTGGCCTTTAATGATATCAACAAATAACTTACCATTATTATGGTCGATTTCGTGTTGAAGCACTCGGGCTAAGAACCCAGTTGCGGTAATCCTAAATGGTTTTCCGTTAATATCGATAGCCTTCACTTTAACTTTCTCATAGCGAGGCACAATACCGTATACGTCCTTTACACTTAGACATCCTTCGTGATCTTCGATTAGGTCACCTTCAGTCTTCGTGATCTCTGGGTTAATTAATAATTGAAATTCTTTATTATCGCGATCATCAATATCATTGCGGATTATGACAATACGAAAAAGTTTATCAATTTGAACCGCTGCAAGAGCAACGCCAACTTCATGTTTACGACTTGCTTCCCAGTCAATGGTAGCGTCTTTCATATCTGTGATTATTTGTTTGATCTCTGGCGTGATAACCCCGACTCGGGCAGACTTTTGCCTAAGGTGACTGTTTGGTAAGGTGATTATGTCTTCTTTTGTTGCCATATATGTTTATAGAGTATATCTGATGAAGTGACATCACAAAAGATTAACTGGGTCTATATTTGATTGCCAGCCACTGGGGATGACTTTGGATATTGCCACTAACTGGTTTCGATTCGTACTCTTAACAATTAATTGCCAGTTGTAACTACCGGCAGTTTTATTATGAAATCTAGGCGATGGTCCTAATATCTCAACATTTTTGAAATTTGATTGTAGGTTTTCTTTTAACGACAGGGCATTTTTTTGGGCATTAAGATCTGTTTTTCGTCTTATTGTTAATTGCAGTAAATAATAATATGGAGGAAGGTGATATTTTTTTCTTTGAAGTAGTTGGTCCCTAAAGAAGTTATCCCAATCATTATCAATCACGGTTTTAATAACAGTGTTATCTGTTGAGTAGGACTGGATTATAACTTTACTAAGACTATTGGTCCGACCTACTCTACCGACTACTTGTCGGAGGAGTTGATATGATCTTTCTTCTGACGAAAAATCGGGTAAAGTAACCCCAGTATCAGCAAGCGGTATGCAGATTAGGTTAAGCTTTGGTAGGTGAAGCCCTTTTGCTATGATCTGAGTTCCGATAATAATATCGATATTACTGTTTAAAATTTCATGATATCGTTCCTGCAAACTGTCTTTTTTTGAATTATCGCTATCAAAACGCACAATTTTTGCATCTGAGAATAATTTCATTAGCTCGTTCTCAATAGATTTTGTCCCGTGTGATTTATAACTCAATGTTGTTGAGTGACATTTTGGGCAGCTGGTAGGTGTGGCGGATTTATGACCGCAGATATGACAAAATAATTGGTGTGAATCGGCATGATAAATTTGATTTGTGTCGCAGTTTGGACAGGTTGCAATCCAGCCGCAGGTTTCGCAGATTACTATTCGGGCAGTTCCGCGTCTGTTCAAAAATACTAGAATTTGGTTGTTGTTTTTGAGCGACTCTTCTATGGCGATTAACATTGAATTAGAGAAAATTGGCGATCTAGTAAAGTCAGAACGATCACTTGAATCAATCCATTGTGTTTGAGATGGTTTTATGTCTGTACTTATGGGTTGATCCATTCTGATTATTGGGATGTTATGTGATTTAAAATTTTCGTAATCTGCGATGTTTGGAGTTGCTGTCCCATAAACAACTTTCGCTTTGTTGATTAAGCCAAGTTTGGCCGCAACACGTCGAGCATCATAGTTCGGGCTTTGTGACTGCTTATAGCTGTCATCATGAGCTTCGTCTACTACTATCAGCCCAATATTGCTCAGAGGAGCAAATAGTGCTGATCTAGGGCCAACAATAATTAGCGGTGTATCTGACGATTGAATTTTCGCCCAGACTAAAGATCTTTGCTTAGGCGTGAGTTTTGAATGCACCACGATGACTATATCGCCGAAGATGTTTTTGAATTCTTTTGCTAATTGAGGCGACAAACTAATCTCAGGTACCAGAATAATTACTGACTGTTTTTTGGAAATAGTAGTAATGGCGAGCTCTATATATACACGAGTTTTACCGGTCCCAGTCTCGCCATGGATCAAAAATATTGAATTCGTGGGATCGTATTCGATTAATTGCTTTGCCTTTGCTTGTTGTTTTGTTAGAGGCGGTAGTTCTGTGTGATTATGGGACGGTTTTTTAGCATCTTCGGGGATATCTAATAATTGAGTTGGTAAAAATAGTGATACGCATGATCCAAAATCACCAGGATAATAATCGCTAATCCACTTTAACAAAGCTAACGATGATTTGGGGAGTGAAGTGTTGTAAAGTTTTGATATTGGTTTAACTTTTCCGTTTTTTAAGTCGCTAGTCTTACTAATTACAATTCCCAGACAAAACTTTTTTCTAAGTTCAACCTGAACGATTGTGCCCGGCTGTAATTCCTTATCACAAGAGTAGGTGAGCTCGGATAGGCCCTTTAAGCTATTGGACGAAACGGCAATTTTGAAGTAATACACATCCTTATTATAGAATTATTTGAAGAATTAGTATTGAAAAAATGAATGAGATACATATACTAGTAGATACGTTGTCCTAAAAACAATAAAAGCTTATGTTAGATGTATTTATAACTTCACGAGTCCGACGAAAAATTATTGTGGTATACGCCAAGTATCCCGATTTTAAAACACATGTTCGTGGGTTGGCAAAACTCATCAAAGAAGATGCTGGAAATATTCAGAGAGAACTAAAAAGATTAGAAAAAATCGGTTTTTTGATATCAGAGAAACAAGCTAACACTAAGGTTTATTATACGAACAAGCATTTTATAATTTTTAAGGAGCTTCAGAGTATTGTCTTAAAGTCGCAACGAGCGAATCAAAAACGATCTCGAACGTCTTAATTAACTCCTTGCAATCAACCTAGAACTAGGGTATATTATCGAAGTTATGATACAAGTTACTCGTAAAGACCAAAAAGAACCACTCGAGAGTATGCTGAGGCGATTTTCTCGCAAAGTATTACAATCTGGAGCTATTGCTGTAGTGAAGCAAAATCAGTATTTTGAAAAACCAATGAGTAAACGTGAGAGACGTGAACGTGCGATAATCAGAAGCGAACGAAAAGTAGTAAAAACTTTTAGGCAAAAAACTGATATTCGCTAATGGGCATCAAGCAGACAATTGACGCAGATTTAAAACAAGCTCTGCTGTCAGGCGATAAGGCAAAATCTTCAAGCTTAAAAGTGATAAAAAGTTCCATCTTGGACCAAGAGATCGCAAAGAACAAGCGAGATAGTGGGTTAGATGAGCAAGAACTCATTGATATGCTACAAAAAGAAGCCAAGAAACGAGATGATACCGCTGAAATTTATCGCGGTGCTGGTGATTCTGAGCGGGCCGATGCTGAAAAAGCAGAATCCAACCTGATACGTTCGTATTTACCTAAGCAGATGGATGAAGAAGAAATTAAGGTAATTGTAGACGAGATTGTCGGTTCAGACGCTGTTGAGATGAAGGATATGGGTAGATTAATTGGGCTCGTGAAAGCCAAAACCGGTAATTCGGCAGATGGGGCTATGATCGCAAGATTAGTTAAGGAGAAAATTATTTAATGATTATATTTATGGGAGTAGTCGGTTCGGGGAAGAGTGTTCAGGGTAGAAAGTTGGCTGATGTTTTGTGCTTACCGTGGTTATCTACTGGCGAATTTTTACGCATGTTAATTTCGGGCCAAACACGTCAGGATATGTTAAAAGGCAAATTACTCGAAGATGAACAGATGATTTCTTTGGTACAGAAGATTTTTTCTGTCGTAGATACAGAGCACGAGTTTATTCTTGATGGTTTTCCTAGAACTATTGGTCAGGCCGATTGGTTATTGAATCAGCTAAAATATGGACAATTAAAAGTGAGTGCCGTTATTCATTTAGTAGCCTCACCTGAGGTGGTAAAAAAACGGCTATTGAGTCGAGGGCGCCCTGATGATTACGAAGAGGCGATTGAAGTTAGGCTAAGAGAATACGATAGAACAATCTTGCCAGTCCTTGATGAATTAAAGAAAAATCATGTCAATGTCTATGATATTGACGCCGAAAAAAGCGTCGAAGAAGTACATAGCGAGATCTTAAAAGCAGTGAAGGCAAATACGGCAAGTGACTCCGACAATAAAGACTGAACAAGAGATTCAGGCAATGCGTGAGGGCGGTAAAATGCTAAAAGCAGTGCTACTTTTGCTTGAGCGTAAGATAGAGCCCGGCATGAGTAGTAAAGATTTGTCTGATATTGCGAAGCAAGAGCTGAAGAGCTACGGGGTTAAGCCCGCTTTCTTAGGTTATTATGGTTTTCCGGACGTGATTTGTATCTCCCTAAACGACGAAGTGGTGCACGGAATCCCTAACCGAAAAAGAATTATAAAGAATGGCGATATCGTTAGTTTTGATTTCGGGATTTTGCACAAAGGCATGATTACCGATGGAGCGATCACTGTAACTGTCGGAAATGTTGACGAGGAAGTTCGTAAATTAGTAGAAAAAACCAAGGAATCGCTAAATACAGGCTTGAAAATACTTAAAGACGGGGTCTCGGTGGGATCGTTAGGCGCTAAAATTTATGGAGTACTAGATTCAGCAGGTCTTGGTGTCGTAAAACAATTTGTAGGTCATGGAGTGGGCCATAACTTACATGAAGCGCCTGAGATACCAAATTACGGTACAAAGAACACTGGTCCCATACTAAGCGCTGGTATGACTATTGCCGTGGAGCCTATGTCTACATTAGGTGACGATAGAGTCTATATTGATGAAGATGGCTGGACTGTTAAAACTAGCGACGGATCAATGTCGGCACATTTTGAAGATACTATTTTGATAACAAAATCGGGTATTGAAGTTCTCACGACAGCCTAGAATCTTTGATATAGCTTGATGTGAAGTAAATATAAGCGTTATACTCTTACACATGCGAGAACAACCCACACAACATTTTGTTGGACTTGATATAGGTACCAGCGCAGTCCGATGCGTCGTAGGTACTACTGACCCAACTGATCCAAATAGACCGGCTATAGTGGGACACGGTATCTCGAAGAATCTAGGCATGAGAAAAGGTGTAGTGGCACATGTCGAGGATGTAGTTGAAGCAGTGTCTAGTGCCGTCAATGAAGCGCAACGAGTATCTGGGTTTGATATTAGGTCAGCCACAATCAATATAAACGGGTCTCATGTAAAAGGCATTAATTCCCAAGGCGTTATTGCTATCAGCTCAACCAACAGGGAAATAACTAACGAAGATAGATTGAGGGTAGAAGAAGCCGCAACTATTGTGAGCTTGCCACCAAATCGAGAGATCATTCAAGTTTTTGCCAAGAATTATAGGATTGATGGCCAAGATAACATTAAAGATCCTGTAGGAATGCACGGTGTTAGGCTAGAGGTTGATACGCATATTGTAACGGCTGCTACTCCAAATATTAACTCGATATATAGCGTTCTTGAACATTGTAATTTAAGGCCGTCTCATCGTACGGTGTCGAGTTTAGCGGCTGCGGAAGCGGTATTGTCCAGACAGCAGAAAGAGGCGGGTACCTTAGTCGTTGATATCGGGGCTGGTACGACCAATATGGTTATTATCGAAGATGGAGAAGTGCAGTACATTGGTGTAATTCCAGTCGGCGGCATACATCTTACTAATGATTTAGCTATTGGACTAAGAGTTGATTTAGATATTGCCGAAAAAGTTAAAATTGAACATTCAAAATTATCTGGTGACCATAAATCTACAAAAGCAAAAATAACACATGATAAAAAACATTATGAATTTGATTCAGATGAAGTAGCCATGATAACTGAAGCACGTATGGAGGAGTTGTTTGAACTAATCGAAAAAGAACTAAAGCGAATCCAAAAGGCGGGTAGGTTACCTGGTGGTGTTGTGTTGGTCGGTGGAGTTTCTAAAACTCCCGGTATTGCAGACTTTGCGAAAGATAAACTGCAACTTGCAGCACGACTGGGCTCTCTACAATCAATTGGGGGTCTGGCAGATACGGTTAATGACCAAAGCTATAGAACGGCAGTTGGGCTTATGCTACTGGATATGTTTTTAATGCCATCAGAAGGCTCCCATAGATCATACTCAGAGGGTGCTAATGATAAGGTATTTGGTGCAGTTGAAGGACTTTGGAAGAATCTGAAAAAAAGGGTAGTCAAATAAATTATTCGGTATACTAAATTAGTAGTTCTATGTGCACATTGAAGTTGTTCAAGAGCTAGAGTATACTTAGTAGTTAGATAAAAATGTTAGTTTAAGAGAGGTAAAACATGCCACAAGTAGCTCCAGAAGTTGAAACATTCGCATCAATAAAAGTAGTCGGGGTTGGTGGTGCCGGATCAGCTGCGATTAATCGGATGGTTGACGCTGGCGTTGACGGGGTAGAGTTTATTGCGATTAATACTGATGCTCAAGCATTGCATCATTCTCGGGCAAAAAAGAAGATTCATATTGGTAAAGAAGCGACTAGAGGTCTAGGTGCTGGGGCTGACCCGACTATGGGACAAACCGCAGCCGAAGAGTCAATCGAAGAAATTCGTGATGCACTTGCCGGCGCAGACATGGTTTTTGTAACTATCGGCGCAGGTGGAGGTACTGGAAGTGGTGCTGGGCATATTGTGGCAAAAGTTGCTAAGGATTCTGGAGCATTAGTTGTAGGATTTGCAACAAAACCATTTGCATTTGAGGGCGATAAACGTCGTCGAAACGCTGAAACAGCGATCGAGAAGCTCAAAGATTCTGTCGACACACTGATAACTAT
This sequence comes from uncultured Candidatus Saccharibacteria bacterium, assembly GCA_964510945.1. GTDB lineage: Bacteria > Patescibacteriota > Saccharimonadia > Saccharimonadales > JAGQNJ01 > DAISWO01. The sequence goes on from CAZEED010000003.1 coordinate 17,419, forward strand.
CCCGAATGATAGGTTATTGCAGACAATTGATCGTCAAACTCCACTGCTCGAAGCATTTAAGGTTGCTGATGATGTCCTAAGACAAGGAGTTCAAGGGATATCAGATTTAATTACTGTTCATGGCTTGATCAATCTAGACTTTGCTGACGTTAAGACAGTTATGAGTAATGCTGGCTCAGCGTTAATGGGAATTGGCCGAGCTAGCGGTGAAGACAGAGCGGTTAAGGCGGCTCAACAAGCAATCGAATCCCCGCTACTTGAAGTATCGATCGATGGCGCGAGAGGAATCTTGTTTAATGTAATTGGTGGCAACGACATGAGCATGCATGAAATCAATGCTGCTGCAGAGTCGATTACTAAGGCCGCTGATCCAGACGCTAATATCATATTTGGGGCTACAATTAACCCAGAAATAGAAGGAGAGATGATCCTGACAGTAGTAGCTACTGGATTTGATGCATCTTACTTCGCGCCTTCAAAGAGCAAGACGAAGAAGACAAGCCAAGACGATGATAATTTGTCTGCATCATCTGATATCGAGGATATAGATATGGATCTAGATTCAAAGAATAATCTAGATCAATCAGATGATAGTCACGATTTTCATAGTGACCAACCAATGCCAAATATTTGGACAATGGATCATCCTGACGATGAAGATAGCCACGACACTAATGGTAGAGTAGATAACTCGGATGAAGATGACGAAGATAAAAAGCGTGAAGTAGAATTAGAAAAACCATCTTTTTTGAGGCGACTAAAAAAGAAACGCTCCAAAGAAGTTGATGGTGACGAAAAAGACGACAAATAGAGTAATCTGTCGAAAATAATACACCATTTATTTGTTGCAAAACGCTACCAGTGGAGTTAATGTGTATATCACAAGCACCATATATAGTGATTGAATACGGTTCTAGTACTTTAAATCTGAATAAAGGAGGTATGCAAAATGAAGTGTAGTCAGTGCAAACACTCCGATACAAAAGTCATAGAATCTCGTGATGTTGCTAGTGGAGATGCAATCAGAAGGCGTAGGAGTTGTCCTGAATGTAATCATCGCTTTACTACTTACGAAAGAATAGAACGACCGCAGTTGGTGGTGGTAAAGAATAACGGCGTTAGAGAATTGTTTGACAGAGAAAAGCTTCAAGCTGGACTATATCGGGCGTGCGAAAAAACTACCATCACAAATATGCAAATTGAGGATATCGTTGCCGAAATTGAGCAACAACTATATGCATGCGATGAACCAGAGGTTACTAGTAAAAAAATTGGTGATCTTGTGATGGAAAATCTTGCTAAACTAAATGAAGTTGCATATGTTCGTTTTGCGAGTGTTTATAGGCGTTTCAAAGATATCGCAGGCTTTGAAAAGGAGCTGTCACAAATACGAAGCATGAAAGAAGGGAACACTAAGTGAATACTTAGCGGTTCTCTAGAATATTACTAAGCGTGAGGAGTATTCTAGAGAGCTGTTTTACATCAAATTTTGGGAGGTGTTACTACCAGAGCGATGTGAAAGAACTCTAAACAAAAACTAAACAATATTAAAATATAAAAGTGAGGGTAAAAATATGAGTCAAGCAACCAGCTTAAGGGTTGAGAGGTTATTCACACAACCCAAAAAACGTGCGTATGATCAACTAAAATGGGTAAAAAGGGATTCTTTAATTGCAAATCCTTTTACTAAAGAACCTGTTTTTGAACAAAAAGGCGTGGATTTTCCAGACAGTTGGTCTCTCAATTCTATTAATATTGTGGCTCAGAAATATTTTACTGGGACTCCTGGGACTGATGAGCGAGAAAGCTCACTTCGCGACCTAATTGATCGAGTTGTTGATACTATCACGCGACATGGGCTTAGTGAAGACTATTTCGAATCAGATCAAGAGGCTGATATTTTTTCCGAAGAGCTAAAATACATACTGGCTACTCAACGCGCAGCCTTTAATTCGCCTGTTTGGTTTAATATTGGAGCTCCGAGTCGTTCTCAGCAGGCAAGCGCGTGTTTTATCTTGGGTATCGAAGACACTATGCCGGCAATACTGAATTGGTATAAAGAAGAAGGAATGATTTTTAAGGGCGGTTCTGGTTCAGGTATCAATCTGAGTGGAATTAGATCATCAGTTGAAAAATTGGGAAAGAGCGCAGGTACAGCTAGCGGACCACTGAGCTTTATGAGGGGTGCTGACGCATCAGCAGGAGCAATAAAAAGTGGCGGAAAAACTCGTCGAGCCGCAAAGATGGTCATACTTAACATTGACCACCCAGATATTGAAGAGTTTATCTGGTGTAAGGCTATTGAAGAGCGTAAAGCTCGTGTTCTCGAAGAGAATGGTTTTGATATGAGTTTGGACGGGAAAGATTCTTTTTCTGTTCAGTACCAAAATGCCAATAATTCGGTGCGTGTGACAGATGAATTTATGCAAGCTGTAGAAAATGATGCCGACTGGGATCTTAAGGAAGTAAAAACCGGCAAAACGGTTAAAACACTAAAGGCCAGAGCGCTTTTCAGGCAATTAAATGAAGCTGCTTGGGAATGCGCCGACCCCGGAATGCAGTTTGATACCACAATTAATAAGTGGCACACCTGCCCGAATGCCGGAAGAATTAATGCCTCTAATCCGTGTAGTGAATACATGCATCTTGATAACTCGGCTTGTAATCTAGCGTCAATTAACTTGTTGAAGTATTTACGTGACGATAATACTTTTGATGTGGAAGCTTTTAAACACACTGTAGAGCTAATCTTTACAGCTCAAGAGATATTGGTCGGTTATTCAGAGTATCCAACAGAGAGTATTGGTAAGAATGCGCGTGCTTACAGAGAATTAGGCTTAGGCTACGCTAATTTAGGAGCGCTACTTATGGCTCAAGGCTTGCCTTATGACTCTGATGAAGGGCGCGCACAGGCGGCGGCGATAACTGCTTTAATGACTGGTCACGCTTATGCGACAAGCGCCAAGATTGCCCAGCGTGTTGGAACTTTCTCTGGTTTTCGAAAAGATAGAGAAGGAATGCTTAAAGTAATTGGAATGCATAGACAAGAGGTGTCAAAGATTGATCCAAGCCTAGTGTCTGAAGAGCTTTTAAGCGCTGCAGCGCATTCTTGGGACGAAGCAGTCCAATTATCCGAAATTCATGGTGTACGCAACTCACAAGCGAGCGTATTGGCTCCTACGGGCACAATTGGTTTGATGATGGATTGCGACACAACTGGTATTGAGCCAGACCTAGGACTTGTTAAGGTCAAGAAGCTAGTAGGTGGTGGAACGATGCACATCGTGAATCAGACAGTACCTCGCGCACTTAACGCTATGGGTTACTCAAAGCAACAGATTGACGATATCGTGGGCTACATAGATGTAGAAAAGACTATCATTGGCGCGCCACACCTAAAAGCTGAGCATGTAAATGTGTTTGCTTGTTCTATGGGTGATAACTCTATCCACTATATGGGGCACGTAAAGATGATGGGTGCTGTTCAGCCTTTCTTATCGGGTGCGATTAGTAAAACCGTTAATATGCCAGAAGAAGCAGATGTTGAAGCTATCGAACAACTTCATATTGAATCTTGGAAACTTGGGCTGAAGGCTGTGGCGGTTTATCGTGATAACTGTAAGGTTGGTCAACCTCTCGCGATGGCGAAAAAGGCTGGTTCAGAAGATAAAGATAAGACTACAGATGTAGCTACGACAATAACTGCTTCAATCGAAGACAAGTTTATCCTTAAAGGTGGGGCTCTTCGTAGGAGTTTGCCAAAAACTAGGACAGCTAAGACTTTTTCTTTCAGAGTTGCAGATAGTCATGGCTATATGACGGTTGGAGAATACGAAGATGGAACTGCCGGCGAGATATTCGTAAATGTGAGCAAACAAGGCTCAACTCTACGAGGTATAATGGACGCTTTTGCGATTAGTGTAAGCCACGGACTACAGTTTGGCGTACCGCTAAAGGATTATGTTAAGTCATTTACTAGTATGTCCTTTGCTCCATCAGGTATAACCGATGATCCAGAAATACGTACGGCAACTTCGCTGATAGATTACATTGCTAAGAAGTTGGCAAACGAATACCTATCATTCGACGATCGTCTAGAGCTGGGTCTGGCATCGATTGATGATATGCCTGAAGCCCAAACTTCACTAGAGGTGGACAGCCAATCAGCCGTTGTTGAACCAGCAGTTGAGCAAAATACAGAGATAATCATCCAAGAAACAGAACAAGCCGTTGTTGAAAAGTCATCATCTGATGATACTGCGCCACTATGCTTTAACTGTGGTAACCAAACTCAACGCTCTGGCAGTTGTTATGTGTGCACATCTTGTGGCTCGACCACTGGCTGTAGCTAGATAATAGTTTTCGGAGATGATATTCTGGGGTTATGAAAGTGATTGTGCTTTATAGACCCCAGTCAGAACACGGGACCATGGTAGAACAGTATGCGAGAGATTTTCTTCACAGGACTTCTCGGGCATTAGAATTACTTGATATTGATTCAAAAGAAGGCGTCAGATTGGCTGAACTCTACGATATAGTCAGTTATCCAACGGTTATCGCTTTGGATAACAGCGGTCAGCTGGTTAGCAGCTGGGTGGCTAGCGAAACTATGCCGTTAATCGACGAAGTGTCTGCGTATCTTGTTGAACGGTAGGTGTTTATAGGGTATATTTATGGCTAGTAAGAAATTACTACAATCCGTTATTAGTAGCTATCAACTACAATCAGCTAAGAACTGAACGGATGCGAAAAGAAATTGCAAAAATGCAAGATTAGACTTCGCCGGGTTTGCCCGATATAGCAATTAACTAAGTGCTTTTGAGATCACCTCAAAGGAATCTGGATGGTACCTCCGTCAGCTGGCGGATCCAGAGTAGCCTTTGAGGTATTTTTAATTACAGAGGAAAAGTATGAAAAAATGGTCAGACGAAGATGGCGTAGAGTTTCACAACAGTGATATCTGTTTTGGGCGAGAGTTTAAACCTGATACGGATAAGATTGATATCGCTAAGGTAATGATAAGAGGTGAGTTTCCGGACAAGAACCGGTGGGGATATTTGGAAGAATCTCATGAGATGGCCGTGGTTATAAAAGGCGAGGGTTACATCATGACCAAGGAGGGTGAGCGTCAAAAGCTAAAAACTGGCGACGTGGTATACATTGAACCTTTTGAGCGATTTCGTTGGGGTGGCGATATGGATCTAATAGTGCCATGTGGACCAGCGTTTGATCCTAAAAAACACAAAATTGAGGAGTCTTTATGAGTGGTGAGCAAAAATCAAACTTAGCAAAAATCGAAGAAGCAGTTCTTGCCAAATGGCAAGCAGAAAAGACGTTCGAGAAGAGTATCGAGCAACGTCAAAGTAAGCCATACTTCAGTTTTTACGATGGTCCGCCGTTTGCTAATGGCTTGCCGCACTTCGGCCATAGTTTAGTTACTAGCATCAAAGACTCGGTTTTACGCTATAAAACAATGCAGGGCTATTACGTACCTAGGCGTAACGGCTGGGATTGTCATGGTTTACCAGTAGAGTTTGCAATTGAAAAAGAATTTGGTGTTAGTGGTAAGAAGCAAATTCTAGAACTAGGTCTAGAGAAGTTTAACAACGCTTGTAACGACTCAATCTTTAAGTACAAAGGCGAGTGGGAAGTATTGTTGCAACGTTTAGGGCGGTGGAGTGAGTACGACCATTACTATGCGACTGTTGATAACAGCTACACCGAGAGTGTTTGGTGGGCTATGTCTCAGATTAACGATAAAGGTTTGCTATACCGTGGCTTCAAGAGTACGGCCTACTGCCCACGATGCGAAACACCACTGTCAAACTTTGAGGTTAATGATGGTTATAAAGATAATGTGCCTGATCCAAGTTTATACGTGAAGTTCAAGTTGGTTGATGAAGACGCTTATTTACTTGGTTGGACCACTACCCCATGGTCGTTACCTGGAAATGCGGCCATTGCGGTCAATTCAGAAGAGAAGTACGTGTATGTGCGTCTAACAGGTGGCGACGGTAAAGAGGAAGTACTGGTGTTGGCTCAAAAACGCTTGGAAGTTCTAACGAGCGATGACTTCCATATAGAGAAAGAAGTTCATGGTCGTGATCTTGTTGGCCTAGCCTATAAACCTTTGTTTGAAGTCGACCAAGCACAGACTGCTGAAAGTAGAGAGAGTCTCTATAAAGTATGGGCGGCAGATTTTGTAAGTATTGATGATGGAAGCGGGGTGTTGCATGTGGCGCCGGCTTTTGGCGAGGACGATCTTAACCTTGGTCAAGCTAATAACATCCCTGTTCTGAAAACGATTGATGCTAGCGGTAAAGTTGTTGCCGGTATTGGCTTTGATGATGTTAAGGGTAAGTTTTTTAAGTCAGCCGATAAGTATATCATCGAGCATTTAACACAGCAGGGACAAGTGTATTCAGCCGAGACATTTACGCACACCTATCCGTTTTGCTGGCGGTGCGAGACACCTCTGATGTACTACGCAATCTCAAGTTGGTTTATAGGCGTCTCTTCTATTCGTGACCAACTCATAAAAACAGCTGAAGAAATTAACTGGGTGCCAGAGCACATTAAGACAGGGCGTTTTGGTAAATGGCTAGAAGGTGCTCGAGATTGGGCAGTTTCACGTAACCGTTACTGGGGAGCACCTATGCCAGTCTGGGTTAATGAAGATGATGAGGACGATTATTTGGTTATTGAAAGCTATGACCAACTTCGTGAGCTTGCCGGTCAACCAGAACTTGATCTCTCGGACGTTCATCGTCCAAAGGTCGACGATGTTGTGATTAAAAAAGATGGAAAAACCTATCGTCGTGTCGAAGAGGTGATTGACTGTTGGTTCGAATCAGGCTGTATGAGCATTGGCCAACAACACTATCCATTTGAGAATAAAGAAACTTTTGAAAAGAGTTTCCCAGCTGATTTTATAATTGAAGGATTAGACCAAACTCGTCTTTGGTTTTATGTCCAGCATGTCGTTAATACGATTTTGTTTGACCGACCCGCCTACAAGAATGTTGTTGTAAACGGTATGATTATGGCGGCCGATGGGCAGAAGTTATCAAAGCGACTCAAGAACTATCCGCCCGTCGAAGAAGTGTTTCAAGATGAAGGGGCCGATTCGTTGCGTCTGTTCTTGCTATCAAGTACACAGGCTACCCAGACAGCTGACTATATGCGTTTTGATCGCATGGCACTAAAAGATCTCAATCGTAATGTGCTAGGTACATTAATGAATTCTTACCGATTCTTTAAAATGTACGCAGATATTGATAATTGGAAGGCGGCACAACCTGGTAGGCAACCGCAAAGTACTAACGTACTTGATCAATGGATTATTGCGCGCTTGAACGAGACAATAACAGAGACAACACGGCAGGCCGATGATTACAAGATTGCCCACGCTATTCAGCCGATCTTTGCTTTGATCGATGATATGAGCAATTGGTATATCCGACGTTCACGTCGACGTTTTTGGAAAAGTGAAGATGATAGCGATAAGGAGCAAGCTTACGAGACACTGTGGTATGTGCTTGTTCGTCTCTGTCAGCTTTTAGCACCATGGGCACCATTCTTGAGCGACCACCTGTGGCGAGAGCTGACTGCCGGTACAAAATTGCCGATTTCTGTTCATCTGAGCGATTGGCCAGAGGCTGAGATTCAATCTGACAGCAATCAAGTTATTGAGAAAATGCAGAGTACCCGACAGATTATTAACGACGCCCTATCTCAGCGCGGTGAAGCAAAAATAAAAGTTCGGCAACCACTCGGTAAAATTACTGTTAAAGGATTACAGGATAGTGTAGATAAGGCATATCTCGACATTATCAAGGATGAAGTTAACGTACATGAAGTAGTTTTTGGTAAAGACACAAAACTCGACATCAAGATAACTCCAGCTTTGTACCGCGAAGGGTTGATGCGAGAGATTGTGCGACACGTACAAAATGCTCGTAAAAAGGCTGAGTTGAATGTTGATGACAGAATTGAGCTATCGCTTGAGACAAGCCATAAAGAAACGTTTCAGGCTATAAATGAACATAAAGCTACTATCGCAGCCGAAACACTAGCTACACAACTAAATACTGAATCAAAACCACTAAAATATTCGGAAACTGTTAATGTAGAGGGCGCGGAGCTCAAGATAAGCCTACAAAAAGCCTGAGTAGCTATGTGGGGTTTACAGAGAGGCACATCTCTGTTAGTATCATGTGAGTAAATTAACTATATAAACAGAGGAATGATGAAAAAAGCAGTAATTAAAGCAGGCGGAAAACAGTATCTGGTTGTTGAGGGCGAAACGATCAATATCGATCATCTAAGCGAAGATAAAAAAACTCTAGAGTTTGTGCCGATTATGGTAATTGACGACAACAAGACTACTGTAGGTACACCAGAGGTAAAAGGGGCAAAAGTTACTGCTTCTGTCATTGAACAACTAGTCAAAGGTGATAAAGTAACAGCGATTCGATATAAGCCAAAAAAACGAGTTAGTAAAGTTCGTGGTCACCGACAACAGTACACTCAAATAAAGATTAACAAGATAGCCTAGTAGTACTAGCATTATAGTGCTAGCCGTATAATACCAGTTAGTTCAGTTATATTGATTTGTTTTCACGTTGCCGTGAAATGCTTATAGTGGTAATCTTGAACTATAGAAGTGAGGGTAAACACGTTGACACACACAATCTCAGTCATTAATCAAAAAGGCGGCGTAGGCAAGACTACTACTGCGATCAATGTAGCCTCGTATCTTCAAAAGCTAGGTAAGAGTGTTTTGATTGTTGATTTAGACCCTCAGGGTAATGCTACTAGCGGAGTTGGGCTTGATAAAAAATCAGGTAATACTGCGTACGAAGTAATCATGGGATCTGTAAAGTTAAGCGACGCGATCATTGAGATAAATAGGCTGGGCATTAGCATCGTACCGGCAAATGAAACACTAGCAGCGGCAGAGATTGATCTAGCTGGCGAAGAGCATCGAGAACATAAATTAAAAAAAGCTTTTACAGGAGTGGCTTATGATTTCGTTATTATTGACTGTCCGCCTGCTCTTAGCTTGTTAACGATAAATGCCTTAACAGCCTCGAATTGGGTGCTTATACCTGTTCAGGTTGAATATTATGCCTTAGAGGGCCTATCTCAGCTATTAGCGGTATTACAAAGAGTAAGACAGGGCCTGAATCCTGATGTCGAGTTGCTTGGAGTCGTAGCCACAATGTACGACGCACGAACTTCGTTGTCTGAGCAGGTATACAATGAGCTCAAGAAACATTTTGATGGAAAACTCTTTTCTACAGTGGTGCCACGTAATGTTAGATTAGCTGAGGCACCGAGTCACGGCCGAACCATTCATGAGCACGACAAGTGGTCAAAGGGCGCCAGAAGCTATAAACAATTAGCCAAAGAGATTGAAAAAAGAGTGGGTGAGAGGTAATAATTATGACGACTAACATCAAGAGCGGTCTAGGTAAGGGTTTTGAATCACTGATACCAACTGATTTTGACAGCTCGATTGTTGAAGGGTCTGAAAGAATTCAGAAAATAGATATTGATAAAGTTGTCCCGAACCCCGATCAACCGCGACGAGAATTCGACAAACACGCACTCGACGAATTAGCAGAATCAATAAAGCGCTACGGAATACTCCAACCACTAGTAGTGACGAAAAAGGGCGATACATATCATATCATCGCCGGAGAGAGGCGATGGCGAGCTTCCAAAATCGCCAAACTAGACAGGGTCCCAGTTATTGTTAGATCGCATGAAGAACTAGAACAGTTAGAGATTGCCATTATAGAGAACGTTCAACGCGTAGACTTATCACCTTTAGAACAAGCCCAATCGATTTACAAACTTCACAATCAGTTCTCGATGAGTTATTCCGATATAGCTAGCCGTCTAGGTAAGGCGCCGACTACTGTTAATAATATAGTTAGATTGATGCAGTTACCCAATAATGCCAAAGAAGCCTTGAAAAATAATAAGATTAGTGAAGGCCATGCCAGGGCAATATTGGCGCTTAAAGGTATGGAAGACAAGCAAACTCTATTACTTGAAAATATTATTAATTATAACTGGTCAGTTCGGCAGGCTGAACAGTTTGTGAATAGTACAAAAGAAGGGAATTCTACGGAGCAGACAGTCCGGAACAAAATGTCTACTGAGACACCCGATACCAAGAAGCTAAGCAAAATACTTAATACTCCGATTTCGATTCGTCGAACGGCAAATGGCGGCAAATTAGAAATTCATTTTTCTGATGATAAAAAATTAGAAGAATTGATAGACAGGCTAATACCTAAAAAGGATAAATCCTAAACGCTAAAGTTCCGACTAGGGAATTGGCGTTTATTGGGCCAAACGCTCGAGAATCAAGAGAATTTCCTCTGTTATCACCCATCACGAATATTTCATTATCGCCTAAAACGACATCGACATTGCCTGAAGTTGTGTCTATCCCAGAAGAATATTTTTGATTATTATCGGGGTTGAAGCCATTAGGATTCTCGCGGTTGTAAACTGTTACAGTGCCGTTTTTTACCACAACTCTCTCTCCTGGGAGTCCAATTACTCGTTTGATAAGTTGGATCTCGTCCAGATTCTTTAGACCAAAAGTTTCACTTTTTTTAAATACGACAATGTCGTATCTTGCAGGGATATAACTGTTGTGGGTAATTCTGGACCAAGTTTTGGCGATTTTGGTGACTATTAAGCGATCGTTATTGCTAAGGGTTGTTTCCATGCTGGCCCCATCAACACGGTATGATTGAAAAATAAAGGCAACTAAAATAAGGGCAATTACAGGGGCGAGCAAAAACATCCCTATTGTAGTAGAGATTGTTTTAACAGAATCTTTATTTGATTTTTTTATATGATTTAATTCAGGTTTTTGATACTGATTATGGGGCTCTTCATTCATCCTTGATACTATACGTTATCAATAAAGTGAATACCATCTTAGCCCTCAAAATATTAATAAAAAAATCGTTCTAAATTCACTCAATTGTCGGTATACTATTATTTACGTTTATGATTGATAAAAAACGGTCAAAAAAGACTCGACGCGCAGTTACAACAGATGGTTTCGTTCGTCGAAAGCCTGGTAATGATATTATATCTGGCCAACCACCCAAGAAGACTATATCTTCTTATGTTCCGTCTATCGGGTCTAAAGACCAGTTTAAACAAAAAGATGGGCTAAACATTGGTCCTATGAGTAGGTCTAATAAATTCCCGGACGGTACATCTACCGGAAGAAAGCCAGTACATATAGACGATTTAGATATGAATATCGATACTAAAAAAGCAAATAAAAGAAGATTGTTCAGCAAACCGAAGGGTTTTAAGGGTTATGCAAAACGAGGGGCTTTAGGTGCCCTTGCTTTATTTATGCTCATCAGCCTGTCTATCCTAGGGTTATTGTATTGGCGAGCTCGGCAAGTTTTTGAGGGGGGAGATAGTGCTTTGGCATTAAATTGTGATGTTGACCCATCATTGCTTCAGAAAGAGGGTGATGGTCGCGTAAATGTCCTGCTGCTCGGTAAAGGTGGCCCGGGTCACGATGGCCCAGACTTAACAGATACAATATTGATTGCCAGTGTTGATTCATGTCAAAAGGAAGTAGGCCTGCTTAGCATTCCAAGAGATCTTTATGTGCAGCGGCCAGGTGACGGCTATACGAAGATTAATGCAGTTTATCCAGAAGCTAAAGAAGAGGCGTTGGCATCAGGTAAGTCTAAAAAAGAAGCCGAAAAAGTTGGAATTGAGGCAATAGAGAAGGTGGTTGAGCAAGTAAGCGGGATGCCGGTACATTACTATTCGATGGTTGATTTTCAGGCGTTTCAAAGGGCGATTGATACAGTTGGTGGAGTTGACGTGAACGTCAAAGAGCCTTTGTATGACGCTTCGGTGGCTTGGGAAAATAACTGGGATCCGTTAATTGCTGATAAAGGCGTCCAACATTTTAATGGAAAGAAAGCTTTGTTGTTCTCAAGGTCTCGATACGGTAGCGCTAGAGGTGACTTTGATAGAACAGAACGCCAACGTCAAGTAATGGTTGCATTAAAAGAAAAAGTTCTAAGTCTAGGAACTTTTAGCAACCCTGTAAAAATTACCGGTTTGCTTAACGCCTTTGGAAAGCATGTACATACTAATCTTAGTATTGATGATATCCGAAAATTATATGAGATTGCCAAAGACGTTGATTCGGGTAAGGTAGCGTCAGTAGGATTGGCTGATCCACCACACGAATTTGTCACGACAGATACGATTGATGGACTTTCTGTTGTTATACCCAAAGCAGGCATCAATAATTATGCAGAAATTCATAAATATGTTCGCACAAAACTCAGAGATGGCTTTTTAAAGAAAGAGAATGCTTCGATAGTGGTATTAAATGGTTCTGGTGAGGCTGGACGCGCTAAGTCATATGCAAGTATGTTGAAATCATATGGCTATAAGGTGATAAATACAGGAGACGCGCCAAATAAAGGGGCAAGTGGCATCCAGTTAATTGACCTTCGTGGTGGAGATAAAAAATACACGAAACGTTATCTGGAGCTTCGAACAAAATCAACCGCTACGGATAAATTACCGGATGGGGTCACTGTAGACACCGAGAAAACAGATTTTGTTATAATTGTAGGTAAAGAATGAAGCAAAAATTTAAGAGAATAAGACCAGCTAGCGGATTCTCGGGCGTTTTCCATGCTATTTTTACAGTAGCTTTGCCTCTACTTGTTTATGTGTTTGTGAGAATAAATTTAGTACAGCTAGCTATTATCCTAGTCTTACTGAGTAAATGGCGGATGTTTGCGGTTAGGCCAAGGCATTGGCCTGCGTACATTAGAGCTAACGCAGTTGATATGATTGCAGGAATTTCTTTTGTGATTTTCATGTCGCAAACTAGTTCGGTTATTTGGCAATTGATCTGGACGGCATCATATGCGATATGGCTTCTAGTGATAAAGCCAAGTAACACAATTTTTGGTATGAGTCTTCAAGCACTAATTGCCCAGTTGTTAGGTCTAATGGCGCTATATATAAAATGGGGAGGAGAACCTTTAATTGTTTTAGTCTTAGGTACGTGGGCTATTTGTTATTTTTGTGCCAGACACTTTTTTAGTAGCTTTGATGATTCGTACGGCAGATTCCTAGGTGATTATTGGGCATTTTTTGCCGGATCGCTTGCTTGGCTATTGGGGCATTGGCTAATTTATTATGGGATTGTTGCGCAAATTACACTGCTACTTACTGTGTTTAGCTTCGGAATGGGGACGATGTATTACTTAGTGCAAGATAATCGCTTAACAAAGTTAGTGTCACGACAGATTATATTTATTATGTTGGCTGTGGTAGTTGTAGTATTAGCGTTTTCTCAGTGGTCAGATAAAGTTATTTAAAAACAATCAAAATCATGAAGGGAGGGGTCAAAAAGTGCCAAAACCAGAATTATCGCAAAAACAATCGTTTAATTCTAATATAAATAAATCAATCATCTATAAATTGGTTCTTGTTCTAATTGTAGGCTTTTTGGGTGGCTGGTTAGGAGCTAGATCATATGCAGATAACCCAAACTCTTTTAGTCCAAGGGCAAGTCAAGGAAAGCAAACTGTTTCAAGTCAAAGTGAATTAATAAGCTCCATTGCAAAAACGGTTGGTCCGAGTGTGGTTAGTGTTAATGTCACTAGTATAAGTGGGTCAGAAAGTAGCCTCTTTGGCGACAATCAAGCTCTAGAGCAACAAAGCGCCGGCACAGGATTCATTATTAGCGCCGATGGATATATCGTAACTAATCGTCATGTTATCCCCGATGGAACATCAAAAGTGAGCGTTGTATTATCGGATGGAACAATTTATGACAATGTATCTGTTGTAGGAAAAACATCAAGCGGGGATAGTTTAGATATTGCATTCTTAAAGATTGCTGATACCAAAGGAGTTAAATTAGAGCCGGTACAACTTGGTGATTCAGGTCAGATGCGAGTTGGGGATATGTCCATAGCTATCGGTAATGCACTTGGACAGTTTCAAAACACAGTTACTTCTGGCATTATTTCTGGTTATGGCAGGTCGGTCCAGGCTGAAGGTGATAGTGGGGGTGTAGAAAGCTTGCAAAATCTCTTCCAAACCGACGCTGCAATTAATCAAGGTAACTCAGGAGGGCCTTTGGTAAACGCTGACGGAGAAGTTATTGGAATCAATACTGCGGTTGCGGGTGGAGGAGCAGAAAATATTGGTTTTGCGATACCGATAAATGACGTCAAAGGTTTGATAAAAAGTGTGCTTGAAAAAGGAAAATTGTTACGTCCATATCTAGGGGTCCGATACCTAGAGCTGGATAAGGAGATTCAAAAACAATTAAAATTAAGTCGTAGTGAGGGTGCGTATATTCAGGGCGAGAGTAATAACGGTGTAATCAGTGGCTCCCCAGCCGAAAAAGTTGGGCTGAAAAACGGAGATATTATTGTAGCGGTCAATGGACAAAAAATTGACTCTAAGAATAATTTGTCATCGATGATTAGCCGATATTCTGTTGGCGATACGGTAGAGATTACCTATGTTAGAGGTGGACAAGAGAAAACTGTAGAAGTAAAACTAGAAGAGCTTTCTGAAGGTAGATGAATTAGTTCTTTAATCTAAACGAGAGCGTGAAATCTGTTTGTTTTAGTAGGCTGTATTTATTTGAGCTAGCAATCTTAATAACTTCAGTCTGCTGTTCTGTAAGTGATTCTATAAACAGATAAGTAGGTTTGGTTTTGGTATCTCCAAGCTGTTTAAATAAATCCCTATAAACATCTAGCCCGTCTTTTCCGGCAAATAAGGCTAATTTTGGTTCTTTAGCGATGTCAGGTTTGTCCACTAAATTTGTTGGTACATAAGGTAAGTTTGCGATTACGACATCAAAATATAAATTTTTTGGAAGTAAGTTAGATTCGATGATCAAAATCTTAGTTGATAAATTAAACAACTCGATATTTTGTTTAGCGAGTTGAATTGCATCCTTTGAAATATCTGATAATGTTATTTTCCATCTGGGGTTTTCCAAAAATATAGTAATACCTAAGATTCCAGAGCCACAACCGACATCAAGAATTGACAGAGGTTTATTAGGTAATATTTCTAGGATATCTGATATTAGTTGCTCACTTTCAGGCCTTGGGACTAATGCTCTTTCATCGCAAAGGAAAATTCGGCGATAAAATTCCTTCTTTTTTAATAAATAGGCGATAGGGGTGTTGGATTGACGAAGTTTTGTTAGGGATTTTACTTGATCTATCTGCTTAGTGGAGAGAACAAAATTACTATGGGACAATACCCAAGAACGAGGCTTTTTTATAACATGCGCTAGTATCAGCTGACTGTCTAGCCTAGCGGATTTGATCATTGAATTTTTTAATGCTAATTCAGTACCAGATAAGGCTGATTCAATAGTTGTCTGATAAGAGTTGTTGTTCATATGTTTGTAGCTCTGTGATAATGTCATCAATGTCACCTGTTAGGGCTCCTGGTATATTGCTTCTGGAATAATTTATTCGATGGTCAGTTATGCGGTCTTGTGGGAAGTTGTAGGTTCTAATTTTTTCACTTCTATCGCCAGAACCGATTAATGCCTTTCTTTTATCGCTTAACTCTGTTTGCTCTTTCTCAATTTGCATGGCTAGCAATCTTGATCTTAAGACACCCATCGCTTTATCTTTATTCTTAATTTGTGACTTTTCGTCTTGGCAGGTCACGACTAAACCGGTTGGGATATGAGTAATTCTAACAGCTGAGTCAGTAGTGTTAACGCTTTGTCCGCCGTGTCCACTGGATCTGTAGACGTCTACTCGTAGATCGTTTTGATTGATTTGAATGTCTTGTTCTTCGGCTTCGGGTAATACGGCAACAGTAACGGTGCTGGTGTGGATTCGGCCTTGGCTTTCAGTTTCTGGCACTCTTTGAACACGGTGAACACCAGCTTCAAATTTTAGGTTTTTATAGGCATCTGGACCAATGATTGCAAAAATTACTTCTTTGAATCCGCCAACTTCGTTGGGGCTTTCGCTTAATAATTCTATTTTATAATTGTGGTTTTCGGCCCAACGGCTATACATTTTGAATAAATCACCAGCAAATAAACTTGATTCATCGCCTCCTGCTGCTCCTCTGATTTCGATGATGGCATCACGCGAATCATTTGGGTCTTTCGGGATTAGAGCTGCACGAAGTTGGTTATCAATTGATTCTAGCCGTGCATTTAGCTCACTATTTTCTTGATCAATAAGACTTGCCAGCTCTGGGTCGCCATTATCTGTCATATTTTTGGAATAAATTAATTGTTTAAGTATTTTGTCTTTTTGGTCGAATAGATCGAGAATCTGCTCGATATCACTTTGTCGTTTTGCAAGAGTTGGATAATCCTTTGATTTATAAATGTCGGGATCTTCCAAACGCTTTTTGATGTTGTTTATTTCAGTCTGTAGCTCTTGTCGTTTTGTATCCATAATTTGTCTCTTTAGTTATTAGTATAAAAGAAAAACAGCTTCAACGTATAGCTAAAACTGTTTAAAAGTAATTTGTGGCGCTAGTTGTCAGGAGTTTTTGATTGAGTAGTAGTCTCAAGTTTTACTGGAGCTTCTTTTTTTACGGTAGTTTTTGGCTTTGATTTTTTTACGCTAGCTAGTTTTTCGGCTTTGGCTTTTTCGGCAGCATCTTTTCGGGCCTTAAAGCGGTCTACTCGACCTTCGACGTCCACAAGTTTTTCTTGTCCTGTAAAGAACGGGTGAGAAGCGCTACTAATATGCACTTTTACTAGAGGATACTCGTTGCCGTCTTCCCATTTGATTGTTTCTTCAGAATCAACGGTCGATCGGGTTAGCAAAGACCAGTTGTTATTGAGGTCTTGGAAAACCACAGTTCGGTAATTTTTTGGGTGTAAATCTTTTTTCATAATCAAACGGTTAGTATACACATCTGTTAGCTAACCGTCAACACAGATATAAGATATGGACAAATATCATATAAATGATAAGATAGTAACATCATTAATTAAACAGGTAGTGTACATAGAATCCTCTTTAAACTAATCTCTCGTGGTTATCTTAAAGAAGCATTACCGAAGAGAAAGGATTATATTAAATGGCATCAAACGATGTAGATATGAAGAAGCTGTTAGAGGCTGGTGCGCACTTTGGGCACAAGACAAGTCGATGGCATCCAAAAATGGCGCCGTATATTCACAGTAAACGTGGCGGGATTCATATTATTGATCTAGTACAGACGGCAGATAATTTAAGTTTGGCGTTAGAATTTGTAGAAAAAACGGTAGCAGAGAGCAAAACTATATTAATTGTTGGCACAAAAAAACAAGCTCAAGAGGCTGCACGTAAAACTGCAGATGAAACAAGCTCTCCTTATGTAGTTAACAGATGGATTGGCGGCATGCTGACCAACAGTAAGACTATTCAGGGTAGAATCAAGTACCTGAAGGATCTCGAAGAAAAAATGCAGTCAGGCCAATTTGCTGCTAGGTACAATAAGCTTGAGCTCCAAAGAGTACAAGAAGAGATCGATCACATGAATTGGATGTATGGTGGCATAAAAGCTATGCCAGCAAAACCTAACGCGGTTTTTGTTTTTGATGCGCTCCACGACGACAATGCTATAAAAGAAGCTCAGAAACTATCTATCCCTGTCGTGGCGATTGTGGACACTAATGTCGACCCATCGACTATTGATTGGCCTATCCCATGTAATGACGATTCAAAGAAAACTCACGATTTAATTGGAGAATTATTAACTACAGCGATAAATAGTGGAAAATCTAAACAAAAAACTGAAGTAAAAAAAGAAGGAAAGAAGGAGGACAAATAACAGTGGACATTAAAGAAATTAAGCGATTACGTGAATTAACTGGCGTTGGTATAACTGATGCAAAAAAAGCTTTAGTAGAAGCTAATGGTGACTTTGAAGTAGCACTTAAGGCAATGCGAAAAAAAGGTCTTACAAAGGCCGAAAAACGGGGTGAGAGAGAAGCTCGTGCTGGGGTCATCGGCACATATAATCACGATAGTCGAATCGGTGTATTAGTTGAACTTAATTGCGAAACTGATTTTGTAGCTAGAAACGAACTTTTCACGACACTAGTTAAGGATGTTTGTATGCATGTAGCGGCCTCTGCACCTATGTACGTATCAATGGATGACATCTCGAAAGACGAAATCGATAAACAAAAGTCAGAATTTAGTGAAAAAGCAAAAGCGGACGGTAAACCAGCTGATATGGTTGAAAAAATAGCTGATGGTATGGCGAAAAAATATTTTTCTGAGAAATGCTTGCTTGATCAACCATTTGTAAAAAATCCAGATATAACAGTCGGCGAATATGTAAAAGAACATGGTGCAAAGCTCGGCGAAAATCTAGTAGTGCGACGATTTTCTCGTATGCAATTAGGTGAAGTATCCTAAAAACAAAATTTGCATTACAATACTTGTATAGACAGCTATGAATATAAACGATTTATCTGCGACTACTGAACAAAAATTCAAACAAGCGTTTGAACATCTTGAAGTTGAACTTAAGAAGATTAGAACCGGGCGAGCAAACGCGTCGATGTTAGATAGTGTAAAGGTTGAGGCTTATGGTACGCCTATGCCACTGAACCAATTAGCTACAATATCAGCACCAGAATCACAATTGCTTCAAATTTCGCCATTTGACCCTAATAATATCCAATCGATAACGCAGGCAATTAGAGATAATCAGGCCTTGGGTTTTAATCCAACTGACGACGGAAGGATTATTAGGATTCCTATCCCGCCTCTCAATGAAGAACGAAGGAGAGTAATTGTGAAACAATTGGGGGTAAAGGCCGAAGAAGCAATGATTAGAATGAGGAATATTCGTCATGAAGCTCGTGAGATTGCAGAAGGAGCAAAAAAAGATAAAGACATCGGAGAGGATGAATTTGTGAGATTTGAAAAGCAGATAGATGAAACTATGCAAAAATACAAAAATCTATGTGAATCAGCTGTTAAAGCAAAAGAACAAGAAATAATGACAGTTTGATCAGTAAAGATGAGCATAGTCATTAGGGGGAACATTTAATGGACGGAGATCAGACTGTAGAGATCAATCATTTAGGTCTGATATTGGATGGTAATCGTCGTTGGGCAAAAGCTAACGGTTTACCGACTTTTCAGGGGCACGCTAAGGGATACGAAAACCTTAAAACTATAATAAAAGAAGCTGTACATCAAGGTATCAAATACATCACAGCTTATGTGTTTTCTACTGAGAATTGGGAAAGAACAGAAAAAGAAGTCAACTATTTAATGAAATTGGCGCTAAAAATCGCCACGAAAGACATTGCCCAGTTACATAAGGATAATATAAAGGTAATATTTATCGGTTCAAGGGATAGGTTAAGCTCAAAATTAGCATTAGCTATAGCCAAAGCTGAGGAACTTACCAAAAAAAATACTGCAGCTACGGTAGGCTTATGTTTTAACTACGGTGGTCAGAGCGAGATTATAGACGCGGTG
Organism: uncultured Candidatus Saccharibacteria bacterium; assembly: GCA_964510945.1. GTDB lineage: Bacteria > Patescibacteriota > Saccharimonadia > Saccharimonadales > JAGQNJ01 > DAISWO01. Next base: position 36,951 of record CAZEED010000003.1, read on the forward strand.
AATAAATCTTGCCAACAACGTGAAAGTCCAGAGATAAGTAAAAAAGATTTTGAACAACTATTGTATTCAAAAGACTTTCCAGACCTTGATATGATAATAAGAACTTCAGGTGAGATGAGATTAAGTGGATTCATGTTATATAAAGCAGCATATGCCGAGTTGTTTTTTAATAATAAATACTGGCCTGATTTTGATAAAAAAGACCTCAATGATGCGATTAATGAATATAAAAACCGTATCAGGAGGTTTGGTAAATAATGCTACTAATTATTGGGCTATTTTTGTTCGTTTGTTTAGTGATTGTTCATGAGTTTGGGCATTATTATGCCGCGAAAAAAAGTGGCGTTGTTGTTGAAGAGTTCGGTATTGGTTTTCCGCCGAAGGTTTGGGGTAAAAAGCTAAAGAGCAAGATGTTACTTAGCATCAATTTGTTACCGCTGGGTGGTTTTGTGAGACTAAAAGGAGAAAACGATTCCGCAACCGAAAAGGGTAGTTATGGATCAGCCACTCTTGGTAATAAAGTGAAAATTATGACTGCCGGTGTAGTGATGAATCTTTTGACCGCAATTCTAATATTTTTTGTATTAGCGTTAATTGGCACACCAAAATTATTCGACAATCAATTTAGCGTATCAAGCGATACGATAACTTCTAGTAAAGAGATTTTGGTGGCTAATGTGGAACAAAATTCACCAGCAGAGAAGGCAGGTCTTAAAACACAGGATCATATTATAGGACTAGGAAAAGCACCAAATGAGGTTGTGGAAGTAAAAAACATTGATCAGTTACCCGAAGAAACGCAAAAATTAGCCGGTGAAGTAGTGTTTATTAGTTACGAGCGTGCCGGCGAACAACAGATGTCGAGCACGAAACTTCGATCAGAAAAAGAAGTAAAAGAGTCTAAGAATACAAATACTCCGAAAGGTTATTTGGGCATTACGCCAACAATTTATGAGCTAAGGCGTTCGACGTGGTCAGCACCTATTGTGGCGGTTGGTTCGGCAGGCCAGTTTACGTGGCTTACGTTACAAGGGTTAGGCTCGGCAATTGCTAGTATTTTTAGTGGGGAGGGGTCTCAAGCGGCAAAGCAGGTTGCTGGCCCAGTCGGTATATTTGTAATATTAAAAGACGGTAGCTTGTTAGGCACTAGGTTCATATTGATGATTATAGGTCTGATTTCGTTGACATTAGCGATAATGAATATACTGCCCATTCCGGCACTTGATGGCGGTAGGCTTTTCGTTACGTTAGCGTATAAAGCCATGAAGAGGCCGCTGACTAAAGAAAAAGAAGATTTAATCCACGGTATTGGTTTTGCTGTATTAATGCTTTTATTTGTCCTGATTACAGTAATTGATGTTAGAAGGTTTTTTTAAATGAGTGATTCGGTAGCTGAAGGGCAAAATAACAATTTAGAACAACCTAAAACTGTTAAATTGTCGTTTTGGAAGCCAGTGCCAACGATCCTGCTGACAGTGGGTGTCTTTTTGACGTCTCAATTAGCAGGTGGCTTGTTAATAGTGATGATTCCATCTGTTTTAGGGTGGGATAGAGCTCGATCAGATGCATGGCTGGACACAGTTGGAGTAAAATTCGGGTTAATAATATTAATCGAACTCTTTGTTCTATTGATGCTCAAATACTTATTAAAGCTAAAAAAACGAAATTTTAAGTACCTTGGTTTAAGAATGCCTAAACCGACTGATTTTGCATATGCAATACTTGGTCTTGGTGTATATTTTTTATGTTTTATTGTGGTGTCGGCTGTTATAAAAGCAGTTTTTCCAGCTGTGAATTTTGAACAAGAACAGCAAATTGGTTTCGACACTGCCCAACAGGGTGTATCCTTGGTACTAGTTTTTCTTAGCTTGGTGGTTGCAGCTCCGTTTGTCGAAGAAGTTTTGGCGCGAGGCTTTTTATACACTGGACTAAAGAATGGGTTTCCGAAATGGCTAGCAGTTATTGTAACTAGTCTGATGTTTGCTTCGGCACATTTGCAGTTTGGGAGCGGAAATCAGCTACTATGGGTCGCAGCAATCGATACCTTTTTGCTATCACTGGCTTTGATATATCTGAGGGAGAAAACAGGAGGACTTGGCGCCCCGATAATGCTACATATGATGAAGAATAGCATCGCGTTCATTCTATTATTTGTGCTTCACGCGAGATAGGATATAATATCAAAATCATGGCTAGATATAATGTTTTGTTAATAAATATGCCGACACCACCCCTAGCGGGTGTAATTTAGTATTTTTTTGAAAATATATAAAAAATAGCGCCCCTCAGATAAAACGAGGGGTTTTTAGTTGGAGAATTTTAAAATGAAGAATTTAAGAGTAAGCAAACTCGGAACAAATTTAGTCACAAAAGACGGACTTGTTGATGCGGACGCGATTGGTGGGTATGCTAGGGGATTGATTGGATCGTACCCTAATGATCAGCATATTATAGTCACTTCGGGAGCAGCTGAAACAGGTAAACAGAAAGCAGAGCGCATGTACGGATCAGAACGCGCGGGAGATATGACTCTTCAGCAATGTGCTGCTCTAGGCATGACGGAGGTGTTCAGGATTTGGGAAAAAGAGCTGGAAGAGTTGGGTAGACTAGCAATTAGTCTAGATATTACGCATCGGCAGCTAAATGGCTATAGATGGTGGCATAAATATCGCAACAACGAAGAGCGAGATAATTTCTTTAACTTAATCGAAGACAATAGGGAGCGTGGAATAGACACAATTGTGAATGAATCTGCCCTTAGCCTTCGAGAGTTGATGAAAATATACGTTGGTGGGGAAAATGATGGAATGGGTTCTCATATTGCAGTAGCTACTGGGGCCACAATACTTCGGATATATAAAGAGGCTGGAGGAGTTTACGATGACGATGGTCAACTTATTGAAGTGGTTGACCAAAATAACATCGATAGTGTGCGTGCTATGGCAGAAGCTCGTTCAAAAAGTAACGTTGGCACGGGGGGATTATTGGCAGGCGTTAATGCTCTTTGGACGGCTGCACAAGCTGGTGTTGATGCTCGAATGTCTGCAGTAAGTGAAGACATGACTGGCCGTCTTGAAACACGCTTTGTGGTAGGATAAAAGTAATGAAATATTCACAATTATTTGGAAAAACCTCAAAAAACGAGGGCATAGACTACAAGATTGACTCGCATCGTTTGCTAACCCAAGCAGGGTTTATCCGCGAGTCTACGGCTGGTAGGTATTACTTATTACCTTTAGGGCTCAAAGTCCATGACAAGATAATCAATATAGTACGGAATCGCATGAATAGGGCAAGTGCTCAGGAAATTGTTACTCCTGTACTTCATCCTCTGGAAATCTGGAAAGAGACCAACAGAACAGATACAACGGGCTTTGAGCTGATGAAAATAACCGACCGCCGCGGCGCTGATTTTGTGTTGGGTGGTACCGCTGAAGAAATGATTGTAGATTTGGTACGTAAATTCAATATTAGCTATAAAGATTTGCCTTTCAACTTATATCAATTTTCGATGAAGTTTCGCGATGAAATGAGGGCGCGTGGTGGTTTATTGCGTGTTCGAGAGTTTATCATGAAAGACGCTTATAGCTTTAGTACTGAAGAGCAGTTCAAAGAAATTTACCAACAGATGTGGGACGTTTATAAGGAAATATTCAATGAGCTAGGCTTAAAAACCGACGTTGTTGCAGCTGACAATGGATATATCGGTGGTGAATATTGTCACGAATTTGTAGCAGAAACAAAAGTTGGGGAGAGCACGTACTTTACGACAGAAGATGGCAAATATGCTGCGCATGAGGACGTTGCAACCTTTAAATATGATATCCAAAAAAGCGATGAAGCCGAATTGCCAATGGAAGAAGTCGAGGGTAAAGGTATTGTTGGTGTCGATGAATTAGCGAGATTCTTGAAGATAACTCCTCGGCAAACAACAAAGACTATTTTGTTTGAGGACGAGCAGGACAGAGTGGTCGCTGCAGCTGTCCGTGGTGACTTTGATATTAACGAGACAAAATTACAATCGATAGTTCAGGGCTCACCACTATCGTTAGCATCAGCAGAAACTGTAAAACGCGTTACTGGAGCAGAAGTTGGTTACGCGGGTTTGCTCAATTTGCCAAAAGACGTTGTCGTGATTATGGATGAGTCTATGCGGGATAGGAGAAACTTTGAAATGGGCGCCAATCGCACTAATTACCACTCTGTAAATGTTAATTTTGGTCGTGACTTGGAAGAACCAAAAAAATTCTATGACATTAAACTTGCAAAAGCAGGCTACATAGCACCAACAGGACAGAAAATGATAGAAAGAAAGGGGATAGAGGTAGGTAATATCTTTCAGTTAGGATATCACTACAGTAACCTAATGAAAGGAGCAGAGTATACTGATGAATCTGGGGCTCGACAGAAGTATTACATGGGTTGCTACGGGATTGGTATAGGGCGAACGATGGCAGCAATCGCCGAAATTCACAGCGATGACCGCGGGATTATTTGGCCAGAAAATGTTGCTCCATTTCGGGTATATTTAGCTTGTTTAGGGAACGAAAAGCAGGTTGTAGATACGGCTGATGAGGTATATAAAACCCTTCAAGATGAGGGTATAGAAGTCCTCTATGATGATAGAGATGTGCGTCCTGGTGAGAAGTTTGCTGATGCTGATCTGATTGGTATCCCTCATCGGGTTGTTATTAGCGCAAAAACCGTGGAAGCAGGCAAGTACGAGTATAAAAAACGAACTGAAAAAGATACTGGATTACTTACTATTGAACAACTATTAAAAAAACTAGCCAGCTAGGCTAAGGGTTGCTATAATACAGCGACTTTAGAGGTACAATAACGTAATTCAGCTAAAGAGGACTAAAGATGAAAAAACAATTCCATTTGACTAAAGAGGGCGTTGCCGAGATAAAAAAAGAATTGGCAAAGTTAATTTCTGAGCGAGGCGAGGTTTCTGAGAGGATTAAATCAGCCAGAGAGTTCGGCGATCTTGCGGAGAATGCCGAGTATACTTCTGCCCGAGAAGAACAAGGAAAAGCTGAAACTAGAATATCCGAGATTGAGAATATTTTGAGAAGTGTAGAGATTATAAAAAAGCCAAAAACTGATGGAACAGTGAAGTTAGGCTCTAGAGTTGAGTTGAAAAGTTCAGCTGGTAAGAAAAAAGAGTTTTTAGTTGTCGGGACAGTTGAAGCAGATCCTCTAAATGGTAAGATTTCTGACGAATCTCCCATTGGAAAAACACTACTTGGGCGCAAAGTTGGCGATAAGGTAGAGATAGTTACGCCTGCGGAGACAACAGCTTACAAGATAGTCTCGATTAAGTAATACTCTATATAAGATTTGTTTAGATCAATTAGTCATCGTACAATTTAATGTATGGCAAATTTAAATGAGCTAAGGGCCGAAAGACTCCGGAAAATACAGGATTTAAAAAAACTTGGCGTAAATCCGTATCCAGCAAAAACAGCACGAACACACAATAATATTGATATTTCCGAGAAGTTTTCTGAACTTGAGGATAAGACAGTTTCGGTTGTTGGACGAATTATCAGGATAAGGGATATTGGCAAACTTGCTTTTGTGGTGATTAAAGACGCTAGCGGCGAAATACAGCTGTTTAATAAGGATTGTGATAGTAACCAAGCGGATTATGCAAATAGTGAGCTGAATTATGCAGACTTAAAATTGCTAGATCCTGGAGACTTTGTTGAAGCAACCGGTAAGGTTATTAAAACCAAAACTGGCGAAATTTCAGTGGCCGTGGAGAAGCTGCGAATATTGTCGAAGTCGCTCAGACCAATGCCGACAAAAGAAGATGGGTTTAGTAATAAAGAAGAGAGGCTAAGACGAAGATATATAGACACAAACGTTAATAAAGATGTTTATGATCGATTTGTCAGGCGCAGTAAATTTTGGCAATCAACTAGGGATTTTTTATTGAAAAATGATTTTTTGGAAATAAATATTCCTGTATTAGAGCACACAACAGGTGGGGCTGACGCAACACCATTTGTTACTCATATGGATGCATTAGATCAGGATTTTTATTTACGAATATCGCACGAGTTGCCTCTAAAGCGTCTAATTGGTGGTGGTTATGAAAAAGTATTTGATATAGGGCCACGGTTTCGAAACGAAAATTATAGCGACGAACATCTACCCGAGCATGTCGCCATGGAGTGGTACTGGGCTTATGCCGATTGGCAAGACGGCATGAAGTTAATGGAAGATATGTTCAAAAAAGTTCTACTTGATACTTTTGGAACTTTGGAGTTTGAGGTGAGGGGGATGAAGATTAACATGGGTGGCGAGTGGGAACGTTGGAAATATGCTGATGTAATCAAGAAAAACTACGGTATTGATGTTTTTGACTGTACGATTGACCAAATCAAGAGTGAGCTTAAAAAACACAATATTGAAGTCGAAAAGACCGAGAATAAAGCTAGAGGAATAGATAAATTGTGGAAGAAAGTTCGGGCAAGCGTTGCTGGCCCAGTATGGCTAATTGATACCCCAACGTTTATTTCTCCACTGTCAAAGACAGATGATGAGGATCCGAGGTTTGTGCAACGTTTTCAGGCAGTAATAGCTGGAAGTGAACTATGTAATGGTTGGAGTGAATTAAATGATCCAATAGACCAATTGAATAGGTTTGTGGAGCAGCAAAAAATGCGGGATGAAGGCGATGATGAAGCCCAAATGCTAGATATTGATTATGTAGAAATGCTGGAATACGGAATGCCACCGGCTTGTGGATTGGGTTATGCAGAACGAGTTTTTTGGATATTTGAAGGTGTATCAGCTAGAGAAGGTGTGCCATTTCCTCAGTTGCGTACAGAAATAGATCAAACAACAAAGTCTATATATCCCGATTTAAATTTGTAAGATGCTCATTTTGAAAAAAATTTATAGAAATATATTCTTTAGTAAAGAAGGAAAATTAGTAATTATTCAGTGGCCGAACCTTTCACTTTTTCTTTGGTTCATTACAATGATAATTTCAAACTTGTTAAAAGAAGGTGAGATAAAATCAATTGTTAGCTGGATCTCATTAGTAAGTATAATTATTTGGTCGATACTTGAAATTATTTTTGGAGTTAATTATTTTCGAAGATGCTTGGGGTTATTGATTCTAGCTATGATCATTGTAACTAGATTAATCACATAAAAATTATTTGATGGGTGAATCAATATGTTAAAGTTAGGCTATGAAAATATTTAAAAACAGAACAAGATCTAGTAAAGGGAATTTTGATAAGCTTCGTAGATGGAATGTTGTATTGGCATTTCTTCACGCATTACAGGGTGTGTTAGTAGTAGTTTTAGCAAAAAATGTAGCTTTTCCAATAAACACTAGCTATTTAACTCTGGATACTATGACTACTGGTATGAACGGATCTCCAAGTTTGGTCCCAGCAATACATAATGTTGCAAATATTAATTTGGCGTATTTAGTGGCCGTGTTTTTCTTTATGTCGGCTATCGCACATGGATTGCTGGCAAGCTATTTGCGTGACTGGTATGAGAACAATCTGACCAATCATGTAAACAAAATGCGATGGATTGAATACTCTTTAAGCGCTAGCACCATGATGATCGGAATCGCACTATTGAGCGGGATTTATGATTTATCTAGTCTTGTGATGATTTTTGGGCTAACGGCAGTCATGAATCTTTGCGGTCTGGTTATGGAGCTTCACAATAAAAAATCTAAAACAGTATCATGGATTAGTTTTATAGTTGGATGTATCGCAGGGATACTACCTTGGGTAGTTATCGGAATATATTTTTGGGGAACTAATGTTTATGGGAGCGGTCAGGTTCCATCATTCGTGTACTGGATCTACGTTAGCCTATTCGTATTCTTTAACTGCTTTGCTATCAATATGTATCTACAGTACAAAAGAATTGGAAAATGGGCTGATTATCTATACGGAGAGCGTGTGTATATGATTCTGAGTCTAGTCGCAAAATCGCTTCTCGCTTGGCAGGTCTTTTTTGGCGCACTTCGACCGTAATTATCGTTAACAGATACTTAAGTAGTATACTTGAGGCATGAAGAGCGTTATTTTTGATTTTGATGGCACTATTGCCGATACTCTCCCAATAGCTATTGAATGCGCGGAGAGTGTGCTTGGTGATCTAGGCCTAACTGATGAAAAAATTAATGAATACAAGAATATGACGGTTAGGCAATTAATCAATGAGCTAGATGTGCCTTATCATCGGATCCCGAAGTACGTTGTCATCGCGCGGTCATTTATAAAACAGAACATTCCAAAAATAACAGTTTTTCAGGGATTAACTGAGGTTATAAAACAGCTTCATGATAGTGGATATCGTTTGTATATCGTGAGTAGCAATAGCGTCGAGAATATCAACACTATATTAAGTAACAATGAATTAAATCAATACTTTGAAAGCATAGTTGGAGGAGTTGGTGTTTTTGGAAAAACCATAGCTCTTAAAAGTACTATTAAAAAATACAAGATTGATAAAAAAACCTGTATCTATATTGGTGATGAAGTGCGAGATATTAAAGCGTCTAATAAGGTGGGGCTGCCGATAATCTCAGTAACTTGGGGCTTCAATGGCGAACAAATACTTAGCTCAAATAAACCAGATTTTATTGCTAAAGAACCGGCTGATATTGTTAGGATAATTGAGAATTCATAAAATATATTATTCATCTCAATGCTACAATAGGACTAGATGACAGCGAACTATTATAAAAGAGGCCAGGCCTACATACCTGGTCAGACTGAAGCATTTAAAGTAAGTCGAAGTAAAATCGAATTGTTCACGCAGTGCCCAAGGTGTTTTTGGTTGGATGCCCGACTAAAATTAAAGAGACCAAATGGACCACCCTTTAGAATTAACAGCGCTGTAGATGAATTATTGAAAAAAGAATTTGATGAGTTTCGAAGTAAAAAACAACCTCATCCGATAATGACTGAATATGAGGTTGAAGCAGTGCCTTATGCTCACAAAGATTTAGATAAATGGCGAGAAAATTTTGTAGGAGTTCAATACCTGGATGATGCTTCTAATCTGTTTGTCACTGGTGCGGTAGATGATATTTGGGTCAATAATAATGATGAACTTATCGTGGTTGATTATAAAGCCACTGCAAAACAGTCGGACGTTAATATAGATGCCGATTGGCAAATGTCATATAAACGGCAAATGGAAGTGTACCAATGGTTACTACGACAAAACGGCTTCAAGGTAAATGATACTGGATACTTTGTTTATGCAAATGGTCGGCTTGATATGGATGGATTTCACGATCGAATAGAATTTAGAACTATAGTCATTCCATATGTTGGCGATGATAGTTGGGTCGGAAAAACACTGCTGAACATGAAAAAATGTTTAGAGGGAGAGATGCCTGCGGTAGGCAAAGCAGCGATGGGTGGAGATTGTGATTATTGTGAGTATGCTAAAAAACGAACAGAATTAACAATAAAACACCTACAAAACAATAAGAAATAAAGCTATAATAGAGACAGTATGATAGATATCCAAATTGTGAGGGATAACCCTGAGTTAGTTAAGAAAAAAGCCCAACAAAAAGGCTATGAAGTTGATACTGGCAAATTACTTCAATTAGATGGACAAAAGAAAGATCTCCAACAACAAGTCGAATCACTAAGAGCAGAACGTAATGATCTTGCTTCAAGTACAAAAGGGCAAAAACCAAGTGAGGCGATAGTACAAAAAGGTAAAGACCTAAAAGATCGATTGGCAGAATTAGAAGATGATCTGTCGAAAGTTGAAAAACTATATTCTGAGCTCATTAACAAATTCCCTAATTTGCCCTTAGGAGAGATTGTCCCAATTGGCTCTAGTGAAGATGAAAACAAAGTAATAAGAACCGTCGGCAAAAAACCAGATTTTGATTTCAAGCCCAAAAATCATTGGGAGATTGCCCATGAAAAAGGTTGGCTGGATAAAGAACGTGCCGTTAAAGTTGCTGGCAGTAGGTTTGTTTATATTAAAGGAGATTTGGCTAGATTAGAGTTTGCGTTGTGGCAATACGGCTTAGATATAATAACTAACACTGAGGTTATAAAGAATATCGTTGAGGATACCAAATTAAAGGTCAGCGCAAAGCCGTTTACCTTTGTTATACCGCCAGCAGTTGCCAAAACAGCAGTTTTTCAGGCGACTGGACGGCTAAATAAAGAAGAGCAGACTTACAAATTAGAAGATGAAGATCTCTGGCTTAACGCGAGTGCCGAGCATACTCTTGCGCCAATGTATATGAACGAAATTTTGGATGAAAAAGATTTACCAATTCGATACACAGGATACACGACGGCATTTAGAAGAGAGGCTGGGACGTACGGAAAAGACACAGAAGGTATTTTTCGTTTACATCAATTCAACAAGTTAGAAATGGAGAGTTTTTGTAATCCTGACGAATCCTTTGATGAGCATCTTTTTATGGTAGCCATTGAAGAATATCTAATGAAATCACTAAAGTTACCTTATCAAGTTATAGAGAAATGTACTGCAGACATTGGCTTTCCTAACGCAAAGGGTGTAGACATAAATACTTGGTTACCGGGACAAGACAAGTATCGAGAAACTCACACGGCTGATTATATTACTGATTTTCAAGCCCGAAGTATGAAAACAAGATTCCGGCGAGAAGACGGTAAAGTAGAGTTTGTACACACCAATGATGCGACAGTATTTTCCGAGAGGCCCCTGGTAGCCATAATTGAAAATTATCAGACAAAAGATGGTGATGTGTTGATTCCGGAAGTGTTAAAAAAGTATATGAATGAAAGGGAGAAAATATAAATGATTCAAAAAATGGAAGTTCAGGGTGTTAATCTAAAGGTTGATAGTGATTTAGCGAAGTATGTTGATAAAAAATTAGGACGCCTAGACAAATATATGCCACGTCATTCTAGAGAGTCAGCGCATATGGTTGTTTATCTAAAAGAAAAAATTATAAAAACTAAAAAAGAATGCACTTGTGAGGTAGTTATAAAATTGCCTAAGGAAACTATCACTACAAAGGAAGCCACTATTAATATATACGCGGCTATAGATATAGTAGAGACAAAATTGAAGAATCAATTAAAGAAATACAAAGATATAAATACTAATCACAAAGTCTCTAATAAAATTCTCGCAAAATTACGTTCGCGAAAGACTAGATAGATAAGTTACAATTAATAAAGCTAAAAAAACGAGTTTAGGGAAGAGACAATAAATAGTGAATAAGATAGCAAAAAAAATATTAGGTGATCCTCAAGCTAGGACCTTAAAACGATTAACAAAAAAAGTTAAGGATATTAATGTTTTAGCTCCAAAGTATCAAAAGATGTCCGATGCTCAGCTAAAAAAACAGACCTCGTTACTTAAACAAAAATTGGAAACATCTAGTCTGGACAAAATACTTCCGGATGCTTTTGCACTAGTTAGAGAAACTGCAACTAGGGTAATTGGTCAACGGCATTTTGATGTGCAGTTAATTGGTGGAATGGTGCTGCATGAAGGCGCGGTCGCCGAGATGAAAACTGGGGAAGGAAAAACGCTGGTTGCTACTCTTCCTTTGTTTCTCAATGCACTAGAAGGTAAGGGTGCACATTTAATTACAGTTAACGACTATTTAGCTCGTTTGCACGGTGGTTGGATGGGTGAAATTTATGATTTTCTTGGTTTAAGTGTTGGCGTGATTATGCCAGACGAGTCGTTTATATTTGATAAAAAGTTTAGTGATGATTCTCATGATGATGCGAGATTTAGACATTTAAAACCTTGTAGTAGACAAGAAGCCTATGCTGCCGATATTACTTACGGTACTAATAATGAATTTGGATTTGATTATCTTCGCGACAATATGGTTAGAGAAGTTGATCAACTGCGACAACGAGAGCTAAATTTTGCTATTGTTGACGAAGTCGACTCGATTTTGATAGATGAAGCTCGAACACCGCTAATTATCTCTGCCCCTGCGGCGGCGAGCGCAAATGCCTATGAACAATTTGCTCGCATCGTAAGTCGTTTAAATAGTGAAAATCACTACGAAAAAGATGAAAAGAGAAAGGCAGTAGTTCTTACTGATGAAGGTATTGAAGAAGTTGAAAAAATCTTAGGAATTGATAACCTTTACGCTACAGAAAATATCCGGACAATTTATCATCTAGAACAAGCTTTACGTGCGAGAGCATTATTTGAAAGAGATAAAAACTATGTGGTTACTTCAGATGGCGAAGTAGTTATAGTCGACGAGTTTACTGGCCGATTACTAAAGGGAAGAAGATATAACGAAGGGTTACACCAAGCTATAGAGGCCAAAGAAGGCGTTGCAGTACAAGAAGAGTCAATGACACTTGCAACCATCAGTTTTCAGAATTTGTTCCGACTATATAGCAAGTTATCCGGTATGACGGGTACCGCAGCTACAGAACAAGAAGAGTTCCATCAAATATATGAGCTTGATGTTATAGAGATACCGCCGAATAAAAAAGTTATTCGTAACGATAGGCCAGATAAAATCTTTAAAACAGAGGCGGGAAAGTTCAGAGCGATTGTAAAAGAGCTAAAAAAACTACATGAAATTGGTCAACCGGTACTAATTGGAACGGTGTCTATTGAAAAAAACGAACTACTTTCAAAATTACTCAACGAAGCAAAGGTTCCTCATCAAGTACTGAATGCTAAAAATAATGAAAAAGAAGCTCATATCGTAGCAAACGCTGGGCAAAAAGGTGCTGTTACTCTGGCCACTAACATTGCTGGACGAGGTACAGACATTGTTTTGTCCGAAGAGGTTAAAGAGTTAGGAGGCTTGTTTGTCCTTGGAAGCGAAAGACACGAGTCGAGACGAATCGATAATCAACTGCGGGGTAGATCTGGTCGGCAAGGAGACCCTGGAGCTAGTCAGTTTTTTGTATCTTGTGAAGATGATCTGATGAGAATCTTTGGTGGTGAGAGGATTGCAGCAGTGATGGATAGGTTGGCTGCTGACGAAGAGACTCCGATAGAGAATCGATTTATTTCTAAAAGTCTGGAAGGGGCTCAGAAAAAAGTTGAAGGCTTCAACTTCGATCAACGCAAGAATCTTGTTCAATATGATGATGTTATGAACCGTCACAGAAAAGCAACATATATAATGCGACGTGAAATACTCAAGCAAAATGATATTAGTCCTAGGATAAAACAGCTGATTGATGCTGAAACTGAAATTATTGCAAATTCTGAAAAAATAACCAGTTATGATTATCAGGATATTGTTGTGGATGTGTTTCCGTTTAGCGAGAAAACTCTCGATAAATTATTCTCGGCTGACGTCAATAAGTTCCCGCAGCTATTAAAAAAACAGGCTCATTTATTATATGTAGAGCGAGAGAAATCGTTTACGCCAGAGATAATGAGAAAAGTTGAAAGTGATATATATTTGCAAGTACTCGATAATCTTTGGATGCAACATCTTGAAGAAATGGATCACTTGAGAGAAGGGATTGGTTGGATAAGTGTTGGACAGCGCGATCCTTTGGTTGAATATCGCCGACAAGCACAGATTTTGTTCGAAACAATGCAGGGTACACTTAGGCATGATGTACTTAAAGCCTTATTTAGTGCAGAGCCATTAGGCGAAGAAGATATAGATGCTCCGATCGAAACTGAGCTAACTAGAGCTGCGCGTCACTCTATTGAGAATGCCGACAAGATTATTGAGAGCGAAGAGTTTAAGACTAGTGACTTTAAACCGGTTAAATCAACGGCTACGCCAGTTGTTCGTCAACGATCTAATATTAAGAAAATTAATACTAAAAAGAAATCAAAAGTAAAATCTCGAAAAGCCGAAAGAAAACGACGAGCAAAAGGTCGCCGAAAATAGCAATAAAATGAAACATACTGTATCTCAGGTATCGTTAAAAAATGGAGTAAAAGGATTATTTATTAACGTGCCCGATGCTTCGGTAATGACTTATGAGATTAACTTTCGTGCTGGTGAGTTTTTATCAACCAGCGAAAAATACGAAACAGCTCATCTAGTAGAACATATATTATTAGGCGCCAATGATCGGTTTCCTAAAAGCAGACTATTTCAGGCTGAAGTTGAAAAAAATGGAGCATATTCAAACGCTTCAACTGGGGTGTACGACATTACCTACGAATTCGAGTGCGCTGATTTTGAGTGGCAGAGGATCTTAGATCTAGCAATCTTATCAATTACCAAACCTTTATTTTTAGAGGATGAGTACAAGGCAGAACTTGGTAACGTAAAAGAAGAGTTGATATCTCGATCAAATAATAATTTTAGACATCTAGGTTTAGCCCTGAGGCAAGCCAATGGTCTGATTGCCATGACCGACCAAGAGCGGTTAGAGTATCTGAATAATGTAACGATCGACGATATTCGAAAACATTATATCGATACTCACACTACGGGAAACATGCGTTTTGTATTTGCTGGGAATATAACAAAATCTAAGCAGGAACAAATGATTGCTCTACTAGAAAACATAGAATTATCAAAGTCGAAGAAAAGAATTGCTTTGCCAATAGAATCCCCTAAAAGGATAAAAAAACCGCTATATATTCCGAAATCATCGGTTGAGAATATCTATTTTTATATAGATACCTTTATGGATAGATGGATGAACAATGAAGAAAGCGATGCTCTATCGCTTGCCAACAATTTACTAACAGAAACTTTTCATTCTAGAATTTTAGGTGCAGCACGAGAACAGGGGATTGTGTACGATGTTAGTTCTTCTCATGCACGCTGGAACGGAGGAAGCAACTGGTGGTTTGCGGCTCAAGTCCACCCCGATAACATCAGGACATTGTTTGAATTAATTGTAAAAGAAATACTAAATACGCGGACTGGACTACTTAGTGAGCAAGATATCCTAAGCTCTAAACAATATGCTTTGGGTCGATATCAGCGTAGCGCCCAGACCGTTTCAGGCACCGCGGCCGGTTATAGTACAAATTATTTCTTTAATGATAGTGTCGAGGATTATTATCATATTCCGAAACGGATTGAGGCAGTAACTCTGGGGCAAATTGTCGATATTACCAATAAAATGTTCGAGAAGAAGATTGGTGGGTTTGGACTGCTCGGAAAAGCAGACGATGGCTTGATAAAAGATCTTTCAAATATCGTAGAACCACTGTGGTCTAAATCATCATTATCTAGATAACGAAGTAGTTTTTAAACTAAAATATCCGACTAGGCTATAATTTAGTATGAATATGCAGGAATTACAGAATAAAATTGACCAGTTAAAGAAAGAAATACTTGCAGCTTCACAGCAAATTAATCTAGAGGCGTTAAAAGAACGTTTGAAAGATTTAGAATTGCTAGCCAAAGATGAAAAATTTTGGACAGATTCAAAAAAAGCTCAAAGTATTATGCAGGAGATTGGATCTATAAAACAAAGAATTAAAGTATGGGATGATGGCTTATCGGCCGTTGAAGAATTGCAGGAACTGTCGAGTTTGAGCGATCAAAAGATGGAGCTAGAGCTTAATCAGCAATACGAAAAACTAGCCAGTGACTTTGAGATGCTAAAAGGTGAACTTAAATTTTCTGGAGAACATGATAACAATGACGCAATCCTGTCGATTTTTGCGGGAGCAGGTGGTACCGATGCGCAAGATTGGGCCTTGATGCTTCAAAGAATGTATCTAAGGTACTGTGAAAATCATCATTTTAAAACCGAGATTATCGATCAATCTGCTGGTGAGGAGGCGGGGATCAAAAGCGCAACAATTGCGATTAGTGGCGAATTTGCCTATGGCATGCTGAAGGGAGAGCACGGGGTTCATCGTCTAGTTAGGCTTAGCCCATTCAATTCTGATAATCTGCGGCAAACAAGTTTTGCGAAAGTTGATGTCTTGCCAAAAATCGAGTCGACAACAGAGTTAGAAATTGACGAAAAAGATCTAAAGATTGATGTCTATCGCGCTGGCGGGCATGGTGGACAAAGTGTTAATACCACAGACTCCGCGGTTCGTATTACTCATATACCGACAGGAGTGGTTGTTAGTATTCAAAACGAACGATCACAACTTCAGAATAAAGAAACCGCACTAACTATTTTGCGTTCTAAGCTAGTCCAACTAAAGATTGAACAACATCAAGATACGGTCCAGTCGTTGAAGGGTCCAAATACCTCGGCGGAATGGGGTAATCAGATAAGGTCTTATGTGCTTCAT
This sequence comes from uncultured Candidatus Saccharibacteria bacterium, assembly GCA_964510945.1. Classification (GTDB taxonomy): domain Bacteria; phylum Patescibacteriota; class Saccharimonadia; order Saccharimonadales; family JAGQNJ01; genus DAISWO01. The sequence continues at coordinate 53,148 of CAZEED010000003.1, forward strand.
CCTTATAAGATGGTCAAAGATCTAAGGACAAAACATGAAACTACTGATGTCACTGCCGTTTTAGATGGAAAGATTGATGATTTTATCGATAGCTATCTAAATCAAAATTTAAAAGAAAAATAATCAGTTTGCCCTATGGAAGTCATAGTGCTTTTGCTATAATGTAACCCGTGATTTTATTAGATCGAGTAACGAGAGTGTATAACAAAACTAACGTAGCTTTAGATCGAGTAAGCCTGCATGTTGAACCTAAAGAGTTTGTGATAATAGTCGGACCGAGTGGTGCGGGGAAGTCAACATTCTTAAAGCTACTCACAAGAGAAGAACGCCCGAATAGTGGCAAGATTGTGGTTGGCGGCATTGATTATGAACACTTGAAAGATAAAAGGATCCCACTGATACGACGAAAGATTGGAGTAGTTTTTCAGGATTTTAAACTATTGCCCAATAAAACGACTTACGAGAATGTTGCATTTGCCCTAGAGATAGTTGGGGCTAGCAATAGCGAAATTAAGCATACGGTTCCACGTGTTTTAGCGATAGTCGGTCTAAAAGGTAAAGAAAAGCAGTACCCGTGGCAACTTTCTGGAGGAGAAAGACAACGGGCTGCGATTGCGCGTGCCATAGCTAGGCAACCAAAAATTTTAATCGCAGATGAGCCCACCGGAAATCTTGACCCAGCACACGCTTGGGATGTCATAAAAGTGCTCGAAAAAATTAATAAATACGGCACAACGGTCCTGTTGACGACGCACAACCAAGATATTGTTAACAAACTTAAACGTAGAGTTATAACAATCGAAAAAGGGAAAATTGTTAGCGATAAAGCTAGAGGAAACTACACGGCATAGTATGAAAAGAGGGCTAATACAATTCGAAAGAATACTAAAAAGCGGTGTAATCAATTTCGTTAGGAATGCTTGGTTAGCTGTGGCGGCAATAGCGGTAATGGTGATTACGCTATCAATTTTATTATTTTCGGTTATCGCCAACGCGACGTTTGCTAATACGATCGCTCAAATTACAGATAAAATTGATATATCTGTCTATCTTACGGATGAGGTAGCGAATAATCAGGATCAACGCGATCAGTTAGTAACCAGCATAAAGTCACTGGATAACGTTAAATCTGTTGAATACGTATCTAAAGACGATGCTTTAGCCTCCTATAAGGAACAAAATAAAGACAATCTTGACCTACTTGTGGCGATTTCGCAGACGGACAATCCGTTGCCTGCCAGTTTACTTATAAAACCGATCAATACTGATAATATTCAGCCGATTAAAGAGTTCTTGGAAAGTCCCGATATCAAAAAACTTCAGTCGGAAGAAACTTCATATTCTGGCGACAGAAAAGAAGCGATTGATAAAATCGCTTCGGCAACTACCTTTATCCGCAGAGCAGGGGTAATTAGTGTAATTATCTTTGCCATGATATCTATGCTAATAATCTTTAATACTATTCGAATGGCAATCTTTAATCGTAGAGAAGAATTGGCAATTATGAGATTGCTCGGGGCAAGTACCTCATATATTAGGGGACCATTTGTGGTAGAGACAATAATGTATGGGGTAATCTCGGCAATTATTTCCGTTTCGTTATGTAGTGCCGTGTTTGCCGTCCAGACTAACGCCTTTAGTGCCAGCACACTAGGATTACTTGATATCCAGTATGCTAGTGATTATTTTGCCAAATACTTCTGGCATATTCTGCTAATCCAGTTATTAATTGGTGTACTTATCGGGGGAGCGTCTTCGATAATTGCAACGCGTCGATATCTGAAATTTAAAAGTTCAAAATAATTTATAAAGATTGTCAAATTATGAAGGCTATGCTATAATACTTATGCTAAATATGCTACAAAAAACACAAAAACATATGAAACATAAACACAGGAATCCAAAAACTAGTTCTTTCATAAGGCTAAGCAAATATATTGCGTTATTTGTAGTTATTGTTGTAATGGCTGTAAGTTCCAGCCGGATAACTACAGTTTTCGCTGATCAATTTGATGAGAAAATCGAAAAGTTAAGCGAACAAAACGATAAAGCTAGCTCTAATCTTGCACAACTAGGTTCTGAAGCAAGTGATCTACAGGATGCAATAGCCAAACTTCAAAAACAAATTAATACCCTGCAGGCTCAGATTACTGATACGCAGTCAAAGATAGACAATCTAGAAAAGGATATACGGCAGGCCCAAAAAGAGTTAGATAAGCAGAGAGATTTGCTGGGTCAAAATATTAGGGCGATGTATGTAGAAGGCGAAATTTCAACTATAGAGATGTTAGCATCAAGTAAGGATCTAAGTGAATTTGTCGATAAACAACAATACCGTAATTCTGTTCAAAGCAAAATAAAAGAAACGCTAGACAAGGTAAATGAGTTAAAGAATAAGCTTAAAGATAAAAAAGACTTGCTTGCGGCAAATGTTAAAGATCTACAAACTCGTCAGGCTAGTATTAGTGAGAGTAAATCAGAGCAAGATTCACTCCTAGGTTTGAATGAAAATCAACAGAACCAGTTAAATTCGAAGATTAAAAAGACAAATGCTGAAATTTCAAAATTAAGAGCTCAGCAGGCTGCTGCAAATGCAGTTTTGTTTGGCGGTAATGTACCTACAGGTTCGGCGGCAAATTGTGGCGGATATCCTAGGGCTTGGTGTCATGCTCCACAGGATTCTATTATTGATACATGGGGAATGTATAATCGTGAATGTGTTAGCTATACCGCGTGGAAGGTTTGGAGTGTCGGAAAACATATGCCTTATTGGGGAGGGGTCGGAAACGCTAATCAGTGGGATGAGAATGCTAGAGCAGCTGGATTGCCAGTTAATAGTAACCCTAATGGAATCGGAGTCGTAGCCATTAGTAACTCAGGCTACTACGGTCATGCAATGTATGTAGAGCATGTGTATGGGGACGGAACTATATTTGTTAGCCAATATAACGCCGGCCTAAACGGTTACTATTCAACAGCTAGAATCAGCACCGCCGGTCTTGTATTTATACATTTCTAAGAATTCACTAAGTTCTAAGGCAAACATAAGTGATATAGTTAGATATACATAAAAAGCCATAAAATAACGTCAGGAGTAATTTGGAACAAAAAAATACTAAATTCGGCGAAAATACGCAAACTAAACCAAAGGGTTCGTTCCTCTCTGTATTTATTATTAGTCTAGTGTTTTTTATTCTTGGCTGGTCTTTGGGCTCGAACAAATTCAACGTATCTTTCTTGAACAATAATCGTATCCAAACAGAGAACGCCAGTTTGCCAAGTTCACTAGATTATAAATCAGTAAATGATGTATATGATATTCTGCGCAAAAATTATGATGGAGAATTAAAACTTGACGACGTCATGAATGGTTTGAAGAATGGCTTAGCGGGCTCAACGGGCGATCCTTACACAGAGTATATGAGTGAAAAAGAAGCTAAAGATTTTGACAGCGAACTTAACGGTACTTTTAGTGGAATTGGTGCAGAATTGTCTAAAGAGAATGATTTATTGATTGTAGTATCGCCAATTAGTGGATATCCGGCTGATAAGGCGGGTATCAGGCCAAAAGATGTAATATCAGAAATAGACGGGGAAAAAACATACGGTATGTCATTGTCGAAGGCTGTCGAGAAAATCAGGGGGCAGTCTGGTAGTACGGTAGAGCTAACAGTTCTTAGGGCAGATAGTGACAAACAAGTAATAAAGATTAAAAGAGAAAACATCACTATTCCGAGTGTTGAATGGTCAGTTAAAAAAGGCAATGTTGGCTACATAAAGATTTCTAGATTTGCTGAGGATACGGCTGATCTAACTAAAAAAGCGGCTACTGATCTAAAGTCTAAGGGTGTCAAATCGGTTGTTCTTGATCTAAGAGGTAACCCGGGTGGGCTTCTAGAGTCAGCGGTCGACATATCCAGTATTTGGTTAGATAAAGGTCAATTAGTGGTTGAAGAAAAACGCGATAAAATTACGATTAATACCCACCGAGCATCTGGAGACAATATACTAGGTGGTCTTCCGACGATTGTGTTAATTGACGAAGGCAGTGCTAGCGCCAGCGAAATTGTGGCGGGTGCACTCAAAGATAATAATAAAGCCGATTTAGTTGGCGAAGATAGTTATGGTAAGGGCAGTGTACAACAACTGACACCGGTCTCAAGTGGTGGTTTGCTAAAAATAACGGTGGCTAGATGGTATACACCTAATGGTCGTAATATCGATAAAGAAGGCATTTCACCTGACAAGAAAGTGGCTCGCACAATCAAGGACGTAAAGGCTAACAAAGACCCGCAATTAAGCTACGCAACTTCGCGACTACAAAAGTAAAATCTTAATATTATTGTTATTGTTAGCTCGAATATGGTAATATTTGGATTGATAAATCAGGGGAGAATAGGTGACAAAAAGACCTACTAAATATATTTTTGTAACAGGCGGAGTGCTATCGGGGCTCGGTAAGGGTATAACAGCCGCTTCAATCGGAAATATTTTAAAAAGTAGGGGTCTATCAGTCAATATTCAAAAACTTGATCCATATTTGAATGTCGATGCCGGCACTTTAAACCCAGCCGAGCACGGAGAGTGTTTTGTTACGAAAGATGGTGCCGAGACGGATTTGGATCTCGGTCATTATGAGAGATTCTTGGACGTAGAACTCACATCGTCAAGCTCAGTTATGAGTGGTAGAGTGCTACGTAAGCTAATTCAGGATGAACGTGACGGTAAATACTTGGGAAAAACTGTCCAAGTAGTTCCACATTTTACAGATGCAATTCAAACTTATATAGATCAAGCTAGTAATGGGTTTGATGTTCATATTGTCGAGATTGGTGGTACGGTGGGCGATTACGAAAGCCCAGCGTTTTTTGAAGCGATTAGAGAGTATAGGACTAGAGCGGGTCAAGAAAACTGTATTAACGTACAGGTTGTTTACTTGCCTTATTTGGGTGCAAGTAAAGAGATTAAGACCAAACCGGCGCAGAATGCAACCAGGGAGCTCCGTAGTATGGGGATTATGCCAGATCTACTTGTTGCTCGTTGTGAGGAAGGACCAAAAAGCACTCGGGTAAAGCAAAAGTTGAGTACATTTTGTGGTGTGCCGGAAGAGGGTATAGCACTACTACCCAACGCTAAAAGCGTTTATCAAGTACCTCTGACTTTAGAGGAGCAGGGTATTGGTGATTATGTAGTGCAAAAATTAGGGCTTAAACACAAACGATCAAATATGAAACAGTGGCGGAATATGGTTGATACAATAATGGAAAAACCAAATCGCAAAGTTAAAGTTGGGCTAATAGCCAAATATTTAGATAACGAAGATACTTATATATGTGTAATTGAAGCCTTAAAGAGCGCCTGTTGGCACAGTAAATTGGGGCTAGAGTATGTTTGGATAGATGCCGAAAAATGTGAATTGATGACTGAGTCTCAGCTGGCTAGAACATTTAGCAAAGTTGATGGGGTGATTGTGCCTGGGGGTTTTGGTGAAAGAGCCCTAAATGGCAAGATAAAATCAGCTCAGTATGCCTTGAAGCACAAGATACCTTATTTAGGACTATGTTTAGGATTACAAATGGCGGTTGTAGCTGCTGCCAGAAATGCTGGGGTTAAAGACGCTACCACAACCGAGCTAGACCCAAATAGTGATTTTCAGGTAGTCTCGACAATGGATTCACAAAAAGGGCTTGAAAACACTGGCGGAACGATGCGCCTAGGTAACTATCCATGTGAACTTGAAAAAGGTTCAATTAGCGCTAAGTACTACAAGAGCAAAACAATCATAGGCAGACATAGGCATCGCTACGAGTGCAATAACGACTATCGGGATAGCTACGAGCAGTGGGGAATAAAAGCCGTAGGCTTGTCGCCAGACAAAAATCTAGTTGAGGTAATTGAAGGCATTGATCATCCGTTTTTTGTCGCATCACAGTTTCATCCAGAATTCAACTCGCGACCGAATAAACCGCAACCACTATTTAAAGGATTTGTAGAGAGTTTACTTGCTAAAAAGTCATAAATAATTTAGCATAATCAATATATGAGCAATCAAAAAAAGATATTACTAGTTGAGGACGATGATGGTTTAGCCAATGTTTATCGGATGCGTCTTGAAGCTGAAGGCTTTAGTGTCCACCGTGTACCAAATGGAGAAGATGCGCTTGCGGCTGCAGTTGAATTTCGTCCAGACCTAATATTGCTTGACGTTATGATGCCCAAAGTTAGCGGTTTTGATGTGCTTGATATACTGCGAAATACCCCTGAGACAGCCAATATGAAGGTAGTTATGTTGACGGCGTTAAGCCAAGACAGCGACAAAGAAAAAGCTGAAAAATTAGGCGCAGATGACTACATGGTTAAATCACAAGTCGTAATTGCTGATGTTGTCGAGAGAGTAAAACACCATCTCGGTGTCTAAAAGATAACTATAATCCGAAAACAAATTGACAAAAGCACAAGCATGATGTATACTGTATATATTCCTTAAGAACGGAAAATAAACATGAATCAAAAACAAACTAACCAAGATAATTTACCCATAAACGGCTTTGATACATTTAACGACGCCATTTTGAGTACCGCCATAACGAAGTCAATTGATTTTTAGGAAGAGGATTATATATGGGTGAACAAAGACGAATTATAGATCACGTTCCAACGAATGATGAGCTTGCACAAAGAGTATTACCTATCGCGCCAATTGGGCGTCAATTAACTGAGGGAGAAATAGCAACAGCGGCCGCTGAAGCAGCTGCGGTAAGAACTCCTAAGAAAGAATTAACACCAGGCGACAAAGTCAGGATAAAAACAATTCAACAAATGGGTATTGATGCAGCCGGTAGGGCATTTGAAGACGAGAAATAGCGTCCGCGTACGGCAAATTTTACTTGATTTATTCGACGGTTACTTCGGTTCGTCTGGCAGTTTTGCCAGTAAAACGTTTTACTTTTCGTGATTTAAAGCCAACCACACCGTCTTTTGCGGCGTGAATAGTGAAGTTTCGACTCATGAAAGTACCGTTACCAGGGCGTTTAGTCATCCCGATTTGTCTGACGATTACTTGTCCGGTTTTTACTGGTTGACCACCGAATAACTTAACTCCGAGTCGTTGACCTTGGGAATCTCTGTTGTTTTTACTAGTACCGCCCGCTTTAACGTGTGACATATCTGCTACTTTCTGATTAGTGTTATTAGTTCACGACCAACGATTTGACCTTCACGGTGATAGATCAAATCTTTATCATTAGCGTGAGCAAACTTCATACGAGTATAGCCTAATCTCTCGAGATGGTCAAGGAGTGGGAGGTGCAAAAAGTCGGTACGCGTTTTCCAGGCAGGGACGGCTATGCACAGACGAAATCCGGGGCTTGTTTGTCCGGCAAGATTTCTTAGAAATTTTTTCAAAATAGTATCAACATCTCTAATTATTTTATCAAGTATAGCCATGTTTGGAAGAGTGCTAAGTGGCCTGCCTAGATAAGCTTCACAGGCAATTGTGTCAAAGTTAAAATTTAGTTTATCTTTCCAGGTTGTTGAGGTGGCGTCGGCTGGGCTTAACTTTGCTCTGTCTTTCACGCCCGGATGCTTATTCTCTAACCAAACCTCGATATTCTCATGTGTGTATTCAATCATTCGTGACTCAATATCTGTTCCTAGCACATTAAAGCCCATTAGCAGGGCTTCTTGAAGTATTACACCTGTACCACAAAAAGGGTCTAGAATAGTGTCTCCAGACATTGGATTTGCCAGATTAATTATTGTTTGGGCTAGTTTTGGCGACAACATACCGACGCGGGCATCGCGTTTTGGTCGCGCTTGGTCTCTGGCCGAATAGGCGTCAATATCTTGGACATCTACAGTCTGGGCCATATAAATTTTATCTCCGGATCCAATAAAACATAATTCTAGTGAACCTAATTTAGTTAGTTTATTGTGATAGACTTGGGCACTTGATAATGCTGGTTCATTATTGGGTACCAATCTGAACGACACGCCTTGTTTTTTTATTAACTTTTTTAGTTTGAGGCCGGTTTTTAATAATTGTTTTGGATTGACTCTTACGTTATAGGCACTTAGCCCTAGTGTTAACTTTTTTTGTTCGTTAATGTGGTCAAGAATTTTATCCTCTAAATAGGTTTCGACTTTCGACCAATTATTGTCATCAAAGATATGTAGCAATTGACACATTTTTACTGTTCCGCCTAGACGAGAGTAGTTGATATCTTTTGGGTCGAGATCGATAATAACCGACTCGTTTGAAAGTTTTTGAATTTTATCTCCGCCATACAAGCTTTCTAGCTCTGCGGTGGCGATGGCAGGAAGCCTACCAAGGATACAAATCGTTTTTGTGTGCATAGTTAAAGTATAGACGGTATAATGAATAAACATAATACTTATGTCTGAAGAATTAAAGAAAAAAATCCCTTGGAAGTTATTAATAAATGCTATAACCGTGTTAGCTCTGGCAGGTTTAGTCTATTTGGCGCGCGATCAAATAGTAGAGACTGTCTCAAACGTTGGCAATTTGAAAAAATTTGCTCTGTTCTTGATGTTGCCAGCGCAAGTACTTAACTACCATGCTTACTCACAGATGTATCAAGATTTGTTCTATATTCTCGATAAACGCGTTCGGTATCTAAAGATGTTTAGGCTACAGCTAGAGCTCAATTTTGTAAATACCGTCTTTCCGAGTGGAGGCGTTACTGGTGTTTCATATTTCGGTGTTCGCATGAGGAGTATGGGCGTGAGCGGTGGCCAGTCAACACTGGTGCAGTTTATGAAATACGTATTAGTATTTATCTCGTTTCAGATATTGCTTGCAGTCGGACTATTAATCCTTGCTTTGGGAGGGCAGGCTAGCAATTTGGCAGTTTTAGTAGCAGGGTCTCTAGCGACGTTACTTTTTGTTGGTACGTTTGTTTGTGCTTACATTATCGGTAGCAAACAAAGAATCAATTCATTTTTTACGTTCATTACAAGAGTCATAAATCGAGCAATTCATGTATTCCGTCGAAGCCATCCAGAGACAATCAATGTCCAAACTGTCCAAGATTTGTTCACCGATTTGCACGATAATTATATGTTAATTAGAAAGAACCCTAAAGTGCTAAAACGACCGCTCGTATCAGCCTTACTTGCAAATATTGCTGAGATTATTACGATCTATATCGTATATATTGCCTTTGGACAATGGGTTAACCCGGGCGCGGTTATTATCGCCTATGCCGTTGCAAACTTTGCGGGAGTAATATCAGTTTTTCCGGGTGGGGTAGGGATCTACGAGTTTCTGATGACTGGAGTGTTGGCATCAGCTGGTGTGCCACCGGGTGTTAGTTTGCCAATAACCATAACTTACCGAATAATTAATATGACTATTCAATTACCTCCAGGTTATTACTATTATCACAAAGCCATTCATGACAAGAATTACAATCAATGAACCTCGATACTAGATTAGAGTTTAGTGTAAGTGATTTCGTCGCAGTTTTTAATCAGACAATTAACTATGCATATCCAAGTGTTACTATCTTGGGTGAAGTAAGTAATTTTAGAATTAGCAGGAATACTTGGCTGTATTTTAGTTTGAAAGATGATAATTCAAGTATAAATTTCTTTGGTTCGATTTTAAAATTACCGGCACCGATTGAAAATGGGATGATGCTTCGCGTCACTTCTGTACCGATGCTACATCCAAAATTTGGGTTTAGTCTTCAGATCCAGTCGATAGAACTTTCTGGAAAAGGCACCATTAATCGAGCTAATGAGTTGTTACGTGCAAAACTGGAGCGAGAGGGTCTGTTTGACCTACAAAGAAAACGTGCGCTTCCAAAAATCCCAGAAAAAATTGGTTTAATAACTTCGTCCGAATCTGCTGCCTATAGTGATTTTATTAAAGTAATTAATGCGAGATGGTCGGGGGTTGAAATCGTGCATCAAGAAGTATTGGTCCAAGGTAAAGATTCGCCATCGCAAATTATAAATGCTATCTCAAAGTTAAATTCAACAAACCCTGATCTAGGAGTGCTGGTAATTACAAGGGGTGGCGGAAGTGCAGATGATTTAGAAGCGTTTAATGACGAGAAATTAACAAGGGCTATCGCTAGTAGTCGAATCCCAACTATAGTAGCAATTGGTCACGAGCGTGACCTGACATTTGCTGAGTTAGTAGCGGACGTGCGTGCTAGTACGCCAAGTAATGCCGCTGAGCTAGTTGTGCCTGATAAAACCGAAGAACTAGAAAGGTTAGATCGAGATCAAACTAATCTGGATAATTACATAAAATCCATCTTGCTGGATTTGCAGAATTTGATCGATCAAAAAACAGTAGATATTTTTGATCTATCTAATCATCTTATTGACCAAGAGATATCCCGAGTTGAATTAAAAAAACAGCTACTAGCTAGTTTTAATCCTCAAGCTGTTCTCGATCGGGGCTATTCGATCGTGGCAAAAAAGGGGCAATCAATTCGATCAGCATCTCAACTTCAGGCTGGCGACATGGTAAGTATTAGATTATCAAAAGGCAATGCGCTAGCTGAAATAGATAAAGTAAAGGTAGAATAAAGTTATGGCAAATAAAACTAGGAAATATATGCAGATTAGGGAAGAGCTTGATCAGGTATTAGAACAAATACAAAATTCTGATACGGATGTTGATAAAGCACTAGATTTACATAAAAAAGGTTCAGCGTTAATTAGTGAATTAAGCGAGTATCTAAAAAACGCCAAGAATGAATTAAAAAAGACAAAAAAATAATGAATTGGTTAATTTTGATTCTTGCGTGTTTAGTTGTATGTTTTGGGTTTGTAGTGCTATTTGGCGCTCCATATTTACCGACAAAGAAAGTTCAAGTAGCGACGGCTTTTGAATTGCTCGATCTGAAGAAGGGCCAATCTTTTATCGAGCTGGGTTGTGGTGACGGGCGGGTTTTGTTATATGGGGCAAAACAGGGTTTATATGCTACCGGATACGAACTTAATCCAATACTCGTTGTTATAGCAAAGATTTTAACTTATCGATATCGTAGTCAAGTTATTGTAGTGTGGGGAAATTATTGGAATAAAGACTGGCCGAAATCTGACGGGATTTTTTGTTTTTTACTAGATAAATATATGCCACGGTTAGATAAAAAAATTGCTTCTGAGGTAAAGATGCCTATAAAACTTGTTAGTTACGCGTTTAAAATCCCGAATAAAAAGTACGTTAGAGTAAAACAGGGAGTCTTTTTGTATCAATATAAATAGCAGGTTTGGAAGGTTAACTGCAATCTGGACTTGTCAGGTATAAGCAATTTGGTATAACATTAGCGTAATGAATTCTTTAGATAAAAACGAATATGGGGCGGTTAACTTTTTATTGATTGCTCTTATCTTTGTAATGTTGATGTTTTTTGGGGCGTTAGGCTTTGGGTATTGGGCTTATGCACAAAGAACAGATTATAAAGAAAATGTTGACGAAAAAGTAAATACCGCCGTAGAAGTTGCTAAGAAAGAAACGGCTACTGAGAAAGATAACGAATTTATTCAGCGAGAAAAACAGCCCCTAAAAGAGTATGCTGGTCCGGCATCTTTTGGAAGCATCTCACTTAAATATCCCAAAACATGGAGTGCTTTTGTAGATGAGGAGGGGTCAAGTGCCCCGATTGATGGTTACTTTCATCCAAATTTCGTGCCAAATATCAAAGGGGATACTACATTTGCTCTGAGATTAGAGGTTACTAACTCAACTTATGCAGAAGAAATTAAACAATTTGATTCATCAGTAAAAAATGGTCAAGCAAAAGCCAAACCTTATAAACCTGTTAATGCGGATAATATTATAGGTACACGAATTACGGGTAAAATAAGTTCTGATAAAACCGGAGTAATGATTTTGTTGCCACTTCGAGATAAAACCATAAAGATTTGGACGGAATCTGATCAATTTGTTCCTGATTTTGAAAATAATATTTTGAAAAACTTAAAATTCTCACCATAGATAATCACAGCGCATAGACTTGAGCGCGTGATATACTTTTCTTAGGCATTAAGAGAGGGAGAGTATACAGGCGTGAGCACCAATCGAATTCAAGTGGACCCAAATATTCGACTTCTATATGCGCTTGTTGAAGAGTTAAAAATGCCATTTATGCAGGTGGCACGAAGTGCAGAATTTGGTCGATTAATGAACGACCGTGATCAGTATCGACGGATTGAGATTACCGCAGAAGCTGCAATTAAGTTGCTTGATAGCTATGTGCTGAGCTCGCAAACCCTAATAAATCAACTACCGCTCGAGTTAAATTCTATATCCTTAACGTCGACAATGTATGATAGTGCTCAAAATCTAAGTCGACTAACAAAACTTTACAATACCGAAATCAATATTCAGGTTGAAGGTAAGTGTGGGCTTGTCATGGCCAACAAAAATGCTCTAGAAGCGGCACTTACTAGCTTGGCCTATACATTTATTAGCGCTAATGATTTTTCGACTAAAAAGTTAGTGACGTTTTTTGCCCAAAAAGACCATGGGTTTGTTAGGGCCGGAATATACAGCTCCAACAGTCAAATTAGCAAAAAAACTTTAGATAGTGCTAGAAAATTATACGGTACGGCTAGACAACCGGCATCAACTATTACACACAAGAGTGGGGCAGGACTTTATGTTGCTGATTCATTATTCTACGCAATGAATAGTGAGTTGCAATTTTCGCGTCACAATAAAAAATCTGGCCTAATTGCAAATCTTCTCCCTAGTGCTCAATTGTCTCTTCTATAGTACCGTTCTATGTATTCGGACTATAATATCGATATGACAGATATCTTGTTGATCGAGCCGGACACAATTCTTGGGGCCATGTACAAAAAAACTTTGCAAAGGGCAGGCTATAGGGTAGGGCTTCAAACTAACGCGCAGACTGCAATTCACGCGTTAGACCGGGATATACCTAAGCTAATTATTTTAGAAATTCAGTTGGGCGAACATAATGGAATCGAATTTTTATACGAACTTCATTCGTACCCAGATTGGCAAAATATTCCGATTATTATAAATTCATTAATTCCGGCTGATGTATTGGGAATCAATTCTGATGTTGCTAAAGAACTCGGTATTGTAGAGATCCTATACAAACCAAAAGTTACTCTCGATATTTTGTTATCTAAGTCGTCAGATTATGTGAAGGTAGAAGATGCCAGCTCCAAATAGCAAATCAACCAGTGGGATTGTACTGAAGAGAATTAATTTCGGCGAGGCTGATCGGATTTTGACAATAATTACACCAGATTACGGCAAGCTGACATTAATCGCAAAAGGTGTTCGTAAAGAAAAGAGTAAATTGGCAGGTGGTATTGAACTGTTTAGTGTTAGTAGTATTAGTTTTATCCCAGCAAAAAAGGAGATTGGGACGCTAACTTCATCCAGACTCGTAACGCATTACGGCGAGATAGTAAAAGATATTAACAGGACAAATACAGCATATACAGTTCTAACTACAATTGATTCGGTAACGCAAGAAAACTGTGATATTGATTACTATAATTTGTTACTCCGTTCGATATCGGCATTAGATAATCTTGAATATGATTTGAGCTTAGTGGAGGCATGGTTTTATATGAATCTGATAAAGATAATGGGTCACGAACCGAATCTGACAACAGATAGGGAGGGCTATAGTCTGGCAGAAGCTAGTAATTATGCTTTTGATCAAGAGGATATGTGTTTTGTGCGCAAAGTTGATGGTTCGTATTCTAGTCGACATATAAAGCTACTGCGCTTGCTGGTAGACGAGAGTATTGAGCGCATTAATGTGGTGGGTGGAGTTCAGGCTGAGGTTGGTGTTTGCTTGCAACTATTGCAACATATTATGCAAACCGTTAGTTAATACATCTGATACAATAGATGATAATATGAGCAATAAAGTTAGTCTAGAAGATATTGTTAGTTTGTGTAAACGCCGGGGGTTTGTTTATCCTGGAAGCGAGATATATGGTGGTGAAGCGGGATTATATGACTATGGTCCTTACGGCGTTGAACTACTGAATAATCTCAAATCTGCTTGGTGGCGAGCTAACGTAACAACTCGTACAGATTTTGTTGGTTTGGATTCAGCTATCTTTAAAAATCCGAAGGTTTGGGAAGCATCTGGTCACACAACGGGATTCTCGGATCCATTAGCAGAGTGTAAGAATTGTCATAATCGAATTCGTGTTGATAAAGAGCTTGAAGCAGTGGGCGTTACTGCTGACGAAAAAATGTCTGAGCAAGAATTAAATAAACTGTTCGACGAAAATCGCAAAGAGATTAAATGTCCTAAGTGCGGAAAGAAGAATTTTTCATCAGTTAAAGCTTTCAATCTTTTAGTAAAATCAAATTTGGGCGATTTTGCTGGCGAAGAAGAAAGGGTAGTATACCTTCCAGGTGAGGCATGCCAAGGGATTTATCTCAATTTTAAAAACGTGGTCGATACGACCCGCATGAAAGTCCCTTTTGGTATTGCTCAAATAGGTAAGGCCTTTCGGAACGAAATTAGTCCACGCAACTTTCTATTCAGAACTCGCGAACTGGAGCAAGCCGACACGCAATATTTTATCAAACCAAACGAAAATAAAGTCGTTTACGAACAGGTTAAAAAGAATCGTTGGAAGTGGTATCAGGATATAGGTATCAAAGAGGATAACTTACGTTGGAAAAAGCATGATAACTTGGTCTTTTACTGTAAGGAAGCTTGGGATATTGAATACAATTTCCCGTCAATGGGCTTTGACGAGTTGGAAGGAATACATGACAGAACTGATTACGATCTGAGCCAGCACACCAAGTTTTCTGGAACAGACTTAAGTTATCAAGACCCATCTTCTAACGAAAAATATATACCTTGGGTTGTCGAAACATCAGTTGGTCTAGGACGAATGTTCTTGGCAGTGGTATGCGATGCATACGAGCAAGAAGAAATAGATGGCGAAATACGCACTGTCTTAAAACTGCACAAATCTCTCGCTCCAGTCAAAGTTGCGGTCTTTCCGTTATTAAAAAACAAGCCCGAATTAGTCAAAAAGGCTAAAGCAGTTTTTGAAACTCTTAACCAAACCATGACTTGTGAGTTTGATGATAATGGGAATATTGGAAAACGCTATCGTCGGCAGGACGAAATCGGAACGCCGTATTGTGTAACAATTGATTTTGAAACGTTAGACGATGACACCGTTACGGTGCGGGATCGTGACACGACAAAACAAGAGCGAGTCAAGATTGATGAACTCGAGGGCAAGCTAAAGCTTGCATGAGTCTCATACTTTTGACCGCCAAAACGGGGTCCCCAAAAAACCTGTTTTTAGGGGTGTAGAAGTATGCAAAAGCTCGGGCTTAACGTTTTTTCTTGATAGACTCACTAGTCAAGACAAACAACAGGCTGTGGAGCTCCCTACGGTCAAACAGTCCTCGCCTGATAGTTGTTTGTTTGACGTGAGTCATCAGGAAAAAGCCGAGGCCCAACAAAACTGCACGGTAAGGGAAATTATTTTTATGATTGGGATGGTAAGGATGAAGTTAGGTTCGTGATTGACATAAAACTGCTGTAAAAATAATTTGCTAAACTATATTTTTTCAACTTACTGATACAATATGAGAGACATGAGAGAGATTGAGGTTAAGGCACGCATAAGAGATCTAGAGAAACTAGAGAAAGTATTAGTCGAGAAGGGGATAACACTTGGCGAGAAACTAACACAACATGATGTTGTGTATGGAGAGCCTGGCAATAAAGATAATGAGTCTGGGGCAAATTGGCTAAGAATCAGGACTGAAAATAACAAGAAGGTCTACTTTACCTTAAAAAGATCTGTTGTAGGACACTTAGATAGTATCGAGCACGAAACGATTGTTGATGACGCTAAAGAATTAGAAGAGATCATTAAGCTGTTGGGATATGAATTATATTCAGATATTACAAAGATACGTCGGAAGGCAAAGATTGGAGAGATAGAGATTTGCATTGATAGCGTGCCGAGCTTAGGTGATTTTATCGAAGCTGAATTGATGATGGATCATCAAAGTGATCACGATATTGTGGCCGCCGAGTTATGGAAATTATTAGAATCGTTTGGGCTTAATAGGGTAGATGAGGTGCATGAAGGATATGATGTATTAGAGCGAAAACAACGCGGATTATAAAAATAGGGTAGACTGAAATAAAAAAAAGTAGTATAATATGTGTAATAGTTATTAAATTGTGAGGAGTTTTATGAATAAAATTGTTCAGAAAATTAGTGCATTTGTGATGGTAGCAATATCAATAGTTAGTGTTGGGGCAGTAATGGTACCAGCAGCATCAGCGAAGGCAAAACCAGTATCTTGGAACTATTCTTTATGTTTAAGTAGACAGCCAATGTTAAGCATGACAACCAACTCAACTCATCCTTGTGTTAGTATCTTGCAGAGAAAACTAAATAATGTTTATCATGTTGAACCGCGACTAGTTGTTAACGGTGTTTTTGGACAGCAAACTAAGAAAGCTGTGAAGAAATTCCAAACACTAAAAAGCATAACTGTTGACGGTATCGTAGGCCCGCAAACTTGGAATGCTTTACTTGCAGACTATAATCCTGGCGACTAAATTAAAAATAGCTGAAAAATTTTGTTGGGTGTTCGCCTAGGTCATGAAATGACTCAGTGGTTAAAAATTTTGGCAAAACGAAGTTCTTACTGGGGTCGATAAACGCAAATTCTGCAACTTCAGCCATACCATGGCTAGTATTGCCTAGATCTATGTTCAAGTAGTCTTTGCCGTTAATGATATGGAAGAAAAATTCCATTTGTTCTTTATGCTCGAATTGCTTGTCGAAAAATTGTTGCACGTATAGAAGGTTGCCAATCTCCGGCTTAACACCTGTTTCTTCGATCATCTCTCGTTCTAACGCCTCTAATAACGGCTCTCCCACGTCGACACCACCTCCAGGTACGCACCAGTATTTTGTGATATCATCTCCGTGCTTTGACCTCAGTTTGAAGCATAGTAATTTTCCGTCAACAACAATAATGCCGCGTACAGCTACTCTTCTTTTCATTTATTAATAATAACATTTGTTGGTGCGCAGAATTACACAAGTCAGCTATACTTATATGACGATATGGATCAAGCGTTAGCATTAGAGATTATGGAAGAGGGCGAGAGTGTTCTATTGACTGGACCGGCGGGTTCGGGTAAAACCTATGTGTTGAATGAATTTATTCGACGCGCCAAAAAAATGCACAAGACTGTAGCGGTCACAGCAACGACCGGCCTCGCCGCAACTCATCTTGGTGGTAATACGATTCATTCTTGGAGCGGGATAGGGGTTCTGGAGGAATTGCCAAAACAATTTTTGGCAGGTCTGACAAAATCAAAAATTGATAATTTAACAAAAACTGACATTCTAATAATTGACGAGATCTCTATGCTACATGATTATCGACTGGATATGATTGATACTTTGCTACGCGGGGCAAGAAAAAATGACATACCCTTCGGCGGAGTTCAAGTAATTTTGTGTGGAGATTTTTTTCAACTACCACCAGTTAATCTGCGAGATGCTAGGGATGGGTCATTTGTAGTGAACTCCTCGTCATGGCGAGATCTAGGACCGGTAATTTGTTACTTAGACGAACAACACCGACAAGATGATAAGTTATTTTTAGATATTTTAAACGCAATTCGAGGTAATGATATTCGCAGGCGTCATGTCACGGCTCTCCAGGACAGGAAGAACAAACTGCTTGAGTCATCTGATGTCGTAACTGAACTCCACACGACAAATGTTGACGTAGATAGTTTAAATGCTCAGCAACTTTCTGGACTAAAGGGTAGTGAGCATACCTATAATATGCAGTCGACGGGGAAGGAATATTATAAAGACTCTCTTAAACGATCGTGCCTAGCACAAGAAAGACTAGTTCTAAAAAAAGGTGCGTTGGTGATTTGCATCAAAAATAATGCCGAGAAAAAATTCGTCAACGGATCACTTGGTGAAGTTATTGGGTTTGACAAAACTACTGATTATCCCATCGTGAAGCTGAATAACGGCAAGAAGGTTACTATATTGCCAGACACATGGGAACTACGGGATGGCGATAAAAAGCGGGCTTCACTTACTCAGCTACCACTACGATTGGCATGGGCTATTACGGTCCACAAAAGTCAAGGAATGACGTTAGACGCTGCTAGGATTAATTTAGAGAAAGCATTCGTTGAGGGAATGGGTTACGTTGCGTTATCACGAGTCCGTAGCCTAGATACGCTCAGTCTGCTAGGGTTAAACGCCATGGCGCTTCGGGTTAGTCCTGAGGCCTTAGAAATTGATCAGCAATTACGATCTCAATCAGATAAAGCAAGCAAAAAATTTGAAAAACTTCGGGAAAGGGCAAAGACAAGGAAACCCGAAATTGAAACAAAAGGTCAGGGCTCAACGTGGAGTGAAAAGCTATTAAAAATGCGACAAAAATACCCAAATGCCTATAAGCCCTGGAAAAAAACAGATGATCAAGAATTGAAAGAATGGTTTAAACAAGGTAAAGGCATTGAGGAATTGTCTGAAAGGTTTGGTCGGCATCCGGGCTCGATAAAGAGTCGACTAGAAAAACATTTCGGCGAAGACGTGAAAATCCCTAAGTAGCTTAGGCGCGGGAATAATTCTGTTAATCAAGTCCAGAATGATAAAATATAAGTAAATATGGCAAAATTCTTATTTAGACGTCCGAAATCGACTGGCAATTTTGCTTTTATTGATAGTCAAAACCTTAACCTCGGCACTCAAAAAGCTGGTTTTAAATTAGACTGGCACAAATTTCGTGAGTTATTAAAAGATAAGTACGGCGTAACTAGGGCCTATCTTTTTATTGGATATATGCAAGAACACGAAGAAATGTACAAACAACTTCACGAACAAGGCTATCTAGTGGTGCTAAAGCCTACAATTACAATTAACATGACGCCAGAAGAAGTACAGTCACACAAGTTAAATGAAGAGCACCTAGTTAAGGGCAATGTTGATGCTGAGTTGGTGCTGTATGCCATGAAAGAACTATCAAATTATAAAAAAGCCATAATTGTGTCTGGGGATGGTGACTTCTACTGCTTAGCAGAATACCTTGAAAAGAAAGAAAGATTAGAATGCATCATGACCCCAAACTGGCAATATTCATCACTGTTAAAGCCTTACGAAAAATACATCACAAGAATAGATCAGATGCGCAGACAACTAGAGTATAAAAATTATTCGCGAAATTCCAAAAACAATAATAATCGTAACAACAAACAAAAATCTCGTAGATAACACAAACTATAATACTACTTGCAAATATGTAAAGCTTATGCTAATATAGTATTGTTAAGTTATAAAATAGTAAAAAAACAAAAAAGGTTATAAGAAAATGTCAGAAGGAATGCCGCGAAAAGTAATTGGCCCATCAGCAGAAGATATTGCACGAGTGCAAAGTGATTATATTGATCCGATGACTATGGGCGTACTAAAACTGTCATCATCTGAAAAACATGGATCGCCGACTTTACGACGAGCTCTTGGTGCGGGGGTAGTAGCTGGTGCTTTATCGCAAAACGGTGCAGCATCATCAGCTATTGCGCCCGTAGGGATAACAGAAGAGTTACCGAATGTTCATGCAGCACCTACTGGAGAATGGCTGGCGCAAGACGCAGAGTTTTCTACAAACCCTGAAGATATGCAAGTACAAGACGGAGAGCTAAAGCTTAGAATAAATAACGACTATCAAAGAAGGTTTGAAACTGATGGTGAAGACGCTGTTGATTCAACTGATCAAATAGAAGAATTCATTGATCAAAACCGAGATAGCCTGTCTAATCCTGATTTGATTGAAGATGTTGATGTCACAGGATTAGTATCGGCTAACGATAACCGTGAAAACCTTGGCGAAGAAGGTGTTATGGAATTACAAACACCTGGTCCCGATCTAGATGGTAATGGAGAAACTGAACAGGTAAAATTGGCCCGTGAGCGATACGAAAAAGCCAAAGATTCGTTGGTAGATTGTGTCCAGGATGAGTTCGGCTATGATATTAGTGACAAGATAAAACCTTTTGACCCTGTACGTGACACTCACGAAGACTCATTTACTGATGATGAGGTAGCCAAAGCAGAAGAGTTCAAAGATCGTTTTGGATATGACAGTGTAGAGCAGATGATTGATTATTATGAGGGTAACTTCGGCACATCAAGAGATGTACCTCCAGCCGTTGCCCAATTTTTAGATCATGCTATCGCAAGAGAACAAGGCGCTAAAATCGTGATCACATTAAAGCAAGAAAAACCCGATATTCCTCCTATCGGTAAAGAAGCTCCAGTCACACCTGTTATGGCCCAAATGGTACCCGGATTTATACCAGCTGATTCTGGAATAGACAGAAGAGGTTGGGATAGAAAAGTTGAAGATAAAAAAGGTGGAAAATTACCATCAGGTCATTTCAGAAGAGCGCATCACCAAATTCAGCCACGAGAATTCAATATGGGTAAGAGATCACACAGTTTAATGGGTGGCCCAAGACGTGGAAAGATAGGAAGAAGTCACGGCGGAAACCGAAGTTTTAAAAGAGGACGAAAATAGCCAACCAATTTAATCACGCGATTTGATGATATTCTGTTAGTTGATGATAGATGATTTTAAACCAGAGTTAACGCCTAAAGAAATGTTGGAATTAGGTGTTTTTGGTGGTAATTATTTTGATGGAGATTACGAAGAATTCCCTAAAGACTGGTTTAGTAATGCCCGATTAACAGACGGCAAACCCGACCCGAAATTGAACTTTTTTGAAGTAAGTGCTAGCCAGCCATTGAGCGTTTGGCAAGAAAAAGGCTGGATAAATCCACAAGATCCACTAGGGTGGTTTCAATGGTATTGCCGATATTATCAGGGCAGAAGAAGTAAAGATGATGATCGCCAAATAAAACGTTGGAAGGCTATGAAGCGTCACATAGCGCAGATTAAAAAGGGGTGTAGCCCCGGAGATTTGACTTGTCGTCGCAAACAGCGTCAGGCGCTACTACATTGGGCCTATGATAGTCGAAAGATTTGAGTTGTATGACAGCTAAACAATTAATTAATGAATTAAATAGCTATGAAGACCCAGCGCGGGCAGTTCATTCGCAGAGGTTTTTTAAGACAGGCAAAGGGCAGTATGGAGAAGGCGATGTTTTTATTGGCCTAACTGTGCCACAAACTAGACTAGTCTGTAAAAAGTACAAAGATTTGTCAATTGATGAGCTAGAAAAGCTACTGGAAAGTCCGATACATGAGCATCGTTTGGCTGCAGTAATAATAATGAGACAACAGTCAGAGCGTGCAAATTCTGTACTCAGAAAATCACTGTATGATTTGTATTTATGCAGGACGGATAGAATCAACAATTGGGACATAATTGATATTAGTTGCCATAAAATTGTTGGCGTATACCTAGCAGACAAAGATAGAACGATTTTGTACAAATTAGCACGTTCAAAACAGATGTGGGAGCGTCGAATCGCTATAATAAGTACTGCATATTTTATCGACAAGAATGATTTAGAAGATACATTTAAAATTACGAAAATATTGTTAAATGATGAGCAAGATTTAATACATAAAGCTACGGGCTGGATGCTGCGCGAAGCAGGTAAAAAAGACGAGACGAGATTGAAAGAATTCCTAGATAAATACGCATCAATGATGCCTCGAACCATGCTGCGCTACAGCCTCGAGAAGCTTCAAGACACTGATCGCAAACACTACATGCAAACGAAAAGTGTTAAAATTGAATAATATGAAAACTTTAGATTTGCCAAAGATTAGAATAAAAGACGCTTGGTTGCTGCGGATGAATGCGTCGGCGCATATACATAAATTATATGCAAAAAAAGGTGAACCGCTTGCGGATGATGAGTGGATGGCTAGAAAAGTTAAGTCTTACCAAAAGGCGTGGAAGCCGTTCGAAGAAAAAATTCTAACTTCGATCTGTGATGTACTTGATTTGCGGTTTAACCAAAACATAATAAATGTATATATTGCTCCATGGTTTTTTGCTTTTAGCGAACCCTTAGTAATCGGTGTCACAAGAGGTTCAGATGAGTTCATTGATACCTTAACCCATGAACTAATACATAGACTATTAACAGATAGCAACAAAACACCAGAGGATCTTACGAGAATAAGTGATGAATGGAAAAATTTATTTGGTAAAAACCATTCTTTTAATACATTGGTGCACATTCCAGTCCATGCCGTTCACAAATATATTTATCTTGACGTTTTAAAAGACCCATCTCGACTAAAGCGAGATTACGAAAAAGACAGAAATGGCCCCGATGATTACATAAAATCCTGGGATTATGTTAATAGAATCGGTTATAGAAAAATAATAAAACAACTAAAGGATAACTACGATAGTCTTTAGCAAAAAGCAGAAGCGACTCTATTCGTAATGTGTTCTGATTGAACCCTTCAATATCGACGTTTCGCGAATGCGAGATGGTACAATTGCAATTATATGGAAGCTATGGAGACAGCTAGGTTTTATTTCGAACTTTCTAATAAGAGCGATTTTGATAATATTGAAAAACTATTTACGGATAAAACAGTTTATATTTCTCAGACAACAGGGGAGTACGTTGGTAAAAAAGACATTATTGCCATGCAAAGGAATTTTCATGGTCAGTTTTCGTCTCTGAACTGGCGAGTTACTTCTGTAAAAGAAGTAAAACCCGGCGTGATTTTATTCGATTTCGATTTTGTGGGTGAAATGCTAGATGGGGAAGTCATGAAAACCTCCGGCCAAGAAACCGTATCGGTCAGCCATAATAAAATTATAAAAATAGTAATCACAAAAAAATAACTGCGAGTTCAGTATAAGATAATCTTGTTTTTGTTTGGGTCTCGTCGTTCACGGGCATCGGCAGAAACCGATGAATTGTAGTATGCAAGAACCGAATCAAGCTGAAAACCAGTCGAGAATCCTATACTAAAAACAATATTCGAGACCGCTTGCGTTTTTTCGGCGCGGTTCTTGCATACTACAATTCAATAGTGTTTATGACTCAGCCCAGAGTTTTATATTACTTTGGCGATACAAAGTAATGAGACGCTGAGCTTAGGCTCACAATGAATAGATTGTGCTAAAGTTAAAGTACTTATGAAGAATCCTAATTCTCAATTTCCGCCGAATTTTTTATGGGGAGCGAGTACATCATCACACCAGGTGGAAGGCGGTAACCACAACCAATGGTCAGTGTGGGAACTAGCCAATGCCAAAAGCTTGGCAAGGTCGGCGCATAGTAGACTGGAGTGGCTACCTAACTGGTCAGAGATAAAACAGCAGGCCGAGGACCCGAACAACTATATATCTGGACGAGCGATTGATCATTACCGACGCTACATAGAGGATTTTACTATTGCCAGAAGCTTGAACTTAAATTCGTTTAGATTTGGGATTGAGTGGGCCAGAATTGAGCCGAAAGAGGGAAGATGGGACAATGCGGAAATTGAGCATTATCGAAAGTATATTAAGGAGCTTCGAAAGCATGGGCTGGAGCCAATTTTGAATATTTGGCATTGGACTAATCCGGTTTGGTTTGAAGAAAAAGGGGCATTCAAAAAGCGGGCAAATCTAAAATACTTTGATAGATATGTGCAAAAAATTTCTTCAGAATTCGGCAGTGAGCTTACTTATATAATTACCATCAATGAACCAAATGTGTATATGAGCAATAGTTACGGAATGGGGTGGTGGCCACCTCAGGAAAAGAATTGGATTAGCGCATTAAAGGTGTATTTTAACCTCGTATCTGCACACAAAAGATCTTATAGAATACTTAAACATGATAATAAGCATTTGATGGTCGGAACGGCGCCGCAACTTTCCAATATACAGCCCAAGCGCGCTCAGAATATTATTGATAGAATGAGCGTGAGGTTAATGGAATATTTTTGGAATTGGTGGTTTTTAAACCGGATTCGTCGGTGTCAAGATTTTGTAGGTCTTAATTATTATTTTTCAGACTATTATCGAAATGCGAAAATGGATAACCCCGAGACTCCGAAAAACGATTTAGGATGGTACATGGAACCAGAAGGATTACATCCTTTACTGAAAAGAGTTTGGGCTAGGTATCGTAAACCGATAATCATTACCGAAAGTGGCGTTGCAGATAGTCAAGATCAGTACAGAAAGTGGTGGTTCGAACAATCAGTGATAGCAATGGAAAGGGCGTTAAGTGAAGGGGTGCAGGTAGTCGGGTATCTGCATTGGAGCTTGCTTGATAACTTTGAATGGGCGTATGGTTGGTGGCCCAAATTTGGACTAGTTAGCGTAGATCAAAAAACTATGAAGCGCGAGATTAGACCAAGTGCTAAATATTTGGCAAAAATAATAAAGCAACTTAGCTAAGTTAATTCGTTAGTGCATAGACCAATGTATAAAACCCCACATGTAGTGTAGGGGTTTTTCTTTTTGTCAAAACTGTGGATAAGTATGTGAGAAACAGATAAAAACCCTTGCATGTGGGTAGTAGTGGGTAGTATATTGATAGCCAGTGGGTAAACGTGGGTTAGCCCATAACCAACGAATCCTTAACTGCTAGCCAAAATAGCTTGCAATAAGGGCAAAAAATAAAAACCACGAGTAACAATTAAAAAAGGACTGACCAAACAATGGCAACGGTGGATTATTTCGAAAGGAGACTTGACGACAAGCATCGGTTAACAATACCGACTGAGCTTCGAGCTGAGTTTGCGAGCGGAGTAGTCGTAACCAGAGGATTCAAACAATATTTGCACTTGTATCCAAGAGCTGTTTGGGACGAACTGGTTGAACCGCAACTCGCAGGGAATATCTTGGACGAGAAAACTGCGGATCTAAATGTACAGTTTCGTAGCGGTAAAAGTGAAGCAGCCCTAGATCAAAAACAGGGCAGGGTTCTATTAGAACAACATTTGCTTGATTTTGCCGGTATAACACGAGACGTTGTGGCAGTTCGGGCCGGAAAATACTGGCGACTAATAGCGAAATAGTCGTGCACAGTTAGCACATTAACATTTTATAGATCGAATAGAACAACCAAATAAACGAGGTTAGCTATTCGGCAATCAACAGGTGGAAGAAGGTAACCACCTCATAAAAACCTTAGTACCTTACACTAAAACACCTCCCAAAACTCCACCTCACACAAAGTCTCTCAAATGAATTAGTTAGAATGTTTTGAAATGAAGTCTTTATTGGTTTTTAAAACGAATATATATTCTTTCAATGATCAACAGGCTAATTAGTTCTTAACAAAATCAAAAACAAAAACGTACAAAACAAAAAGTTGATTGCTGAATAGGTGACCTTTCAAAATAAAAATATGAAAACAAAAATCACCAAAGATCACCAAATACATACTCCAGTTCTTCTTCGCGAAGTGCTGTCGTATCTTCAGCCGAGTCAAGGCCAGAGTTTGCTTGATTTGACCGCAGGATATGGTGGCCACTGTTGCGAGATACTGAAGCGCACCTTATCATACGAGGACACTATACTTGTCGACAAAGATCAAACAGCAATTGATTATTTGACGAATAAGTTTGGCGACAAAAACGTAAAGATCATAAAAGATGATTTTTTATCGGCAAGCACAAAATTATTTCAAGCTCAAAAAAAGTTTGACTTGATACTTGCAGATCTGGGCGTTTCTTCGGAACATTTTGACAATAAAGAGAGGGGTTTTTCATTCATGGAAGATGCACCTCTAGATATGCGCATGGATCAATCCGCTGACCTGACTGCTAACGATATAGTTAATAGCTATGAGGAAGTAGAAATTGTAAAGATTCTAAAGGAATATGGGGAAGAGAAGTACGCAAAGCGAATTGCCAATAGGATTGTAAAAAGCCGACCAATAAAGTCAACTCTAGAGTTAGCGGGATTGATTGAATCGGCTGTGCCTAGCCGGGGACGAAAAAAAATAAACCCCGCAACAAAGACTTTTCAAGCACTGAGAATTGCAGTTAACGACGAAGTTGAAAGCTTGAAAAAATCCCTACCTATCTGGCTAGAGCTATTAAATCCTGAGGGAAGAATAGTCGTAATATCTTTTCATAGTATTGAAGATCGCATTGTCAAAAAGTTTTTTAATGTCGAAGGCAAGTCGGGTTACGAGAGTAGGCTAGAGATATTAACGAAAAAGCCAATAACCGCTAGTCCTCATGAATTAGATTTAAATCCACGTGCTCGAAGTGCAAAACTCCGAGCCGCAGTAAAAATAAAAAAACAGGAAGGAGCAAGTTGAATGCCAATTCAGGTACGAAGCAGCTCCCGAGCATACAAAGTTCGGGTGAAAGTTCTTTAAATAAAGGATACTGCACCCAAAGTAGTAATGGTGAGCACGACAAAATAACGTGCTCACCGCAGTGAACAAACACAAAAATAAAAACTTAAACGAGATAAATATGACATATTCGAGTTCGCTATCAATGACTAGACAACAGAGATTTGGTCAAAGAAATCAAAATACAACTAGCCTTCGTTCAGAACAAAAAGGTATAGGACCGATAAGTAATTCGATAATTCTAATTGTTTTAGCATGTATTTTGGGACTATTATATTTAGCCCAGATTACTAAAACTAACGCTTATGGATATAAAATAAATTCACTAAACGAAAAGCACTCACAGCTTAGACAAGAACATTCAGAACTTGAAGTAGCTTCAGCTAGATTGCAGGCTCTTGATCGCGTTCAGAACAGTGAAGTTGCGAAGAGCTTAACTCCTGTTGCACCGTCCGGCACTATCGCTAATTAACAACCATGAGGCCAGATTACAGCCAAAAAACCCCAAATACTTTAATGCGTGTACGTACTTGGTACATTGTTCTTGTGGGGATATTCGGCTTGATAATCCTTCGCCTTTTTTATTTACAGATAATTCGACATGATTATTATAGAAATACGGCACTACTTGGACAGTATAAAGAATACGAAATAGCTCCTGAACGCGGAGTCATAGAAGCACACGATGGTGATCGAGTTGTGCCAATAGTACTTAATGAAAAAAAGTTTACGCTGTTTGTTGATCCAAAATACGTCAAAGATATCCCAGATACTGCAGATCGGATTCAGAAAGTAATTGGTGGATCGGCCGACAAATACACTAAGGCTATGAAGACCGATAGCCGCTACGTAATAATCCAGAAAAAACTGTCCAGAGAGACTGCAAAAAAAATTGATGATCTTGGAATATTGGGAGTCGGTACTAGAGCAGAATCTTATAGAACCTATCCACAAAAAAACTTTGCTTCTCAGGTGCTGGGCTTTGTAAATGATGAAGGTCAAGGGAAGTATGGTATTGAGCAGGCGCTTGATAGTGAGTTAAAAGGTACTCCCGGCCAGCTAAAAGCTATTACCGACGCTAAAGGCGTGCCTCTTGTTGCTAATGATGACAACGTGATAACTCAACCAAAGGAAGGTGATAGGGTAGTGTTGTCTATTGATATCTCAATGCAACAACAACTTGAGCAGATCCTCAAACAAGGTTTATCTAACGCCAGTTCAAAATCAGGCAGTGTTCTGGTCATGGATCCGAAAAACGGCCAGATAAAAGCAATGGCAAACTACCCTAGTTATGATCCTGCAAAATTCTCGGGTGTTACTGACATTGGAATTTTTAACAATGAGGCCGTGAGTTCGCCACTTGAAGTTGGTTCAATTATGAAACCTTTAACAGCCGCCGCCGCATTAGATACAAACTCTGTAAAGCCTAATCAATCATATTATGATCCGAGTTTTTTTAAGGTTGATAACGAAACAATTACCAACATTGAAGAAGATGGTGGAGCGGGAACACGTAGCGTGTCTGATATTTTGACATTATCATTAAACACCGGTGCAACCTGGTTACTAATGCAGATGGGCGGAGGAAATATTAATGAGAAAGCCAGAACTACTTGGCACGATTATATGGTCAATCACTATCAACTTGGCAAAAAGACGAAAGTTGAGCAAGGTTATGAAGAGCCCGGCTATATACCTGACCCAAAAAAAGGCTACGGTTTAAATATCCAATACGCAAACACTTCTTTTGGTCAAGGTATGTCGGCTACTCCATTGCAAATGGGGAGCGCGTTGTCTAGCGTAGTCAACGGGGGAACATACTATAAGCCAACTTTGGTTGATAAGACGGTTAACAATGAAGGTGCCGAGAAGAACAATAAGCCTCTTGTCGTAGCAAAAGACGTTGTTAGCCCAGCTACAAGTAAAACAATGATTAAATTTCTAGAGGGCGTAGTGGAGAAGAATTATCAGTTATATAAGATGAAACAGCTTAGATCAAATTATTCTATCGGCGGAAAAACAGGCACAGCGCAAATTGCTAGACCAGAAGGCGGCTACTATGAGGATAGGTTTAACGGAATGTTTATGGGATTTGTCGGTGGCGATAAACCGGAGTATGTAATAGTGGTGCGAGTTAATGATCCTCGAATTGCAGGGTATGCCGGTTCGCAGGCTGCCGCTCCAATCTTTAGCTCAACAGTTGATATGCTAATTAATAATTTTGCAGTGTCGCCTAGGAGTTAGAAAAGGTATAATTAAAGGAACTAATATGTCACAAACATTAGAGATAATCATCGAAAGCTCAACTCTTGTAAGGATATTAAGTCTTGGAATCTTAGGGTTTATGCTGAGCATGCTTTTAACTCCGATTTATACCTCGTTGGCATTTAAATACAAATTATGGAAGAAACCGCGAGAGACTGCGGTAACAGGTGAAGTCGCAAAAGTCTTTTCAAGCCTGCATGCAAAAAAACACGAGCGACATATTCCGACAATGGCTGGGATCATTTTTGTAATAGCAGTAACGGTAACGACACTAACTTTGAATATAAGTCGATCAGAAACTTGGTTACCGCTTGCGGCTTTTTTTGGTGCAGCTATGGTAGGATTGCTTGATGATTTTATAAATATTAGAGGAGTTGGGAAGGGTGTGGCTGGCCTATCATCTAAGTTAAAATTGATGTTAACTTCGATGGTTGCGGTAATTGGTGGGTGGTATTTTTATTCTAAATTAGATGTTAGCGCTATTCATGTACCAGGACTTGGGAATTTAACGGTAGGCTGGTTGATAGTGCCAATATTTGTTTTAGTAGTAGTTGCTACCGCCAATGCTGTCAATATTACTGATGGCTTGGATGGACTTGCAGGTGGACTCACGGCAATTGCTTTTGGTGCGTATGCAGTTATAGCGTTTGTTGAACAAAGGTACGGTGTAGCAGGATTCTGCCTTACGGTAGTTGGTGGTCTATTGTCTTATACTTGGTTTAACATATATCCAGCTCGATTTTTTATGGGTGACGTAGGATCATTCGCTTTGGGTACAGCTTTAGGTGTAGTGGCGATGATTACTGATACCGTGGTTTTATTGCCAGTAATTGGAATAGTTTTTGTTGCGGACACAGGATCGGTTATATTGCAGGTTATATCAAAGAAGTTGCGAAACGGAAAAAAGATCTTCAAAGTCTCGCCAATTCATCATCATTTTGAAGCAATCGGATGGCCTGAGGCAAAGGTAACAATGCGTTTTTGGGTACTGGGTCAAGTTGCGGCAGTAATTGGGCTGGCACTGTTTGTGCTTGGTAGGTATAGATGAACGTCTACAGTCGTCGGCCTTTATCTGCAGGCAACGATTTTGCGAGAAGACACAAGCCTGATTATTGGTTGCCTATACTAAGTTGTGTCTTGATGGCTATTGGGCTGATTATTGTATTTGCAATTAGTCCGGCGCTAAGCGCTACAAATAATGTATCTGATAATTATTACGTATCAAAACAAGCAATTGCAATTATTATGGGCTTTGTTACTTTTATGATTGTAGCTAATCTAAAACCTCAAACGTGGCGAAGTCTAGAGAAACCACTAATCTTTTTAGCTTTGGGAGCTTCAATTGCTGTAAGGTTTTTTGGTGAACAGGTAAACGGTGCTTATAGATGGGTGCAAATTGGTGGTTTTTCTTTTCAAGCAGCAGAGCTTATAAAGTTTGCTTTAGTGATTTGGCTGGCTGGTTTTTTAGCAGATAGGATAAAACGTGGAACATTATCGGATTGGAATGATACACTGAAGCCGCTCGGAATTGCGGTTGGGCTAATTGGGTTGGTTGTGGCTTTTGTGCAGAGTGATCTAGGGTCTGCATCAGTCATGATCGCCATAATGGTGTCTATGGCTTACGTTGCAGGGATGCCAATGAAAAAGGTTGTTATGGCCGGCATGATTATCTTAGTCGGGGTTACGCTAGCAATTTCAACTAGCAGTTATAGACGGGGGAGGCTACATACTTTTTTAAATCCGGCTAGTGATTGTCAGAATGCTGGCTATCAATCTTGTCAGGCATTAATCGCGGTTGGCTCTGGTGGAATGTTTGGTCAAGGTATCGGGAGCGGTGTGCAGGCCTACGGCTATTTACCAGAGGCAGCCAATGACTCAATTTTTGCAATTTATGGTGAAAAATTTGGTTTTGTAGGATCAGTTATTCTGATTGGTCTATACTTAATGCTTTTTTCGAGAATGATCAAAATTATCGAGAGAACACCTAATGAATATATGCGTTTATTGGCCGTCGGGGTACTAGCTTGGCTAAGTACACAGGCGTTAATTAATATCGGTGCAATGACAGGCATGTTGCCACTGAAAGGGATTACCTTACCGTATATTAGCTACGGAGGCACTAGTATCATATTTGTGGCTGCCTCGATTGGGTTAGTCTTTAGCGTTTCAAGATATACGTCTTATAGAATTAGTAGCGAGGAGAAAGGAGGAGCTGATGACCATATTACTGGTAGGAGGGGGCAGCGGGGGCCACGTGTCGCCACTGTTAGCCGTCGCGCATGAATTAAAACAATCCGATATAGATAACAGATTAATATATGTTGGAGAAAAAAACGGAAAATTCGTAAAATTAGCGATCAACTCTGAAAACTTCGATGAGATTAAAACAGTTAGGGCAGGGAAGTTTCGGCGCTATCATGGCGAGAATTGGTTAAAAAGAATACTTGACGTAAAGACTTTATTTTTGAACATTCGTGATTTCTTTTTTATGCTAATCGGAACATTTCAAAGTATTAGAATCATACATAAAATTAAACCGGACGTAGCTTTTATAAAGGGTGGATTTGTTGGTGTACCAGTAGGACTTGCGTGCGTACTAACTCGCACTAAATTTATTACGCATGATTCTGATACGGTCCCAGGCCTTGCTAATAGGATTGTGTCAAAATGGGCCTCGTGGCATGCCGTTGGAATGCCGGTAGAATATTATGATTATGACAAATCGACAACTAGCTTTACTGGAATACCGATCGAAGTTGGGTTTAAACCTGTCACTGAAGATGACTTAAAAAAATATCGAGACGAACTCTCGATTCCATATGACGCCAAAGTTATCTGTATATCAGGAGGCAGTCTTGGAGCTACTAGGCTAAATGAATCAATTAGTCCAATTATTGCTGAATTAATGTCTAAGGATCAGAAAGTTTTTGTTATTCATCAAACTGGACCTCAGAACATAGATCTCTACAGTAATCTAGATAAAGAAACAAAGAAACGAATCATTATGGCAGAGTTTTTTAGTGAATTATATAAATACACTGGAGCCTCAGACGTAATAATTACTAGAGCGGGAGCTACTACGATTGCATCCCTGGCAATACAAAAGAAACCAATAATTGTTATTCCAAATCCCTTTCTTACTGGCGGTCACCAATCAAAAAATGCTCAACATTTAGAGCATGCCAAGGCAGCGATTGTTATAAAAGAAGAAGACGTGAAGTTTGATATTGTGTCTAGTGCCATAAAGAGGATTTTAATGGATGAAGATTATGCAAAAAGTTTATCAGACAATCTAGGTCTTCTTGCCCGACCTAATGCTACAAAAGAAATAACAATGCTTATAGAAAAAATAGTAAAAAACAAATAACTATATGTTTAAGAATAAAAAAAGTCCACGAAATTCGCGCAATAATGATAGCAATAATGGTATTTTTTCATATTATCAGAATCGAGATCAATCGGGATCAAACAATAGTCAAGCTAAATTATCTAATAAGCGAAGTAACATTATCACGAATATTCCGGTTATCTTATCTGTTATTGCTATTATTGCTAGTATTATATTTGTGATATCTCTATCGACAAACCCCAGTATAGTTATAGTGAACAAAGATAGTTTACTTGCGACTGGTGATAATGTAGATGAATTAGACCAAATCGTGTCAAAGAAGTTAAAGCAGTCATTGCTGAATAAATCAAAAATCACAATTAACACCGACAAAATACAAAATGAATTATTGAACGAGATTCCGGAAGCTACTGACATAGCTATAGCTTTGCCGATAATCAGTCGAACGCCAGTAGTATATGTTCGAATTGCAGAACCTTCACTACTGCTAAATACTCAGGACAAAAATGACTTTGTATTAGATGAAAAGGGAAGGGCGATTTCAGAGGTATCAAAAGATATGAAAGAACTAACTATTGTTAAAGACAGCTCAGGGTTAGCAATTAACTTAGGTGATCAGGCTATACCTGCCCGACAAATTGATTTTATTAATCGAGTTGGGGAACAGTTTAGGAAAAAAAACTATAAGATTGAGTATTTTGAGCTTTCGAAAAATGCCAATGAACTATTAGTTAAGTTACGTAGAGAGAAGTTCGTTATTAAATATAATCTATCTGGGGATGAGCGTCTTCAATCAGGTACAGCACTAGCTACGTTAAAGTACTTAAAACAGAAATCAATTAAACCTTCCCAATATATAGATGTTAGGGTAGAGGAGAGGGCATATTATAAGTAATCTATATCGATTGTTAATAATAAATAACCAAATACAAAACATAGAACAATCATCACGAAGCTGAAATTTAATAGCTTGAGGACATTGCTTCACTCTGCCCTAGTGTTCGCAAAATGTTCAGTACTGGGCAATATAATAATGTTTGAAAAAACTATACTACAACTTCTGCAACGTGAAAAGTCAAATTTTCGTGAAATGTTGGTTAGTGAAGGGGAATTATAAAAAACATATAAAAGAACACGAAATAGCAAAAAAGCAAACATACACATGTGGATAACTATTTGATTGTTGTATTAAATATGTGAGTAGTAACTAAGACAAGGATAGTTAATAGCTCATATGTATAGGTGCGTTCGAGAGTGGATTTATCCAATTGTAAGATTATATCTAATTGATCGAGAAACTCCCCTGTTAGGAAGGTATAACCAATCAACTATCAATAGATATAGTACGTCGCAAAATATACATTGTGCGACGTATTGTCTATATGTCGATATGGTTACTCTATCGTCTGTATTCCGGTATATTTTTCAACTTTGCTCGTGATTATTTTTTTGTTTTTGTGCTGCCCTGCTTTTTTTGAACCTACCTTCTATTTTAAGAGTTATGGTTTTTTGAATTAGGATATTTTATTCATGTTCGTAAAATGTACGTCTTCTAATATTCAGCAGATTTACGTCCGATAGCTAACATGTCTTCGCGAAGCGACGATGAGACGGAATCAAAATCAAGGCCTGAAGTTGAACCTAGCATGTCCCATTGGCGATACCACCTTCCCCGTAAGGCGGTTATGGTAACGGCTCCAGCCATTCGTAGAATTTCTTCGGCATTTTTTAGTGACCGCCCTAAGTCTACATATTCTTCGACTACACATACGCGCTCCGCTCCATCAAGTACCTCTATTAAACGTTTCGCTTCTTCATCTCTTGCTGTTGTGTCGGTCTCGTTATCAGGGTTAAAGTGTCTGTTTACATTAATATATCCTACTAAAGGAGGCTCTATTCCGAGTACTTCATAAAATCCTCTTATTGAATCAGCAATCGGGATTGCTGAATTTGCAGTTACTAAGAAAACATCTGGTTGATAGTTGTCTGTCTCGTCGGTGGGTGCGATACCTGAAACTTCTAACATTTGTCGTTTAAAGCTAGTATCTTGATATTGATTACCTATATGTACGCGTAGATGATCTGTTTTTGTATTTGGTTGTATAGTGCATAGTGCTGAATTAAGTCCGAATTCAGCTGTCGTCATACAGTGCTCGACGATGGGGACTGTCTCAAAATTAAGATATGTCGGCGGGGACATATCGTGGAGACGCATGCGCATGAGGAGTTTCTCTTAATTTCCTAATGTCTATACTTTAGGCGTCGGCGAGGGTGTAGGTGGCTTTGGCAGTTCGTTTGAACTGTGGCTTGCCTTGCAAGTTAAGAAGAATAGTTGTTTCTTTGACGTAGCGGTCTTTTAGTACGCGTTTGACTATCTCGTCTCGGTGCAAAGGTTCGCCAGCTTTTTTAAGTACATCGGTGATAACATCGGCGACAGTTCCCTTTTTGTAACCCCACTCTTTTAGAGCATAAATTCCTCGTCCTACAAGTACAAAGCGTTTGTCTTTAATCAGTTCGTTATGAATGGCTTGGGTTGTAACATCTTTACGTTTGAAGTCTGATTTTTTGATTTCTTCGGCTATTTCTGAAAAGTGCATGTGCTTCCCTGCCTCAAATAATATAACGTAAATTTTGTCTCGAATATTTTTAGGATTAACCATTGGCCATCTAATTAGTCCCCATCGTCCGTTTAGTGTGGCAAGTTGTTTAGATAGACTTGCAAGAGCTGCGACTTCATCATCACTTCCCTTTTTGGCAGCCTCGGCAACTTTATCGATTCCAACTGGCTCGCCAATCTCTTTAACTGCCTTGATAACGGCATCTACAGCTGTTTTAAGCTGTTTATCGCTATATTTGCTGGCAATTGCAGCTGACTGGAAGTAAAAGTCATTCTCGTCAACTGTGGTAAGTTTGGGGCAAAGTTTTGTTAAAAATGTAACCCGTGATTGATCAATACGTGAATTTTCTTTGGTTAGCTCTGCGCTAAGGCTAGTTACGCGGGCAGCCTTCCCTTTTGCGTTTAATAGTTCAATTAATTTTTCTTCAACTTCTTTTAGTCCAGGAGTTTCACCGTTGTCAGCTTTGGCTTTCATCTTTGTGATTACGGCTTTCTCTAGTTGTCGCACACGCTCTCTTGTGATACCAAGTAGTTCGCCAATTTGTTCTAGAGTTTCTTTACGGTCGTAAAGCCCGAAGCGCCTAGAGATAATTTCTCTTTCTCGCTCTTTTTCGATAGTGCTAATAACACCTGCTACCGTTTTCTCTATATTAATTGTCGAAGTTGTATCTGTCATAGTGCTTCCTTTTTAGTTAATTCCCACCGATTAGATGTTATTATAATACTTACTATTCTAAAAGTCAAGCATATTATTGCTATATGTAAATTCTATCACAAAATGGACTAGTTTGCTCAATTAATTGCTTGCTAGTACTGTTATCCAATAGAGGTGACGTTGTAGCAAATACTATGACTTTTCAATCTTATCTTTCGCATATCAAAAAAATATGACAAAAGTGCCATGCCAACGGTTTATAAGAGGATTTCTTCTAGAAGCTCGGGAAACTTGTCAGTTTTCATATGATCAGGAATAAAATGCCCGTAAGCCTTAAACTCGCGTATTCTGAGGTTTTTCAGCACGGCTTTTTTAATAATGTTGACTGTCTCTAGAATATCTTCTTGATCGTCATCCGATATAAAAATCACTATTTCTCTGCATCTATCGCTTATTTTTGGGTCGATTTGAAAGTCAAAGAAACCTGTTGATGCGGTGTATGCATTATCCGGATCTATCCACGGGGCAACTAGGATGACTTTACCGACTTTGGTATTTTTGTTTTCGCTTAGCCATCTAACTAAGAACCCTCCTCCACAACTGTGTCCTACGAGTAATGTGTCTGAGGTTAGGTCGTATCTCTCAAACTCTTTTTTCCAAATTTTATAATCAGGTCGCCATGCATTGAGCATCTCGGGTGTTTGAGTATCTATGTTTTGTTGGACTAATTTCTTTTGCAGCCAAGGTATCCATCCAAAGTTACTACTTGACGGGTATTTGTCGCCATAATATTCATCTTTAGGTGGTGTGCCGTGTACAATTATGGCGTTTTTCATCGGTTATTTGCCTTCGGCTTCGGCTTCCATTTTGTCTAGACGCGTATAGTAATCGGGGATTTCTTTTAGGTGTGCCCAAGCGATTTTTCCAGTAAAATGCGGGTCGTCTTTGGTCACGTTGGTCTCGTCGCCCCACAGCGAACCGTGCTCCATTTCTACCTCTAGCCCTCGACGGAATTCACTTAAGGTAAATTTGTTAAAATCTACCCCTATATCTTCGCCAATTTTACGTGCTTCTTCTTCTGTGTATTTTTTGCTCATAATAACCTCTCTTTCTGTATCTATTATACCATCGAGCACAATGAGAGGTTTTCTTTCAGGCTAGCTTAACTCTTTTGGTCTCGGTATATCAAAATTAACTTTTGTTAAAATTGCTAAATGCCAGCCACTTTTAACTATTTTTGGGTATTGGTGTTGATATGCAACCATAACGTCTCCGAAAAACGCGTCTTTCCAGCTAAAACCTAGTTTTTTGGCGATCTGCTTGATCGAGTCTTCGTCCTTACCTTCTATCTCGATATAGTCATTGAGCCAGGGCCATACATCTAACACAACTTCGACGTCATCAATCTTCCAGGTTTCTCGCTTTGTCTCTTGTTCGGACACTACTTTTAAACCGATATTTTGCAGTATTGCAATCGTATTGCTATACGATTTAACCTCTGTTTCCGCTTCCCTAGCTGCATCTACACCCTTACCAACGAATTGTTTGAATGTAAGGGTGATTTTATCGCCTTCATCCCGAACTCTTACGTAGGAATTGTTTTTTTGGAGTTTATTGCTAGGATAATCGAGAATTGAGCGTCTTAAAACTCTCATCGGCTGGATTTGAGAAGCATTAATTTGTATCAGTCTTTTTCTAATGTCATCAAAACTTACATCTAGAAATTTAACTTCTATCTCTTTTTCCATGTAGTAATAATAGTAGCATTCTTATTTTACGGGCGTAATTCGCTTGCGGTACTCAGACATACTCATATAGGTTTTCGTATTCAGAACTTTGTCGACAAAGAGGATGCCGTTTAGATGGTCAGTCTCGTGTTGAATGATTTGTGCAATCAGGCCTGAAAATTGTCTTGTGTGTTTGACGGCGTTTTCATCGAAATATGTGGTCTCAATCTTTTTAAAGCGTGGTACTTTCGCGAACAGTCCTGCTTGTCCGGCGCCAGAGCTGATACAGCCTTCCCACATATCTTTTTTGTCCCCTAACCCTTTGTAGCTTGGGTTGATAATTACTAAGTCTAACTCTTTTACTTTTGGCCGATGTGCTGTTGGCCGGACAGCAATGACGGCAAGCGCCAAACTCTCCCCGACTTGTGGTGAAGCAAGGGCTACCCCTAACTCCTTCTCTATAAGAGTAGCGCGAATATTCTTGATCAGATTCTGAAACTTCGATGTCTTGATCGTAGAAATAGGAACTTTCTTAGCAACTCTCCGCAGCATTGGATCCCCAAATTCAACGATTTTCAACATTTTCATATAACTTAAATTGTACCAGTTTTGTTGTTATTGGCATCCGGATTGGCCTGAATTACTTCGTCTATCCTACAACAAATCTGCCGAGGACTACCCCGAATAATTACTCTGAAAGAACTATTCGGGGTGCTTGCATTCCGCAAGGCTGTTGTAGCTATTGACTAGAAGTTATATCAAGACAAACGGAAAGCCAAGAGTTTCGTATTACTTTGTTGATACAAAGTAATGTAGGTGCGAGCTTCTGCTTGTAATAAAGTAGTTATTTTTTGCGCCGAATTGGGCGTTTTTTGCGGACTGGGGCTTCGTCAAGGATCTTTTTGGCTTGCTCGGCTTTTATTTCCTCAGGTTTCAAATCTTTTGGAATCTTGGCATTCTTTTTACCATCAGTGATATATGGACCAAATGGGCCTTGAATAATTTTGATACCGTTTTCAAACTGGGCGATGTTTTTCTTTTTATCTTTTTCAAGTTTTTCTTTGTATAGGTCTCTAGAAGTAGCTTCGTCAATCGTGAATGGGTCTAGTGGTTTTATTGACACAAAGACGCTTCCAACTTTTATGTATGGGCCAAATCGCCCGATGTTAGCGATAATTTCTTCACCAGTCTCTAGCCTGCCCACAACGCGTGGAAGCTTGAACATCTCTAATGCTTCGTCTAGTGAGACATCTTCTAATTTTTTACCTTGAGGCAACGGAGCGAAGGTTGGCTTGGGATCATCTGATTGTTCGCCTCGCTGTAACATTGGACCATAGCGACCAAATCTAGCATAGATCGGTTGTTTGCCATTAGGGTCTAGGCCTACTAATCGGGCTTGGCTGGCCTCTTTTCGGGTTATCTCTGCACTGTTCTCTACTAATTTGTGGAATGGTCCATAAAAATGTTTTAACACTGTTACACGGTCTTTCTTCCCGTCTGCGATATCGTCAAGCTCTTGTTCTATCTCTTTAGTAAAGTCGTACTCCATGACTTCAGTAAAGTGTTTAACTAAGAAGTCCGTTACTACCATTCCGGTATCTGTTGGTACTAGCTTGTTAGAATCTTTTCCGTACATAAACGGTTCGGTTGCCTCGGTAATTTTACCACCAGCCAATACTAGTTTTTGAATCTGGCGTTCCTCGCCTTCGACATCTGCTCTCTCGACGTATTGACGAGCTTGAATCGTCCCGATTGTTGGAGCGTAGGTGCTCGGTCTACCAATGCCCATCTCTTCTAATTTGCGCACTAGTGTTGCTTCGGTGTAGCGAGCTGCTGCCCTACTGAGATTTTCGGTCGCTTCTGCTTGGACTAAATCTAGTTTGTCGCCTGCGCTTACTGGGGGTAATAGGCTATCGTCACCAGACCGGCCATAGACCTTCAAGAAGCCATCAAATATTACGACTTCCCCTTTGGACTCGAGTATCTCGTCACTTTTACTGGCGCTAATACTGATAGTAGTCTTTTCTAGTTTTGCTGGGGCCATTTGGCTGGATAACGCCCTGCGCCATATCAGGTTATATAGTTTTTCTTGTTGAGAATCAGCACCGGCTTTTGCTTTGCTGAAGTCCGTCGGGCGGATAGCCTCATGGGCTTCCTGAGCATTGCTACTTTTGGACTTGAATGTGCGGAACTGATGGTACTGCTCACCGTATTCTTTTTTGATAAAGCTTGTCATAGCGCCTAGTGCAGTACCAGATAGATTAACTGAGTCAGTACGCATATAAGTAATTAATCCGGCTTCATATAGGCGTTGAGCGAGTTGCATGGTGCTACGCGGACTGTAGCCGAGCTTACTGCTTGCTTCTTGTTGAAGTGTGCTGGTGGTGAACGGTGCCGATGGACTTCGCGTGCTAGGCTTTTTACTGATGTCAGCTATCTTGAATTCGCTTCCGCCGTACTGCTCTAGTACTTTTTTTACACTTGCGCTGTTTTTGAACTTTGTTGGCGCATCTGCAATTAATTCAGTGCCGTCGGTTAATTTGAAAGTAGCTCGTAGCTTAAATGTGGATTCTGGCGTATGGTCTTTTATTTCTCGTTCGCGCTCTACTATTAGACGTACCGCAACGGATTGAACACGTCCGGCACTTA
This sequence comes from uncultured Candidatus Saccharibacteria bacterium, assembly GCA_964510945.1. Taxonomy (GTDB): domain Bacteria; phylum Patescibacteriota; class Saccharimonadia; order Saccharimonadales; family JAGQNJ01; genus DAISWO01. Next base: position 92,726 of record CAZEED010000003.1, read on the forward strand.
GTTTTGGCCCGACTTTACGCCATAATACTGGGCTTAATTCGAAGCCTACTAGATAATCTAATGCTTGTCTGGCCTGTTGAGCTTGGACGAGTTTGTCGTCGATGGTCCCAGGGTTTTTAACGGCTTCATCAAGTGCTGATTTGGTTATTTCGTGAAAGACAATACGTCTGGTTGTTTTTTGATCAAGGCCAAGAACTTCTGCCAAATGCCAAGCAATTGCCTCCCCTTCGCGGTCTTCATCACTTGCTAGCCAGACGGCATCCGCGGCCTTACTGGCTTTTTTAAGTTCTGATATTACCTTACGTTTGCCGGGATCTATCTCGAAAACGGGCTTAAAGTCGTTATCTACATCTATACTGCCGTTTTTACTAGGAAGTGCGCGGATATGGCCCATACTACTTTTTACCATGAAATCACTACCGAGATATTTCTCGATAGTTTTGGCTTTTGCCGGACTCTCTACTATTACTAAATTCTTACTCATATATTCTTATGCTTAGTGTACCAACTAATTTTTTGGACACAAGCAGGGATAGTAATGGATTGGATCTATTTTTGCAACTGTTGTGGAGGCACTACTTGCTCATGCCCAAGTCTTTCAGCTATCCAGTGAATTGTAGTAAATGGAGGCGGGGCCGGATAACTGGCGTTTGCATCTGCCGCAAGCCACAATAACGCAGCTGTACCTGCTACTCGAGCAACTACTTCTTTTGGTCCACCTTCAGGAAATGCTCGCCTAGTGCCCTCGTGAACAACTCTCGAAGTTGCGAATACTGTTGCAGCTGCCATGACAACACCGGCAACTCCAGCCGTGATAACACCTTGTTCGGCTGGTTCTAGTCGAGTGAATTTATCAATAAGATTCATCAATACTATTATTACACTGCTTTTATTAATTCCAAAGCATAAGGGGGTAACGAGATTACCTAACTATTTTTTATTGAAGGTTTTTGTTTTTCCAGTGATTTCTAGTTTTTTATCTTTGGAGTTAGTTTAATTGCCATCGCGCCGGTTATAATAAATACAATTTGTAGCGGATGTAACCCTCTGATGGAGGCGATTTCACCGATTATCCAGATCATTACAATGATCCCAGCGAGAATGCTTGCCAGTTCTGCCCCGATTACTTTTTTATATAGTGCAATCCCAGCTAGTAGTGAAATTCCACCAACGGCTGCAAGTAAAATCACTCCGGGAAAATATAGGCTAGGAAATCCACTATGAGCTAATGTATCGGCCGGTAGTTTTACGGATCCTGTTATTAGCCCAATGCCTCCCAGTACGGCAACTATACCGTTAAAGAAATGTACAGCGATTAGTTTTTTGTACGAGTTCATCTATCTATAGTACGCAATTTTTAGGTAAATCTAAAGTTCAGACAGTGCTTGATCCCAGTCTATCGCTCCAGTTTTGATCTGGTCTGCCAAAGCTTCAATCTCTTCCATATCTTTTGGTGGAGAGTAATCGATATTCTCTCTAGCTAGTGTTAAAAGGTAGACCATGAATCCAATACCATTGTGGTATGCTGTTCTTTCGACTATATCTTTACATACTACTGGTTCCCATTCACTAATTAACTCTCTGAAAGTTGGTTCTGCGAGACTCCATCCTGCCCACGAGGCTGCTCGGTATTTATCACTTAGTTCATCTTGTTGTTCAAACGAGGGTGTATTGTGGACAGTATACTGTCTTTCAAATTCTTTACCGGATTCAAACACTAATTTTCGACCTTCATCATCAAGTTGTGCGTAACAGAGTCTCACTACCAGAATGCCGCCCTGGAAGAATCGAATCGCTTCTCCGGTGTGTCGATAGATATCGTTGTCGTAATCGTCAAGGACTGTGGGAAAAACTTTAACTGCACTATCTACCAAAGTGTGAGTTAGACTTTCGTGTCTGTATTTTTCAGATAGCGAATTAGTATAAGGTATGACACCGTTGGTTTCGTAAGCTTCATTACCCAAGATAGACATTGATCTCTCGGTTAGTAAGGCATCGAATCCATGATCGTGAGTTTGCATAAATTTATTTTGGTACTTAATCCGAGCATTGTCAATAATTCGTGTGTTAACTAATTGCCCATTTATTATTACCAATTGGCTTTACCTTGCCAGATATCTCTAGCATGGTTAGGGTTTGGCCATACATAGCTGGGTCTAGTTCGCTTTTAGCTTGGAGTTCTATGCCATCGGAGACCCCTTCTTTAAGTAGGGTTAAAATTAAGTATTCTTCTTTACTGAGTGCTACTGGTAGTGACTGCTGAGTAGATTCTTTATCCAGACCTAGAATCGATAGCATATCTGAGACATCAGTTATTGGATGTGCTCCGCTTTTTATAAGGTTGTTTGTGCCACCTGACATTAGGCTATTAATATTACCGGGCACCGCCATTACAGGTATCCCTTGGTTTAGTGCGTGACCAGCAGTGTTGAGGCTACCACTACGCTGAGCCGCTTCGGTGATTAATACAGCGTCCGCAAGGCCAGAAATGATTCGGTTGCGGGCTAGAAAGTGATGCCGCAGAGGTTCGGTCTTTTTCGGATATTCTGACAGGATAACACCACCTTTTTCTACGATATTATCGGCTAGTTTCTTGTTAGCAGCTGGGTACATCTGGTCTAATCCACAAGCCAAAACAGCAATACATTTACCTCCGCTAGATAAGGCTGATTGATGTGCGCAAGCGTCCACACCGTAAGCCAAGCCACTAACTATTACTATGCCATTGCTCGCTAACTCGCTGGCGAACTTTTCGGTTACAAGGCGACCATAAGGTGTCATTTTGCGCGAGCCAACTATCGCTACCCTTGGTTGTTTAAGGAGGGTATTAAGAGTGTCGCCTATCGCAAATAAATTCTCGGGTGCATCTGGAATAGAGGTCAATTTGTCGGGAATCGGAATTTGCTTATGTTTATGTTTTTGAATCATATTTGTCAAAAATTCAAGTTAGTTAATTAGTATTGACATAATGTAACTTATTTGCTAATATGGCAACTCGTAAGTCCTTTTACAGGATTTATCGTACCTTATATACATATTCTATCATCTTGATAAGATCAGGATGACAGTTAGGTTGTTTTAGAGCGAGCCCAAATGAGTTGTTACCCTCCACTTTTTTGAGCGCTGATTCGGGCTTGCCCGATGATACGTTCTAAAACAAACTAACCCCTTTAACTGTAACCTAGGGCTTGCTCGCAAGATCCCTTAGGCTACCCCAATTCAAAATAGCGAGTCTACACAATTACCGTTCGCGGTAGACACGAACGATTACGTATAACTACGTTCGATGTTTCGCTGGGGTGGGTTGAAGGGTGTAATTTTGGGATATCCCCTGATGGGCGTGATATCCCCGAAAATGAGCTTCTAGCGGTGCCCACCCCCTCTAGAAGCTCTTTTTCGTTTAAGTGGTGCCCAGCCACCCTTGGCGGCCCCAGAACTTTCAAGCTAGCGACAAGTCGCTAAGCTGAAAGATTCTCTTGCGGGTAGCCACTGGCTACCCTCACCCTCTTGAGGTCTTTTTGATTTTATGAGTGACTACAGTAAGAAGTTGTTAGTACCAGGGGGTAGCTCCCCGCTGACAGTGTATTCACTGAGGATGGCCGAGACTTCCCTTTTTAGCTTTGGCATTTCGGACATTTCTTCTTTATTAAATTTTGCTAATACGAAGTCGGCGCTGGCCGTCTTCTCGAGTAGGTCATTTTTTATGCCGATTCTGACTCTGCCAAAGTCTTCGCCAATATGTTGAATAAGTGATTTTATGCCGTTATTGCCTGCTGATCCGCCCCCGACTTTGGTTTTTATCTGGCCAAAGTTAATATCAAGATCGTCATGCACCACAGTAATGCTAGAATTGGCTATCTTGAAGTACTTCGCAACGGCGCTGACGGCTTGACCACTTTCGTTCATAAAGGTCGTTGGTTTTATTAGTATTACGTGGGTTTGGCCAATATTTTGTTTTGATAAATGGCATTTTAAATCGGCCTTTTTTTGCCATGCCGGAAAGCCCTGTTGTCGGGCGAATTCATCGATGCAATCAAAGCCAATATTATGGCGTGTGTTATTGTATTGCTCGCCGATATTGCCCAGCCCAACAATCAAGATAGTATTGCCCAGCGAAGTGCTGTAAAGCGGTTGGTCGGTATTCTCGGTATGTTTACGGACGAATAAACCCATACAGGTAGTATCTAGTATTAGACTAAACGTAGCAAGTTGTTAATCATTGTGTAATAATATAAAAAAAGGGGAGAAACGCATGAGAGTTGTAAATAGCGAACATGAAACAACCGTTGGTCGTAGTAATATTGTGATACCTGATATTAGTTTTGAGAACCTTAGAGGCAGCTCCCCAACTTATAAAATTCTTGATTTGTTTAGAAAATTTGCTTTATCTAATGGTTTGATAAAGCCGGCAGATAGGCATACGGGCATGCCAAAGTTTGAATATGAGTTTGTTGTTCCTGGGGATTCAAAGCACCAAATCGCAGTTGTAAATGGCACAAGAACTGTAAAATCCGAGTCAGAGATTGCCGAAGCAAGTTGTGCTTAAAACACTAATAGGTTTTCACATTCATCTAGATCCAAAGGATACAATGTCGCTGCTGAAGCCCATAGATTAGTTGAAGCGCCGGAAGAACCTGGGTCATTTGTAACCAGGATATCTCTAGATTACGGGCAATATGCAGGAGGATACAGTATGGGATGCGCAAGAATCCCTGGCGATGATCCGACAATTATGTATGATGGTGAGCTTATAATGGTCGCTGATAGAAATGCTGATAAAAAATGTCGAGAAGTGCTTGAAACATTTTATGAAGTTTTAGGAACTAATTAAACTGATATAAATTTATTGGTTATTTTTAAATAAACGATGGTATTTCAATGCCTTCGGGTACACCTATCGGTAACGGATTAAGGGCCTGTGCACTTAGTGCTTTTGAAATTTGTTCAGCAGTAGATTCCCGTTCTTGAAAGTATTCATCTAATATTTGTCGTGTAATATTGTCTCTGTGCAAAGGATTGTTATTACTATCTAGGACGCCGTCCCATGTTTCACTATCTCTATAAATGCCAATATATTCGTCATGAGGTTTTGATAAATCTACCACTGAGATAGGTGCTCCTAGGCGTTCGCTACATCCCGGCAGCACCAAGTCGTCGTCAATTTTTTCTGAACTAATTATTACAGCCTCATATAGACTAATCACTATATCTGAATATGTTGGGGAGCTGGGTACTGTGCTAGCCCTGGATGTTCTGGTACTAATCTTTAAGACACGGCTAATAGGCACTCCATTGTATTCTTTGCTTTCAATTCTGATTGGTTTGCTTGCTCTTGCATCATCAACTCTGTCTGGAAATGCGAATAGCACAGCTCTCCCAAAGCTATGTAACTTATCTTGTCTTTTATCTCGTTCAGAAACTAGGGTTAATCTGGTTTCTCTTCTTTCTTGTTCAAGATGCCAATTAATTAGAACATCTTTTACTTCTCCACTATCTTGTTTTGTTTTGAATATATCCATTACACTCCTTTGTTTACCTTTGAAATTTATTATAATCTGAAAAATTGATCCTGCAAGCAATAGCATCTAATTATCGTTTGGTGTAGATGGCTGGTGAATCATCTCGGCTATCAAAGAACCAGAATTTTACCGGCGATCCTATAAAACCATATTTTTCACGTAGTTTACGATCCATGAATCGCTTGTAGCTCCAGTGAAGGAACTTGGTGTCAGAGCCGTAGACTTTAAAGTTTGTGGGGTTGTCTTTTTCTTGGATGATATAGCGAAGTTTCGGATTTTTGTTCTTTAGTCCTGCTGGTGGGTGGATATCAGTTATTTGGTGTAGCCAACGATTTAGATCGGGCGTGCTAATTAGCTTCTCTGAAGCGTCGCGAATAGTGTTTAAAAGTTCAAAAATTTTTGTGACATTCTGGCCAGTGACAGAGCTGGTAAAGATCAGTGGAGCCCAAGGGACGAAAGCAAAATTTTGCTGGATCTGCGGGGCAATTTGGTCACGCGTAAACTCTGTCTTATATATCTCGTCGCCTTCTCCAGAGCTATTAGATTTGGCTTGTCTGAGTTTTTCGGCTTTTGACAATTTACGGTTGGAATCAGCAGTCGTTTTATAAATTTCATCCTCTTCTGAACCGTATCCGATAGTCAGTTCTTCTTGTGGCTCAATCTCTCGTTCTTTTAGGCTATCCCATTTACTGACTATGATGATTAAGCCCTTGCCCGCCTCTTTAATCATGCCGGCTATCTTTTGGTCTAATTGAGTGTTTAATTCGTTGACGTCCATAACTAGGGCACAAATGTCAGCTTGTTCGATAGCACTAATACTTCGGATTACACTAAACTTCTCTACCCCACGTTCAATCTTGCCGCTTCGTCGTATGCCAGCGGTATCCAGTAATTGAATAGATTTTTTGTTGTATTTGACGATTGCGCGATTGATATCACGGGTAGTGCCAGCGCGCTCAGCAACAATAGCTTGTTGTTTTTTGGCAAGAGTATTGAATAGATATGATTTGCCCACGTTAGGCCGTCCGAGTAAGGCGAAAGTTAGTGTGTCGGGGTCAATATTTATTGAGGCCTTAGGAATGTTGGCGATAAAAAAATCTAAAAGTTCGCTAATCCCGCGATTTTGAGTGGCGGCGGTGAGGATTATTTCTTTAATGCCCAGTCTTTGATAATCTTCCGGCTTTGCACCTTTTATTTTGTCGGCTTTATTGACTGCCAGGACGACGGTTTTTTTGCTCTTCAAGGCTTGTCTGGCCAGCTTACGATCATCATCAGTTATGCCTATGTCAGCCTCGATGGTGACCATGATTATGTCTGCACTTTCGGTTGCTTGTTCGATCTGTTCTTGGATCGTAAATTCAAAATCATCCTCTGGGTCTTTCATCCCCGCTGTATCAACTATCCAAAAGTCTTGGCCTTCCCAGCTGGCTCGTGCGCTGATGCTATCACGAGTGGTTCCGGGTTCATCGGCTACTATGGCTTCCCGCCTTTTTAGCATGCAGTTAAATAGACTCGATTTTCCAACATTGGTCCGGCCTACAATTGCTATAATTGGCGCTTTAGTAGTACTCATTTGTTAAAGTAGTATAACAGAGGTAGATAATATTGACAACACCTATATAATATTTCAATATTCTGCTAAACGTTTTTGAATTCGCCTTCTTTCAAATCGCCGAGCTTGTAGCTTCCAAAATTAGTGCGATGTAGTCTGTCGACCCGATAATCTATGACTTCGAATGTACGGCGGATCTGACGATTTCGTCCCTCGCTCATTGTGACCCGCCAGTCGGCTGGATTTGATAGCTGTTCTAGTTTTAGCTTGCTGACTCCATCTTCTAGTTCTATACCCTTCTCTATTCTGCGGGCATCAGTTTTTGAGAGTGCTTTATCAAGAGTCAGCTCGTAGATTTTTTCTTTAGAGAATGATGGATGTGTGAGAGTATGGGCCAAATCGCCATCATTAGAAAGCAGAATCAGACCAGAAGAATCTTTGTCCAGACGGCCCATAGTTTTAAGATTTTGTAGGTTATCAGGCAATAACTCATATATAGTTTTTCCACCTTGGCCATTTTTTGAGCAAATATAACCAGCAGGTTTGTTCAAAATTATCGTTGTGCATGAGTCTGGTTTTTTTAACGTCTGTCCATCTAATGAGATAACGTCAGAATCATCAACTCTACTAGTTAGGTCAGCAACAACAGAGTTAATTAGTACACGACCTTGTTTTATGAACAAGTCAGCTTTGCGTCGAGAGACACCTGATGCTAAAGCTACGAATTTGTTGATACGCATGAGCTAACTATACAAGATGATTTAATTTTGACTAGAGTTGGCTGAGCCTTTATCGGGGTCCGGCGTGATGACAGTGTTGACTGGTGGCGGAGGTGCGCTGGCTACTTCGGCATCTGAGATTTCTGACAGATTAGTAAGCGTTGGGTTGTCATCATCTTCTGTAGAAAGCGTCGGTTCAATTACTTTGTTGTGAGTCATCGATTTACTCTTATCATCTTTGTCGGTTTTGAGATACCTTGTTGTCGTAGAGTCATCTGACGCGCTTTCTTGATCATTTGTTGGTGTTTCTGGGTTCGTTGAAGGTGCTAGACTCTCGACAGCTTTTTGAGCAATCGAATTGTCTGCTTCTGGAGGTTTAGCTATGTCTGTCGAGGGGCTTGAATCTTTGACCGGTGGTGCAATATCTGGAGAATCCGAAAGAGTTGGGTTTTTTGCCAAGAACGGATCTTTGACCGGTGACTGTTTGACTAGATTGTCGTTAGTGTTAGTCTCATCTTCGTCGTCTGTGGTAGTAATTGGGATTGAGGTTGAAGCGGGAGTGGCGGAAGTGTTTTGTGGACTAGCTGGTGGTTGCTGATCGGCAACTTTTGGCATGCTAGTGATCGGTACGCTTTTTGTGGGTTCTGGGGCTGGCGATACAGGGATAGAAGTAGCGATTTTTGGTGTTGCTGAGTTAACTGGCACAACAGGGATTGTCTTAGCGCTAGATGGGGCTGGTGGTTGTGCGGTAGCGGGTTTTAAGATTGGTGCTACGACAGGTTTTGGTGCACTCGGTTGAGCAGCTACGGCATTAACGATTCGATTGACTGGAGAGGCAGGGCTCGTAGGCGATGCTTTTGGGTGGGTTACGGAAGGTTCTATACCTGTTGCGGAAGTCACTGCAGCTGCGGCGGCAGCGTCTTGCTCGGCTAGTACATCATGAACAATTCTGGCTACATCTTCGAGAGTAACCTGAGATTTTACTAAATATTTATCGGCACCTAACTTCTCTGCCCTAGCTTTATCTTCGGCTTGGTTAAGCGCAGTCATCATAATGATTTTTGTGGCCTTTGTCTCTGGGGTTGAACGAAGAATATCCACCATATCAAAACCACTAACTTTAGGCATCATAACATCGGCGATAATTAGATCAGGGTGTTCTTTTAAGGCAACAGTTAGGGCTTCTTCGCCGTCTCTGGCGGTAACTATGTCGTAGCCTTCGGCTTTCAGCCTAGCTTCGTAAATCTCGAGCAGGCTATTATCGTCTTCGACTAGCATTATTTTTGACATGTGTTACCTGTAATTCTCATCATGCTTATGTTCTGTTTAACATTGTACCACGGTTATTTTTAGCTGTCTCTTGCATCTGGATTTGCTTGGCTCTTGCACGCGATGAATCTAGACGAGGTAAGTTAACGAAGAATGTCGAGCCTTCTCCTAGTCTACTTGTCGCCCAAATTTTGCCATCATATAGCTCTAGGATTTTCTTACAAATAAATAGCCCTAAACCTGTACCACCAATGGTCCTTGTTGCAGAGTTGTCGACACGAAAGAATTTTTGGAATAAATGAGGCAAATCATCGCTCGGTATACCTGATCCAGTGTCTTTTATGTAAAATTGCACCACGTTCTTGTCGCCCGTTAACCCAATGGATATTTTACCTGCGGCGGTATACTTTACCGCATTATCAAACAGGTTGGTGATTACTTCGCGTAATCTGTCTGGGTCAGCGTACACATAGTAGAGTGGTCGAATCATTTTGTTATTGGTAGAGCTGGCATCCTGTACATTTTCGTCTGTACCGACTATGTATTCCACGATAAGGTTTTTCTTCTCAGCGCTAAACTTTAAATCTTCCGTTAGCTTTTCAAGATAATCGCCTATTTCGATTACTTCGGGATGGTCTGTTAATCGCCCGTCATCTATTTTGGATGATGTTAGCAGGTCTTGGAATAGTTGTCCTAAGTGTTGTGTCGAGGCGTGGGCTTTATTTAGATATTCTTTCGCTCTATCGTCAATTGTCGCTACTTTATCGTTAAGGGCTAAGGATAAGTATCCTTCAATGGCGGCAACAGGTGTACGCATTTCATGTGATGCCGTGCTAATGAATTCAGTTCGTTGGCGTTCTTCTTGACGTTCTTTGGTCATGTCTCTAAGCACACCAAGAATTCCTCCGGTTTCTATTCCTTGGTCATCAAGAAGTGGCATCGCGTCGACCGATACGTCTAGATATGTACCTGTTCGGGTTTGTATTAGGATGTTATTTTCTCTAACGGCTTTTTTACTAGTTAGTGATTTTAGGAGAGGTTCTTGGCTTTGAGCAAAAGGTTGTTGTTTTTGATCATAAAATTTCAAGACTGAGGTATAGGGTAATCCAATAGCATTTTGGGCTGGCCAGCCAGTCATTTTTGCGGCTGCGGGGTTTATGTAATCAATTTTTTTGTCTGGATTAATTAGAACTACCGCATCTGTCATAGAGGCGAGGATAAAGTTAGTTTTGATTTTTTCGTTATTAAGTTTTGCTAGTGTTTCTTTATCTTCTTGTTTTATGTAAAAGCGTCTGAAAAAGTACCATCCACTTATAGCTGCAACCGTCACAAGAATATCGATAATGATATTCATTCCCCTGACTGCTGGTACAGGATGGCCAAGATTTAAAAAATCAAAGACAAGTAGGATCCAGGCTATTACTGCAGACGCTATAGCGAGATAAGGACCGACCATATTTAGCATAAAAACCAAAATAATGAACAAGACTCTATAGAAAAGGTTTACATTTCCGCTAGTCTCTATAACCGCTGATAGCATTATTCCGTATGGGACTAGAGCGGTTACAAAGCCTGCCCATTCAGATCGTTTTTTTATAATTGGGTAGATAAAGATTGTGACAAAAACGTGAATTGCAGCTAGCGTTAATATGAAAGGAGTAATCCCCCAAAAATCTATTCTATTTTGGCTGGCATTTGTTGCTTGAAGAAAGTAATAACCACCGAATAGAAAAACATCAAATAGTAATGTCGAGTAGCAAAAATTACGAAGCCATTTTGGATTTACGTGTTGCATATTGCAGTCAGAGTATTCCCGCCCTTATTAGTTATGCTTAATTATAGAGTATGTGACAAATTTTTAATAGAGGCATCTTTGGTTTTTTACCTCTGTTATGGTAGTATTGTTCTGACTAGAATAATATGGTCCCGTCGTCTAGCGGTTCAGGACACCTGGTTCTCATCCAGGAGATCGCGGGTGAAGATTGCCCAGTGGCAATCTGCAAGGGAATCTTCCGATGAAAACTTGTTTTCAATAGCGAAGTTTCGGGGTCGCCGGAGGTGACCGAATCCCAGATTCGAACGTTTATAGTAAAATACTCATATGGTCCCGTCGTCTAGCGGTTCAGGACACCTGGTTCTCATCCAGGAGATCGCGGGTTCGAATCCCGCCGGGATCACCAACAGATACAGACCAGCAACCATGCTGGTTTTTCTAATTTCTCCACTACTGTTATTTTGTTCGATACCCTTTTGGTCTATACTGACTTATATGGCAAATAAAGATGTATCTAATCAAGAACTCATCGACCTAGCAACAGAAGTTATGAATCCAAAACACGTGAATGACGCATATATGGGTCAGGTTGGATCAGCATTAATTACCGAAGATGGCAACATCTATCGAGGAGTATGTCTCGACGTCGGTAGCGGGCTTGGCTTTTGCGCTGAGAGAACAGCAATCTCTCAAATGATTACTAACAAGGAATATAAAGTGAAGAAGATTGTAGCCGTATGGAATGATAACCCCAAGAAGGAACTCTATATTCTCCCACCATGCGGCGTGTGTAGGCAATATATGCAGCTTGTGACTAAAGACGGGCTAGACATTGACGTTGTATTGAGCCGTAAAAAGACTGAAAAACTAAAAGACTTGCTCCCATATCACGAGTGGCCGGCCTTTGAGCCGCCATTTAAGTAGTGGGTACTTCTAGGTTCCACTCCCCACGGGAATACTCATTGACACCTTAAGTCCAGATAACCTAGTCATAATAGTCGGATATCTTCAACAATTTGGTTCCAGTTCGATTGTAGGTGGTTCACCAATAAGCAAATCGATTTGTCGGATATGTATTGAGCTGTTTGTCAAAAAGCCGAAACTTAGGACTACTCAAATCAAACTTGCTAGCTCTAAGTAATAGTTGCATAAACAACTAAAGTGTTATATAATCTCTATACATAGAGAGGATTTTTATGATAATTAATCGAGTTATAAATCAAAAAGTTAAAGGTGCTTATTTTATATTGGTGATGGTTCTATGCCTAGGATTTGTGAGTTCCATGATGCCACATGCATCTTTCGCCTCTAGCGCAATAGCAAGAACTGATTATAGAGATGATGGATTTGTAGATTGGTTGGCCGAATCTGGAGATCAATATTCGAGATTATTTTATACAAAGTCTAATAGCCGAGGTTGGGTATGCGTAGATACGAACTTCAACCGACATGCAATGCCTTATAGCCCTAGTTATAGATGGAAAATATATCAGCTTACAAATTACGGCTGGGTCCATAGAGCTACCTCCAATAAATTCAGCGCGAATGGCAATGTTGACCATCAGTGCATTGACCATGGCATTCTTGCTGGCGGTCTTCATCAGGTAAGGTTTGATATGGTCACCCCTGGGCCAGTTACGGCTTGGGGCGATTATGTTGCACGTGGCTATCAAGGCTCCGGCTTATAAAACTGCTTTATAGTTAAGATAAATGAGGAGTTTTCTAAAAGTTCGATTCTCCTAGAGAGTGTTAAAACTGTTAATATACTAAAATGAAATTACTTCATGAATCTGCCATAATATTGGCTGATAAACTAAACGAATATCTGTCCAAAGACGAAAAGTATAGAGTTGTTTTTGAATATACAAAAAAGCAATTCGGTGAAGCTACTCACCTTACCGCTCATAATTGGGCACATGCGTATCGCGATACCATAAATGCAATTGTTATAGGCGAAGCAGAAAAAGCCGATATGAGTATTGTATTGCCAGCAACTACTGCACACGATATTGGCTTTTTGTATGGGGCGACCGGTAGAACTCACGGAGCAATAGGTGCAGAAAAGATTGCTGAGTACCTAAAGGAGGCTGGGGCTCACTACTCGGACGAACAGGTACAAAAAATAGCTGATTGTATTCGTACTCATAAAGGCAGTATGCACGATGAAGTTCCGGGTAACCTAGAGGCTAAGGTTGTAGCGGATGCCGATTTGCTAGAAAAATTTGGACCTTTTGGTGTCTATCAAACAATCCGCACATACAGCGAATTTAATTATCCCCTTGAAAAAATCTTATCTCGTAAAGAAGAGTTTCAAAAGCTAAGGTTAGAGACTCTGACAGGTCAAAAATTGGCAGAACTTGCAAGACAGTTTGTTGTTGATTTTTTCAGTGAATTAGCAGAAGCTAACGAGCCATATGCTCAGCTAGACACCTAGCGTATAATACAAACTAGCTACGGGGGCATGAGTTAACTCCATCGCCTGCGAGCTCTTAATCAGGATTGCACACTCCGGTCACTGCTATTCCTTACTCCAAACACTTATCATCCTCACCTTGGGCAATCGGGATGAAAAAACTATTAAAGCCTACTTTCTCTTTATTGATTTTGGAGTGCAATTATTATGGATCCGACTATTCGTGTTAATGAGCGCGTGGAGGTGGCTGTTGCCTATCTTTATCGTGATGGGTCGCCTATCTGTATGCCGCTAAAAATGAAATACAAAAAGCAAGAGGTTGTTTTTAAAAAACTCGGCTTAAGACATCCGACAAAAAAAGGTCTGCGGATGATACATGTGTTTGATGTTAGCGATGGTGTTAATGATTATCGTCTAGAATTTGATGCCGAGGGCTTGATATGGACCCTAAAAGCAATACTGGAAGGCGAAAATGCAGTTACCAATTAACAGACAAAGGCCGAATATCATGCATATAGACCTTAATAGTGCCTTTGCTACGACCGAGCAACAGGCTCATCCGTCCTTGCGCGGTAGGCCTGTGGCGGTGACCAATCGTCTGACTAAGGGCGCTTGTGTGATTGCTTGCTCGTACGAGGGCAAGGCTAAGGGTATCAAGGTTGGTATGCGCTTTGACGAGGCTAAGCTGCTAGCGCCAAATTTAGTTATGGTAGAGACTGATCCGCCAAAGTATCACTATGTTTATCAAAAGTTAGCCAGCATTATGAAGAGCTACTCGCCTAACGTCAAAATGAAAAGTATTGATGAAGGGATTATTGATTTTCATGGCACTAGAGGCGTGGTTAACCCTCGTCCCTTAAGTGTTATAGGCTACGAGATTAAAAAGCGCGTGCAGACCGAGATTGGCGACTGGATGCGTGTAAACATCGGTATTGCGCCTAATCGATTTTTAGCAAAATTGGCCGCAGGATTGCACAAGCCCGACGGACTGGACGTTATAACGCACGCTAACCTCAAGAAAATCTACGCTGGGCTAAAACTAACTGATTTACCAGGAATAGCCGAGCATTATGAGGCTAGATTGAATGCTCAAGGCATCAGTTCTCCACTGCAATTTTTGGACGCTCCGTCTGATATTTTGCGTAAGGCCGTATTTAGATCGGTTGTTGGCGAAGATTGGTATCAACGCTTGCGTGGTTATGAAGTCGATGATTACAAGACAAAACTGGGTAACGTCGGTCGACAATATGTGCTTGATGTACGTACTCATGATGAGAGCAAGATTCTGTCGCGCTTCCAGTATTTGTGTGAGACGACTGGACGCAAATTACGTTATAACAATGTTGATGCCCGAGGAGTACTAGTGTGGTTTTCGTTTGCTAATGGCGAGGGTTGGTATAAACGAAAAATGTTCAAAACAACTTTCTACACAGATCAAAGCGTTTATGAACGGGCGCTACTACTTTTTAATCAGCGTCCAAAACACCTCGTTGTGGCCAGTATGGGCATTACTTGTTATCAGCTAACTCCTTCTAATCGTAGTCAAACTAGCCTTATGGACAGCGTCAACAAAGAGGAATGGCTCACAGAAGCAATTGACGAGATTAATGAACGCTACGGGAGTTTTGTGATTAGTTCGGCAAATTCCATGACTAGTAAAAACATCGTTAAACAAAAAATCCCTTTTGGTGGCACACAGTATTTTGAACTACTTTTAAAACGTGCCTAAGTAGTTGATTCAAATTTTTGCAAAAACTCGGCTAGTTGTCTAGGGGTGATGTTGGCTTTAATTATGTAGCCGTCGGCTTGTTTTTCGATGGCTTTTCGATCGTCTTCTTTTTGTTCTAGATTGGTGGTGATGATTATTTTAGCTTTTATTGGCGGAGTTTCTTGTCTCAGTTTTTCGAGTAGTTCGATACCGGTAATTGTGGGGACCATAATATCGAGGAGGATAATATCATAGTTATCAGTTTTGGCTGCCTCAAGACCTTGCCGACCATCAACAACGGTAGTCACGTTATAGCCGGCTTTTTTAAGCGCTCTATCATATAGTTCACTAATAAAATGCTCGTCTTCGATACACAAAACGTTTTTTAGTTTTGGGGCATTGTCCTGTATCGGTTCTTGCGGGGCTGTGTCTTGTTGGTTGTCATTATGGTCTTGCATTATTGGCTCCTGTAAAACGAATGATTTTTTATCCAGCCGTGAGCGGTCCTGGTTATGTCCTTATTATGTTCGTTCTTTTGTTTATCGGCAAGTTGATCGTAAGGGATTAGCGTAAATCCAAAAGTACTACCTCGCCCTTCTTTGGACTGCACCCAGATTTGACCGCCATGAGCCGAGATAATCGCTTTACTAAGATATAGTCCAAGTCCGGTACCGCCAATTTGAGCGCGTGATCGGTGGTTGCGATAGAATTTTTCGAATAGGTTGCCGATTACTGAGGTTGGTATACCGATACCAAAATCTTGTACCGTAGTCTCGACCAGCCCGTCGTCGCGCTTGATCGAGCGCACAATAATTTCACTGCTTTTGTCGCTGTATTTTATGGCGTTGTCTAGCAAGTTGTTGATTACTTCATAGATACTAATTTTATCAACAGCTACTTTTGGTAAACTATCATCAACCTCAAAGGTTATGTGTTTGTTGTTAACTTTGGCCCTAAGCTTCATGTCTTTGGACACTTCTTCAAGAATTGTCGGCCAATCTTCTTCGTGTAGTTGGAGGAATAGTTGATTTTCTTCAACTCTAGCAACGTTTAGAATATTGCCAACAAAATCAGCCAATTGTTGAGCCGATACATTCATTTTTTGTATGTAATCTTTCAGCTCATTAGAAATCTTGCCGTCAAGTTCTTCTTCAAAAACTTCAATATAACCACGGAGCATAGTTAACGGAGTCCGAAGTTCGTGTACCGCAAGCGCAATAAAACCCAGTCCATCGTCTTCGTTGTTGTATATTTTTGTTCTATCTATGATTGTTAGAATTGTTTCGATGTTGTTAGAACTACCTTTGTTAAAGTAGGCTATTAGGTCAAGTTGACGCCTAGTTTTTTGATCAGGGAGGATTAAGCGTACGCGGTCCCACATTTTTGATGAAGTTAACTTGTGTTTGCGATTGTCGGATAGCCAGCTATCTAGTGTGTCGTCAGAATGAAAAGATAAATTGAATACCGAGTAGAAATCTTTACCGACTATTTCAGACTCGCTTAAGCCTAGATAAGTTGCGGTTATGGGGTTGGCGTATTTTATTACTTGGTGTCTATCTATTGTGATCAGAGGCACTGGGATACTGTCTAGTACGGATTTGGAATATGTTTCGTCACTGTCTTTGTGGGGCGGGGTTTTTTGGCTATCGATAACACTGGCAATCTGATATATTTGCATCGAAAGACTAGAGATTAATTCTTTTCCTAATCTGGCCTTGTCTAGATTCGGTGCGGTAACCCCATGTTGCGTTGGGCTAACATGCAGTATAACTTGCTCGAGCAGTTTTATCGGGCTAGTAATATAGTCGGAAATTTTCGTAGCAACGAAGTACACAAGTGTTATGTTAATTATCGAGGCCGTCGCTAGAACTAGTGGTTTTGGCAGAACATAATACTCTGTGATTAACCACCAAAATGCATAATTCACAATTATTAAAAATATAAAAAAGAATAAGACGTAATTTCTGATTTGTCTTTGTAGCTTTGAAAAGTAGTCCACCCGTTTACCTGTTTATTTCTTCTGTGTTACGTGGCCAGGTTCAACTGCCGTGATCCAGGTTTTGCCTGGGGATAATTTTATCGGGTTATTATCTTTATCTATTAGTTGGATTTCTGACTTACGATTCTTCTTTTTCCATCTACCGATTATCATTTCACCGTTTTGATAAACCCTAACTTTACCACCACCATTTACCGCATAGACTGAATACACCCCATTTTGAGTCCTGTTAATCTCCATAGCAATTACTACCTTTGGCGAAATCTGTTTGCCACTTTTTTCGTCCTTGTGAGGTGCTCCGGCTAAATATCTATCATAAGAGTTTGTTTTTTTGTCGTATTTGTAGACGACATCGTAAAGCGGCCCAGAAAGTGTTAAGTTGATTGTTCTAATCTTTGGCGTTTTTAGGGGACGTGGTTTTTTGTCCCGAGTAAACCCATCAAAAGTGCTTTTGTTATAATTTTTTTGTTTTTCAATTTGCCGTAAACGTTTTGTGCTCGTATAGACATTATGTGGCATAATTCTTGTCGTTACTCGATCGTAGGCTCCAGAATTAGCAAATTGGTCTAGATCTTTGATGTGTTGAGATTTGATTTGGGCAAGTGCTTCTGGTGCACCACCGACGTGGGCGATAGCTCCGTCGTACGGTACCAACCAATCAAGATAGTACGGGCGGACACTCCTAACCGGACCTAGGTATTTTGATTCTGTGTCTTGAAACAATGCCAAGAATCGGGTGATTCCACCCTCTGCAACAGCTTCATACACAACACCAGCATCGATTAGCCCTGATTGAGGACGAGCGTCAGGGCTATTTTCGATCATGACTCCTGTCACTTGTTTCTCTTGCTCCTCCGGTTTTATCATTAGCCCAGTAAGGTGTGATTGGACTTCGGTTGGTGGTGTCGGCGCTGTGGCGCTTGGTAGTGGCCCTGCTTGCTTATTGAGTATCCACATAGCACTAGCGCAGGCTCCCCCGAGGAAAACTAGGACAACAACGCCTAAAATGATTTTTTGTTTTTTTGATAAGTTTTTTGTCCAGCGCCAAGCTCTCTTATGGATTGCTGGGCTTGGGCTATTTATTGGAGTAGATGGGTCACCGGGGATTTGTGGAGGTGTAGTGCTAGCATCAGTCACACTGTCCAAATCTATTTCATTATCAATTTTTGTTTCGTTATTGTTATCCAAGAGTTTACCTTTTAACTAGATTAGTATTTTATGGCTTTTCTAATTTTAGCATAACTTCTTTCAGACGAGATATCGATTCATCTTTGCCTAATACTTGAAGAGTTTGGGCTAAGTTAGGGCTAGAAGCAACTCTGGTGAGCGCTAATCGAATAATGCCTAGTAAAATTGCAGGCTTTTGTCCAGTTTGCGCTAGTAGACCGTCCAGATGCTCGCGTAAATTATCTGGATTAAAATCACATTTTTCGAGTGTTTTTATTGACGTATTTAGTAGTGCAGCAAGCTCTTTTGTATCGACTTTATTTAGTTTTTTATCATTCTCAACTAGACTGATATCAAATTTTGGCTTTTTGAAAAAGAATTCTGTTAGTTCTGGTAGTTCGCTAAAATGCTTTAATCTTTCTTGTACGGCACCTAGTACTTGTTCTTTATATGTCTTGTCGTATTTATCTGCGCTCTTTGGCCAAAAATCAGTAACTTTATCAGATAGTTTGTCTAGAGGCATTTCTCGAATAAAATGGCCATTAGTCCAGAGCAGACGTTTCTCGTCAAAGCGTGCGCCACTGCGCTGCACACGGTCGAGTGAAAACTTAGCGATTAATTCATCTTTGTTAAATACTTCTTGTTCGGTGCCGTCATTCCAGCCTAATGTGGCCAGAAAGCTTATCATAGCCTGCGGTAAGTAGCCCTGCGTGGCGTAGTCAAGGATGTCTTTGGCCCCATCACGTTTACCTAGTTTTTTACTTCCTTCGGGTTGCAGAATATGTGGGACTGTAGCCATTGTTGGTGGAGTAAGCCCTAATGCTTCGTATAAGTTAAGATAATTTGCTGTGGACGAGATGAACTCTTGGCCACGGATTATATGGCTAATTTTCATCTCAGCATCATCAACGATATGGGCAAAATTGTAGGTTGGATAACCATCGCTTTTTATTAGAATAAAATCGTCGATGACTTCTGGACCCGCGCGTAAATCACCCATGATATCATCATGCCAAGAATAGGTTTTTGGTTTTGATCTAAAACGTAGAGGTTTTGTTCCGTCCCATTTTTGGGTTTCGCTGGCCTGGAGATCGGGCCGATGGTTTCTGAATAAAAATGGTTTTTTTGCTTTTTGTGCATCAAGTCGGAATTCTTGAGTTTGTTCTGGAGTGTACGGATCAGCATATGCTCGCCCGCTCTCGATTAATTTATCTGCCCATTTTTTATAGTAATCGAGTCTTTCACTTTGTTTGTAAGGCCCGAATGGACCGCCAATATCTGGACCTTCATCCCATTCTAATCCTAGCCACTTAAGCGACTGTAAAATGTGTTTTTCGCTTCCCGTGACTTCCCTATTTTTATCAGTATCTTCAATTCTTAATATAAAATCACCGTTATTTTGTCTAGCAACTAACCAGGCGAATAGTGCCGTACGGACACCGCCAACGTGCATATAACCAGTGGGACTAGGGCAAAATCTAGTTCTAACTTTTTGCATAATATACATTGTAACTTAGTAATAGCTGTTCTATAAACAAAGACGTTTCTAGGTGCTACTGGCAATGTTCAGAATTTGATCGCTGCTGAGTTCATCTGCGTCTTGGATTTGATACCAGACCCCGCCACTTACCCAAGTTGCATTTTTGTCGCCATATAGAAAAATTGTTTTGCCTTTTTCTTGATAGGTCTGGAATTCTTTGTTATCGATTGCAAAGAAGTTGTCGATCAATGCTTGAGAATTCCAGTTGGATACTTGTTGAGTTAGACTGTAGTTACGATCATCTGAATTAGACGAAAAGTTAACTGTGATTTTACCTGGCGAATATAGTACTGGTCCTGATAATGCATAGCCCGAGGGATTGTATCCGGGCAATCTGGCGCTAAACCCAGCTTTACTAGATGCAATCCGCATGCTTAGGTTTGGTATGTTTTGATAAAGCACAAATCCAGTGAGGAGGAGTGCTGCTAGTGCGCCACTGGCATATCTAAAGGTTCGGCGTTTTGTGTGTAGTTTTTGGCGATGATACTTTTGGTGGTTTGCTCTAGATAGACTTTTATGAGAATCAGCATTTTCTATAGCCTTTTCAAAAATTTTCTCTTGTCGAGTTTTTATAGTTTTTATTGCTGAGACTGTGGAATTTGAAGTTATATTTTTTTCTGGTTCTATTGATGTTGTTTGTTCAGTAACCCTAATAATAGGTGGAGCTAAAAAATCTTCAGCACTTTGTGGGGAAACTGGAAACCTCTGTATATATTCACTTTTTTTAATCGATTTAGCTCTTCGTAATCGGCCTTCTTTATCGCTTAAAGCAATGCTATTTTGATTTGATCTTGCCAATTCAGAATGTTTTGATGGTGGTGATACTACTCTCCTCATAAGAGTTACCGCTTTTTCTGGACGATGTTTTTTTACATGATTAATATTGTGTGGTTTATGGGTAGCGCTAGCATGGTGCGGTGTATGTAGTGTTGTGCTATTGTCTATAGACTTTGGTTGTTGAGTTGGCTGTAAATCCGAGTTATATGTCGGTTTGCGGTGGTCCTGAAGGCTAGGTCGTGATTTTGAGTTTGCAATAACTCCATCGATAACTTTTTGTTTAGGCACTTGAAGAGTGGCCGATGTAGGTTTTTTAGTAGCCATAACAGTGTGAGCATCAACCTTTTGACCAGTTTTTACATCATATATCTTGCCATTTAGTACTATCTTGTGTTTTTGATCTTTCACTACTACCCTCTTAGCGCATTCCGCTCTAATATTCAGGTTTTAGTTTAAACTCTTACGATTATTGCCGCAAGCACTTTGTGGCTACATATGTCTGTTAGAATAGAAAGGCATGGATTTTCTCGATCCCAAAAAAAAGCGAAGCAGTGTAATTAGACTATATATTGGATATGGCTTAATGACGATCTTGATTGCTGTTAGCACTGTGGTGTTACTTTATGCTGCTTTTGGTTATGGAGTGAATAAGGATGGAGAGGTCTATCAAAATAGCACAGTATTTTTAGCTTCTGAGCCTAGTGGGGCCAACGTAAATATCAAGAATGCAAGTACTGGTGTTGTCAAATCAGTCACCACTAACGATCGTCTGATATTGCCTCAAGGCGATTATACAGTTAATTTTACAAAATCTGGCTATCGACCTTGGATAAAATCTGTGGAACTCAGAGGCGGACAGATTACCAGATTAGACTACCCATTCTTGTTTCCTAAACGAATTACGTCTAAGGATATTGCTTCATATTCTGCAAAGCCTGGGTTAGTAACCACTTCTCCCGATAGAAGTAAACAGTTGATTCAAAAGCCAAATTCTTTCTTGCAATTTGATCTGTTCGATAACAATAGCTTATCCTCATCACCAGTAGTTTTAGAATTTTCAGATAAATTGTTTTCAGGTTTAGTTTCTTCGAGTAAAATGAAACTAGTAGAGTGGTCGAACGATAACCGCCATGTTTTAATTAGATATAATTCTCTCTCCGGGGATAGGTTCTTATTAATAGACACAAAAAGCCCTGATAGATCTATTAATATCAATTCAAAATATTCTAAGAATTTTAAGAGCGTTAGATTACGCGATAAAAGTCCAGACAATCTATATCTTCTTACGGGTGATGGCGTATTGCAAACCGGATCGTTAAAAAATAGTTCTCTTCAAAAAGTACTTAATAATGTCGAACAGTTTCAGCCATATAAGAACGATACCATCTTGTATATTAGCAATAAGGATATTCAAAAAAATAATACTGTAAGAGTGCAATTACGGGACTCAGGCAAGGGATTGATTACAATTAAAGAATTACCTAAGTCAAATAAATATTTTATTGATTTGGCGGATTATGATGGTGATTTGTATGTGGCAGTCGGCGCATCAAGCGGTAAAGACGAATTATATGTTTTTAGAGATCCATTATCTAGTGCTGAGCAAAATGGTGACCCAGCGTATTTTACTAGGACATTGAGGTTAGATAATATTAAGTATTTGTCATTCTCTTCCAACGCAAGATTTATCTGTACGCAAAATGGCTCTAGTTTCGATATTTATGATGCTGAGGATGATAGGCAGTTTAAATTCGCGCTAGATAAAAAGTACGCAGATATTAAATCGCACCAGTGGATGGACGGTCATCGTTTAATAGTAAATTCAACTAATAAAGTGTTAGAGTTTGATTTTGATGGAACGAACGTTAATGAGTTGATCAAGAGCACTAATGATAAAATGGTTAGTTTTAACTCTGATTATTCTGCTATGAGCGCTATAGTGCCAGCAATAAATAATAAATCATATATTTTTCAGAGCTTCGAACTTAAAGCTAAATAATAGTAGTTTTAATCTTTATTGAATAGCCAGTTGGTAAACCTACTCCATAAACTTTCGGCATTACTAGGTAGTACTTCGATTGATGGACTGGATTGCTTGGATTTTGGTACAGTGTTTTTAGATGGACTTGGGCTAATCTGCTCACCAACTACTATTAGTCTATTGAGTGATGTACCTGGCGGATCACAAGTTATAAGCGTCGCTGTAGATTTACTGCCTTTATCTGCGAGCACCGATACGTCATTTGGTGGGACAATCTTTTTCTTGAATATTTTATATGTATAACGGACTTTATTTTTTGTTAGATAAAAAGTATCACCTACTTCAAGCTTCGAGAGTAATACAAACGCAAACTTATACTTACCTTGATTGAATATATTGTTGCTAGAGTGACCCACTATTGCAATATTACCTTTTTCTCCAGGTAGTGAGGTTGATGGATAGTGCACAACTCCGTCTTCTAGATTTTTTTGAATGGCACTTTCTAGATCATTGGCGTTATTTGCCTTCAGAATATCGGAGGCTTTGTAAATAACTGGGATCTCAACATTAATTTTTGGGATTATTACTTCGGACCCAATACCTGCAACATTAGAATTAGGGTCTCCGATTATTGGTGTTGTACTGACGTTTTTGCTGGGAGTAATAAAGGGGGCGATGAATCTTTCATTAAAAAATCCAAATAGTATAAATAGTATAGTTATGCTTCCAACCATTAGGCCAAATAATACTGATTGAATATGCTGTTTTGCAGATAGTTTATTTCTTCTTATAGTGTGGATGTCGGGTTTATTTGATAAAGACAAAGTTTTGGATGTTGTAGCCTGAGTTTCGTTAGCTGGGATTGATGCATTTTCTCCTCGTGCGTTTATTTTATATTGGTGCTGGTCGTAAAACTCTTGCCATACTTCATTTTTTTCGATATCAGATAAATTTGCATAGTAGTTGTACCATGCAGTTTGGATTCCGGCGAGTGACTTACCTGATTTGGTTAAATCATCCATGTATTTATGATGTTTGGAAAAATTGGTTTTCTCTACTTTAGCATCTTTGGCTTCGCCTTTATCTTGTGTGAGGTTAGGTTCTTTTTTGTATAATGTACTTAATTTGGCCCGTGCTATATCAGCTGCAGCTTTTGCAGTACTGTTTAATACTTGATCATTTCGAGATTTGTCGTCAGCCATTAATAATTTTGTTTATGCTAGTGTTAACAGATAAAAGTATATCAGAGAAGTGATGTTTTGTAGTACAATTATCTCTGTTCCGTAGCTTATTCATATTTTGTTGTGCCGGAGTGGCGGAATTGGTATACGCGCACGACTCAAAATCGTGTGGGGCAACCCTTGAGAGTTCGAGTCTCTCCTCCGGCACCATCCTTTATCGTCCGTTCGTTGCTCATAAGCTATGAAGGACTACGAAGAATTTTTCATTAAAAGATCCGTACATAATTATGGACAATAGAGGCAGAGCGCACGGTTGATATCCTGAACTAGCCTAGTCTATCCAAAAGCAGATCTGTTCTTTTATCTAAATTGTACTTGGCAATCCTGTCTTCAGCACCAAATTGGTCTGCGAGGCATTCATCTATGATTGCTTGGACTGGCACAGGGCTATTACCCATTGATAAATCATCTTGTACGTGGACAACATCTATATGATCTGCATATTCGACACCTTCATCATAACCATGAGCTGACGTTTTTACCTGGATCTTATGGGCTATTTTAAGAGGATTGGTTGGAGTGTCGGGAATAAAAACAGATATGTCCCAACGATTTTGCGGTATATCCCCACAGTCTTCAGAGAGCCGAGAAAGCATAGGCGCATAATCATCAAATTCATTATTAATTGCAAATCTCATTAATAAAGCTTGAACGGCTACTTCAGATCGGGTACCAATTAGTACGCCTCGTTGGTGTTCTGAGTTAGTTGTACGGATATTGGTCGCAATATTAGAGGTTCTTAAAAGTAGATTCGCATAATCTTCTTTAGTTTGATCTAGGGGCGGAATTCGTTCACCGACGATTAGCCAACGCCTTGACGGGTGTAGAGCCAACCGAACCGCTGCATTACCAGCAAAACTACATAGGTCAATGTGGTTTGTGGAACTTCTAGTCTCGATGTTTTGCCAGGTTTTTTGTGACCGTTCTAGTAAATCTTGCTTTTTTATTACATCCAAAGATGGATCGGCGGCTGTATCGGCGTACATTTCAGCTACAATAGATAGTAAGTATAGTACAGAAGAGGTTGATAATCGATCGGCTAATTGAATTTTGTCCTCAACTGTTGGTTGGTCTAAGTATTCGCCGATCAGCTGGCCTACATTGAGGCGATCTTCCCTTTGCCTACGCGAAGGAGATTCTGGGGTTGGACGATGTTTATGTGACATAAGAGTATAATACAACTAAAATGCATATAAAGCAATGATATTACTAAGTATCAAAAACTGAACTAGTCAAAGATTCAAAAGGTTTGTTTGGGTTTTGGATGTACCAGACACTGGCTTTGCTGGCGATTTCTACCCGCCAGATATCGTCTGTTTGAGCATTTTTAGTAGTACTAACAACACCTTTATGGGTAACGAAATAATTACCATTATGGGAGGTTATGATACTGATGGGGTTTAAGGATGTGAGATTATGCAAAAATTCAACAAGTTGTAAAGTGGTCATTTTATAAGTGACTGCGGATGTCCAGCCAATTTCTAGGCAAAATTTTTGAAGTTGCGACAGGCTCAGAATTAATACTGTTTTGTCTCTAACCAATACTTCCCTCGCATTCGCTCGAAAATAATCGATCGCATCTTTGGTGATAAATAACGGTTTTGCTGTGGCCGTAATAAACTTTTCTAAAACCACTGCAGTTTCTGAGTTTCGCCCAAGATCACCGGCGATTAGCGTTCCATCTGCCCAATTTGCCCAACTTATCCACGATTCTAGGGCAGTGTGGCTAAAGCTACCACTTTTGGTGCTTGGGGCGAATTCACCATTTTCGAGTATTTTGCCTACACTTTTTTGCAAGACATCGGGTAATAATACTTTTGCTACGCCGATTCCAGCCTCTTGGGCTATTTGATAGGCTTGGCCTAGTGCAGAAAATCCGTGAGTATTCCCTCCTATTATTAACAATTTACCTGCAAGTCGCATATTCTCAGGTTTGTCCCATGCAAGTTCCGGAAAAAGTGGTTTGTCACTTGCTTGCTTATACCAGTACGTATCCGTCATCACCCGCCTTTAGCTTATAGATTACATTCTTTCTCTCTACAATTATGGGCCAATGATGTTTTTTTGCAATTGCTAGCAATTTACGGTCAGGATTAAAGGCGATTGGATTATCTACCATGCCCAGGACTAAAGCGTCGCTTTTGCTGTCACCAATAGCGTAGCTGTTTTTGGTTGATAAGTTGTGTTTTTTGATAAGTTTTTCTAGAACAGATTTTTTATTAAGAGATGGAACTTTTTTTACTCCACTAAATCTATTACCCACTCGAACATATTCAGTGCCAACCCAATCGTCAAAATCATAATTTTTGGCGATGTATTTTACTAGTTCTTGGTGCGATCCTGAGATTGCTAACAATACATAATCTTTTGCTCTTAATTTTTTAGCTAAGTCGCGTGTAAATATGTAAGTCTGAGCCTTATACTCACCAACAATCTCTTTAACAATCTTATCAAAAACCTTAACGTCAAGATTACTCAGAGCTTCTTCATAAACAGCTATCACTTCTTTTTCATATGACAAAAAGGCATCAATATTTTCGCGCCGTTTCCATATCATGCGAGCGTTATTTAGGCGATAATGGGCTTTAGGGCCTAGCAAGTTATTCTTAGCTAGACGGTCCACGACAGCGTGGTATAGTTGCCATCTAATTAAGGTCCCATCAATATCAAAAACCGCAAACTTCCTCATAACATTCTAATAGTACTCCACGACAATACAAAGTGCACAAATCTGTAGACTTGAATATATCTACTAAATGTGTAATAATAAGCGCATGGGGATAGAATCATCACCTACCGTGGTTAAACTTTGCCACCTTTGGCTAGATGGTGAATACGCTCATTCTCGAGAAAAGTTTGGATATAATCAAGCGGGTGATCTTGCAAGACTAGGAGTCAGGGGACGTTTTGGACATGACGCAGAGTCATATTGGAATCGAATGCAACATTATGAAGATGCTGATGGTTCTATTTAACGAGCGCAAATGGCGGCAAAAATGGCTAATTCTACTAGAATGTTGTGGGCCACACTTCGTGCTATGGAATGGAAAGATAATAAACCGGCGGCACTACATAGCTCCCTATTAATGGAAGAGTCATTAGCAAGCGGTCATGTAGAAGCCAAAAGGTTTATCGATGCACCAGATTTTTATGATACCCCAATCGGTTTAGGTTTGGCATGGCTTGACGGAAGTATAATCAGGAACGGTTTAGGTCGTAAATTCCGACTTGGTCAGCTTGTCCGTGCAGAGCAAATTATGTTTGATGCAGTAGCAGTAA
>CAZEED010000004.1:0-82622 GCA_964510945.1 uncultured Candidatus Saccharibacteria bacterium
TTATCGCAATCAACTAAAAAAGATTACCAAAAAGGCAATCTTCTTTAGTTGGTCGGGGTAGCAGGACTCGAACCTGCGACCTCGCGGTCCCAAACCGCGCGCGCTAGCCAACTGCGCCATAC
Source organism: uncultured Candidatus Saccharibacteria bacterium (assembly GCA_964510945.1). GTDB lineage: Bacteria > Patescibacteriota > Saccharimonadia > Saccharimonadales > JAGQNJ01 > DAISWO01. Next base: position 123 of record CAZEED010000004.1, read on the forward strand.
CCCGATAATATATTTATGTAAATGTTCGAGTATTAATTGTATAGGACTCGGTCACCTTCGGCGACCCCGAAACTTCATGATTGCCAACGAGTTGTCATCAGAAGGTTTCCTTGCGAAATGCCATTCAAGGCATTTCTCACCTGCGACCTCGCGGTCCCTAGACTTTCGCTCTAGCATTCTAGCGCCATACCCCGAAACAGAGGAAATTATATCCTATTGTGATATGTAATTCTAGTCTAGCTCGAATTCGTAAATCTCAGCATTTTTCAAGCTAGGTAATTTATACATCTCATCGTGATGTATAACATCATGAATAACCCTAAAAGTCCTACTCATCGCACTATGAGCAACAACTACTATATTCGTACCTTCGAGATGCGAGAGCCAATCCAACCCTTTTTTCATTCTTTCAACCATTTGTTCCGTTGTTTCAACACTATCTGAAAGTTCACCGTTAATAATTGCATTCCTATATTCATCATGAGGTCGACCAGAATACACTCCGACAGATCGTTCAATAAAAAATCGGCTTGTCTGAATTTTATTGACGTCAAACCCTATTTCTTTGGCAATGATTTTTGCTGTTTCGACAGCTCTTTTCATCGGTGAAGACACAATCATGTCTATACCTTTGTCAGCAAGTTTTTGGCCAGCTATTTTTGCTTGTTCTCTGCCAATTTCAGCCAGCTCAGTATCATCTTCTGCCCCAGAGGTGACACCTTTTTGGTTAGAGACACTTGTGCCGTGTCGTACATAATAGACTTTTTTCACATATTTATTATACATCCGACGCCAAAAACATCTTGTAGCTAGTTAGGAGCACGGATTCAGCTTATTTAGCAAATTCGACTGCACGGGTTTCACGGATGACATTAACTTTGATCGTACCCGGATACTGCATTGTCGATTCTACTTTGTTAGCTATGTCTCGCGCTAACTTAATAGCATTTAAATCATCAACATCTTTCGGTCGAACAAACACTCGTATCTCTCGTCCTGCACTAATCGCATAAGCCTTCTCAATACCAGGGAATCCCGTTGCCACATTCTCTAGATCTTTCATTCTCTCTACAAAGTTCTCGGCACTAATGTTGCGAGCACCCGGTCGAGACGCACTAATCGCATCAACAACTCTAACGATCAAGGCTTCAGTAGTCGTAGCCTCGACATCATCATGGTGAGCCTCGGCTGCATGCGCCACTGCTTCAGGTACACCGTATTTTCGCGCCATTTCACCACTAATATGATGATGCTTGCCCTCTATCTTGTGAGTCAATGCCTTACCCATATCATGGATAAGTGCCGCGTATTTTGCGGTCTTTACATCTGCACCTAGCTCTTCGGCGATCACACCAGCAATGTGGGCCATTTCAGTACTATGTTTTAGCACGTTTTGACCATAAGATGTTCGGTATTTTAGCTCACCAATTAACTGCAAAACTTCTTTTGGTATACCTACAATACCGACATCGCGCGCCGCATCTTCACCGGCTCGCATAACATCTTTTTGAACATTCTTTTGCGCTTTTTCGACCGCTTCTTCAATTCGTCCAGGATGGAATCGTCCATCTTTTAGTAATGCCTCTAAAGTTTGCCTAGCAACTTCGCGACGCACAGGGTCAAAACTAGATAGAACCACGTAACCAGGAGTATCGTCTACCATAATGTCTACACCTGTTGCTCGTTGCAAAGCCTGAATATTTCGGCCTTCTTTGCCGATAATTCGACCCTTCATCTCTTCATCTTCTAATTTGATAGATGTAATTGTGCGTTCAGCAGTAACCTCACTAGCCATTCGCTCCATGGCGCTGGTAATAATAAATGCTGCTTTGTCTTCCGCCGTATCTTTGGCTTCATTTTGCATCTTGGCGATCAAACTCAAAAGATCATCCTTGATGTCTCGTTCGGTCATTTTCATCAACTTATCGGCTGCGTCAGCTTTGGTTAATTTGGCGACTTTCTCTAGTTTGTCTTGTTGTTTCTTGCGAATATCCCTAATTTCGTCTTTGAGCGTTTCGATTTCTTCTTCAGATTTACGAACTTTTTCCGTGCGTTTATCAATCTCATCTAATTTTTTATCTAGCGATTCTTCGCGGTCCAACAGTCGCTTTTCGACGTCTTTTGTTTCGCGACGCCTAGATTGTTCTTCTCTCCTAGCGGCGTCCGCAATCTCGTGAGCTTCTGTCTTTGCTTTAGATATTAGACTTTCAGCCTCTTTTTTTGCTTTATCTAGCTCCTTTTTGGTTTTTTCCTCTACTGCTCCTGATTTTTGTTTTTGCACATATGTACTAACACCAAATCCGGTGCCAATACCAATTACACCCAAAATTAAGCTTATGCCAATTGGTTCCATATACCTATCCTTCCATGTTGTTCTGGCGTATTTACCCAACAATCACTATCACTTCTTTAGTTAGCTAAAATATCCAGATTTATCAATTGTTACTAAAAATCACTTACGGATTACACGTCCAAAACGTCGTCTGTATTCCTATTTATAATGATAATCCAAGCACGTCAAAACGACAATGCTAATTATTTTTTCTGCTTTGTAATGTGCGGGTCTCGGCCATATTCTGGCATAACTAATTCTTCATTTTTTCTTGCAATTAATTGCCTAACGCCCTTATCTTGCCAATCAGGTCCAGTCTCGCCAACTATCGGAATCTGTAGCTCGCTGGCCATAGTATTTGCCACTGTCAGCCCAATCCTTAGCCCAGTAAAACTCCCAGGACCTTTATAGCAAACTATTCCTTTCAGATCCCTTAGTTCAAGTTTATTTTTTCCTAATAATTCTCGTATCTTTGTATGAATTGTATTGCCAAGCTCGCGATGGGCAGACCATATATTCTCATCCAATTTTTTATCACCAGACAGTAGTGCAATCTCGGCCTCTGGTTTATCTGATCGAATAGTTAATATCATAGTTCCCTCATCAGATATTCTAACTTCTCTGGCCACCTTATTGTTAATTCTCTTGACTCATCAGGGCTCGGCATAAATTGAATTTTTAGCCTGTCTTCTGGCAATACCTTGCTAGCATCTTTTGCCCACTCGATCACGGTTACAATTTTGCTGTCTCCTAGAGCATCTTCTAGCTCGTAGCCAACCATGCCTGCCTGATTCAAACGATAAAAATCAAAATGCCAAATCTCATACCGCGGTGCGCTATAGACATTTTTTATAGTGAATGACGGACTAGACACGTTATCTTTAGACCCTGCACCACGGGCTAGTCCACGCACAAACGTAGTTTTGCCACCTCCAAGATCGCTGGATAGCTCAATAACTTCACCTCCGCGCAATCTTTTGCCAATTTTCTCACCTAAACCTTCAGTCTGTTCAGCGCTTAAGCTAAGTATTTTTTTGCTTTGATTATCGATCACCTATACATGATACAAGGCGCGACGTGTATAATAAAAATGCTTATGATATTGGGTCAACAACTACTCGACAAACCTGTTCTCAGCCTACGCACCGGCGCGCCCGTGGCTACTGTTACCTCCATTATTGTTAATCCCAATAACCTAAAGATCGAAGGCTGGCATGCCCGTGATATTAATCGCAAAACTGACGGAATTTTACTATCACAGGATATCCGTGATGTTGTCATGCAAGGATTCGCAGTAAACGACCACGATGCAATCTCTAGCCCCGAAGATCTCGTTAGGTTAAAACCAATCTTGGATCTCAATTTTGAATTAATAGGAAAGCCTGTATACACCGAGGACAAAAAACGCTTGGGCAAAGTTACAGATTACGCTTTCGACAAAAATAGTTTTTTTATACAAAAAATTTATGTTGGGCAATCGTTAGTAAAAAGTTTTAGTGGTGGAAGCCTAATTGTCGATCGTAGCCAAATTATTGAAATAACTCATAAACGCATTACCGTCAAAGAAGCCTCTGTCCCCGGTAAGGTTACAGTCTCTAACCCTGCTGTAGCCCAAGATGCTGCCCCCGCCTAGCCATCATTTAACAAACAAGTGCCTGTTCTCGATCATTAATTCATAAAGTCGCTCGTAGTACGGGCTAATAATTTTCGATGATGTTGCTTTATCTTTTTTTTGTTCATGAAGCTGTTCTAATGTTATTTTTTCAGTCTTCCATGTATATCCATCGTTTAGCAGATTAAGCATTACTGGCAATATTTTGTCCAGCGAATAGACAAACTTAGCCTCGTCTGAATTCATTTTTTCGTATTCTTGAATATGATCATGCATATCAAAAAAATCTGGCCATTCTGCCTGAATCTTTTCAAGTGCTTCATGCTCACGTTTTTTCTTACTCTGTAGATGCTCTTTATCTGCAAAAATATAAGTATCGCCAGCGTAAACTTCTACTAAATCATGTACGAGCGCAAACCGTATAACCTTGTCTCTATCTATTTCTGGAAAATAATTCGCTAAAAACCATCCCATCATCGCCAAACTATAGCTATGTTCTACGTCGTTTTCTTGTTTTTGTTTGTCATTCTTTTTTACATGAATAACTCTATCTATCGCTTGGAATTTCAACAAAAAACTCTGGAACTCAATTAGACGTTCTATGTTTGGCTTCGTTCTTTTGTCCTTCATCGTCACTTAATAATAACAGATTGGGATACCTAGCAATTCAAGGCATCTTTGACATCACCATAGCTAAAGCCTTGTCGTAACAAATACGCAATTAGTTTTTGGTCGTCCTGATAGCGACTTTGCGTGCGTTTTTTTACTATAAGTTCACGAATAACGGTTAGCTCATCTGTATCATCTTCCTCCAATACCTCATCGATAACGGATTGCTCAACTCGTTTTTGTTTTAACTCCTGTGATAACTTTCGCTTACTAGTGGCTTTTAATAATCTTCGATTATCCACCCACACCTTTGCAAAATTATAATCATCAATATACTGTGATTTTTTTAACCTTGTTATTATTTGATCGATAACCTCTGGCTCATAGTCTTTTCGCCTTAGATAGTCTCGTAGCTCCCACTCACTACGCGCTCGCCTCGACAACATATCTAGGCTTCGCATATAGGCTTTATCTAAAACTGCCGTCTGTTTTAACTGTTCTAATTTGGCCTCCGTGTACTCTTTATTTAGCCTTATGCCGGATTGCATTAGTTCGTTCTCTGACAAAGAAAAAGAATACTTATCATCGATAAAAACAGAATATCTATCCTGTCGCTTTACCTGCTGTTTAATATCTGTGACTTTTGGCATAACTTAATGATATCAAGGTCTGTTTACAAATAGTTCCGTCTACTTGACATGAGGTTATCATTCGGTGTACATTCATAACATAAGCATAAAAATAAAAAAGGTAAAAAATGACACAACAAAATAACAAAGGTTTTTCGCACATAGAGACATTTTTAGTGCTCTTAGTGGTGGTGGTTATTAGTGCTATTGGATTTAGCGTATACAAACGTTCTTCCGGAAATGAATTTAAACTTGCCAATGCAGCAGGTTGCCCAGTAGCTGCCCAAACAGTAGGGGCTAGAGCGAGACACTGGAGAATAAATAAAGAAACCTGGATTAGAGACCAAGGTTCAAATTATCTATGGGTTCTTAAGATTGGTGGTAGCTCAGAAAGGATTAGGGACATAAATAATTCTCAAAATCGAATGCTAAAAAATCATGACTTAAGGTTGTTGCAACGACAAGAGATGGCTAGCATGTTTGGTTTTGGAGGCACAGCAGGCGGTGCAACATGGGATGAAATATGCAAAAGCGAACAACGATGCGGAGATCCTTCAACGTCAAACTGGGGTGATGATGTAAAAGTTAGAAAATGTCGAACCGCTGAGTTAAATAAGTCACTACCGAAATACATGAAAGGTATGAAAACTATATACACCGACAATAAAGGTGTAAAGCTAAAAGCATGTAGAGATTCAAACAATCCGGCCAGACCTGTACGATTTGCGGTATATGACATCTACACAAAGGCGAAACAAGTAGCTCGGAGTAGATCTAATGGCGCGGTAACCGGAAGTGACATTGCGCGCGCTCAAAACGAACTTTACAATTATGGGAGTCCAAGTCGAACCACAGCCAGTGAAACATACGAGTCATTCGTGGGTCACCTACAACTTAATTCCGGCAAAACAAGGAAGGTTTGGGACGGACGGAGTAAAGTAGCGTCTATCCAACGAATCAGATCCAATAGTGGAGTTAGCTGGTATACGGGTAGCAGAGATCCGAAAAATCTATCAGAAACTCTGTATTTTTACAACAAGATTGAAGGCTACGATAAAAAAGCTAATGGTGGCGAGACAAATCCTATCGTAAAATTCAGGCTTAAATATTCAAGCAATGGAACTGAAGTTAAAAAGATTGTTACTGCTAGATTCAAAAAATTATCAGTCTGCGGCAAAAAGATGTTCCCAGCAACATACTACGAAGAAGCTGTTCAGCAAGGATGGGAAAGCTCGTCCGGTACCATAAAGACTGGTCCATACGGGGACACCTCAAACCCATACGCCGACAGAACATCTTCATCGCACGTTCTTTAAGGACAAAGAAATATTAAAACTTGGGTTGGAAGTATTTTACTAACTCTATATAAAGTTGTCTGAGTAACTAATCGTGATGCACGGAACCTATATAGCTAGCTCACTTTTCGATAACTATAAATTCTCCCTCACCTAGAGCATGTATAGGCAAATCTTTGTCACCATATTGTTCTAGTTCAAACTTCGCTTTTCCCCAATCAATCGGGCCACGCGGGTCATCATTACCAAATTCAGAACCAAAATGAGGAATAAACTTTATCGGAAGAACACCAAATCCATCTTGGCATTCTCGCCAATCACAAGTCCAATATGCACTCGCTAGCATGTCCGAACTCGCTGAGTTAGTAGCCACAACTTTGTTCTCAAAAATAGCTGGTATATCAAACTGCTTCATCCAATACTGCATCAGGTGATCGTCCCCTCCATGAAAATAAATTACATCAGAATTTTTGCATTGCCTTACAAACTTATCTGGAATTGCTAATTCAAACGTTGGCTTTGTGCCTAATGGCATATCTTCTGCGATTGCCGTCGAGTAGCTAGGAAACTTAGCCTCCCAATACTCGCGTCCTTGAGCAAAATTACACAATAGAAATTTTGGACTATTCCCCAGGTCTTTTACAATTTCTCGGTGAAACTTTCTCTTTAGATTAGGATAACGTTTAATACCCCCAGAATTCACTACATATTTCGTCACAGCAACTGTCTCTCTGTCAATATTTCTAATAACTTTGGAAATTGTTTATAATCTTCGCTTTGCTCGAGATTGAAGTGTCCCTGGTTCTTGATGACTAATAGCTCTGTACGACTCTTTCCGGCTATTTTTTCAGCCTTTTCTAGCGGCACATACGGGTCATTGTCAGAATTTATGATTAATCGCTTTGAACGATTTGCACGGAGTTTATCGTAATCAAAGTCAACATCAAAAAGTCGTTCATTAGGGTCCCAATTCAGTGAGTTATCAATAAAAATCGACACAGCGATTAGCGCCCCGACATTATAGCCAGATTGCAACAATAACAATCCTAGAATCGCACCACTAGAATGGCCAACAACAAGAGTATTTTTATCTATCTCAAAGGGACAATTCTCTTCGACAAACTTTAGCCACTCTTTCAAGCTTGGCTTATCGGCATTAGGTAAAGATGGCAACCAAACCTCCATACGACGCTTAACAAGTTGTTTTTCTAGCCAACGGAACCAATTACCCTCAGAAGACCCCATGGTGCCATGCAATATTATCGCTTTCTTCATAATCGATAATTATAGCTTATTTTTCAACTTGATTAGTTGTGGTTTGTTGTCTTAAAAACCATTTTTCACTCACCGGAATTAATACGCCATCACATGTAGAGAAAACTAAAATACCCGTATTTAAAGCTCTTTCAGAGCTTAAATCGTGTTTTTCTGCCACTGTTTCTCTAAAATACTTTCTCCACCAAGCTGCTGCCTCGGCGCTAATATTGTTACGCCATTCCTCAGAGCATGACTGATTCTCAAGAGAATTTATTGCATCAACTGCGTGTATACCTACATATCTAAACATTTCAATACGTGTCCTAACAGGCAGACCTATTCCTCGCCAGGCTTCACGAACGTCTGGTGGAGCAGGGCTAGATTGTTCGGTAGGTGGAATTGTAATAATAAAAGATGCTGCAATTGGTGCGACCATACCAAGTCTATTCAATATTGCCTCTTGATCATCCATATCAACTTCTGGGGAACGATGTAGGCCGGCTGAAAGTTCCTGATATGATGGCGCTGCACTAAAAACATAATCACCAACAATTTCACTCGATCCAGCGCTAAATCTTGCCATTAATGCATATTATAGCTTACTTTTTAATGTCAAGCTGTATGACTAGATTTTGGCCACGTCTGACTAAACGGACCTTTTGTTTTGGTGCCAGTGCAAATTTGCGAACGTATCTAATTGGTATTGTCAGTCCAAGACTCCGACCATCACCCATGAGAGTTAGGGAACGGACATTTTCGTCTTCAACATTATTTCGAGCCATCTTCTATCCTAATCTGCATTATTATTTCGCTCTTGCATCTATTGAATAATCCATAAATATTCTACACTAATCCAACATATATTGCTACTGAATTAATTCAGTAGCAATATATGTTAGTCATTTAATGGTTAATTGGTAAAAAGAAGAGTATTAGTGTTGTATTTGATGCAACGGTAAGGCAGGGAAGTGGGCTAGTAGTAGCGCTCGACTACATCAATAACCCCATTAGTGCACAACTCTGGGTTTTCTTGAACAAGTCTTTTTAACTCGCTTTTTGAAAACCACTTAACTTCTGATACTTCCTTCTCTTGGAGTTTGTTTGGCGTGTCTTTTGTAACGTATTTATAGACGGTATTAAATTGATTCAAGGTATAGTCGCCGGCTTTTGTAGAATTATAGTATTTGCCGACTTCGATCAAGTGATCAGTTTTAATACCGATTTCTTCAAATAGCTCTCTCTTTGCTGCCGTCAGATAGTCTTCCCCATCATCAACATGCCCTGCTGCAGAGTTATCCCATCTTCCTGGATACAATGGGTTATTAAAAGACCTTTTTTGCAAAAGGACATTATCTCCAGACTCATCCTCGACCATAATTCGCGCTATACGCACAGTCCAACCATGCAATCTAGCCTGATGCTGATCACCCGTTCTAACTACATGGTCATTTTTGTCAACGATCTGTACAAGAATATCGTGTGCCACTTTATTCTACTTTTGCCTCGCGAACTTTCTTGGCTATTTCTTCCATAATTTTTGGATTATCTTCTAGATATTTTTTTGCGGCTTCGCGACCTTGCGAGATCTTTTCGCCTTTATAGCTAAACCACGCACCCGATTTTTCTACAATCTCTTTATCTGTAGCCATGTCTAGAATATCACCAGATCGGCTAATGCCTTGGTTGTACATAATATCGAATTCGGCAATCCGAAATGGCGGAGCAATCTTATTCTTTACAACTTTTACTTTTGTGCGGTTGCCGATAATCTCTTCGCCTTTTTTGATCTGTCCAATCCGCCTAATATCCATACGCACGCTGGCATAAAACTTAAGCGCGTTACCACCAGTAGTGGTCTCTGGATTGCCAAACATCACCCCAATCTTCATTCTAATCTGGTTTATAAATATAACTGTGGCATTAGAACGATTGATTACCCCCGTTAGCTTTCTAAGTGCTTGACTCATTAAGCGCGCCTGAAGACCCATATGACTATCACCCATATCACCTTCAATCTCGGCCCTAGGTACTAATGCCGCGACAGAGTCGACCACAATCACATCAACTGCATTTGATCGAACAAGTGTCTCGGCTATTTCTAGAGCTTGTTCGCCGTTGTCGGGTTGAGAAACAAGTAGGTTTTCGGTCTTCACCCCTAACCTTTTAGCATAAGCCGGATCAAGTGCATGCTCGGCATCAATAAATGCTGCTCGTCCACCAGTTTTTTGAGCCTCAGCAATAACATGTAGTGCTAGTGTTGTTTTACCAGAGCTTTCAGGACCATATATCTCAATTATGCGACCTTTTGGTATACCGCCACCAAGCGCCAAGTCAAGCGAAATACTACCTGTCGGGATACATTCAACATCAGCATTAGTCCCCTCGCCTAGTTTCATAATAGAACCTTTACCGAATTGTTTTTCTATATGATCAAGTGCTAGACCCAATGCCTTATCTTTGCCAGATTTCTCGCTAGCTTCCTTTTCAGTTTTTTTCGCATCAGCCTTGCTCGCCATATTTATTTAACCCTCCAGAATTTTGTAATTTAATCGTAATCCTAGTATAACAAATATCTAGCTAAGTACAGTGTTAAAAAACATAGATTGACCGTAGTCGATAAAGCATAAGCGGTGGTACACTATACTTAGCATGAAATTAAAACAACGGCTTGATCGAGGATTTACTTTAGTTGAGATAATGATGGTTGTAATGGTCTTGGGTATCCTTGCAACAATAGCCTATGCCACACTTGGACAAAGCTACAAGCAAAAAGCTTATTATACGCGGGCTATTGCTGAACTTAATGCCATGGGAAACGCTGCCAACCTATATGTTGCCAAATATAACGACTATCCAGCCGATGTCGTTAGAGACGTGCCCGCAGATCTTAAGGAATTCGTCCAAGGTCAAGAGAATATTGATGAGTGGCCAAAGGCGCCTTGGCCCGGCAGTGTCTACGATTATGATAACTGGCCTCCTGACAGTAACGGACCTAATCAGACGTATCAAATAAGTGTCAGATTTTGTAATGCTGGCGACAGCGCAACATGTAAAAAACTCGCCAATAAATATCTAAAGGATTACGTATCGGCCGACACACTGGCAAACTGGGATTCAAATAGCTCGGTCTATTATTGCATTAAAGGATCGTGTCGATCACATCAATCTAAACCAATTAGTCACCCAGGATACTGCATAAATTGCGGGGAATCAAAAAGTTATATTAACTAAAGATGGTTATGTTAAGCCAGATTTTATATAATACTAATAAATAATCATGAAAATATCAGATGCACTAGTTGAGAAATTAATCCTCAATGCCAAAATAACAACAAAAGAAAAACTGAATAAATTGCGTGAAGAGGCCACCGCAGAAAAATCCAGTCTGCAAGCTATGGTCATAAAAAACGAGCTTATAGATGAGAAGGGTCTGGTAAAGCTATATTCCGAAGAAGCTGAAGTACCATTCATCGACCTCAACCCCAAAGAAATCAAACGAGAAGTGCTAAGACTAATCCCTGAGCGAATTGCCAAACAGTACAACGCCGTAGTTTTTGATGTCGATGAAAAGGGTAGCAAGTTACTTGCTATGGAAGATCCCGATGATATCCAAGCAGTTAACTTCTTACAAAAGCAATTAGGTACAAACTTAAAGGTTTATGTCGCTTCATCCGCCGCGATTCAGTCAGCCATCGATCAGTACAAGGGCAATATTGGCAGCGAACTGACAAAAGTTATTTCTGACGGCGAGGAAGAAGACGCTAAAGATAGTGAAGATGAGGTCAGCAAAGATGAGCTCGCCGAGGACTCACCTGTCGCTCAAACCGTTAATTTGCTAATTGAATACGCCATTAAAGCAGGCGCCAGCGATATCCATATCGAGCCACGCGAAAATCACGTTCTGATTAGATATCGTGTTGATGGAGTGCTTCGCGAAGCCAACAAATTACCAAAAAAAGTTATTGCGGCATTGATCTCACGTATTAAAATCCTAGCAAATTTAAAAATTGATGAACACCGCGCGCCTCAAGATGGTCGGTTTAAGATATCTGTGTCTGGTCAAGTATATGCCCTGCGCGTGTCAACCCTACCAATCATGGACGGCGAAAAAGTGGTAATGAGAATCCTTAACGAATCAAGCGAAGCACTAACCCTAGAAGACCTAGGCTATTGGGGGCATTCATTAGATTGCGTTAATCGCGCAATGACTCAGCCTTACGGAATGATCTTGGTTACAGGCCCAACTGGTTCGGGAAAGTCCACCAGCTTATTTAGCGTTCTTAACAAAATCAGCAAGCCATCAGTCAATATTTCTACCGTAGAAGACCCAGTCGAATACCGTATTGGCGGCGCCAATCAAACACAGGTTAATCCAATTGCCGGAATGACATTCGTTAATGGCTTGCGTGCCCTACTGCGACAAGACCCTAATATCATTATGGTTGGAGAGATTCGCGATACCGAAACAGCTAACCTTGCCATCCAAGCTGCTCTAACTGGACACCTAGTCTTCTCAACATTACATACCAACAATGCTGCCACATGCTTGCCTAGATTATTAGATATGGATGTCGAGCCATTTTTAATTGCCTCTACCGTCAGGGCTGTAATTGGACAACGTTTAGTGCGCCGACTTTGTGTCGACTGCAGGGAAGTCTACGAACCAGACGAGGCAGCCCAAAAACAATTAGCTAACATTTTCCATACCGATGACCCAGCCACCATGAAACATATCAATGAGCTCGAACAGCAAGCGCTAGCAGCAGGACTAGGTAAAACAAATACCAGCAAAACTCGAAAGGAAGACACCTCTGAACTCGGCACAACTGCTACAAAAGTTATCAAGCTCTGGCGCGCTCACGATGGTGGGTGCGACAACTGCAACCATACTGGCTATAAAGGGAGGATGGGAATATATGAAGTCTTGGATATTACAAATGAGATTCAAAAACAAATAGTAGCAAGTGCCACAAGCGATGCCCTACAACAGCAAGCGATTAAGGACGGCATGGTCACTATGCAACTTGATGGATTCATAAAAGCTCTTCGAGCTCAAACCTCAATCGAAGAATTACTACGCGTAACAACCGAAACATAAAATTCTCATGGCCATATTCAAATACACTGCAAACACTAAAGACGACAAGACCGTTAATGGCTCTAGCGAGTCGCCAAATAAAGAAGCCTTAATCTCTAGCTTACGAAAGCAAGGTTTAACGCCTTTGGTCGTCAGAGAAGAAGGCTCAAGTTCAAAATTCTTTGCCAACTTTGGTAAATCAAAAAAAGTTAAGATAAAAGATCTGGCCGTCTTTAACCGACAGCTATCCACGATGGTGTCAGCCGGTGTTCCGTTAAATCGAGCGCTCGACACCTTAAAGGAACAAACCAAGAACAAATATTTTAAAGAAGTCATTGCGGGAGTATCAAAAGAAGTACAGGGTGGAACACCACTGGCTGACGGTTTCGCAAAATACCCAAGGGTATTTAACGACGTTTATGTAAATATGGTTAGAGCTGGTGAAGCCGGCGGAATCTTAGACGAAATCTTAAAACGCTTAGCCATTCAGATCGAAAGCGATTCTAGTATGAAAAAACGAATAAAATCGGCTATGGCTTATCCTGTCGTGATTTTAACAGTTACAATTTTCGCTTTTTTTGGAATTATGATATTTATTATCCCAAAAATCGGTGCGATCATTAAAGATCTGGGTGGCGGCGAAGACTCACTGCCCGTCTATACCCGCGCGATGCTCTCGATCAGCGGTTTTATGCAACATAATGCCATATTTATAGTTGTCGGGGTTGCGCTATCAGTATTTATATTTAAAAGATGGGCCCGTTCGCCTAAAGGCAAGAAACAATTTCATGGGTTGCTTCTCAAGACACCAGTTGTGAGTAACGTAATAATAAAAATAGCGATCGCCAGATTCGCCAGAACCTTTGCATCGTTAATGTCATCAGGGGTTGGCGTTTTAGATGCCCTCGAGGTAACAGGTGGTGCTATAGGTAACCTTGTTATAGAAGACGAACTGAAAGCAGCGGCTAAAGAAGTCAAAAATGGTAAACAATTATCCGAACCTTTATCAAAAAGTAAGCATTTTCCACCTATTGTTGCTCAGATGTTAGCTGTTGGTGAAGAATCGGGAAAAATTGACACAATTTTGGTAAAAGTTGCTGATTTTTACGAAGAAGATGTAGAAACCGCCATTGACGGTCTAGCCTCGATAATTGAACCAATTATGATTATCTTACTGGGAACAGTAGTCGGTATCATAGCTGCGAGCGTTATGGGGCCAATAGCAGGACTAAGTAAAAGTGTCGGTAATCAATAGCAGTGGATAAGTATATAAAAAATACTTGACGACTAGTCGCTTATGTTTATAATTAAGCCTAGTTAGGCCTGCTATTGGTATATAAGCCGATGTAACCTACGCTTACAACATAATAAAAATAATCATAAGGAGGGTGGGTCCAAATGACTTCACTAAAACGTAAACAAGGCGGTTTCACAATCATCGAACTATTGATCGTGATTATAGTTATCGGCATCTTAGCTACGCTTGTAATAACAACATTCAGTGGTATACAAAGGAATGCACGCAACAGAACTAGAGAGGCTGACGTCAATGCTCTACATAGTCAGCTAGAGTACTACTACGGACAAAACGGAGTATATCCAACTCTTGCTAACATGAACGATTCTGCGTTTAGAACAGCTAGCATGAAAGGTCTAGATGCTGGTGCACTATCAGATCCTTCTAACCCTACTGTCGAAACGCTTGTAAATGCTCCTGCAGCTGGCGCATACGCATACGCAGTACTTGCTGACGATGACACAGCTTGTAACAACACCACAAAAGATTGTACAAAGTACACTCTTACAGCAACCTACGAAGGTGGCGGTACGTTCGTAAAGAATAGCCTTAACTAAACATAAGGTTTTCTACAAAAAACAGGTTCAGAATGCTGAACCTGTTTTTTTATCGTTGCTTAAAGATGGTAAAGTAGTACTAAGCATGAGAATTATAAAAACAAGATCGAGCGGTTTTGCTACAGTCGAATTACTGGTGACAATTATTATAATTGGGCTGGTTTTAAGTGCCTTTATAACCACCTACAATACAATCCAAAACATCAACAAAAAAGCCCGGGATATTCAAAAATCTAATATAGTTGCATTCGAAAAACTCCAAAAGTACGAGAACACTGATTATTCCAGTTTACCGAATTCATCTGTTAATGGTGCGTGGGATGAAATTGAAGATTTTAGTTCCGAAATTCCTGATTCCGTTGATTCACCGAGAGTCGGAAAGGCTTATGTTAGCACAAGTTCAAACACCCTAAAACAAATTGGTGTTCAAGTTGAGTTTGGTTCTGGATCGAGCAAGCAAACTATTACTTATGTTACCTATATCCAAAAACATGGAGTTGGGCGATGATACATAACTCAAGACAAAGAGGTTTCACACTAATCGAGGTCTTAGTCGTCGCTCCATTAATGATGGTAACTATCATAATAATGATGACCTATCTATTTAATCTTTTTGGTCAACTAACTCAAGAAGGGGCAAGTTTAAGACTCACTACCGATGCGCAACTCATAACCCTTGCACTTCAGGATGATGTCTATTTCGCCAATGCTTTCGTTAACTCCACAAACGCTGGTCTCAGCGACACTTATGCTCCAAACGGAGGCTGGACATACAACTCTACTCCAAAGACTCTTATTATTTCTACGCCCGCACTAACTAAGAATAACCGCGACCCTAATCGGCAGCCAGTATACATTAATACCGAAGGCTGTGACCCAGCAAACTTACAAAATAATAGCGCTCTATTTAACAATATTATAGTTTTTGTGAGTGGCACAAAACTATACAAAAGAATTTTAACCGCGCCTAACACCCTAGCAACCTGTGGAACTAGCTATGAGAAACAGACTTGTCCAGAAGACCATAGTTCAACTTCGTGTCCGAAAGATATACTATTATCGGATAAACTTAGTAGTTTTAAAGTTACCTATTTTGATTCAAATAATGTTGAAGTAACTAACCCCGAACAAGCCCAACTCATCAAAGTAGAAATTATTTTAAAAGATAGAGCCTATGCAGAAGATATTTACGGAGATTCTAGCATAACGCTCAAAAGGTTGAACCAATGATAATAAAAATCTTTAATAACTTACTAAAAAATAGCAACGAAAACGGCTTTGCATTACCAACAATAATTTTATTAACCCTAATTATGTCATTCGTAGCTTACGCTGCCTTAATCCAATCTAACAATAATTTGAATCTTGCCTACAAGCAAACATATATTCAAATTGCTCGAACCGCATCAAAATCTGCAATTGATTATGCGCAAGAGCAATTCGACAGTTCAATATGCGGAGCATACAGTGGTACGCCAGAGACAAATATAATTGTTAACGACAGGTATCGAGTCACAATCAAAGCTGAAGTTCTTGATACAAGTTCAGACGGTTTTGAAAAAACAATAAAAGCTACTGGAAGTGTTTATCTGCCTAAAACTACCTCAAATGCAAAATACATCTTCGATATACGATCTGAAATAGTCCGAACATTTGCACTATGTAAAACGCCAGATAACTTTAATCCGATAGTGTGGCTTGATGCGAGCGACACCAGCACACTTAAAAAATCAAACATCAGTACACAAACAGTCAACTACACAACAACTTTCGGCAACGCTAATGACAGCACCAGAGATACAATTGAAGAACGTCAAGACAACGGTACTCAAACTACAGGTTCATGGCAGAGTAACGACCTAGAAATGCATGATTGTGACATAAGTGAATTCTCGAGTGCAATTTGTAATAGTAATTCAACAAAACGCTTATATACGGGTATTGTTTTTAAAAATACTACAATCCCAAAAAACGCCAATATAACTTCAGCAACACTTTCGTTCGTTGGGGGCACTCCAGCCGGTTCTAGTGGGTCACTAACTCATAAGCTAATGGGTCTATATCAATCATCCAGCAACCCGCATCTAAATCTATTCTCCAGCTCTGGTACAAACCAGGTCAGGACTCCAACAATCACCCTAAATAGCCATACGGCGAGCACAATTAACTTTCAAACTAACAACTTCCCCCCCGGCAACACATTAGGGGTAGACGTAAAAAGCGTAGTACAAGAAATGGTAAATAACGCAAACTGGTCAGATGGCAATTTAGGCTTTGGATT
This sequence comes from uncultured Candidatus Saccharibacteria bacterium, assembly GCA_964510945.1. Lineage (GTDB taxonomy): Bacteria > Patescibacteriota > Saccharimonadia > Saccharimonadales > JAGQNJ01 > DAISWO01. The sequence goes on from CAZEED010000004.1 coordinate 17,069, forward strand.
ATCTTATGTTAGTGGAAACGGAACACGCAGAGCAAAAAAGAATGGATTAATGTTATCCGTCACATATACATCTAACGCCGGAAATACTCAGGCGAATAACAATGAGGCAATATCGCAGTGGGACGACAAGTCAATCTATGGCAATAACGCTATCTTTACTCATGGAACCGCCCCTACTCGCGTCGATAATCAGATAAATAATAAGACGATAGTTAGATTTGCTGGCGGAGATTTACTAAGCACCTTAAGTCAACCACTTAACTCAAAACGAGAAATGACTGTCATTGGCGTGATAAAACCAAACTTGTCGGCTTCAGATACAGATTCTAGGATAGTATCAGGCATGAACAGTGCTTATAACAACGACACCGACGGTGTGCATAGTATTATTCCACTAATGCGTGACGCAAGCACTTCAGGCTTCACTAACGTCTATGCTTCAAATGTCGCTCAGTATAAAAACTCGTTTACCTGTGGCTCTAATTGCGAAGATAAAACAGATATAGTATCTTCATATTTTACTTCAACTGATTCTACGAAAACTTCTTCGATGCTAAAACTAAATGGCACAATTGGGGCAGAAAAAAATAATATCGCCCCAACACCTCCCTACACCTACAGCATCAATCAACTATACTTTGGCGGTAACAGAACGGGGGCAATGCCAGGTAGCGGACAAAAATACACCTATGGTGATTTTGCTGAAATAATCGTTTATGATCATGCTCTCAGCTGTAGGGATGTAGAATCTCTTGAAGAATACTTAAGGTCGAAATGGAACGTATATAACAGCCCAGCTGAATCAATCTGTCCCGCCAACACAATCCCAACTCTGTAAAAACACTTTTTTTTGCTATACTAATGTTAAGTGCTAATGCTTATATAAACTATCATGGAAAAATCATTTTTTTACAAAGACAAACCATTATTCGGTTTAGATATCGGGTTCAATAGTGTTAAGGTTATGCAGCTTGAAAAGCATAACGAGGTCCACCATGTAGTCGGATATGGCGTTGCGACATTTAAGGAAGCAGCAATCAACAAAGGCATGATTATTGATCATGAATCCGTAGCCAAAGCCGTACAAGAATTATTCGAAAAAAACTTAGTAGGCGAGATTACTACAAAAAGAGTGGCTTTTTCTGTTCCTGCTGCCCGAACTTTTAGCAGAATATTACACCTCCCAAAACTAGATAAAAAAGATCTATTAGAAGCAGTAAGGCTCGAGGCCGAACAATACATCCCAGTACCTATCGGTGATCTATATTTAGACTTTACTACAATAAGACAAACCGATAAGAATATTGATGTTTTGGCGGTTGCAGTCCCAAAAAAAATTATAGACTCGTATCTTCAGCTCTCAAGAATGCTTGGTCTAGAAGCTGTGGTTATGGAGACAACTACCGGATCAACAGATAGATTATTCCGATATACCGATCAGCACAATGTCCCATCAGTCTTAATTGATTTTGGATCTGTATCAGCTGATATTACGGTTTACGATAAGTATATGGCCGTTACCGGGACAGTCCCTGGTGGTGGTGACGACTTTACAAACCTCATTGCCAGTAAATTAAATGTCACGAAAGACGAAGCGCATCTAATTAAAGTAAAATACGGACTAGGCGCCAGTAAGAAACAATCTGAGATCGTTGAAGCAGTTACCCCAACACTAAACCAAACGCTCAAAGAAATAAAACGAATGGTTAGATATTACGAAGAAAGAAGCGAGTCTAACAAAAAGATTGAACAAGTAGTTACCTTCGGTGGCGGAGCTAATGTTCCCGGCTTAAGCGAATATTTAATAAACGCCCTTAGAATCCCTGTTCGTGCTTGTGATCCCTGGAATCACATAATTTTTAAACACATAAAAGAACCAAACGGGGCTGAAAGATCTATGTATATTACTGCGGCAAGTTTAGGGCTAATAAACCCGAAAGGGATATTTGCATGATCAACTTGCTGCCTAATGACAAAAAAAGCAATATCATCTACGCTCGTAAAAACACCCTGCTTCTAAGATGGAGTCTATTACTTGTAGTTGCGACAATTATTGTGGTTGTGTTGATTGGAGCCGGAAATCTATACATCAAGGCCGCTGAGAAAAGCTACAATAAACAAATTGCCGATACCACGCAAACCCTTCAGTCTGAAAATCTAACTGAGACCCAAAAGAAGATAACTGATTTATCTAATAACGTAACTTTAATCCAAAAAGTACTAGAAAATACAATATTATTCTCTAAGTTATTAAAGCAAGCTGGCGCTGTAATGCCTCCGGGCACAGTCTTGTCAAACCTAGAAATTTCAAAAGTTGAAGGTGGGATAGATTTAACAGCTCAAGCAAAAGATTATAAATCAGCCACACAAATTCAAGTTAACTTAGCAGACCCTGATAATAAAGTATTCGAAAAAGTTGATATCATATCAATAAATTGCAACAAAGCTGAAGCTTCAGATACCGGCTACGCTTGCGTAGCTAACCTTCGCGCACTCTTCGGAGACAATAGTCCCTATTTATTCATTACAAAAACTACCAAGTCGGAGTCCAAGCCATGACTAGCAAAAAAGTCTATTGGGGAATGTGCTCATTATTTTGTCTGCTGATAATTGGATTTTTTGGTTCAATCTTATTCGGAAATTCAATATTAAAACAAAGTGCATCTTCACTGTTAGACCTCAAGCTAAAAAGCCGGATACTCAACGAACAACAAACTGCGCTAACAAAGGCCAAAAATGACATAGAAAAGTACCAAGATTTTGATAAAATTGCAAAAACAGTAGTACCGCAGGATAAAGATCAAGCTAAAGCAGTCAGAGAAATTATCAAGATGGCTGATCAAAGCAACATAAATATCGGGAGCATCGCCTTCCCGGCATCTGACCTAGGTGATAATAGCGGGACCAAATCAACTGTTAATCAAAATCCAGACGCACCTAAATCGGCAGCCGAACAAACCCCGGCATCTTCAAAATCTGCTGTTTCACAGGCAGTCCCAGTACCAGGAGTCTCGGGAGTATACTCATTAGAAATGAACATAATGCAAGATTCACCACCGGTTACTTTCACGCAACTTCTAACTTTCTTGAAACTTCTCGAAAATAACCGCAGAACTGCGCAAGTAACACAGATTAGAATCGACCCAATTCCGAATAGCCCAAACCTTACATTCACACTAACCATTAATATTTTTATAAAACCATCATGAAATTAGATATAAATAAAATACCCGTATTACTCTCGCGACTCAAAGATCTTATCAAGCCATATATCGGTTTTGTGATTGTTATCGTTATCCTAGGGATGTACGGTGTTGTAATCTGGCAAGTCAGGGCTTACGTCACTCAAGAACCCTCTGAGATAAAAGTTGCACAGGAGCTAACTACAATAAATATCCCGAAAGTTGACGAGGAAGCTATAAACCGAATCACTCAATTAGAAGACAGAAATATCCAGGTAAAAGCCTTATTTGAAGATGCTCGCCAAAACCCATTCAACGAATAACAATTAATTACCGTAGTGTTTTAAATTAACCTCGTGAGAGTTGATTATAACTTTTGAAGCTTTATATGGATTAGGCACGTAATTAAACACATAGTTATTTTGTTCGCCGGCAGTTTCTATAGTTAGTGTTCCATAGTTATAGGCTCTGGCCAAAAATGACTTTTGTTCAACTGTAACATCTTGCGCGTCACCAATTCCTAGTTGAGATACTTTTCTTGAGAATATTGTTATATATATCACTTGGGCAATTTTTTCATTGGTAACAAATATTACATTATGAGTGTATAAAAAACCATTAATGTATGTAACAACTCCAATACCTACTGAAAGCAAAAACCCGATAAAAACTACTACCGATTCATAACCACCTAGACCAAAACTTTCTATTAAACCGCTCGATACTAGACCAGTAACGACTGCAATCAGTGAGAAAGCAATAAATATTCCGGTTATATAAATAAAGAATAATCCAATTGGATGTTTTCGTATTTCTAACAATAACTCCTCATCCGGATCAAATTCAATTAAGTCAAAGCACTTTCGCCCAAGGCTAGACAGACGGTGCATACCTTGTTTTTTCGCTGAATCACCTTTGTCCATAATTAACGCTAATTATACCAGTTTTTGTTGATCATCTGATTTATTGATCGTTTTGCCTAGATGTTTATGTGCTTTTGGTGTGGTTTTTCGTCCTCTTGGAGTCCTTTCCAGTAATCCTATCTGTAGTAGATATGGCTCATGAAAATCCTCAATAGTTGTTCTTTCCTCTGATGTTAAGGCAGCGAGCGTCTCTAGCCCCACGGGGCCGCCATTGTAGTTATCGATAACTGCCAGCAATAACCTTCGGTCAGATGGATCAAGACCTAACTCGTCAATTTCTAGCAACTTCAAAGCTTTTAAGCTGATTGGATTATCGATTATTCCATCACCGTTCACGTCAGCATAATCACGAACACGTTTCAGTAGCCTGTTAGCAATTCTTGGTGTTAAACGAGCTCGCTTCGCCAGTTCAACGGCGGCTGGTTCGTCTATTTTTACCCCGAGTATCCCCGCAGAACGCTTTATAATCTTGGCAATTTCCTCTGGTGTGTAGAATTCTAAGCGATGTATCATGCCAAATCTATCACGAAGCGGTGCCGCTAATGCGCCAGTCCTGGTTGTTGCGCCAATAATTGTAAACTTCGGCAAATCCAACCTTAGACTCTTCGCGCTTGGTCCTTTACCCAACATGATGTCTAATTTGAAATCTTCCATCGCACTATATAAAACTTCTTCTACAGATCTATGTAGCCTATGGATTTCGTCAATAAACAATATATCGCCGTCTTGCAGGTTTGTTAGCAAGCTAGCCAGATCCCCGGCCCGCTCAATCGCAGGGCCACTCGTGATTCTAATCTGGGCACCCATTTCATTTGCAATAACGCTGGCTAGTGTTGTCTTGCCCAGCCCGGGTGGCCCATACAACAATACGTGGTCAACCGGCTCGCCGCGTTTTTTAGCTGCATCAATTGATAATTGCAGGTTTTTCTTTATTCGCTCCTGACCAATGTAGTTGGCGAAATCTTTCGGCCGCAACGTTACCTCGAGTTCTTGCTCGTCTTTGTTATCTGGTTCGTCTGGTTGTGTTATCCGCTCAATCGCCATATTATTTCACCTGTAATTTATATGAAGTTCGTTGACCCAAAGTTTTGCGGGACCACAGATTGCACTCACGATTTGATTCGCCAAGTCTGATGCCTCGGTAAATTTTTCAATCGGGAAATCATCGCCAGCTTTCTTAAACATCTGAGTATTAGTACCTGCTTGATACACTGCCATAACATGCACACTAGTATCCTTCAAATCTTCCCTTAGCACATCGGTGAATCCCCGGACACCGTATTTTGTTGCCGAGTATACCGACTGGCCCGCCTGTGCAGCAACACCTGACTTAGAAACGATATTAACCACTAGTCCTTCAGGTTGTTTTTTGAGTAGTGGCATTGTGTATTTGGTTAAGTACAGAACCCCTTTCAGATTAGTGTCAATCAACTTGTCTATTTCGTCGTCCGCAACTTGCTCTAGTTCCGACAATTTCTGCCAGATTCCTGCATTATTAACAACCACATCAAGCTGGCCATATTTTTCTTCGATCTGCTCTACTAGGTTTTTAATGTCTGAGACTTTGCTAACGTCACAATTTACTTTCTCAAAACTAAAGTCAAAGTTTCCGGATTCAACATTTCTGCTAGCACCAATGACTTTTGCGCCACTTTCAACTAATTTTTTTACAATCTCAAGCCCGATGCCTTCACTAGCGCCCGTAACCAGAATTACTTTATCTTTGATGTTCATTCACTTGTTTCCTTTCAGGGCTTGTTTGATTCTTTCTTCAGTCGAGAGGGTTTTGTCAATGTTTTGCAAGGCTAGCTGGGCGTCTATTTCTTGGTAGCCTAATGCTACGAGCGCCTGTACAGCCTCATCACTTTGGTTAACGCTGCCACGATTTATAATGTCGTCTGCGCCAGTACCAGCGGCAATTCCGACTTTATCACGTAGCTCTACAACTATTTGCTCGGCGGCTCGCTTGCCTACGCCTTTGGCGGTCTGAAGAGTTTTGACTTCGCCAGCGGCAATCGCCGATCGCACATAATCGCCTGACCCAATATCGAGTACTGCCAACGCAACCTTTGGGCCTACGTTCTTAACACTCAGCAGTTGTTCAAAAAGTTGTTTTGTCTCGATCCTGCTAAATCCAAATAGGTCGTGTGATGCTTCCCGGATATGCTCGTAAACATATAGTTTTGCTTTTTCGTTCAAACGCAATTTTGCATAATCATCTACGGTTACTAGCAGGCCGTAACCAATTCCATTCACGTCAACAACGATAGAATCAACAAATTTTTCCGAAACAATTCCCGCGAGCGTCGCTATCATATCTATATTATCGCATATTCATGCTGCAACAGATAGCGGCAGCTAGGGCGTCGGCTGCATCATCAGGTTTTGGTATACTTTTTAATTTCAAAATAGTTCGGACCATTTCTTGAATCTGGGCTTTTTCGGCCTTGCCATAACCTGTCAGCGCCTGTTTTATTTGTTGTGGTGTATATTCGTGCAATTCCATTTTGTGTTGTTTACCCAGTAACAAAACCACTCCACGAGCTTGACTAACACTCATCGCAGTCGTTACGTTCTGTGCAAAAAACAACTTCTCGACGGCCATAACTGTTGGTTTGCATTCATTAATTATCTCGCTCAACTCGTTAAAAATAGTTTCTAAGCGGTCTGAATCTGCTTGGTGCACAGGTGTTTTTATCACGCCAGCGTCAACTAAAGTCATAGAGTTTTTCTCGACATCAATAACCCCAAAGCCTAAAATTCCTGTGCCTGGATCAATGCCTAGTATTCTCATCTATCTAGATAATAACAAACAAAAGCCCCAAGGACCCGATAATCGCCATTATGTAATCTAGAATTTCTTTCTTAGTCGATTAAAATATTTCTTTAGCTCTGACCTATACTCGTATACTCCATAGCCAAATAATCCCGCTCCAACAACTGCCAAAGCACCGTTACTCACTGGATTGGCAGTTGCCGTAGCCACATTCTCTAAGCCTCCGGCAGTGTTTACGCCAGCGACCTTTCTACATCGATTAGTCTCCTTATTTCTGACCGATCCTTTTTCACAAGCCTTTAATAAACTTCCGGAATCTATTTTCTTGCACCGATTTGTTTCGGGGTTTCGAAATTGATCCGAAGCACATGGTTTCAACGAGGAGGCCAATACTGCAATTTTCTTACATCTGTTTGTCTCCGGATTCCGGTACTGATCACTATTACAGGCTTTTAGGACACTCAATGTGGTACTTTTTAAGCGACAGCGGTTAGTTTCGGGACTACGGTACTGATTTGAATTACAAGGCACCAAACTAGACGAGGTAACGATATTTTTACAGCGATTTGTTTCAGGGTTTCGAAACTTACCTGGTGGACATGGCGTTATGCCCCCTTTTCCTCCGGTGTCTATAAACAATTGAGTGGGGCCAAGATTGGGTTCGTTCGGGGTAACCTGATCAGTTACAACCCACTCCCCATCAACGAACGCCCAACTCTCACCTTCTCCAACTTTATCGTAGATTTCACTTGTATGGGTTATTGTGCCTCCTGGGTCTAACACCCTCGCGACACTCAAAGTATTGCTTAGCGTTAAATTAGTTTGCGCGGAATCCAGTGCGAGATATGATTTTGAGGCAATTTGAATAGATGGCAAAATGTAATTGTAATTAAAATCCAAGCCTGTTTGAATTTTATATCCTTCTAGATTAACAGCCTCGTTATTAGGATTATAAAGCTCAACAAATTCATCCTCGTCATCGGTTTGTGGGCTTGAAGGATTAGGGAGTAACTCACTAATCGTAACTGGTAAGTAAGTCTCTATAGTAGGTTCAGGTTCGGGATTAGGTGTCGGATCAGGGTCGGGGGTAACAACTGGAGGGTCAACTTCGGGTGACGGAAGTTGCCCAGTTAGACTAAAGTTTGTCGAGTTATTATTCGTATCCATAGGATGGCCGTCATTATCAAATATGCGTTTTATACTACTCCCATTATCAGGAATAATAGCTTGAGCCGTCTCATAGCATTTAGCAGGTGACCCACTACTGCCCCAACCAACTAAATCAAAGATGCTAACAGAGGATTGGTCTACTGCAGTCTGCTTCAACCGTAAAGAGCCTCCAACATTATCATTTAGGCTAGTTTCAAAGATAATTCTCCCTCTAGGCTGGACAACCCCAGATAAATTATCTTTTCTGACATTAGAACTAGCATCAATTGCTTTCCAGTCTGGAGAGCTACAATCCGAAGATGAAATTGTCGACGAGACTTTGGCATATTCTAGTGACCAACCAGCCAAATCTATCGGATTAGCACTGTCATTAAACAGTTCGACGAATTGCGTCGGTTGTCCGGCAACGGCACCACCTAACTTTATCTCGCTAATTAACACTCTCTCATTTAATGCTCTTGCTGGTAAAAAAGAGACACAAAATAATGCCAAAATAGTTAGCATTAGTGCTCGGCTGAAAAATATTTTCATTTTTTATGTTAATTAGGTTCTCTAAAAAATATTGTCAGCCTTTTAGTAAGACATGTCAAGCTTATGCTAAATTAAAATTGGTGTGTGTTTCGGTAACCTCATCAATGTCTTCAAGGGCTTCCATCAATCTAATTACCTTACCTTGAGTAGATTCATCGCTAATCTCTACTGAGTTATTAGCTATATACGATAATCCTGCTTCTAAAATTTCGATATTCTGGTTTTGTAAATTCTCGCGTACTTTGGCGAGATCCTTAAGGGCCGTATAGACGACCGTATCGCCATCCTCTTCTTCGGCATCCTCTGCCCCCGCGTCGAGTACTTGCAACAGTAGGTCCTCGCTTGAACCCTTAACCCTAATAACACCTTTATGATCAAACTGAAAAGCCACGGCACCTTTCTCGGCAATGTTCCCACCGTGCTTAGAAAAAGCTAACCGAACTTCCGGATAAGTTCGGTTTACGTTATCGGTGGCACACTCTACCAATATTGCTACCCCGCCTGGACCATAGCCTTCGTACAGCACTTCTTGAATTTGGGCACCACCAAGTTTGCCACTACCTCGATCGATCGAACGTTGGATATTAGCGTTTGGCATATTTGCCGCTTTAGCCTTATCGATTGCCAACCTTAGGGTAAAGTTCATGTCCGGATCAGCTCCACCACGGGCTGCAATCGCAATCATATTACCAAGCTTGGTAAAGACAGCACCCCGTGCGGCATCTTTGGCGCCTTTTTGTCTTTTGATTGTTGACCATTTGCTATGTCCAGACATTTCAATACTCCAAAATTTCTCTTAAAAACACTTCTATTTATCTGAGATTATTATATCATGTTCAGTTTTTGATCTAATCTGTAGAATCATCACTAATCCGATTATTAATGCGTAAAATATTAACATTTGGGCAAGATTAATACTTATTTTTACATATGCGCCAGGGACTTTACTTAAAACCGCAGAAATTGACAACATATATCGTAAAATTATTTCCGCCGGCAAGGCTACGATACCACCAAAAATAAATCCCGTCATACCACTAATACCAGCAAAAAGGCTTAACAGCATTGCAACGGGTACTAATGGCACAACTAACGCATTAGCAACAATACTAACAACCGATAATCGGCCAAATATGTACAAGATTAAAGGCAAAGTTAGTAGTTGCGCAGAAAATGTTTCCGACAACACGGTCTGAACTAGCTTGTTTTGATTTTCTTTCTTTACAAATCTTTTATTAAGTAGCGGGGCTAAAACTAATATCCCAAAAAACGCAAGGAATGATAGATGCCAACCAATATTAGTCCATAGGTACAGAGGATTTACGTAAGCCGTTAATCCGGCGACGAGACATATTAGTAGTACCGGTTTAAATCGACGCCCAAAATACCAAGCTAACAAACTTAGCGTACTAACAATACCGGCCCGAACAATCGATGGGCTATTTCCTGTTAATAATAAGAACAGCACAATAAGGCCTAGCGAGAATATCAATGATTGATATCTTGAGCGTTTTGAAAAAGATCTTTCTGATGCGTTAATTATAACCGTCAAGTTATAGCCAGACACCGCAATAATATGAACCAGACCAACAGCTATTAATAAATCGGTTAGTTCTTGACTAAGAGTATTCCTCTGCCCGATTAGAAGGCCCAGTCCAAACGAAGCTAACGGCTCTGGTAAGGCATTTTGCATACCAGCCGCAAATTCACGACGCACCTTATCTACTACAGAATTGCTCTTCTCTGTAACCGTCAGGTTTGCAAAACTAATACCACCTTGTTGGGCACCTCGCTTTTTATACAACCTACCAACAATGGTTAACTTATCACCTTTATAAACAATTGGCGTGCCACGTCCAGCAATATCAAGCTCACCGACCAGCTCGGTTCGCTCTGGGCTATTCACAAACATGCTACCAACCGGAAAGCTCAACAGTCCTTTATCATCGTAGACTGCATCTTGCAAAGCTGTCGCCTCTACGACAACTTGCCTACCTGATAGATCATCATATATCGATAATCTCTGAAAGTATTCTGCACCACGAAGCCAACCTAGTAAAAAACAACAGATCGCTAAACCAACCAATATAGAAATTTTGTTTTTAGTAATTATAAAAATTAGGCCAGAAATCAATCCAGCCAACAAGATCCAAGAATAATGCAAACCAACACCAGTTCTAGAAAAACCTAGTCCTAGTAGTAACAAAATGAATAAAATGGTGGCGAAAGTTGTTCTTTTCATGCCAATAATGATTATCAGCAGAATACCACGAATAGCGTTATAGCATTGACTTTTCTCTCTAAAACAGAGATAATTCACTCTGTTTTACACCATTTTGGTGCAAGCCAAATCCGGGTCCGTAGCCCCGCCTGTCTGACCGACAGGACGGACAGGTCAGCTGCATAGGCAAGCATAGCTTGCCGTAAATAATTTATAAGCACCTGTGCTCTAACACAAAACTGTTCTTTTACAAATAAGATATAGTCACAACCGTAGACTAGCCTTTACATCCGGGTCCGTAGCTCAGCTGGTTAGAGCACCTGCCTTTTAAGCAGGGTGTCGTGGGTTCAAGTCCCACCGGACCCTCCATCCTCCGTCGCAAATCTCTTTAGAGATTAGCTATGGAGGATTTTGTGTTTTTTGGGCTTAAATCTACGACAAGCCTTGTGGTATCGTGGGGGAGAAATGCCAGTTGGCATTTCGTACAGTCGGAAACCCGGAGTATATTAATGCCCAAGCTGAGACGGGGTCGCGGAATTTTTCATAGAAAAATATCTGTGACCAAGTCCGTAAACCTAGACCACCAATTCAGCTTTGCCTAAAACAGGGGAAATTAACCTCTGTTCTTGATATACTAAATAGCATGAAAATTGCAGTGCTTGACTATCGTATCCCTCTGGAAATCCAAAAAGAAATACAATCATTTGCGACCAATAAAATATTGTACCCTACGGATCGCTGCCCAGCAGACCAGCTTGTTAAGAAAACCGGAGATGCTGAAATTGCTCTTGTAACTCCCTGGGATAAAATCGATAAAGCATATCTTGACGAATGCCCAAATCTTAAATACATCGGCCTTTGTGGTACATCGACAGCAAATGTTGACCTAAAAGAGCTTGATCGACGAGGAATTGCTTTTACAAATATGCATTCAGGTAAAGAGGACAAGAATGCTAAAGCCGCCGGCGGCAAAGAGGCGGTTGCCGAGTTCTTCTTTATGCAACTCGTTCGGCTAGCTAGGGGTATTGGTGAATATCAGTGGAAGCACGGAAAAATTCATCAACTAAAGGGTCGATCACTTGGCATTATCGGATTGGGTGATGTTGGAAAAGGAATAGCTCATATGGCTCTCGCATACAAGATGAACGTAGCGTATTTCAGCCCACACCGTAAACCAGAATGGGAAGAGAAAGGTGTAGTGTATAAGAAAAAGGATGATCTTCTAAAAAAATCAGAAGTCATAGTATTGTGTAGCACAACAAATGTCCAGGTGTTAGGAAAAGAAGATTTTAAGTTTATAAAAGACGGTTCCATACTAGTTCAGGCTTGTGGCGGTAATCCGTTTGACAAGCCGTCATTCTATGACTGGATCTCTGGTGATGGTAACTTTGCCATATTTGATATGTCCACTAATGAACAAAACTACCAACTCTATAAAGATATACCAAGAGTTATTTTTTCAAGAGAGGTTGCTGGTGATACATACGAATCAAACCTTGCAAGAGGGAGACGTGCCTTGCAACACCTTAAGGACTACCTTCAAAGTAGTTAAGAATGGGTTGCAAAAGCAACACATAAGTCCCACCGAACGAATCTCAAAACAGATTATTTAAACACTAAAAATGTACTATTTGTTATGATAAGTTCATGATTGCACCGCAATTAGAAACCCCTCGCTCAAATGTGCGGCTTATACAACCTAAGGTTGATAGAGATGCCCAACTAAGTCTCTCGTGGTTAGAAGGTGAAATCGGAAAAAACACCTTATCGCTAATGGGAGCAACTAAACAATAATACCTCACAAACTACTTTAGAAAATGAACAAGAGCGTATTAAAGATTTTATTGAGAAATATGATCAGCTTAACTGGATGATACAGCTTGGCGATAAGGTCGTTGGCTCAATATGGGTAGATCTAAAACCCACGATAGAATTGCCAGCCCCAGCGGTTCACATCATGATTGGTGATCCGTCTGCTAGAGGACAAGGAGTTGGCTCGGCATCAACAAACGCCGTTATCAGTTATTTAGAAGGACAGGGAGAGAAAGCGGTTTATACAAGATGCCTCACCAACAATTCTACAGCGATAAAATTACTTGAAGAACAAGGTTTTCAAACACTTGGAGACAAATATATTGACGAGAATGGTCTTGAGTGGCAAAACTCAAAGTGTGATTTAAATAGGTAGACTTTTGTATCGTCCAATAAACAAATCATTCTACTTATTTACTAAAATATTAATACCCAAGTACACCGCAAACTCTTTAATGTTAGAATAGTAATATGATCAGAGACATCTTGGGTTTCGGAAAAAAATATGGTGGGCCAGTACGCGATCTAACGCCAGATCTTTGCGATGTGCCAGACAGCATTTGGCCTGAACCAACTCACGCTAATATTCAAGGCACGCTCGCCGTTATGGTTGCTCAAGTGCCTGAAAGCAGATCTATACCAGAGGATGTTACCCTACGCGAACTGGCCGGGCTAGCAATTCCTCCAACCTTCGAGAATCTTCCCGAAGAAACAAAAGCCCTAGTCGAAGATATTTCGTCTGGTTTTTTTGAAGAACGCTAGATTATATTATTTTTTGCCGCGTTTTTTAGATTTTTCGCCACGGTTTAAAACCCACAACGCAACTAGCTGAATCACAACCACCGCACCGATAATCGTACTACTAGTATTCAGAAGCTCTTGCCCCAGAGGATTTGAGGCAATTGTAGCTTGAACATTTGCTGGCAATAACGGTAAAGCAAAAGATGCATAAACAACACCTGTAATAAGTAGCGGAATTAGGTTTAAGATATTTTTACTTATCGAGATCGTACCCTTAAGTATTAGCGCCGTTAGCACGATAGGCAATGTCAAAATAATCAATTCGGTGTATTGAGTAGTGTATGGATTGCGAAAGGCCTTTTCAGCCTCTACGATCGCATCCTGCCCAAAATATCTAGCAAGTAGCTCACCGGCCATTACGCTAAAGAAAATGTGTGGTGCGCTGACACGCATAAAGAATCCTAATAGTACCGGTACTGCAAGTAATCCGCCAACTATGATGTATGGAAGCATGGCAATATCATATCATGCTTATGGCTAGTTAAGATTGACTCTTTGACCTACTTCAATCTTGGCCGATTCAGCGTCTCCGGCGTTAAGTTCAATAACGTATTTTGCTGGACCGTGACAATACTGATTAGGATAGGTTTCTGGACTGACATTCTGTTCTATAGCAATAATATTTTTCTCCGGATTTAACCAAATTATATCTAGTGCAAATTTCATATCTTTCATCCAAATACACTGGTCTCTTTCATCTGGAAAAACAAAAATCATCCCAGAATTATCTTCTAGACCATCTCGTCCAGATAAGCCAAGTTGTAATTTTTCAGCGGTGCTTACCCACTCAAGCTCATAATATTCTAAACCGATTTTAATCCCAGATTTTGGGCTATTAAATAACAAGGCGCCAATCACTACCAGTCCCAAACCTAAGAGTACTAATAGTGACCTTTTACGCGCCGACACGATCTTTTCGTTTTCGCCTTGATGCAGAATGTTCTATAGATTCAATAATTTTACCGGCAACATTTTTTCCAGACACAGTCTCTACACTAAACAACCCGGGGCTAGAGTTTACTTCTAGGACTAGAGGCCCACGATCTGAGCGCACCATATCTACACCGCACGTAGGCAGGCCCATGGCGCTCGCTGCTTTTACCGCAGTTTTTCGTTCGTCATCTGTTAATTTTACCGAAACTGCTTCTCCTCCCTGATGCAAATTAGACCGAAAATCGTCATCAAGACTCTGACGCTTTACACCAGCAATAACTTTACCGCCGACTATCAATACTCGGATATCACTACCGTCTGCCTCGTCAATATATTCTTGAACCAAAAAGTTAATTCCACCAACATAAAAGGCCTGCATTACCGCCTCGGCAGCTTTCTTTGTTTCGGCTAGCACTACTCCACGCCCGTGTGTACCTCTAGCCATTTTAATAATTAATGGTGCTCCACCGGCTAGTGATATTACATCCTCAAGATCAGCTGTCTCTCTAGCAAATACAGTTTTTGGGATGCCAACACCAGCGCGAGCTAAAATCTGAGTTGCCCGTAGTTTATCTCGCGTACGGTTAATCGCAAGCGAACTTGCACTAGAATGAATCCCCTGCATTTCAAATTGACGGACCATTGCCGTGCCATATTTAGTCAGACTAGCAGCGATTCTTGGGATAATCACATCCACATGGCTCAAATCTTCACCCTCAAATTTAACAACCGGCATACTTCGCTCGATCGTCACATAACATTTGCCGTAATCAATTACACGAACATTATGCCCACGTTTTTTAGCTTCTTCTTTTAATCGTTTGGTCGAGTAATTACCTGGGCCTTTTGATAAAATTGCTATATTCATAATTCTTCTGGCCTCCCTTCTTCTTCGTCTTTCGGGAATTCGATATTATATGTCTTTTTTAATTCTACTCTATTTATATCGCTAATTGACGTATCTACCAAGAACCTACCACTTAACATTTTTCGTCCAAGCAAAATTGGATATATTTTTTTAGACCTATCGGCAAGTGTAAAAGTCGCAATAAATACTTTAGGCCCTAATTTTACGCGAAGCTTAACTTCATAGCGCTTTTCTCTATGACCAAAAGAATTTGATATCCAGACTTCATTAAAATTATCCGTCTCAATAGTTGTAGCCAAGGTCCCACACACAGGGTGTCCGCCTAATAGTTTAAAACTCAACGTTTTATTGTCATTCATCAATTTAATATTGCTCGCATGAACCGCTGATCGGTATGCTCCTGTATCAATCTTTGCGGGGATATCAGCAATATCATACCCCGTAAAGTGGAGTAGTTCTGCTCGACCAATAACGATTTTTCGAAAGCTTGATTTTGCCATATTAATGATCCCTTAATTAGTATAATACTAATGAATAATAATCTTGTAATATTCTACCACTTCTTATATAATAAGTCAATATGAAAAACACTTTCCTTATTGTTGGCCGTTCATTCTCGTCGCTGGTTAAATCGATAGAAGATCGAGGAGACGATTGGATACTTCTTAAGGACTCAAACTCTGCCAAACCTTTGAGAACAAATCAAATAAACGTAGATTTTGCTGACACAAAGAAGCTAAAGGCTGAAGTAACTAAACTAAAAGCTAAAGTTGATGGTGTCATCGCGATTTATGAAAATTACATTGTTGTCGCCAGCGAAATTGCCGAAATGCTTGGGTTACCTGCACAACCGCTTGAATCAGCTCGCGCCTGTACTGACAAAGAATTAATGCGTACGAAATTCTTAACAAGCAAAACCCCTATTAGCCCCGATTTCAAAAGAATAGCTAACATAGATGAAGCATTACTTTTTGCAGAAGAATGCGGCTACCCCTTAATATTAAAGCCGGCAAACTTAGCAAAAAGCCTTCTGGTCTTAAAGTGCTCAAACCAGCATGAACTAAAAACAAACTACCTATCTATGGCTAACCAAATCAGCAAAGTCTACAAACAATATGCGCCACTTAAAAAACCAAAAATTATAATCGAAGAGTTCATGGAAGGCACAATTCACTCAGTTGATGGTTTTATCGACAATCAAGGTAAGCCAACAATATTACCAGAAATTGTTGATTACAAGACTGGTTACGACATCGGTTTTGATGACAACTTTCACTATAGCCGTGTTTTACCCACAACTCTCACCCAAGAACAACAGGCTTCAGTGATAAAGACTGCAGAGCTTGGCTGTAAAGTATTAGGCATGAAAAATTCTGCAGCGCATATCGAGATAATCATGACAAAAAAAGGACCACACATAGTCGAAATCGGCGCAAGAAACGGTGGCTACCGCGACAGAATGCACAGATTGGCAAACGATATCGACTTACTAGATATCCAATTAGATATAAAATTAGGTAAGTCACCGAATATCAATATACTTACTCACCACCCAGTAGCGGTTTTAGAATTGTTCCCAAAAAAAGCTGGAATCTTTTCTGGAATCGATCACGAAAAAGAAGTTCATAATTTATCGTCACTAATCTACTTTAAGACCAAACAAAAAATCGGCGACTATGTCGGCAAAGCCGGCGATGGGTACAAAATGTGCGCCATTATAATCTTGCATAATCCAGATCCAAAACAATTTGAAAAAGACCTAGATTTCGTCAACGATAGCGTCCGAGTTATTACAAACTAGGGGCTAATCCTTTTTCTTTTATATACTTTTTATGAGTAGGGTTTGTGGGATCAGATTTTGCCTGCATAATATACTCAATTAATTTATCAGCTTTTACACCACTAGCTAAAGCTTTGTTTATAAAATTAACTGCTTTTACGTATCCTGCATAGTAATAGCTGTACATGGTATATACCGCTTTTGAATCTTCGCCTCCGTCACCACCTCTAAAAATTCTATCAATGTGTGTCCATGTATCTTTTTCTATTGCTTTATGATCGACAGGTTTTCCCTTGATCTGATTCGCTAATATTTGACGATTATAGGCAAATTCGAACAATTCTTTCCTGCTTAACAAATAATTATTTGTCCCGAGCGCCAGCGCTATATCAATATATCGGTTAATAGCTTTTTCAGATCTTTCCCCAGATATAACGACCTCGGCAACAATACCAAGACCCTCTTCGAAAACACCATATTCAGGTAAAGTTTCCCGAAGAAGCCCATCGGATTGCCGTAAAGCATTAGTCGCTCTTAGGGCATGAATTAATAGTTCGTGGCCTAAAAGTTTTTTTACTTCTGAAGGGTATGCGCTACTTCTTCGTTCTCCAATTCGAATAATTTTCTTCTCTGGATCGATAGATAAGCCTGATTGATCTACTAGTTCAACCTCCCAAACTTCCCAATTAGGATCATCAGATTTGAGAATGTTAATAGCTCCTCTAAATATGCCAACTAGTTCTTTAGGTGTGTATGGTCTGTCCTCTAAACTATCGGCTATTTCCAATACTTTAGAATTAGTTTCACCCGAAAAGAAGGCTTCAACAGCTTCAAAAGCTTCATGACTAAGTTCTGGTATGGCTCCTTCTTCGCTGTGTCCAGCGACATAATCATATACATCAATTACTTTACGTAGAATGTCCTAATCAACATCTGGATTGTCGACAAACTCTAATAACAAATTACGCTCATTAGCCGCAAGACCTCGTACAACCTTTTCGTCTGGCTGACCATATAGCTCTATGCTTGCCTGAGTAAATCGTTCTTGCCATAGTCGTTCTTTTTCGGGGTCATCCCATGATTGTAGCCCTCGAATTGCAGTTTGTAATAAATATGTTTCGGCTAAACGTCGGGCCTGTAAAGACTCTTCTATATCACCTTCCGGTAGATTGAAAAAGGATTCCCAACGACCATCGAGATGCTTAGCTTGTCTATCAATTTCGCCACGTAACTTTCCGTACGTAATAGCACTGGAGCCGTCCTGATCGGGTGTTAAGCCAACATTAACTTTGACTTCTGGTAAAGGTTCAATTTCTAGTAAAGATTGTGACATCATTAAATATTATTATATCATAGTTGTATATTTTTGCAATGGCTTTTGGGCCTTTCAAGTCGACTTAATGACTCTTAGAAAAACAAAAATTATTGCAAATAAAAGCACCGAAATCATGAAGATCATTAGCGGTATAAAGCCATCTTGGTAATCCTTCAAATTTTGCATATTTATGTACATTATAACCACAAGCACACACATGTTCATATATTGACTATTGTTAAGATTAGTGTTAATATATACATATGTCATTTATTCCTACTATGGAACAACAGGAAGAATTTTTTCGCGGACCATTGAAGCGTTCAGAATTTGATGATCCTCTAGAAAAAGCCATCGCGGATGCAAAATATGAACATGCCCTTGCTTCATTTTCCAATTTTCTGCTACGAGGGGAGATAGACGAGCTTCAAGAGAAGCTTTATCGCGACAGGCTAACTAACGCACTAAATCGTCAGGGCCTAGAAGACCAATATAACAACAGACAAACACCCAACGGAAGTATGCTCTTTTTAGATATCGATAGGTTTAAGGCTGTAAATGATACTCACGGCCATCCTGTTGGCGATAAATTGCTAAGAGGTATCGTGGCTATCCTGAGTTCTGTACGTGACGAGGATCCTATAGCAAGATTTGGCGGTGATGAATTAGTTATTATGCTTGATGGTGCCCCAGAAGAAGTCGCATTAGAACGCGGAAGAATCATATGCGAGCTTATTGACGGAATTCAAGAAGTTGACTCTAGAGGTATTGATATCTCTACGAGTGTGGGTATTGCATTATTCAATGATAATACTCCATTTGAAGAATTATATAGGTGTGGCGATCAAGCCCTTTACGCTGCTAAACAAGCTGGCGGTAACCAAGTTGTTACATACAGTGATTTGATTGCCAATTAAAGAAGCGGCGAACCACCCTCTTCCGAAGAACCCGATGTTTCAAATAATGGTTTTGCATCCACTACAACCCGACCGTCAGCCTCACCGGCTAACGAACAAGTATATAGTGTCATTTTTGCCTCTTCGGTTTGATTTTCTATCTCTACAGCCGTACGATCAACTGCATAGTTTTTGGTTACTTCGTACTCATACCATTTATCTTTGTAATAAACCTTTATTTTATCGCCTGGCTGAACTTCGTTTAATCTGTAAAATGGCGATTTTTCACGTGTACCTTGTGGGGTATAGCCTAAGAAAAACCTATGAGCACTTAGGATAAAGTTACCCCCAGTGGTCGGGCTACCACGATCCGGAAAACGCCACCAAACGCCCTTCTCTAGCGTACTGGCGTCTGTCCCTGTAAAAAATGGTACTTCCAAATTTATTCTTTCAATCTGAATACGATCACGATGATCGTTAGCGTCATCCTGTGTATTAAGATCGATCTTTGAGGGAATCGTTGACGCTTTTGGTGATAAAGTCAGAAATAATAAATATATACCAGAGGCAAACAATATTAACGCCAATATCAAGGCTAGTCTGCGTCGCCATATATTTTTTTTGACAGGTTTTTCGCCATGAACATACTGGACTTTTTCTTTTCGCATGAGCCTATATTCTAACGATTTTTACATTGCTTCGCCAGCACAATTTTGATTCTATAAACCAATATCTCGCAACTGTTCGAATAGATGTTTTTGATGTTTATTCAGCTTCTCTGGAGTATTAACAATAATCGTAACTATGTGTGGCCCACGCGATTTTGAGCGAATATGAGGGACGCCATGATCAGATAATTTAAAGTCTGTACCGCTTTGAGTGCCAGCAGGAATCTTCATAGTAATTGGGCCGTCGACTGTGTCAACGTCAATTTCTGTACCGAGAGTTGCGTCAACCATACCGATAGTCTCTTCGCTAAGAATAATGTCACCTTCTCTTGTAAATTTTTTGTGTGGCTTTACACGCACATTAACATAAAGATCACCTTTTTCACCCCTAGCAACGGCTTCGCCATGTTCACGTAACCGTATTGTTGCACCATCATCAATCCCAGCTGGAACTTTCAGCTTGATATCTTGTCGCTTTTGTTTGATACCCTTACCGCGACAAACGCTGCACACTTTTTCTGGGATTTTACCTGAACCCTGACATTCACTACAGATAGTAGCCTGTTGTATATTGCCAAAAACGGTTCGAGTAACCCTTACAACCTGTCCAGTCCCTTTACATGTTGGGCAATTCTTTAATTCGTAACCTGGCTCGACAGTAGAACCTTTACAGTGTTCGCATTCATCATCGATGTTCATGTTTAGATCAATTTCTGTACCAAAGACTGCTTGATCAAAAGTTAGATCAACACTAGTTTGAATATCGTTACCGCGTCGTTGACGTTGGCTACCAGAACGTTGTCCGCCACCACCAAAAAAACTTCCAAAAATATCACCCAAGCCCAAATCACCAAAATCAAAGTGCATTTCTTGGCCTTGCCCGTAGCCACCAAATCCGCCGCCGGCCGGACCACCACCAGAAGCGCCACCAACACCGGCATGGCCGAACTGATCATAACGCTGGCGTTTGCTAGGATCTTTTAAGACTTCGTAAGCTTCGTTTATTTCTTTGAACTTGGCCTCGTCACCACCTTTATCAGGGTGATGCTCAACAGCAGCGCGACGAAAAGCCTTTTTTATCTCATCAGCGCTAGCTGATTTGCCAATTCCTAAGACTTCATAATAATCACGCTTAGCCATTAAATATTCCTATCCAAAATAATATTCTTGAAACTTTAAAAAGTACATCAGAGCCATAATCACATATGAGACAACAATTATATTGATATGATTCTTCTGGAAAAATGCCCCAGCTTTTTGCAGAGTCTTATTTCTAGACCCACTAGCGAAGTTGGCGAAGGTATAGACAAAGATTGGAATGCTCACAATCCAGCCAACCAAACAAAATATGCAAATCTTTGAGATGATGTATAGGCTGACACCAAAAAACCAAATACTAAATCCTAGCAAAACAGTGCTTAGAATCATAACGATATTTCTATATGCTCTATTGGGTTTTGTGCCACTGAGTATAAATACTCCACTGAGTGCCAAGCCGGCAAAAACAATCATACCTATAAATGCGTTAGGGAAGCCAAACAATGCAGCTAACTTATTATTGAGGACTGTCCCGCAATCAATTATCGGATTAAGATTACAGCTTAATGGAACGCTGGGATTTTTTAACATACTGATACGTTCACTAGCCTGCCAAGTCATGGCAACCATACCAGCAATACCCCCTAGACTTAGTACCCAAGCCCAAATTTTTTGAAATTTTGATGTGTTTTGTAATGTTTTCATCGTTTTATTGTACCCCTTTTGCGATGTTTGATACGAAGGTTTATTTTTCTAGGTTTAATACTCCGTGATCTCTTGTATTATTTTTGCCTTTCTTCGTGTAATCTATCGCGGTATATCTCCAAAGCTGCAGCTAACTCGTCCGGCAACAACATGTACTCATTACTAATTTGAGCCAACAATTCAGTACCTCTTCCAGGGCCTTCTTCCGTATCAGAACAAAGTAGCCCATAAGCGTGTCCGAGCCTATAATCATCTGCAGCCTGTTCAATAGGATCATGATCCTGGTAGTTAATCGTTAAATGTTGGACCGAGGAATCCCATAAATGTTGTTCGTAATCAGATAATGGGTACCGTTCACTTGGTGGGACGCCAGCACTGTTACTCATTATTTTTCTTTCTTGTCTTCGTCTATAACTTCACCTTCTACAGGTTCGTCATCTTTTTTTGATTTTTTATCTGACTTCTCATCTGACTTTTCTTCACCGTTCGATGCTTGCTCGTACATCTTTGCACCTATTGGCATTATTCTGTCGTTAAGCTCTTTGGCGGCTGTTTCAAGTTTTTCTTTGTCAGCTTTCTCATCAGACAGAGCCTTTTTGGCTTCTTCGACTGCCTTGTCGATGTTCTTAACGTCTTCTTCGCTAAGCTTGTCTTTGCTTTCAGTTTTTAGCTTTTCAGCCTGATAGACAGCACTATCTAGTTGGTTCCGGACCTCGATTGCTTCGCGCTTTTTCTTGTCTTCGTCAGCGTGTGCTTCAGCCTCTTTAGCGGCTTTTTCAACTTCTTCTTTATCTAGGTTACCACTGTTTTGGATGGTAATGCTTTGTTCTTTGCCAGAGCCCTTGTCCTTCGCACTAACATTAAGGATTCCGTTAGCATCGATGTTAAACGTCACTTCAATTTGCGGAACACCGCGAGGCGCTGGAGGAATACCATCAAGCACGAATCTACCAAGCGATTTGTTATCGGCTACCATTTCGCGTTCGCCCTGTAACACGTGAATCTCTACTTGTGGTTGATTATCTGCAGCAGTCGAAAATGTCTCGCTCTTACTTGACGGGATTGTAGTGTTTCGCTCAATTAGTTTCGTGGTTATACCACCAAGCGTTTCGATGCCTAACGAAAGTGGAGTTACGTCAAGTAACAAGACGTCTTTAACGTCACCCTGAAGTACTCCACCTTGGATTGCCGCACCTACGGCTACAACCTCGTCTGGATTCACGCCTTTTTTAGGCTCTTTACCGAAGATTTCTTTAACTTTCTCTATAACTGCTGGCATTCGTGTCATTCCACCAACTAGGATCACCTCGTTAATGTCTTTGGCTTCAAGCTTGGCATCTTTAAGGGCTTTCTTGCACGGCTCGGCAGTTTTGTCGATGTAATCTTGCACTAGATCAACAAGTTTTGCACGAGTTAGCTTATACTCAAAGTGTTTTGGACCTTCAGCATCAGCAGTTAGAAATGGTAGGTTGATATCAGCGACTTCCGTAGTTGATAGTTCTTTCTTGGCTTTCTCAGCTTCCTCTTTTAGGCGTTGCATTGCTGCTTTGTCGGTTTTTACATCAACGCCAGTCTCTTTTTTAAACTCATCAACAAAGTGATTAACAATCTTCAGGTCAAAATCTTCACCGCCAAGGTGCGTATCACCGTTGGTTGATAGTACTTCAAAGACACCATCACCTAACTGCAAGATAGATACGTCAAAAGTACCGCCACCAAGGTCAAATACCGCGATTTTTTCTTCTTTGCCCTTGTCTAACCCATAGGCAAGAGCGGCCGCAGTTGGCTCGTTGATGATTCGCTTTACTTCTAGGCCGGCAATTTTTCCGGCATCTTTAGTTGCCTGTCTTTGACTATCGTCAAAATATGCGGGTACGGTAATTACAGCCTCTGTAACTGGTTCGCCCAAAAATTTTTCGGCATCAGCTTTTAGCTTACCTAAGATCATGGCGCTAACTTCTTCTGGACTATATTGTTTGTCTGACATCTTTACTTTGACGCCGTTTCCACTCTTTTCTATCTCGTAAGGCATGAGTTCAATATCACGCTGGACCTCTTTACTATCAAACTTTCGTCCGATCAATCTTTTAATTCCAAAGATTGTATTATTTGGATTTGTAACTCGTTGACGATTAGCTACCTGACCAACAAGTCGTTCGCCATTTTTATTAATCGCTACAACTGATGGTGTCGTTCGGTTGCCCTCGGTATTAGCAATAATCTCTGGCTTACCAGACTGCATTACGGCCATTGCACTGTTTGTTGTTCCTAGATCTATTCCTATTATCTTTCCCATAATTATTTACCTCCTTTAAGGTTTACCTTTTTAACTTTTACCATTGCATGACGAATAATTACGTCATTTAACTTATATCCAGATTGAAGCTCTTCACTCACCATCTCTGTACCTGCTGATAATTCATTCTCATCCTCTTCAACGCCAACCGCTTCATGCAGATTAGGGTCAAATTGTTCTCCGACAGTCATTATCTTCTCGACGCCCATTTGTTGGAGCGTATCTTCAAATTGTTTTACAACACCTGAAACTCCTTTTACATAATCGTTATTTTCTAAATCTTTCGGTACGTGCTTTAGTGCGCGTTCAAAATTATCAATAACTGGTAATAAATCCTCTATAACCCCGACCTTAACCAAGTCTTTCAGACTGGCAATCTGCTCATCATGACGACGCCTGATATTCAAAGAATCTGCGCGTTCACGCTGTAGAGCCTCAGTGAGCTCACCAACTTGTTGCTTTAAATCCTCAACTAAATTCTTTTTATTCTTAGCTTTTGGCTTTTCAGACATACAATGCCTCCTCTAATGCTTGGCCAGTCTGTCTAACTAGCGATATTACTCCGCGATAACTTTGGCGTGTTGGGCCTAGTACACCAACGTAACTATGATCAGAATAAGGACTTCGGAATCTACTAATGATAAGACTACATCCCGCACTACCACCGATTGGATTTTCTCGTCCGATATATACATTCAGCGGTTCGTTAGGCGCTGTCTCTTTTAGCCAAGGCTGTAGATTGTCCAGAAGCCTCGCAACCTCCTGGACTTGGCCCGGTTGAATAAATTCTGGCTGACCAAACAAATTACTAAGACCACTCATATACAGCTGATCACCAATTGTCCCGATGCCTAGATTGCTAGTTAATTCAACTAGCGTATCAACTGCATTGCGGATGGTTTGTTTTGGCATGCCTGCATTTTCAACTCTTGCCGACAAAGCTCGTTCTGCCCTTTTACTAGTGGTTGGTTGATCTTGCTCTTGAAGCAAATTAACATAATGCCGATAACCTTTATCGGTTGGGATTCTCCCGGCACTAGTATACGGTTGTTTTATGAAGCCTAATTTTTCTAGCTCGGCCATTTCGGCCCTTATTGTGGCGGAAGATACATTAAACGCTTTTGAAAGTAAACTACTGCCTACGGGGCTAGCTACCTCTGCATACTGCTCTACAATAGAGGCCAAAATCTTTTCTTGTCTTGGTGATAAATTAGCACTTAACATTTGTAACTGCTAGTGTATCAAATCTGGCACTCTCATGTCAAGAGTGCCAATATGTTTATTCGAAAGTGCTAGCGGATAAGCATACTTAGCATGCATATCATGGGTCAAAAGTGCCGTAGTTATTACTCTGTTGAAACCCGAAGAAGATCAAGCGCAAGCTGGGGAATATATCCTGGGTCTACACCTCCATCTTCCGACCTTGGTCTTGAGACAGTTTCTGCTGTTGGCGCTGAATATAGTGCCGACAATACAGGGTACACACCTAGACGACGATCAGTTATATTCATTACCGGTTGATGCATATCTCCTTCCGAATAAAGCATCAACCGTCGCACTGGTTCTTCATAATCAAGTTCTGCATTAGGCGTATCACCAGGCATTAGGTATTCATGCAGATGTTTTCTTCGCTGAAATGCACGAACACATCTCAAAGTATCAGGATCATGCATATATAGATCGACGGTTGTCGTAACAGAAACACGGCCCAACGTATCACGCTGCTTAACAACCCTAATTTTTCGATCTCCACTAGCTTCCTCCTCTATATGAGCATCCGTGATCCCATCCCAATGATTTGGCCTATCGCCAACAACAATACCCTGACTTAGCCTCTCAGCTGTAGTCCACAAAAACTTATGTCTAGCCCCAACTTCCGGTTGTCCAAATTTTTTACTCATATCAAAAACTATGTTCCCTACAATAATTTTTTGCAAGCATAACAATTACATAATATTGGCAATGCAATGAATTATGTAGTATAATATATTTGATGGAACGTCAAACTAAAAATGAATCCGGAAGACCTTTAGCTAGTTTTTTACTTAGAATAATAGAATTAGGTGAATCCGCTATACACTGGTGGATCATCAATGCTGATTTTAGCGACACAGAAGCTAGCCTGCGCGCACAAGCACGGCCTAGTCAGACCCAAAACAATATTCCAGATCATTTCGATTGATAAGAGTACGTTTGCACACAGACAGAGAGAAAGCTTATAATTAATCTATGGAACGACTAGACGAAGTATCGATCAGCAAATTAAAGATATGGCTAGGAACAGGTTCGATTAATATTTTTGGTAGGCCATTTTCTGGCAAAGACACACAAGGCAAAAAACTGGCTCAACTCTTCAATGCACCACTAATTGGAGGTGGCGATATTTTGCGTGCCAGCAAGATTCCAGATGACGTTAAACAAATTATGAGTCGTGGGGAGCTAATCCCAACCAATGACTATGTTAATATTGTTCTCCCGTATTTATCTCAAGAATCTTTAAGAGATAAAGCACTGATATTAAGCTCTGTGGGACGATGGCAAGGGGAAGAATCTGGAGTTATGAGTGCCTTAAAATCGGCGAATCATCCGCTCAAAGTTGTTATTTATCTTGAGATAACTGAATCAGATGTTAGTAAACGTTGGGAGGCCGCTCGAAGTCTTGGCGATAGAGGCAGACGATCAGATGATGCGCACGAAACCCTCTCCACAAGGTTAAAAGAATTTAAAGAAAAGACTATCCCTGTCATAGAATATTACGAAAAAAGTAACTTATTAATAAAGGTTGACGGATCAAAATCAGAGGAAACAATATTGAAGAATATCCTCGAGTCACTTTTGACTTTTACGACAAATTAATCGCGTTTGAGCATCACCGTAAAAGCTTCGGGTGGTATTTCTACGTTGCCAAATTTTTTCATCCTAGCTTTACCCTTTTTTTGCTTGGCTAGTTGTTTTTTCTTTCGCGAGACATCACCACCATATAGCCCAACCGTCACGTCTTTACGATAGGCGCTGATATCCTCACGGGCAATAAAACTTCCGCCAATTGCCGCCTGCAAACTTACCTTAAACTGCTGACGTGGGATTACTTCTTTCAACTTACCGACAATCTCTCTACCAAAATTCACGGCTTCAGACCTATGTGTCATGACTGATAGTGATTCTACAATCTCGCCGGCCACATAAAAATCTACCCTCACCAAATCTTCTACTCGATAATCATCTAGCTCATAGTTAAACGAGCCGTAACCACTAGTGACGCTCTTTAGTTGATCATAAAAATCTGTTAGTAAGTTTGCGAGCGGTGCTTCAAAGTTAACCACTGCTAATTCGTCTACGTAAGATATATTTTTTTGTAATCCCCTTTTTGAAGAAATCAACTGAATAACCCCTCCGACAAAACTATTTTGGACGACGATCTCGCCCTTAATCCATGGCTCTTTTATCTCGGCAACTTTTGACACATCCGGAAGTTCTGATGCAGATTTAATATCCATCTCCTCGCCACTACTTAAAATGACCTTGTAGTCTGTAGACGGATTAGTCACGATTAGCTCTAGATCATACTCGCGCTCGAGTCTTTCTTTGACGATATCCATATGAAGTAATCCCAAAAAACCAACCCTTAGACCAAAACCTAGTACTGGCGAATTCTCTGGCTCATATCTTAGTGCGGAGTCAGACAAGGCTAGCTTTTCGATGGCGTCTTTTAGATCGCTATAATCTTCATTGCTTGTCGGGAAAAACCCGGCATAAACAAATGGCAAAACTTCTTTATAACCCGGTAAAGGATCGATAGAAGGATGGTCTTTCAAAGTTACGGTGTCACCAACTTTAGCTTGTTGAGTACTTTTTAAGTTAGTTACGATAAAGCCTATCTCGCCGGTATTTATTGATTTATCTGAAGACATGTCTGGGCTAAGGTGTCCGACGTCAAGAGCAATCCCGTTAGCGCCTGCAGCCACCATGCGAATCTCATTATTTTTTTCAATCTTTCCGTCCACTACTCGAACATACAAAATAACTCCGCGATATTCATCATAATAACTATCAAAAATTAGTGCCCTAGTATCGTTAGATTCAATACCTTTTGGAGGTGGAACATCTGAGACTATTCTTTCTAAAACTTCCTCTACACCTTGGCCGGTCTTGGCAGATATTTTGATGATTTCATCCTCACTGCAACCCAGTAGTGAAATTACTTCAGCACTAACCCGTTCAACGTCACTAGCTGGCAAATCAATTTTATTTAACACTGGAATGATTTTAAGGTCTTGTTCTAGAGCTAAGTAAACGTTGGCAAGTGTCTGAGCCTGGATGCCTTGGCTAGCATCAACGACCAGTAACGCACCCTCGCATGCTTGCAAGCTTCGAGAAACTTCATAACTAAAATCAACATGTCCGGGAGTATCAATTAGGTTTAGCTCGCAATCCTGATATTTCATTCTAACGGGCTGCAACTTTATAGTTATACCCTTCTCGCGTTCTAGATCCATACGATCTAGTAGCTGAGCTTTCATATTCCGTTTTTCGATTGTCCCAGTCAATTCAAGTAATCTATCGGCAAGCGTGCTCTTACCGTGATCAATATGCGCAATAATGCAAAAATTTCTAATGTGGCTCTGGTTCATTCGTTTTCCTCCGGAAAGAGAAGCCCAACTAAAATGTATTCCATTTTGCTGGCGCGATGAGAAAACCGCGAAGGGGTTGTCTTATAAGCGAAGCGCTCACTATGCGCAATAATGCAAAAATTTCTAATGTGGTCTTGTTTCATGTGGATGCCATTATAACAGAGAAGGGGCTACGTATGTTACCAATCAATTTTGACAGGTTTGAAAACAATCTTTTTTATTCTATTAGTTACAGCCTTTGACTCTTCGATATTAAATAAGGACGACATAAAAATATACACACCAAAAGTCACTAGAGATATTGCTACTAGTTTGGTGCCGAGCGTTATGAATCCAATGTCCGAGGCATTAAGAGGCAAGAACGAAATTGCGATATACGTTGCTACAACGGCGAAACCTGAAACTGACATAATGCGGGTTAAATCGCCCAAGAAGTTCAGAGTAAAGATCTTTTTGTCCCTGATTAGCATTAATATGACTAAAATGAATACCTCGGCCGCAGCCGCAATACTTTGGGCGATAGCAAGTCCGGCCACACCATACGAATTTCGATTAGACAATTTCCAGGCCAAGAATATATTAAGTGCAATAATAAACACCGATACGAGCAAAGGAGTTACCGAATCTTTATTGGCATAAAAATATCGAGAAATTATCTGATATATAGTCCTAAAGAATATCGCCCCACATAAAAAGCCTAAGATTAGTGCAATTTGATTGGCATCATCAGGTCTAGCATAAATAATACGCGCCAAATATCCCCGCGCAAAAAACGATACGATAACAACTGGCATCAAAATCCAAATCATCGCCCGAAGAACATCAATAAACTCTTTACGAAATAAGTCTGGCCGACCCATAGACAAACGTTCAGTAAGCTTTGGGTATGCTGCTGTGGAGATTGCTGTACCAATTAGCATTATTGGAGTCGTATGGATAACATAGGCATTTTCGTAATAGGTGATGTTACCGGACCCAAGCCTGTTAGCGAAGTTTGTCTCTGCGATTGAGTTAATGGCGTCGATTCCTTGATCGATTGACCTTGCCGGTAACTGCCTTAGTACGCCCCGAAACGCGGCATTCTCCCACCTAATCATCGTTTCGTATCTAAACTTGGTACCCCACATACCAGCTAATGCAATAACTAACTGCAGTACAGCACCAGCTACCGCACCCACGCCGAGCCCTACAATCCCGACATTATTTCTGAACAAAAATATACTAGCGATAATTGCGATGCTGTAAAAAAGTGGTGCCACAGCGTAGAAAAAGAAACGTCCAATGGTCTGCTGAACGCTCATCAAAATACCAGATATCGTAAACATCAGCGGGTTTAGTGCCACAAGACGCATTATTGTTACCGCATTACTCAATTGTTCTGGCGTCAAATTAGGACCGACGAGTGTACTGATTAACTGCTCTGCAAATACAAAAATTAGCAGACCGACAACAAACATAAAGATCATAAGCAAGTTCAGCAGGCTTGATGATATTTGCCAAGCGCCTTTCCTATCACCTTTTTCTAATTTATCGGACAAGTATGGAATGAAGGCAACACCAAGTGCACCAGCTGCAATCGTCATAAAAAAGAAATCGGGTATTTTAAAGGCAGCAAAGTATGCATCGGTGCTTTGCAAACCGGTTGCGGGAAAGTTAGCATTAATAAGCTTCACTTTTAAAAAGCCCAAGACTTGTCCGAGCAATGAAATAGAGATAAGCAGTGTGGCTGCGCCACCTATAGACATACTCTTGCTGGCGCGTTTTAAAAAGCGGTTCATTTAACGCTTATTATAGGGCGTATAACTGTTTTTACAAACGTCTAAAATCAATAAAGTAGGGCAGATTTTGGCATAACACTACCCTTTAATATCTCTAGAACTTCCTCGGCTTCAACTGTTTCTTTTTTGAGTAAAACTTCTTTTAGTTTTTCTAGTCCAGCTTTGTTGGCTTTAAGTACTTCGCGGGCACGATTAGCAGCCTCAGTGATTAGATTTTCTACTTCATCATCAATCATCTTGGCAGTCTCTTCAGAATATTGGCGTTCGTGCATGAGTTTGTCCATCATAATACCCTCGTCAACATGAAAAACTTGATTACGAAGCCGACCGCTACCCATTCCCTGATTAATAATCATGTCTCTAGCCAATTCAGCAGCACTAGGTAAGTCAGAACCAGCGCCAGTCGTAACGTGCTCTTTTCCATATATCAGTTCTTCGGCAATTCGGCCACCCAACATTCTAGCTAGGGCATCTTTGAATTCGACAATACTGTGATAACTCTTGTCCTCAGGTGGGATTGACCATGTTACGCCACCTGTATTTCCACGAGAGATGATAGTTACTTTATGAATCGGATCACTATCAGGTAATACGTGTCCAACTACTGCGTGACCACCTTCGTGATAAGCAGATAATTCTTTTTCTTTGTCGCTCATGACTTTGCTCTTGCGCTCAGGGCCAATCGCTACTTTTTCAAACGCCGCAGTTACATCAGCTTGTTTTATAATTTTTCGGTTTTCTCTGGCTGCGATAATCGCCGCTTCGTTTACGATGTTGCCAAGGTCTGCACCTGATGATCCGGCAGTTTTGGCAGCCAACGCATCAAGATTAACGTGAGAGTCTAATGGTTTTTTCTCAAAATGGACTTCTAGTATGGCTTTTCGTGCCTTACGATCAGGTAGATCAATCTTTACGCGACGATCAAAACGTCCCGGTCGAAGTAGTGCTGGATCAAGGACATCAGCTCGGTTAGTCGCTGCCAAAACTATGACATTTTGACCTTGTTCAAAACCGTCCATTTCTACAAGAATTTGATTTAAGGTTTGTTCACGTTCGTCATGACCGCCACCCATTCCACTACCACGTTTTCGCCCTACAGCGTCGATCTCATCGATAAAGATAATACAAGGCGCATTCTTTTTGGCTTTCGCAAAAAGATCACGCACCCTTGATGCACCCACACCAACAAACATCTCCACAAATTCAGATCCAGAAATACTAAAGAACGGCACTCCTGCTTCACCCGCCACCGCGCGAGCCAACATTGTTTTACCTGTTCCTGGCGGACCCACCAACAAAACACCTTGAGGAATTCTCGCTCCTAGACCAATAAACTTTTTTGGATGCTTCAAAAAGTCTACAACTTCTTCAAGATCCTGTTTGGCCTCTTCTGTACCAGCAATGTTTTTAAAGGTTACTTTGTCTTTTTCGTTACCGTATAACCGCGCCTTACTTTTACCAAAACTCATTGCTTGGTTACCCTGACCTTGCGCACTTTTTAACATAAAGAATAAAACGCCAGTTATGATAATGACCGGTAGCAGCGAGACACCAATGTTAGTCCATGTCGCGTTGGAATCTGCAGGTTTTATCACTAACTCAACCTTTGAGGTATCCAGACCTTGCTCGCTTAGTGAAGATCCCGATTCTTTTCTTGACTCTTCGGTTGGATCACTTTCGCCCTTTTTTGTAATTACTAATTCGTCGCCAGTGACTTCAATTTTTTGAATCTCGCCTTTATTGGCCCTTGTAACTACGCCACTAAACGGTACAGAAGTTAAATTGCTAGGTTTATTGAGTGAGGCATAAATTATCAGTCCTACTAAAACTACAATAACTACAAAACCAATGTTCTTAAGCCCACGCTTGTTATTGTAGCTATTCCCACCTGGACGCTGTTTCAACTTTTTATCCATACAAACAATTATTATACCTATAATCCCAGATATTTATAGATGCGAGTTTATCTTTTAATTATTTCTACGTACTCTTGATCTAATCTGACCTGATTCTTGCCATAGATTTCTATAGTTTTACCAGTAGGCAAAGTGCGAATACCACGTACAATTCTATCGATAGTTCTCTTATCAAATTCCGCTAGTCCGTTCTCTCGTAACCATCCGGCAACTACTTCACAGCTAATAGAGTAAGGTAAGTTTAAAAGCTTTGATCTTTTGATCTTCTCTTTAGCTCCAATAATTGTCGAAATAGCCTCGTCCACTTCAATATTGATCGGCTGATGCGATCTATATAGCTGGATAATCTGCTCTTTTTTATCATCACCCATCTTTGGTAGTAGCACATGTCTGATCCAGTTGCGTGTATATTTTGTGTCGAGGTTAGTGGAATCTTCAACCCAGGCGAGTTTGTTTTGTTTTACGTAATCTATTATTTCTTTTTTTGTAACATTAAGTAGTGGACGGAGAACCTGTTTTTGATTCGATAGAGCCGTAACGCCTTTTCGTCCAGTTCCGCGAAGGATATTAAAAATAACTGTCTCCACTACATCGTCTTGGTGGTGCGCAGTAATAATAGCCTTGGCTTTCTCGCTCTTTAGGACTTCAAACAAAAAATCATATCTAGCATTTCTCGCTTCGTCCTCGCTGACATCACTGCCAAGCTTACCTACTCCCAGCATAATTTTCAGACCATATTTTTTTGCCAATTTAACTACAAAATCCGCGTCATTTGCCGATTCTTGCCGAATCCCATGATCGAAGTGAGCAACAACTAAATCTAGATTTTTGTTTTTTGATAACAAATCGAGCAATACGACCGAATCTACACCACCGGACACGGCTACAATATACAAACCGCTATCCAAGTTAATCTTGTCCATTTCTAGTTCAGTATAGCGTAGTAGCCGGAAAACCAGCTCTATCGTGAGCAAATTGGAGCTTCTTCTCTAGTTTTTCTCTATGGGCCCCATAAACCCGCGAACCCAGCTTCACAACGCCATTTTCATCAACAACCGGAATACAGCCAAAAATACTAAGTTTAGACATTTGGCGTTCCAAAACTAATCTTCTTCTGGCAAAATCTTTTATTGCCTTCTCAACTAAACCGCTTTCGCATATTAGATATATCAATTGATCCTGGTGGGCCACTCTCTCTTCTTCGCTCAGTACTTCTGCGCTTCGAATAGTACCTTGAGCATCATATATTGCTCTTACAAAATCGCTAGTAACAACAGATTGTCTATCGTTTGGCTCTATAGTGGTAAGAATCGTCTGCCAGCCCTGTCCTTTTAGACCATATTTTATTGTCAATATACTATCGACGTCCTCTTGTGGAACTTTCTCGCCAAACTCAGGTAATTGGAGTACCGTACACGCTGATGCGCCATTAGGTAAGTAATCGCTGTCTAATGCTTCAAACATTGCCAGCCGGTCAAGATGTTCGCCCGAGGTTGATGATAAAAAAACATCCCTCGGATGGGATGTTGCTGGCTCTGACTGTTGTCCAGTTGGCGGTTGTATAATTGCCATACTGAGACTTTATTGTAACAAATAACTAATGCTTTTGCAAAATTTATTTTGGTGTCGGTGGCTGGAATTCCTCATCAATCAAAAATCCTTCATAGCACTGCCGAAAGGTAGAGCGACGAAGGATGGTGTCGGTGGTTGGAATTGAACCAACGACCTCAGGCTTATGAGTCCTGCGCTCTAACCAACTGAGCTACACCGACATGGTTACCGACAGGGGTAAATATATCATATCTTAGCTTTTGATACTAGATTGCATGTCATACTTTCTCCATCAGCAGAGAAATTATGCAAAGATGCCGTGCCGACTGCTTATTCTTGATATAGCTTCTGATCAATAACTACAACAGCCTGCGGAACGACGAGCGCCCCGAATAGTTCTTTTAGTGTAATTATTCGGGGTAGTCCTCGGCTAACTAGTTGTAGTATTGACGAAGTTATTCAAGAAAAACAGAGGCAGTACTATTAGTTATACTCATAAAATACTGGCCATAAGCCAGATTACAATAGTGAAACTAAGCTTTGGGATGGGCCTCTGATTGGTCCTGAGTAGATGTTGTGAAAAGTAGGCGCCCTTGGGCGCGAGGACTGTTTGAGATATGAATATGCCTGGTGGCATATTCATATTGAGTTCCACAGCGAGCCTACTTTTTATCAACAGATACATCAAGAGCTATCATCTGGCCCGCTGGTTTTATATTACTTTTGACTAAACAAAAGTAATGATATCACGGGATTAAATCCGTAAAGATAGGATTTTTAGTCCTCTATATATTGGCCAACCTTATAACCAACCCAGATTCCGATAATTGTACCAACAAAGCCGCAAAGCAGACTCCAACCCGACAACATATTATTATTACCAAAAATAGCCGGTACATAAGCACCGGCTAGCCCACCGATTGAAGCAAAAATATATATAAATATTTTCAACTTATTTCTCGGTTAACTGAAAAGTATGCTGTCTACTTCTCTTATTGCTACATTGTCTGTTTCGACAACTTCATAAGTAAGATCGCCCATAGTTTTGGACTCCTTTTTGTTTTGTTAGTTTGTTAATTTTTTGTTTTGTTTTAATTTAAAACTGTACTTAACATTATACATAAGAACTTTAATTTGTCAAATACTTTTTTTATTTCATAGCATGCTTATTGACATCTGTTATCTGTAATGTTAGTATTTGAACTGCTCTGGATAGTTTTTGATCGTCATCCAGACGATATGCGGGATGGAGCAGCGGCAGCTCGCGTGGCTCATAACCACGAGGTCGTAGGTTCGAGTCCTACTCCCGCAACCAAGAAAAGAGACTTGTCATTTTGACAGGTCTTTTTTCTTGGTCGGAAGTTGGGCTCGAAGCTACGACCGAGTAGAGGTCCTAGGTGAAAACAGCCCGATGGCTGTTTGCAAGAGAATGTTCACCTGACAGCTGTGCTGTCTTGGCAGAACTTCTGGGCCCGCAGAATGTGGGCGAGTCCTGGTCCCGCAACCAAAATATGAACCTCATCGTAAGCTGGGGTTTTTATTTTGGTTATGGGGCTTAGGGCCGAACTGGACATCCTGAGGTCCCAGGGGAGAACTGCCATGGTGGCAGTTCGGAAGAGAACAAACTCTTGAAAACTGGTTTTCAAAGATGTTTTTCTGGGGTCGCGGAACGTGACCGAGTCCTGGTCCCGCAACCAATCATAAGCAAATTTGTTACCTCTGCAAAAAGAGGTTTTTTACTTTACTTCTATATGTTTAACAATTGTGTCCACAACAGTTTCTACAGGCTGAGAGCTATCTATAAGGATTGCTCCAGTCGTGCGTTCATATTCTTTAGAGCGTTCATTCCAGTCAATTAGACCCTGTAATTCAGCAGAGCCGTCAACCCATCGCTCTGGCTCACGAGCTTGCAAACGCACTATCAAAGTAGGTGTATCTACGAAGAGGCCGAAACGTTTATCAAATAAGTGGTGAAAATCTTTCTGGTTATGTGCTCCTCCGACGATAAATACAGGTTCCTCACCTGCTTCACGTGCCAACTCCTCAAACCTAAGGACATCCCATAGCCATGCATGAGTATCTACCCACTCTTTCGGAAATGGTTGTGATGGTGCTTCTACCTTCTTGCCAGTCTCCTTGTTCACCCACGCACTTAAACCAGGCTCAAAGTCAGTCTCTACAACCTTGAGACCTCGTTTTTGTAATTCCCTACCGGCATGGCTCTTGCCGGAACCAGAGGGACCAGAAATGTGATATAAAGGCACGCTTTATATTATACCTATAATTGTTTCCATCTGGTCAATCCAGCAAGCAATCCGTTCCAATTCGAGTGAACCTTGGCAACCAATCATAAGCAAAGATTTGTCCTCTGTAAAAGAAGGTTGATTTAGTTAATTTTGCTATGATTAGAAAATGCAGATAAAAACTGTGCTGTTCGACATAGGGGGCGTACTTACACCGGATCCTTATGAATCAATCCTTCTACACGAAGAACATGGACTGGGACACGATTTAAATCTAACGAAAGAAGAGCTATCCAAGAAACTCAGCGTCGTATGGGAAAAATATGCCACAACTGACAACACAAGCGAAACTGAGTTCTGGGATGAGGTAAATCAAACCATTGGGACCAAGTTAAGAGAAGAAGATATTGTGGCAGTACGACGCAAGGTCATTATCCCTAATTCAGAAACTAATACAGTATTCAGCTTTCTCACAGATAAAGGTATTCGACTGGGTATTATCTCAAATAACACTTCTTTCTTTTATGAGCTACAAGCAAGCATGCTGCCTATTAAAAAGTATATTGATGCTAATCTTATCTTTCTCTCTCAAGAAGAACATTGCAGGAAATCAGATGGGTTGTTTGAAGTTGCCGCAGAAGCCCTTGACCCAAAAAGTACTTTTGTAATCGACGACCGAGTCAGTAACGTTGAATACGCAAAAAAGCTTGGTTTTGACGGCGAGGTCTATTCAATGGAAGACGGCGATTCCCTGCTCTCACTAGTCCAACGCATACTTGTTAGATAACTCCTCCCACCTAGCCAACTCCTCCAACAACTCGTTCCAATTCGAATGTACTAGGGCAACCAAGAAAAGAGACTTGTCATTTTGACAGGTCTTTTTTCTTGGTCGGAAGTTGGGCTCGAAGCTACGACCGAGTAGAGGTCCTAGGTGAAAACAGCCCGATGGCTGTTTGCAAGAGAATGTTCACCTGACAGCTGTGCTGTCTTGGCAGAACTTCTGGGCCCGCAGAATGTGGGCGAGTCCTGGTCCCGCAACCAATCATAAGCAAATATTTTGCCTCTGTAAAAGGAGGTCTTTTTTAGTAACCTCCTACACCCTCTTCTGGTTGGTCGTAATATTGTGCCTTAAAATGCTCAATCATCGTCTCAAATATCTCTCTGATGTGAGGGGAGCTCCTCTCGATTACATCTTTGTACTTGTCGCAAAAAGACTGATAATTTATATTTAAAATGCGGTATGGTCGCCATTCATCCATTTCGCCCATAATTAATGCCTGCACTTTATCAACGGTCCATACAAACACAGCCTCGTCATCTTCCTTATCTTCATAACTCTGCATTGCTACCACGAGACCACCGAAGTCTGCAAACTCGCCAGATAGCACTTCGAGTGCTACCGCTTCATCTTCAACTTTTTGTTGGCGTTCTGCATCGCTGGCAAATGCATTCACATCACCTGCTCGAGCTTCAATAAGGTCATGAGCAAGTGCATACTTCAGTACTTTAGCTTCATCAAGTTCTAAATTATACTTTTCAAGAATAAACCAGCTCATCAGCGTAACCGCCAAGGTATGCTCACAGTCGTTTTCTCGGCGTTCAGTACCTGCTAGAAAATGGTTTCGGCCTACAAGCGAGAAGTCAATAACAAGTTGCTGGACAAAATATAGCGTGGGGTCAGGTGCCTCACCCATTGCGGGCTGAGTCTTCCTTTCATGCTCAGGGTCTATCATAGTATCTAAATACTAGACTATGGTGTAGAAACCGCAAGCTTGAGCATCTTCCACCTAACCAGCTCCTCTAGCACAATGCTCCAATTCGAATACACTAGGGCAACCAAATAAGAGCTGGCAGTGATAGATTGTTCCTAAGGTTTATATTATTAAGGATTAAAAAATTCTTGGCCAGCTATACCCAAGACTACGTTGCCAGCTACTCTAATCTCATTAGTTATCGTGGTAGACATAGTTGCTAACCGATCAGGATACCCCTCCGGATCTTTTTGAAATCGTTCCGCAATATCAGGATCGACCACTAAAACAGCATGGCCATAATGACCTTCATCACCCCTAACACCTCTTGACATTGGACCAAAGAATTTTCCAGTAGCTCGCTCGCCAAGATGCGTTTTTACGATTTGATCTAGTAACAACCTATCTTCGGAAGTTGGTTTTGGCTGGCGCTTTAGCTTCTCTGGTCCAACATCTGACATAACTTCATTCTAACAGACGTGGATATGATAAAAAATTACCGCAAATAAACTCACTTGGTAACTATATAAGTTTAACGAGCATAGCTATATACTTTTACTAATGCCTTATCACGGAAAATCCCTGCCACATCTAAAACCAACTCACGAAATAGTGGTAACGAGAATGCTATTCACGCTTGGGTTAGCTGCAACAACTGTTGGCGTACCGCTTTATCTAATACAGCTAGGCATGAAAGACTCCTCGATCGGAATATTTATAGGTATCATATCGCTACTAATCGCGATAATTTCTCTGCTACTGCCACCCGTCTTTGAAAAGTTTAATCAGCTCAGATTAAATATCCTCAGCTCCATATTTACTGGTTTGTCATTTATTTTATTCAGTTATTCAAATAGTCCTGTTACGGCTTTATTATTTATCTTTGCTTCTAACCTGAGCATCACCATTAACTTATATTCATTGAGTATTTTATTTAAAGATTCTACTAGGACCAAGCAAGAATTCACACGCGACACCGGTATGATGGGCTCACTAATTAATCTGAGTTGGTTTATCGGCCCTCTGCTGGGTGGACTAATGCTGAATTATGCTGGCATTAATGGGCTTTTTATTCTTGCGGGAGCATTATGTATTCTCAGCGGAATATTTGTTGTAATTTTGCCTTTTAAAACTATAGTTAAACAGCGCGCTGTAATTGATGGCAATCTAGTTGAAAACCTAAAGTTTTATTTGAGTAAACCAATGCTTAGAATCGCTTACTTTCAACGAATGGGAATTACTCTGTGGTGGGGATTTATTTGGACTTTTATCCCGATTTTTATGGTCAGGAATAATTATAGTGCGGCGAGTATCGGCTTGTTTATCGGCATATCGCAACTTCCGCTATTCTTATTTGAATTTAAAACTGTGGATATTTTGTCGAGAGTAAGCTACAGAACTGTTTTTTTATTAAGTTATCTCTTTCTTAGCCTTGTTTGTCTTATCGCATTCTTCAGCCCGATATTTAGTATTTCACTATTTGTATTATTTTTGGGTTCGTTTGCACTCAGTTTTCTTGAGCCTATCATAGACCTTTTCTTTTTTGATCAAGTATCAAAATTAGAAGAAGAAAAGACCTATCCAATATATGGTACATCTAGCCTAATCGGTAGTACGGCTGCAAAAATTGGCGTTGGAGCAGGATTAGTAATATTCGCCGATCAAGCAGCTTTTATAATTATCGCGATTTTGATGTTATTAATCGCCGTCAATGCCACAAAAATCAGGTTTAACTAACGAGATTACCATTAAAAATTATTGACGAAAAGGCGTATAATAGAGGTATAAATTAATCGAGGAGGTTCTATCATGGCCAAAAATAACAGTGATGTAAGCGGTTGGATGGGTTGGATTGGCTTTGCCAGTCTAATGATGATGCTGGCGGGAGTATTCCATATTATTGCAGGGTTTGTAGCGTTATTTCAGGAAGACGTGTACATTGCAGCGCCGAGCAGTCTTTGGGTGTTCGATTACAGTCAATGGGGCTGGATTCACATTCTAGGAGGCTTTTTAGCACTAATGGCTGCTGGTTCGCTAATGCAAGGCAAGTTATTTGGCCGAACACTAGTAATTCTAGTCGCAATGGCTAGCGCGATTGCTAACATGGCTTTCGTACCAGTCTATCCTGTATGGTCGCTACTAATCATAACAATTGACGTACTTGTCATATGGGCCGTCGCAGTTCACGGTGGCGAGCTAAAAGAGCTTTAAAAAATAGTCCAACCACTATCTCTAAAATACCCCTCTTATAAAAGAGGGGTATTTTAATTAGTACTAAGGACGTTGCAGACTTATAAAAAGCTAAAATTAATCATGGTGGCAATTACATGAGCCAGAGTTAGGGGTCGCACTTTATACAACACACCAACAAAACATTCACATAAAATGAGTCCTGGTTTTATCCAAGACTCATTCTTTATAAGCAATCTATTGTACTCAGGGAGTATTGTTAGGGACTTTTTCTATGAACCTGCTGTTGGCAATGTTCCAGTGAGTTTTTAGATAGTTGTCGTTGCCAATATTATCACCTAATGCGTTAAAGTAATCATCATTAGCACAATCTAACATTACTGCACGTAGATTTGTCTCAGAAGTTTCACAAACATCTTGTTCGTCGTGATCGACTGGACCATAGTAACCTAGTAGATCATCGTAC
This sequence comes from uncultured Candidatus Saccharibacteria bacterium, assembly GCA_964510945.1. Lineage (GTDB taxonomy): Bacteria > Patescibacteriota > Saccharimonadia > Saccharimonadales > JAGQNJ01 > DAISWO01. Next base: position 57,510 of record CAZEED010000004.1, read on the forward strand.
TGCGTGACGTTATATACAAATTTTAGCCGTTCAGCACCCTGACCCAAGAATGAACCATCAATCTTTAATGCATGAGGCGCACTCTTTTGTGGTCCGCCAAGTGCGTGCACCAATTGGAAGGCAGCATTCTGTACGTACATATCACCCTTCTTTGCTGCTTCTTCGGCATCACCAGCCCAACACTGACGATTAATAATCTGCATGCTACTTAGACGGTTGTTTTTGTTCTCTTGCCCCGGGCGATCGTCCTGGAATGGCATAAAGTCATAGCCGCACATGTCCATATTGTTATTCTTAACTTTAGAGAAAACCATGTATTTTCTACTGTTTTGATCTAGCCCCGCTCGCCTAAGAATTTTGTAAGCTTTCTCGGGATTCTTATTTCGCGGACCGCCCTTTATGGCAGTATTAAATTTATCAAAATCTTTTTGTTTGAGCAGTAATCGGCGTACTTTAATTTGGCATTTGTCATTTCGTGGCCATCGTACCATATATCTTAAGTTTTGAGTTTTGGCAGACTCGATAAACACAGAATCAACTCCAGCTGCAATTTGCGCGATACGACTTTTCGCCCCCTGATTTATTGCATCAATTTCTGGGTCATTTTTATTATCTACCCAAAGTAGCTCAACTCTAGCACCCCTGGAACCAAGATCGCCTGAACAAGCAGTATTAACTGCTGTATTTTGTGCTTCTTGTCTAACGCGCGCTGAGATTTGTGCCTTGAAGGCTCTACGTAATGGTCCAGAAGCTAAACGATTAGGTAACGGTGAGGCGACTGCAACTACAGGCTCTGATGCCGCACTACTGCTTTTGCTACCATCCGAAGAATTTTTATATACATAATAGCCAATCCCCGACACAGCTAGCACCACTAAGGCGATGAGGAAAAATTCAACATGGCTAAAACCTTCGCTATTTATTTTAGTGAGTTTCTTGAATAACTTCATCTGATGATTCCTTTTTATTTTATTGTTTTTACAATGAAACTAATATTCATATCTATTCATACTCTAAAATAAGCATATGCGCAACCACTAGCTGTGGATAAATGCTAATGAATACTAGAGTTTACTGATCATGGTCTAGTTTTACCTCGATTGTTGGACTCGGTTCTGGAGGGTGGGCTACAGCAATGGGTTTAATGTCGTTAATTGGCTGCTGGACATATGCGGCTGGTTGAGGTTGAGGCAAAACAGGATTTGCTTTAGGCTGAACAAAAACAGGATTGGGCACCGGTGTAGCACTCGCTGGCGGAGCGTAAACTTGCTGGTTAGTAATTGTTGGCGCAACAGGAGGAAGTGGCGGTGGAGGCGCCGGTTCATTCAGAGGAGCGTTAGTATCATTGACGACATTAGGGTTAATATTTTCCACGTTTAGTTGGGGGGGCTGAAAACCTACCGACTGGTCTACGTCAGGAGCTGCCATACCACCCGACTGAGCTAACCCAGAATAATCTGCTACCGTTTGGCTATTACTTTGTACAGAGTTGGATTGCACTGGACTACTCGGCCCTGCACCGACTGGTGTAGCCTGCTTTAATCTCCTGCCTTTTCTATGATGAAGTATCATGATAATAATTGTCACGATAATTAAAACCAGTATTATCAATATAAAAATACTAATCGCTAAAGTTACTGGGCTAGATGCGCTGAAAAGTTCCTCGCTAATTATGACTTTTATCGGATTAGAATCACTCTTGTCCTCGCCGCTGGCAATTTTAGCATCAGCAACAGAGATAAAACTTTTTGCTAAATAGTTGGCTGGGTATTTTTCTAAAGTCGCGTTGAACAGCTCTTTAGATTTAGAGTAGTGCCCACTACTAAACTCTGTAATAGCCTTATCCCAAATACCATCAACGTCACTCTCTGAATCGAGAGTTACTTTATTTTTGGATACCAATGCAGTAAAATCTGCCACATCACGTATGACGCCTGTTCCGGCAAATTTCGATACACCGGCTTCTGGATCTCCCTTACCCGATGCATAAGTAGTAATACCGATGACCTTAGCATTTACATCAAAAACAGGACCACCACTATTACCTTGAGCAGTCGGTATAGTGGTTACTGCAAGCAAACGTGTAGATTTGGGTGATTCTTTAACAATTTCCTGCACAACACCTTGAGTTGCTGAAGGTATAGTCCTTGTTTCCTTCGTCTCTAAACCACCGTCAACAAATCCAGGAAAGCCAATAGATGTGGCGACATCACCAACTTTTGCAGAAGTTATTGTGCCGATAGAAGCTACCGGAAATGAAGTTCCCTCCATTTTTAAAAGCGCTACATCTGATGTTTTTGACTTCGAGATATCCGTTTCGCCATTTTCGGGTGTATATTGATCAAAATCAAAATCCGTTAATTTGGCGCTTACCACTTTATCGCTATACACAAAGTCTGAGGCTGTCTTTAAATCTTTCAGCTTAATTGGTTCGTCAGATAATTGAATAGCTAATTTAGTATTCTCTTTAGTCACCTTTAAGTTGGTTTTTGGGATCTGATATGCTAAATCCAAAATCGTATAGATTGCTTCTTGATCGCCTGCTTGCACACCTTTAATTAACGTATTTAGACCGGTAGCAGATATGACTTTAGAATCAACTAAATACTGCAAGTATTGCTGAAATGGCTTAACATTCTTTGCTTGGACATTAATAGCCAAGTATTGTTGCAAGGCTGGCACAAAACCGTGTTTTACCACATGTCCATTGGTACTAATATATCCATCTTCGGACACAATCGTACCGGACCCCACCGCGGCAGAACAAGCATTCTTAACGCTAAGTCCAACTTTGCCGCCGACAAGCAAATTAAAGTCCTTACAATCTATAGCTCCAACACGAACTACCGCCGGCTGATTTTTGGCCACAACTTCTAGAGCGGTTGTACCCGATAATTTGTCTGGCACATTCACGCTGTCATCAACCGGATCTTCGCCTCTCGGAACATTTATTGCGCCAAAATCCGAGAATAATTGACGACTAAATAGACTGTCAAAGATCGAAGTTTTTGCCCCAAGAACCCCAGACTCAGCGTCGGGTTTGCTATATTTAGTCTGGGCAATCACTTGTTCGAATAATGCCAAAGTCTGGGATGAAGTGAACTCGTAATACGTTAACTTTATAACATAAGGACGTCCATTTTGGACCGTCACATAATTTACTTGCCCTCCATCAGGCGATCCAACTGGTTCACTCTTGTCATAACTATACTTTTTTGAAGCTTTGTAAACAATTTTTGTATATTCTGTATCGCCAATTTTTACTTGCTTTGATGACGACTGAGTATAGCTAATTTTGTCGCTCGATTTTGGGGCAAAAAACTTCGTTGCGAGTTCAATATCGGATAGTTTCTGGCCAAATTCTTTCTTTCGTCGGGCAAAAAAGTCCTTAACAGTACTAGAGCTAACATACATATTCGTACTTCGTACATCAAAATCATCTGCGAAAACGTTCGAAGTCTGAGTTTCTGCTTCTTTAAAATTTAAAAATAATGGGCTATATTTATCTTTTTTATTCCAAAGATCCTCACCAGTAACAAAATCTAATTTTTTGTTTTCAGCGATTATCCAGCCCTGACCTTCAAATATCTCCTTGTTATATGTAGTAGAAAATCCAAGTGTCGAGTTAACCGTAACATCTTTAGAGCTTTGTGGCTGTACGTTAAGAACTTCCTGCAAAGCCTGGTTGGTTTCTTGGTTAGATTGCTTTTCGCCAGATTGGGATAGGTACAAACCAATAGTTAGCATTACAACTAGCGCTAAAAGACTAACAAATATTATCCTAAGAGTTCTTGTTTTTTTAGCATGACTGGCATGATCAATAGAAATATTGTCATGACTAGCAGATGTAGATTTACTCCGTTTAAAACCCATAGCTTAGTCTAAATTGTAGCATAAGCATGTTATGATTAGTTAATATATTATAGAGAAAGGACCCCTTCATGCAGCCTAACGATCCTAATCAAGTAAATGACCCAAACCAACCGCAAGCACAGATGCCTCAAATGCCTGCGGAGCCTATTCCTCCGGCACCAAATCCTGTTGCACAACCCACTCCAGATTTAAATGTCCAGAATAACCTAGCGCCTCAGCCAACTATGCAACAAGAAACTCAATTGCCTCCACCTCCTCCGCCTCCAGCCCCACAGTCAGAGTTGCAACCATTGCCTCCAACGCAAACAAATCCGCTACCAACTCAGCCATTAGCTACGCCAATGGCACAACCAAATGACCCACTACCTCCTCCGCCTCCAGCCCCACAGTCAGTTACCCCAGATATACCCAAGCGCAATTTTCCTTTAAAAAAATTTCTACTAATTTTTGGTATTTTTACTATTGTCGCTGTAGTAGCAATTTTATCCATAGTTATAATTGGCAAACTTGGATCAAAAACGCCCAAATATTCCAAGACAAAAACTGTAGAATTGGTTGGTTTCTCTACGGACGAAAATTCTGGGATGTCTTTTGAAGTTCCCGAAGAAATGGAAGAAACTCTAAAAACCGATTTGTCCGCAGACTATGTACATAAAGCACAGATCGACAAAAACACTAAAGGCGAACTCGGGAATGTTAACGCCGCCATAGAGACTGTGTCCTATACCGCGGATGTTACGGACGCACAAAAAAAAGAGATCGCTGATAAGTTTAACAGTGATTCATTCGACACTAACATAGAGGGAAGCATTGGCTCAGGGCCAAAGAATGTAAAGGTAGTGAACAAGACTGTATCTGACGATAACTCTACCCTGCGGGCTGAAGTCACCTTAGATATCCCGGGTGTCGATGATAACAAAGAGTATGTACCAGCCAGAGGCGTCATTACATATAAGATAATTGGCAAACGAATGTATTTGTTTGTGTATGCGTTCACTGATGAAGTATTTAAAGCTAACGAAGGTTTTATAAAAAAGATGGAGGAAGGCGTAAAGTACGGGGTTTAGGTCTAAACTAGCCAAAGTCTTTGGCTACCAGCCACCACCACCGCCTCCGCCACCGCCTCCGCCAGAGAATCCACCACCACCAGAAAATCCGCTAGAGCCCGAGCTACTTGGTGGAGCAAACTGAGTAGTGCTAGCCGTGTTGAAACTACCTAACGAGTCTGCTAAATAAATTGCATTGAAAGTTCTCCAGTTACCTTGATACCAATCGGGTGGCTTATCATATATGTCTTTGAACTCATTTGCCCAGCTTTTTTCTATCCCAAATAGCATGGCGTATGGTAGTAGTTTTTCAAACAATTTAATCTTGGCATTTTTACCACTACCAATGCGTTCAGCACCTTTTATGCTTTGAAGATACTTTATTCTGTCTGCTTCAGCCATTTTCATATAATCCTTCAAACCATATAGATAATCTCGCATTTCTACACCAGACACTGTTCTGGCAGGCATTTTACTACCACCTATAAAAACAATCATCGATGATATCAACAGACCAATTCCTAGAGGTGTACCAATACCTGTAAACAACAGGATAAAGCCAACTACAAGCAATATTATCCCAATAGTGGTAAATGATTTCTTGGCAAGAGCCGGATCCGTGGCAAAGTATCCTTTATCTGCTGCTGTTTTAGTTTGCATTTTTGCTAACACCTGTACATCAGTAAAGATATTCTTTGCGAGGTCGCTCAACTTAGTTTTTGAGCCAACTGGGTATCCAGCTCCAAAAAACATTTCAACTACTTTTTTCTGCTCAGCCGTTAAATCATCTGGCGCTTTAATCAATTCTAACTCGTACTCGATCTTGTCTTTAAGAACCTTTTTCTTAACAGTTTCTCTAATAACTATATAGCCATGCACTGCCAGCTCTACTACTGTGGCACTGACGGCGGTTGTATTCATATGCTCATTGATAATTACATCCGCTAGAGACACGTGCATTTCTTTAGGCACAGAATATTGTGGGATAATAACTCCCCTACCTTTTGGATCTCTACCCCGTTTTCGCCATTTAATGATCACCACCACTAAGGTTATTAAAATTGGTAAAAATGCCGAGAGAACAATCGTCAAGAAAATTATTGTTTTTAGTAATGCTACCATTTTATCTGGCTCGAACGTCCCGTTAGCGAAGCCCATAACAAATGTCAGTGTTTCATACGGATTGAGATTTTTTGCAATTACAGTCACAACTTGACCGTTCTTATCATTGACTGTTTTGATATCGCAACTGCTCTCTTTTACACCATATCGGCCAGAAAAACATTTTTTTAGATCTGGCTTAATCTCTCCTACTTCATTAGGTACATGGATTCTTGCGATAACCTTACCCACCGGCTGAGCCCACTGATCACCATTTACGTCCCAGTAAAACTCATCATGTGTATCATATAATTTAATAAAATTCTTAACTTCATAGCTAATAACATAGGTAGTCCGGCCATGAACAAATTGATTGGCGTTACCAATTTTTAAAACAGCGTTACTGTTGTTGCTACTGGTTGAATAGTTATAGGCATCCCCTTTTTCATCCGTCACCGACAATATTTTTAGTCCAAGGTCATTATCATACTTTTCAGGAATGGCCCGAAGTATCCCGTGATTCTGGTTATATTCAGGAAATGTGGCAACTATTTTTTCTACAACTTTCATCGATGCGACTTTTTTATCAGATTTTTGCAGATAATAATCGGTTGTGAAAGAATTTATCTCAAAGTTATTAACGTTTTGAGCAACAGCCGGCTTTACATGAAAAATGGTTAATAAAAATGTAAAGCCAATTAGTGCTGTATAGATTTTTTTCATTGTTTACTACATTATCTCATAAATGGAAAAAGCCGAGTATTTATATAGTTTGATAAGAATCTTGAGATAATCTTTAGGCTAAGACTTGTGGATAACCCAGCGACCACGTCCTATAATAATTTCAACATTTGATACCAAAAAGCTTATCATTAAATAAATGCAAAAAATTAGAAATAAAAGAATCGTAGCTAGCCTCAGTGGATTGATTGGAGTGCTACTATTCTCAGTCTTTATAACTCTCATTGTTAATCTTGGTGTTGCAAAAGCCCAAATTAAAGAATACTGCGGAGAGGATATGTCCGCATACTATGATGCTAGGTTAGCTGTTAGTGCTGATAAATATGATGTATATGTAAAGCTCGGGAAACGTGGGCAATCGACAAAAGTACAACTACAAATAGAAGAAGAATCTAAGTGCAAGACCATAGGTGAAGTTCAGGCTAACGGAGAATCCTATAAAAAACTTGGCTCATGGAATCTTAGCACAAGCCAAGAACCTAGGTTCGTTCTAGGCTCGGACCTGTTTATTACTTTCCCAGATGCAAATCGACCTGAAGTATTGCTAGTCTCAAAGACTGATCCCGTCTGCATCCCAGACAAAAAATGTAGTACAACAATTGGCGATGATAAAGGTTACATTGTACCGACTCATACTTCGCTCGCTATTAATGACCTTGTAGTCAAAAAAGTTACTGATCCAAAAAAGGATCAGATTACAAAGGTGGATTACTACGCAAGTAATCGTTATTTGTATACCACTACCAACATTGAACCTTTCAATATGGGTCTCGTGCCGGGTGGTAACCAAACATTATCTAAGGTAGTGAGTTATAAATCTGGTCAAAAAGTAGTTCTAGAAGAACAGGTCTATGTCAGTTTTACAAAAGATTTCGGTAATTTTATATACCGAACATTTAATAGCAACAAAACTTGGCTAAAAGTCGTTGGCATCATGCTACTAGTTGCCCTTTTTGCAACCCTAGCCCTCTCAATATTTCATTTATACCGAAGGCGTCGACAATGGAAAATTAATCATGGATTAATGAAAGAAGAAGTTCACACCATCCCAGACGATCCCGACGCCCAACAACTACCATCGCCAGTCGTCCCGTCCGATCAAACTTCAGAAACTCAAACAAAACAAACAATAGAAAGAATTATTCATCTCGCTCTACCGATTGTTGGAATCGTCGCCATAGCATTATTTGGCATGATAGTTTTTGATAGTTATTTTGTAGAAATATTTAGAGTTGATGGCGTCAGCATGGAAAGAACATTGCACACAGACGATCGTTTAGCAGTTAATAAAACTAGAAGCACTTGGGCTAATATTAATGGTCAAAAGTATATTCCCAGACGCGGTGAAGTAATAATATTCACAAAACCAGCCAATATCTTAGCTGACGACCACGAAAAGATTGAATATGTCGTCAAACGCGTCATCGGTCTGCCGGGTGAGCGCGTATTTGTGAATAAAGGTATCATAACCGTCTTTAACAAAGAAAATCCAAAAGGCTTTAACCCAGATCAAGGCCAGTCGTGGGAAAATACCTACATTAAAGGTAACGAAGACAAACTCGATGTAACTTTGGCCGAGAATGAGATATTCGTTAGTGGCGACAATCGACCCGAATCACTTGATTCAAGGATAAACGGCCCAATAGATATTCAATATATCGTTGGTCATGCTGAAGCTAGGATTTTACCTTTCAAAGACAGGCGAAGTCTCTAGTTATCAATTAATTTGTTTTGTGAATCCCTAAAGAAAAAGCTAATCCAAGCTTCTATATTCTTCTGGTATCTTGGTTTTTCAACCTTTTTAACTTGGTCTTGATCGCCCTTCACGTTGATTGAATTTTTCATAGCTACTTCTTTTGGGACAACCAATAATTTTTCACCAGGTGCTCCTAGACCAAATTGTCTGCGAGCTGATAGTTCAACAAATTGATCTGTTTCTAGATAGAGATTATTGAGTTTTTGATTATCATTTTCTAACTGGGCTATCTCAACCTCTTGCTCGAGTCGGGATATTTGTTTTTGCAGTAGATAATTTTTTTGGATTGCCTTGACGCTACTCCAACTAACCAGTAACATTATTATTACAAAAAAAGTCTGACCTAAAATCCGTATATCGGATAAAGATCTAAAATATTCGGATAATTGATTTTTTATTTTATCAAGCATTGTGCAATTTCTATTATATATCTAAACCCATAATCTGGTATACTTTTCTCTGTTAGTTAATGTGTTTCGTTTGTCTTAATTAGTTTTTCAAACCAAGAAGTCGATTCATTCGAATCTTCTGTTTGGAAAACTAAGAGGAAGAGCGAGCGCTAAAAAGTGAAGGTCTGCGGGTTTACTCGTCAGACCAAGCCTAAAGTCTCGGTCTGACGAGGGGATGTAGCTCAGGGGTTAGAGCAGTCGGCTCAATTAACAATTTGGCTAAGTCTAAACCAGGATTATGTACTTCCGCATGGCAGTTGTGGCAAAGAAGAATACATTTTGCGACTTCTTCAATGATAGGGTCAATCTTGCGGTTTGAGAGAGAACGAACATCCAGCTGAAATTCTTTTCCGCCCAAATGGTGAAATGCCAGACCGGAAAGGTTAGCTGAATATCCGCATTTAGAACATTTATTGCCAAGCTTATTTACAAAAAACAGCTTGCGTTCAATACCTCGTTTTTTTTGCGCTGAATAGGACTGGTGAACTGAATTTTTGCACTTTACCGAGCAAAATAAAGTTTGCTTTCCGATCAGAGTTTTATCACAAACCTTGCAGTTAGACCTTTTCTTCATAACGGTAGTATATCCTAGATATGCCAATAATTACAGGGCTGCTTACACGGGTAACCGGTAAGTATAGCTTGTCAAATTCGGGGAAACCTTCTAGTCGTTACGACTATGGCAATCCCGAGCCAAGTCCGCTTTTTTTAGCGGAAAGGTGTAGAGACTGAACGGCAAGCATCCATAAAGTATGGATGAAGAGACAGTCCGGACCACAAATTCGAAAGAAGCAACGAAAGTTGTAGCGGTGCGCATAACTGATTGGTCGTAGGTTCAAATCCTACCATCCCCACCATAATTAAATCACTCCTTTTTGGAGTGTTTTTATTATGTGGCTATCGTGTTGATTTGAACCGAAAGGCGAGAACAGTTGGGAACTGTCTAGGGTTTTACTTGCTTGGCCGAGTGAGATGCTTTAGCTCTCGAGCGAGCATATAATTCAAATCCTACCATCCCCACCATGAACAAACCTAACCTTGTGTTGGGTTTTTTAATGGTGAGAATTAGATTGAGAAGCTACGACCAAATTGGTCGGAGGTGAGACTTACCGGTGGCATGTCGCAGGTAATAAACTCTTGAAAACTTGTTTTCAAAGATGTTTTTTCGGGGTCGCGCTAGCGTGACCAAATCCTACCTATCCATCATGTCTGAAAGACATGCGGGCCATCCCCACCAGATTTAAAGTTTAACTTTTCGGCCTTCTAGAAGACCTTGCAAGCTTCTCCCCAAGATTAGAACTTGCATTAGCTGTTGTGCCTATAATCCCGCTCACTCCTTCGCTAAGACCACCCCGTTTGGTAAAATCGCCAATAGTTTGTTTTATTAGCTTCGGCCATGAAATAGGCTGTACTCCATCGACATCAAACGCTCCAAATGTCTTTCCATATCGAAACTCACGTCGCAATAGATCACTTATAGAATCTTGTCGCTGGTGTAGTAGGTGACCCTTTAGTACCCCAACATCATGAGGCTTCCAGTCTTGAAGACGTTCGTGAACGATAGGTTCAGATGCATAGCGCAGGTGGGACCTAAAAAGCCTGGGGTGAGGACCACCAATACGTACTCTTTCTAACTCACGACCACGAATTACTTCTCTGCGAGGTAGTACAAATACATTGGTATCGACTCGTGGAACTAATTCTTTCAACTCATCAATTAACTGAGGACTTACTGTTTCGTCACTGTCAACAACTAAGACCCACCCACCAAGTGCTTTTTCTAGTCCTGCATTTCTTTGTTCTGGGAACGTATCAAAAAAACGATCAACACTAGTTACCGCTCCTGTATAGCTATCGCTAAGTTGGTCTCTTGACCACGTTACCGGATTGTGTAAGTCATTAACAATAACTACTTGGTCGCAGATCGGTTCTAGGCTAGCTATAGTGGGGACAACGTCTCTATCACCATGAGCTAGTACAAGTCCCGTAAGATCAGATCTTATCATGAGATCATTATACTACTGTTAGAATCAAGGCTCTTTAGATTACTATTTTCTAGTACCGCTAACTCCGATTTTATAGGATCTTTATAGCCTCTGATCTTTTGTAACTAATACTGATCCAAAAAGTAATACTGTCGATACGACAGCAAAGAACAATTGGCTAATGCCAGTGTTTGCTAGCGTATCTGAGCTAGATTCTGTATCGGAAGAACCCGAATCTGTAGTGATATCAGTCAAGATAACTTCCCTGGAAGTGTAATTTATTCTAAACGAGTGATCGCCAACCGTAACGGTATCGCCGTCGGCTAGGCCAGCAAATGTACCAGCCAGAACGCTTCCCTGAACGATCATGAACTCATCACCAAAATGCGACACATAATCAACCGGCAGTTCAATAACAAGTTGTGCGTCATTTAAGGCAATCGCCCCACTAGCAGATAAAAAGTCATATTCAGTGCACGCGGTTGTGCCGTTGATTTGAATAGAAAGTGTGGAGAACTCTGTAAAAGCAACATCACCAGCAGGGTTAAGGCACCCAGGGCTATTACCTGGCGCAATTGTGCCAGCGTAGGCACTAACTGGTCCAATTACATCTGTTCCACCCAGTACGCCCGCACTAATACTAAAAGGAGAGAATCCAAGACTTGTATTAATAGCGTCGGCAATAAATGTACCGCCATTTACGTAGTAACTAGAGAAGCCGTTACCAACATCTGTGTTATCTCCAGAAAAAGTCCACGTGCCATCGATAATCTGAAACTGTGAACCTGTGTATCCCTCTACAACACCTTCAAAAGTACCGAATGAACCATCACCACCAAGATTAAACTGTGCATTGGAGTCCGCCATAAAAATAGTGCCATCGCCAGATATTGTCCCGATTGTGTCAGCCGCTCCAATGTTAACCAAACCTGCTACTTGGGATGTGTCGTTGTTTAAATTAATGATCGTGTTGTCACTAATTACATTATCGTTATTCACCCAAACGTAACTTGTTTTACCGTTAACTGCATTGACAGTCAGGATACTAGGTCCAGGAATAGCATCATTTCCAGCACCGTTAAGTTCTAACTGAACACCTTCAACCACTGTATTGCCATACGTATTATTGCCGCCAGGTGTAAATGAAAAACGTCCAGCACCTACGGCACCAGTTAGTGTCAATTCATAGTCACCACTTATTACCGATGTAATTTCAAACATCTCATTCGCAGCATTATGCATTGTTGTATCGCCGGCAAGCGTAACACCACCTTCGATTTCTATATTGTCGTCAGTCTTCACCAGTGCCCCAGGGTAGCTGCCGCCCACACCTGTACCCGAGACTGTAATCGGTTCACCAAAACCAGTATCACTAGTGGCAGCATACTCAAGTGTCGTGCCGCTATTTACAGTGGTGCCTGATGTATGCGCACCCTGTGAATTATTATTTGTCACAGTTAGTAATGCGGCGTTATTTAGCTCTGTCGAACCAGTATAAGTATTAGACATTCCGCTCAACGTCACATGGGCATTATCAATAATCAAACCCCCATCGCCAGATATGATACCGCCGTAATCGTAAGCGTTTGTCGCATAACCTTCCGAGCCATAACTTACAAGATTTTTGCCATCAGCGACCGCTATATCAGAATCAATATTGGCACTTGTAGAGCCAGTCACAAACATATTCAAACTATCAGTGACAGTAATATCGCCATTTAGTGTCGCGCTTGCAGAAATAATTACAGAGCCGTTTTCTCCCGTGACCGCTGCAGAAGTAATAGGGTTACTGACTGTTCCGCCATGATTAATCTTTAGTTCAGCACCGTCTTCATCGCCACCTTCATCTAGGATAATTTCGTTTGCACTATTGCCAAGGCAATTTGTTGAATCACATTGCCAGCGACCTTCTTCAATGTGAATACCACCGCTAGTAATAACACCTGAAATCGCAGTCCCAGTGATATCTAGCGTCCCAGCACCTGATTTTGCGACTGTGTCGACTGAACTTCCAGCCCCTACCGCAGTCTGTGAAATCATTGGAACAGCTAGGTCTGTTACAGTGTTCAATACAACATCCGTATTATCAGCTAAAGGTTGTATGACAATATAATGAGAAAAACTTGTCCCAGTACCACTGTGATTTATGGTGGCTGTGGTTGTTGGATATAACCGAACATATCCACTAAATATGTTGTTGTTGCCACTAATAGTCAGGCTGGTATAGACACCGAGAGATTCAAACGCCACAGATGCAACAGTGTAACCACTACCATTAAATGTAATACCATTAAATCCCATATCCGAGTCAACCGTAACTGCTTTGTTAGTGGGGCCAGATGGGAATACTAGTGTGTCCCCGTCCTGAGGGACATTGCCATTATCGCACCCACTCCAATTTCCAGCTGTACTAATATTCGTATCTGCTCCAGAGCCTGTCCAAGTACAGGTATCGGCGGCCGCCTTAACAACTTGCCCATAGAATATTAGGAGACTAATTATGCTAACGCAAAATAGTACATACAAACCGACTATCTTGATTAATCTATTGCTGGCGATCTGGGATAATTCTACTCCCACAATATCAACTCCCTCTCTAAAACGCTTAAGTATATTATCTATTACGCCAAGCCATATTGCAACAAAAAGCTTCTATTTTGAAGTTTTACTAATAAATCTTCGTTTTACAAGAAATACTGTGCTGCCGACTATTAGAACACCAGCTAAAACATAAATCCCGTATTGATTCATCCCTGTATTTGAGAGTGCGCTAGAGATACTATCTATTACAGAGTCAGTTGTTTCTACTTCAAGGCCTGGACCATTAGCATCCACAATGATGTTGTCGTTACCTGTATCGTCGCCTGCTTCACCGTCAGTCAACGTAAATGATGCTGTAGCTGTGGCTTCACCTCCAATACTTGCTGTACTAGTGATGAATTTATCGGTCGTATACCAACTAGTTGTTGAAGAGTCGCCAGGAGTGGTTGGACCAAATTTACGATAAATTTGGTTAGTAAATTCTTCCTCGCCATGCCAATAAATTGTCCCATCCACGCTATCAGCACAAGGAATCGTAAACTCGGTCAAGGTTAACGGATAGACATAATCTGGATCTTCTTCCGATAAATCACTTTCGTTCACTGAGCTAAAATCGCCTATTTGATTACAATCACCGTCTGGATCGAGCGCTAAAGTAACATAGTCATCGCTCTCGGCATCCAAAATAGTAGCGACACTAGCTTGTTCACTGTCTAGTGTGCCGTCGTCATTGCCATCTCCGCCGTTAGGTCCAGCATTTTCTACCGCATCATTTACACCGTCATCATCATTGTCTAGGGGCTGAATGACCGACTGATCATTTAGAAATGCGCTAAATTCACTAGTCGCACCAAACCCATCGGTGCTTCCATCAATCTCTGTTACTGTAGCCGAAATATCATAATCCCCAGTGGTTATTATGCCGGGATCTAGAGTAATCGTCTCTGAATGATTTGATACATCCCCAGCTACATCTGCATGCCCCAGATATGTCTGTCCCTCCCCATTACCACTCGCATCGCCAGTATCATTCGCAAAAAACTCGACTCGGTATCCAGTAACTCCAGCATTTGTGTCAGGAATATCTAGATCAAAATTAACATCTAATGAACCAGCACTAGCAGAAGAACTATTAAGTACCGGGAAGTTGAGGTAGTCATTAGGACCATTGTCGCCATCACCCGCGTCATTAGGGAATGGTATGGGCGTGTCAGGGACAAAATTACCATCGGTATCTGCCATCAGCCTAATTCCGGTCGAGGTGCTTTCGTATACTTGGTTGCCTAAGATTGATATATTCGAAGTGTAAAGGCCGAAAGTAGCAAACCCATTTGCGGCTATCCCATTCATCCCGCTACTCACTACTTTATTGCCCTGACCGCTACCTGTACCACCAATAACGGCATTTGAATAGTCTCCAATAACAAATATACCGAATCCGCCATTGCCAAAACCACCACCAACGGTACCGTTACTATTTGTTCCAACATAATTTCCCTGAACAACCCCACCACTTTTACCTGATCCAAAACTAAGCAGAGCAATGCCACTCCCAGCATAATTTCCACCGACTACTGTGCCTGCTACTACGTTTCGCTCTGCAACCGTGTCTCCACCGATAATTACATCGTTTCCAGCAGCTACAATACCCACACTTGTGTTACCTATTACGCTAAGGCCGTCTGCACTTGTACCTACTAAGTTCCCGATCACTGTTGAATCGTCACCACCCACCAAAATTCCACCGGTTCCGTTATCTGACACAACATTTTCTGCCCCATTGGCTGTGCCACCAACGATAACATCAACGCTTGCTGCGTTAATACCTGTACTTGTATTCCCCAGCCCTATAGTGCCAGTAGCATCTAACCCGACATAGTTACCTTGAATGTTGGCACCCGTAGCGCTTGTATTTAATTCAATGCCGTCCGAACCGTTCCCAGAGACAACATTCCGTGCTCCACTAGCCGTACCCCCGATAATAATATTGGTTGTCCCTGCATATATCCCATCTGTGGTGTTACCTAAATCTGAGGTGCCTGTATTGTCAACACCAATATAATTACCTCTTATACTTGTATCGGCCGTTCCGTTTGCCATATTTATTCCAGTGCCATTATTACCAGATATGACGTTGCGTACCCCGCTAGTCAACCCGCCAATATTGGACACCGCAGAATCACCGTCCACATAAATACCGCCATTTCCATTGCCAAGGTCTGCCACACCATCAACATCGACACCAATATAATTACCGAGGATATCCCCGATGGTACTCTCATCAAGCGAGATTCCAGATTCATCATTACCAGAGATGATATTACGTTCTTGAGTCGTATCACCACCAATCACAACATTTGCAGTATTTTGATAGAGATTGATGCCATGATGATTATTTGGGATTGCCGTATCACCAGTTGCGTCAGTACCTATACAGTTACCGCTAATTGTTACCGTGCCTGTATCTGCATAAGAACTTATACCGCCGTACCCTTCATTCCCAGATATCAAGTTACGGTCTGCTGCTGTAGTCCCTCCGATCAATGTATCACCAGTGCTAGATATTGCTACTCCTGCATCGCCATTACCTTGGTCAACCAATCCCGCATCATCAAGACCAAGAATATTCCCTGCAACTACCGCACCACTCACAGCACCTATATTAACCCCACTATTTGTAAATCTGTTAATTGCCAGTCCTCTAATAGTTACATTATCGGCAGAAACTGTCAGCCCAGACACTGCCCCGGCATTTTGGCCATCAATTTCGATTAAGATTGTACCGGCAAAGCACTCGCTATAGTCACCAGAGTTCTCGACAGCGCCTGTCTGACTATAACCATTGATCGTTGTATTCTCCGCAGTTAAAGCAGGAAGTGCCGAAGCTGGTTGGATTGTGTGTACCCCACCGCCGGCGATGTCAAATTCTATGGTATCCTCGGCGGCACCAGCAATACACTCACCATCACTAACGCCTGATTCAGTATCATCATTGGCGGATGTTATCGCCTCACGTAAGGTACACTCGCCGTCATCAGCGGTATCATCAGCTGTAGAGTTTACAGTAATAGTTGCTGACCCGTCAGAATATGGGTCACTATACTCACTGGTCGACCCAAATCCGCTGGATAACCCACCGTCAATCTCAGTTGCAGTCATTCTCACTGCAGAATAACCATCTCCAGTTATTGTGTTGCTGAAACTTTCTGACCCAGACCCGGTATGTGTAATGTTTTGAGTGTCAATTAATGTTTTACCATTATCACTAAACGTTTCAATTCTATACTCACCAGCCGGTACATCTAAAGTGTATTCAACATCGGTATTGCCAGCAGATTCTACATAAGTCGACCATTCTGGCTTATTCAATAAATCATTACCGCCTGTGTCCACATCGCCAGCATCATTTGGGTCCCTTATCCCATTGCCCTCAAGGTCAATTTGGGTGTTGTCGTTACGATAAAGACTATTGCCAATTATTGCGTTGTTCGTGGCTGTTGAGTTGACTACAGCAACACCGCCTCCGTTATTTTTAATCAAATTTGCCTGCCCACTAGCAGTACCGCCAATTAGAGTTGACTGTACATGGTCATTGGCATATACACCCTCCCATGCATTACCTAAATCTGTTGTGCCGTCTGCCCCTGTCCCAATATAGTTTCCGCTAATCACGTTATTCAGGGCATTGGCAGTACTATACATACCAATCCCATGATAATCATTGTCTGAGATAATATTGCGTTCCGCTGCTGTTGAACCACCAATCAAGTTGCTATCAGAACTATTTGTAATATTTATTCCACTATTTGAATTACCTAGGCCAATATTGCCCGAAACATCGGTACCTATATAATTGCCCTTAATATTGTTACTGTCGGCGAAATCACCATAGAACCAAATACCATCAGCCCCGTTACCGGAAATTACATTGCAAGCTCCCGTGCAATTACCGCCAACCGTCACACCAGTAGTACCTCCGACAGTATTAGATGAGGAATTGTCTAATACGACACCGTATGTTGAGTTACCTTTATCGATTGCCCCTGTTGAATCTGTCCCAATATAGTTACCGCTCACGACATTAGTATTAGCTGTTGAACCAGCTATAACTATACCCGAATCACTATTCCCCGATATAATATTACGGTCATTGCTGGTTGTGCCCCCGATAGTATTATTGCTAGATGGATTCTCAATATTTACTCCGCCAGAACCATTGCCTATGACAGTAGACCCATCACTACCAAGCCCTATGTAATTACCAGACACAGTATTGCTGTCGCTACCTCCAGTGAGAGATAAACCGGCGCCACTGTTACCTGAGATGATGTTGCGCGCACCAGCGGTGGGTCCACCAATAGTATTGTTATCATTTTCGTCAATAGTTACTCCGAAGTTGTTATTACCCCTTCCGGTTGTTCCTAAATAATCTGTGCCTATATAATTACCCTGAATTACATTTGAACCACCAGAACCAGTGAAATAAATTGCACCTACTCCGTTTGAAGATATTATGTTGCCTTCGCCAGCTCCATCCCCTCCAATCGTATTGGTGTTTGCTCCGTTGGCTGAGCAAATTCCGCAATTTGAGTTACCTATACCGGTACTGCCGTCCGCACCCAGACCAATGTAATTACCGTGTATGCTGTTACCGCTTACATCAGCACCGTAAAACAATACTCCTGCATTTCCGTTACCTGAAATGATGTTTCTATCTGCACCAGAAGACCCACCGATGATCGTTCCTGTAGCAGTGCCGCTCATTCTAATACCATGACCACTACCACCATCATCAACCAACCCTGTAGAATCTGTACCAATAAAATTTCCGGAAATTGTTACATTGTCAGAATCAGTAATGTAGATCGTTTCGTACGGCACATCATTAATTACTAATCCTTTTATAGTTGTGTTATCTGCCCCGTCACCGATGATATCAATACCAGTACCACTGCCCATGCCACTACCATCAACTTCAATTTTTAGAGATGCATCTATTGGGCTTGGAAAACTTGTCGTGTTCTCTGAAGCGCCGGTTTGGGTATAGCCATCTATCGTGACGGTCTGGGTAATGCTCGGGAGGGTGCTACTAATCGGGATCGTTTTCACACCAGTACCTGTTATGCCAAATTCAATTACATCCCCCGCTCCACTGCCTGCTGCACATTCGCCAACCGCAGCCCCCGAAGTCGTGTCTGTATTAGAGGCAATTATTGCCTCGCGCAAAGTACAAGCGCCATCGTTCGCCTGATTATCAGCTGTGGAGTTAACAGTTATAGTCGCAGCGGCATTGACTCGTGCGACTAACGGCACGAATAAAACCAGCAATACTGCGGTCAAAAACAAGTACTTTTTATGTTTCATAAATACTCTAAACATATCCCTCTAATTCAGCATTAATTATAGCGTAAAAACGCTTGTGGCAAAAGCTTAAAAACGATAAAAGAGAGCTAATCTAAGAGAATAGTTTTTTGCGTAAATAAGCCGAAGGGACAATAATTGCAACTAAAGCAATCACCATAAAAATATTAGTATTCTGTCCTGTATCAGCTAGTAATTCACCAGAATCCGTAACGATAATCGTAACCGTCACTTCGACTGTGCCTCCATTACCATCATCAACAAGCACAGTCATCACGTACGTACCAACAGGCACATTCGCTCGAGTCGTTGATATATCTCCATTATCAGAGTTAATTGTAAAATAACCCTCATCATTACCGTCACTAATACTATAGGTTAGGTCATCTCCATTAGCATCAGACGCCCCGTAACTAGATCCCGCAACGACCACTGCGCCAGATGCCGTATCTGGCGACACAATCGTCCTAGCCACCTCGTCATTAGACACACTCGGAGCGGCAGGAGGGCAACCAGCATCATTGTAGGTTAAAGTAATTGATGGTATCGACTCTGTTGTACTTGCCTCTGAACCATTTGGAGCATTAGTAATAGCCGATTCAACCACCTCGACATTCGCAACCATGAACACATTCTCTAAGTTCCCAAAAGTTGTAGTATAGGACCCCCCTGGATGATTAAAAGTATCGCCGATATTCTCATTATCACTAACAGAAAGATATGGAACGGACGGCCCAGATATATCAAAAAGAGCGTGTGACGAGTTATTATCTGATGGATTTGGAATCGTGCCATCCATATCTATTATTGTAGAGACAGATGATCCAACCGTAATTGTAACTGGGGTGTCGTCAGGGCAGGTCGTTTCATCGGAGCTAATAGCAAATGCTCCAGCCTCGTGTACTGTATCATCAGTTCCTCCTGCCAAAACTAATGCGTCAAGCCCAGGGTTGAAACTCTGGCTGGGTGCGTTGCGAAGAGCTACGGTTGTATCTGTTTGGGTTAAACTAGAGGCCTCCCCGCCAGCATCAATCAATGACAAGACTGGTCCAGTTGGGGCTCCCCAATTTGTAGGCGGCGTCATTACCTCATTGACAACAGCAGCTCTCGCCATTATTGGGTTCACTAGATTAAATCCTACCAATAACGCCAAACTCAACAAACTTATTATTTTTTTATTCATTTTTCTCTTAAATCGCCTCTTATTCGCTGTCAATTATACACTAAAAATGCTAATGGCAATAGTATTAAAAATTGCTGATCGAAATATCGTCATGCATTAGTTTTGGCGGAAAATTTGATCTATCTTTTCGATATCACTGTCTGACACAGCGCGGTCAAATATCGCCACGTTATGAAATACATTTCCCCCACATAACACTAAATCTGCCGCTGTGTTGACATCATCCAGCGTGGTCAGGGTTGGGTTGCCCTGAACATAGTCTTCTACACCATTGATAAACATCCTTAGCGTATCAGCGTCCCTATCCCACCGAATAGCAACCGTAAATCTATCAGTTGTAGTCCTGCGTTCCGTAAAAATCCCAGCAAACCCACTGCCGTCATTTGACGCGTTAACGAGCGATATTGAGCCTTCGTACTCGCCAAGATTGATATTTTCCAAAATCCAACCTTCCTCAGAACTGCCCAGATCAACGTTTGGATATTTTTGGGCTAACTTATTAGTTGGGTCATCTGGATCAATCAAGCTGACGTCAAAAATTAATGTAAGCGCACCAGTATTAGGTATATCTAATGCGTCATTATCTGGGATCACAAATCCGTGATACTGGGGTGAATATTCTGGCTTTTCCACCTTGAAACCCGGCCCATTTGCAAATAATGGAAGATATTCTGGCGTTACAACATGACTATAAGGGACACTAACACTATCTCGCACCTCTGCATTGGCGACAGCACCCAGTGTGCCTTCGTTTTCCCATGGGTCAGATGAAGTCCAATCTAGCGACACATTGGAGGCTCTCAAAAGTAATACAGCATCAGTTAACGGTGAGATATTGTCAGAATCACCATCATCCGAATCACTGTCAGAATTGCTTGACGTGTTTGAAGTTTGATCTGTACTTGCATCAGTAGTTTGTGCGTCAGAATCATAAAACAGATTATCACTTGATTCCGATTGTGATGTATCGTCTTTATCTTTTTTGCTAGCTGATGATTCTTCGTCCTCACTTATAATTGGCGTATTTGTCGTCGTATCAGTTGCTGTGTTTGGGTTATCTGTACTGTTTATTCTTGTGACAAAGAAACCAATTCCAACTAACAATAGGGGGATGGCAATATATATGTATTTTTTCATTTAATATCCCCAAAAACCTGATTTATTCTTGCCGGCTACTAACTGACGATCTACGTTACTAAACTAACAACTGTAGATAATTATTTTTGCGAGTATCGTTTTCTCAAGTAAACGGCTGGGCTAATTAACAGCACGCTTGCAAGAGCCAAGAATATGTAGGTATTCTGTCCTGTATCAGCTAGTAATTCACCAGAATCCGTAACGGTAATCGTAACCGTTGCAGTTGCCGTCCCACCGTTGCCGTCGTCTATTAGGACAGTTAGGGTGTAGGTACCGACTGGGACATTGGCGCGGGTGGTAGTGATGTTGCCATTGGCTGAATTAATAGCAAAGTAGCCTGCACCGTTACCGGCTGTGATGCTGTAAGTCAAAGTATCGCCGTTGGCATCTGTTGCGCCGTAGCTAGAACCGGCTACGACAACTGCTCCAGAAGCAGTGTCTGAGGATACTATTGTAGTAGCTACGCTAGCATTAGTGACCGTTGGGGCTATTGGGCAGGTGGCGTTGTCGTAGCTGAGGGTAATAGTTGGCAAGCCAAGTTCTGCAGTTCCTTGATAATGTTGACCGAAAACTGTGGCAGCCTCAAAGTTTACAAAAGTATATATATTAGCCAGGTTACCGGCGGTTGTACTATAAGTCTGCACAGCAGAATCCGTATATGATCCCACTGTTGATCTATCGTCTATGCTAAACCCAGCAAGTGTCGGCCCGCTCAAATCTATTAGTGCTCCGTTTATAGTATGGCCATCGTTACCGGGTGATGCATCAGTTAACTCACGCGTATAGCTACTGACCGAGATATCTACAGGTGTTTCATCTGAACAAGTGGTGAGCACCGACGGGATAGGTATCATTGAAAGTTCATTGTTCGATCCACCGGCTGGTTCTGGGCTATCAAGCCCTGGGTTAATAACCGTTCCCGGTGTATTGCGAGATGCAATAGTTTCGATTGGCGGAGTGGTATTAGCCTGCGCCCATGCCAAGAGATCTCCACTAGCCGGTTGCCAAGCGGTTGGGGTTATTGTTTCGGTGGCTGCGGCCGCATAGGCTGGTGTGGCCAATATGATCGGCGCGACTAGGCTAATAACAAACATCATTAGGGCACTAATTGTTGGTATTTTTTTAGTTATTTTCATTTTTTTCTACTCCGTTGTAATTATTACTAATTGTACTGTATTGAACTTATGCTTGTAAAGTTTTATTGGCCATGTATCAACCTTCTTGATTTATGCTTGTAAATTTGCCAAAAACCAACGCTACCAAAGGCAATTAAGCCACCTGCTAACGATGCCAGCCATGCTGTGTTTTCGCCAGTGTCGGCTAATGTACTTACATTTACTGCCAACCCTGTTGGATCAACAATCACACCGTTGGCCACGCCGTCATTGTCTAGAGCTCCTCCATCGGTTATATCAAAGTTAAGTAGTAGCGCTGATAACCCGCCAATACTAGTTTGTTGAACCGTATTGCCTGGAATATCTATATAGGTTTGGGTAGCAGTTTTGTACTTGCGCGGAGTCACTTGGCTGGGCTGAAGATTGGTATAAAAATATAATTGAATTGCATTAGTAGAGCCCGAAGCGACACTCATACTAAAGTTAGCTAGATCAAGCGGATAGGTTTTGCCATTGTCAGGTACTGGTAATGTACTGGCAGCCACCACATTGGCGGATGTTATCGATGTTGTGGCGGGCACAACTAAGGTAACGTAGGCTTGAGTGGTGGTGTTTACAAAAGATGCCACATTTTGCTGATGCTTGTCGGGAATACCGTCGTTATTACCGTCGCCATTATTAGGAGCTGTGGTCTCTACTACGTCGTTAACAGAATCTTGATCAACATCACAGTTCACCGTTGGCGTCGTAACACACGCTTCTGAATACAGGGCACTACTAAGCTGAGCGACTTCGGCGTTGCTTAGCGCACGGTTTTGAATTGCCACATTGTGCACTGTCCAACCAGGCCCAAACAACATTTCACCTAGGCTTAATACACTGCCTACTGATGCTAGATTATTGCTGGTAGTAATCTCTACGCCGTTTCTAAACAAAGTCCAGGTGCCGGCATCTCTGTCAGCTCTAAAAGTAATGCGCTGACGCCCGGCTACCATGCTACTAGACAAGCCACCACCATAGTTATTACTGGAGTCACGGGCTGCCGTCACTAACGGTGTGGCGGGAACTGCCTGTGGAACGTTTTCCATCACCCATCCCCCTGGGCTAAGCGGCAATGAGCTGTTCGCATAGGTCCACGCCATACGTGATTGGTTAGTAATATCTTCAGGCGTTAAGTCAAGCGTTACTGTAAGGCCACCTGTGGTATCTGGGATATCAAACGCAGAGCTATTGGGAATATAGAAGCCGTAGCGGGATTTATACGGAGGCGATAATGGAAATGCTGTTTTTATACCAGCGCTTTGATTGCCGGAATTTGGCACGTAAACAGCAGTGGCCTTGGTTTCGGCTGGGTTTGTGGCTGTGCCGGTCGAAATTGCGTCTAAAGCATTACCTCCGGTGCCTTCATTGACCCAAGGATCACCATCTACCCACGAATTGCTAAGAGTAGAAGAGCGTAAAAGCAAAGATGATTCTGCCAGTATTGGGTTGGTGGGTGTTGCTGCCTGAACGGGTAGAGTTTGGTATATATTCAAACCAATAACCAAGATCATGAATAACAAAGTGTATTTTACTATGATTTTTTTTAACATTGTTTTTGTCTCAACTCTCTTATTAATCAAATATAGATTGTTTTGCTTATGATTGCAATATCTTTTTCTTCGCCTAGATAGAGTTGCCTTTGTTACAGGGTAGCTGTGAATATGATATTACATCAACTCTTTAGCAAATTTGATGAGTTTATCTTTGTCCCCTAATTTGCCCTGTGTTTGGTTTGTATTAGATATCAAAACCGTAACTAGAGTGTCTTTGTTGTAGAATTTTATGGAAATGTTTTTTTGTTTGCTAGTGCCAGATATGTCAAATTCTTGGTAGATACCAATGTCTCCTAGGCCATCTATTTTTTCTGCTTTAATTCGATCATTCTTTAGCTTAAGACTTTCTTCGAGTTGCTTAACATTTTGATTCGTTTGACTAGGCGACTTATCGGTTGCAAATGAGATACTGATTTTGTAAAACTTTTTAGCTTTATCATTAGTCACCGAAAGAGTGCAGTTTTCTTGTATGAGCCTGGCGGTTTCTTGACGGGTAACGCCGCTGGCTACCAATTCAACTTCACCTGAATTAAAAATTTTGGTAGCATTTTTAACATCTATTTTTGAACAATTTGGTGCAAAAGAGGTAACATCTTTTACTGTGACTGGCTTGTTTACCGATTCATTCTGCTTATTCGACTCGTTTCCAGGCTCTCTGCTTTTAATGCCATAAGCTAAGCCAACTGCCACTAATACTAGAGCGCTAAAGCCAATTATGAAGATATATTTTGTTTTTTGCCTAAATGATTTTTTCATAAACCTCTCCTGTTATCCGAGTATACATCGGGTGCAATTATAGAAAAACGTACGTAGTTATATCAGTATTAGATATTCTTATCAAGGACGGGTAGATTATTCTAGCGAGAGGCAAGGCGTTGTTTTTTCTTGCTCGACATCAACCTATGCGTACCAATTGCACCAAGGCTTAATAGCGCTACAGCAACTAGTATGATGAGTTTTTGGTTGTCGCCAGTATCAGCCAGTGGGTCTGAGCTTGCAGGCACTTGTAAGTAGTCAGGGATACCATCGTTATTTTCATCACCTAGTTCATTAACGGTTAGTATGCCGTCGTTATCATCGTCGGTATCTAGGTAGTTTGGTGTGCCGTCGCCGTCTGTGTCGGTAGCAGTTGGGTCGCCAGGGCTGCTAACGTCTTCGTCGATAGTTGGTACGGTGTCGTTATCATCGTCGGTATCTAGGTAGTTTGGTGTGCCGTCGCCGTCTGTGTCG
>CAZEED010000004.1:82722-87228 GCA_964510945.1 uncultured Candidatus Saccharibacteria bacterium
GGCTGCTAACGTCTTCGTCGATAGTTGGTACGGTGTCGTTATCATCGTCGGTATCGCGCCAGTCACGAGTGGTATCGCTGTCGCTATCTTGTAATGGTGCATTGGAGCCAACAGGGTTTAGGGCTGGATCAGGTGACGAGTTATCAAATGTATCGTAGGCATCGTCTAGGCCGTCACCATCAGCATCAGCATTGTCTGGTGAAACATCGGCTATGCCATCGGCATTGCTATCATGTCCCTCGATACTATCTGGTACGGTGTCATTGTCACTGTCAGTGTCTTGAAAGTCCGGTGTGGTATCACCATCAGTGTCAGCAATAACTATGGCTGTACCGCCATCGTCGGTATCCTAGGCGTCATCTAGGCCGTCGTTGTCGGTATCATTACCTGTTGGCGGGACGTAGGTTGCGTCCTCGGCTTGTGCTTCTACGTTGTCGACAATGCCGTCACCATCGCTGTCAATATCTAGGCTATCTGGTGTACCGTCACCATCTGTGTCGGTAACACCTGATCCTTCGTCGGTATCAAGGATACCGTCGTGATCGTCGTCGGTGTCAATTGAGTTGATAATGCCGTCGCCATCAGTATCATAGCCGCTAAACTCACTCGTCGCCCCAAAACCGTCTCCGCTACCGTCAATCTCAGTAATCGTAGCCGAAATATATTGACCAGCTGTACCAGCAAACGTATGCGAAAAGCTTTCTAACCCAGCGGCACCTGTAGCGGTAATATTGACAGTGCTTAGTAAGGTTTCGCCCTCGCCATTACCCGATGGATCAGCAGCGGTATTGCCAAAAAATTCAACTCGATAGTCGCCGGCCGGAACATCAACTTTGTAATTAACGGTATAGTTACCGCCACCGTAGGTCGGGGTTGCCAGTACCGGGTAGTTCAGGTAGTCGTTAGGTCCGGAATCGGCATCTTCAGCATCATTAGCCGTTACGCTAGCGCTGGTGAAAGTTAGAAAATCATCTGTTTCAAGTAAATCAATACCGAGATCCGATAGTGAACCACCTTGGTTATCATAAATGCTATTACCAATAATAGTGTTGTTTGCGGGAGTATTAGCGCCGAATTTTATCATTGCTATTCCCAGTCCGTTACCAGCGATGATGTTACCTTCGCCAGCGCCACTACCACCGATCAGGTTATTCGATGCAGTCGCTATTACTGGTATCGCCGTCATATTACCATAACCAGGTGATACGTTGCCATCCGTATCGGTACCGAGATAATTGCCCTGTATGGTGTTGTCAGAACCGAGCACATCTATAGCTGTCCCCAATCCAGGAGTATCATGACAAGAGATTACATTACGAGCCGCAGCACTATTGCCACCGATAGTGTTACCGTTACCATCAATCGAAATTCCCTGGCCAGTCCCATTACCTATACATAGGCCATCACTACCAACCCCAATCCAGTTGCCCTGGATGATATTATTGTCATTACCACCACCCATAGTAATTCCGTCTAAAGCGCCAGACATGATGTTGCCTTCACCGGCACCAGTACCACCTATTTGGTTGTTGCTACTGCCAGCTTGCAAAGCTAGGCCAGCGCCCGTTTCGGAGGCTGATGCTGTTCCGGCAACATTAGTGCTTATATTATTGCACTGTATAGCTATAGAACTAGCACGTAGATTAATCGCGTTTACAGATGAAGGACCGGTTTTCACATTATTTACCACAAGACCCTTAACGCTTGATCCATTGCTCCCTGTTTCAAAAAAAAGATTGTTTTCGGTGTTGTTAATAGTTGCGCCACTTAGCTCAATCAGCAGATTCCTGTCAGCAAAGTTTGTACCACAGGTTGCCCCTCCCGGTTGAGTGGTGCCGTCAATCGCTACCACGCTTGTAATGTTCGGCAGTGGAGTACTTGGAGTAATTGTTACCAGACCTGTCCCGATAGAAAAAGCGATTGTGTCAGATCCAGAACCAGCAGTACACTCACCAACACTCACCCCAGATGCCGTATCTGAATTAGCTGATGTGATTGCTTCACGTAAGGTACAAGCCCCATCATCAGCAACGGTATCAAGATTTGAGTTTACCGTAATAGTAGCCGCCGCAAACACCTGCTGACCGCCCAGAAGGCTGACTACTGGTAAAATTATCAAAATTGCTAAACTTATTATAATCGGTTTCTTAACCACTTATCACTCCCTCTTATTATTTCCCTTAGTGTTACATGATGAGATTATAACTTATACCGTAGTGCTTATGTCAATGACTTTATTTTATATCCAGTTTTGTATCTGCTAATAGAAGACGGAGACTTCAATAACACTGTTTGCAATAAGTCCAGGTTCATAATGCCAAACTAATACATCGCGAATACCGGCAAGATTCATTAAATACTTCATTTTCCAGCTCTCAGACGCTTATTAATCATTAGAAATGAGCCAACTCCAAATAGTATGGCGCCACCGGCAATTACCAACCGTTCGTTAAAAGCCACTTCTGTCTGCGATTATGCATTAAGACACTAATGATTTCATATAGTTTAGTGTTTGGGCTAACTGAGGTATAATACAGCTCGCCTAGTGCGCGCCCGTAGCTCAGCTGGTTAGAGCACCTGCCTCTTAAGCAGGGTGTCCGGGGTTCAAGCCCCCGCTGGCCCTCCAAACTAAAGGATCCACCAATTTGGTGGGTTTTTAGTTTGGAAAGTTAGTTTGCGACTTTAACCTGCCTTTGACGGCAGGCAGACCCGGGAGGGCTGAGTCTGCCAGAGGCAGATGAAGAATGCTAAATGCTTCTTCTACCGAATAGCATTCTGCTAAAAAAGTAAGCTAGTTATTATCTTTGTTATCTGATGATGGTAGAGATGCATCTAACGGTGTTGATTCACTTGATGATGGTCCGGCAGTCTCGTCGGGGTCAATCGAACTATCTTTGTCTAAAGATCCTTCTGAAGATTCATTTACTTTAGCAGACTCATCTACTGATAGGTCGTCTTTAGTCTCGGTCGGAATCTCGGCAGATACTTCTTCAGGTGATTCTACAGAAGCTGGTGGTGGTGATGCCTCAGTAGTTGGATTAACTGTTTCGGTAACCGTAGCCGCGCTAACAGCTTTAAATGGAAGAAGTGTTACTACAAGCATCCCCATTATCAATATATATTTTTTATGTTTTTGCATCCTAACAGATGTCCTCACTTAATTCAGTAATAACTATATCATTAAAATGCTTATGTAAATAGAGATTGTAAAATCTAGAGTCTATTTAGCTAGATGCCTTCTAACGACAACAGACGAACCAATTATTAGAGCGGTTGCAAGCGCAAGATATAGGTAGGCGTTAACGCCGGTATCAGCAAGCGTCGTGTCAGATGAAGTATTAGCAGCTGCGGCAAGAGTAAAATCAACTGAACTGGTAGCCGTTTGATCAGGACCGATTGCAAGTTGCTTTGGGCTATCGCCAACTGCAATAGTGCCGACAGATGCAAATGTTGATGGGTTTCGTATACTAATGCGATCAAGGCCCGTGTCTGTCACATATACTTTCGAAAAATCATTCGTAAATTTTACACCAAACGGGGTAGAGCCGGCCCCAGTACTAACTGTATCTGTAACCGTATCTGTGTCTGTATTTATTATAGACAAGCTATCACCTAATCCGTTCGATACCACAAGTAAGGATTCGTCTTGATTAAAGGCAGACCCAAGCGGTCCATCACCCACGTTTATTGCAGGGTCACTGGTTTCTGTCTGAGTGTTGAATGGGGTAACCGTATCATTACTGTTAGAGGTAGAGTAGCCACGTATATCATCTGACATTAGTGGTCCGCCGCCACCAGCAGAGGCAAATGTACTAATTTGTGTATTCGTGGCAATATTTATTACCGAGATTGTGTTACTAACTACGTTGGACACATACGCACGAGTAGAGTCAGAATTAATTGCTGGAAACGCAGGAAAATTTTGATTATAGCCGGTCACTGCAGCTGAAGTTGTTGGGTCTGCAGAGTTGTAGCGAGTCACAGTACCACTACTGAAATCTCCAGCCTCTGACGAAACATAAAAATATGTGCCGTCTGGGGTATAGTTTGCGGCCATAGCGTGGGCCCCCGTAGCGGTAAGATTATGGGTAATAACTGGAACTTCTGGGTCTGCTAGACTCCAAACTTTGATAGCATTGCCGCCAAAACCAGATACACTAACCATCTGAGACCCATCTGGGCTAACTACAATATTAGTCTGATCTACACCAGAGCTAATGTCAGAGCCAATTTTTTCATCGGTAACAGTGTTGATGACTGATATAGTGGCGGCGGCGCTATTGGGGATATACGCATAACTTACACTCGCAACTGCAGTGATTGTCTTTGCGCCGGCATCTTGGCCGGTTACTTCTAGGCTCCAATCGCCTGAACCATCAGATATAGTAGTACCAACTTCGTCACCATCTACTGAAACCGTAATCAGCCTATCAGCCGTTGCCGTACCAGTCACCGTAAAACTCGTTCCCGTTATTTCCTCACCAGTAGTCGGCGATGTGATTGCGA
>CAZEED010000005.1:0-70785 GCA_964510945.1 uncultured Candidatus Saccharibacteria bacterium
TGGACACAAGGCTCTTCAAGCCTCTGCTCTACCAACTGAGCTACAGAGCCGAATTGTTAATATTACAGGGATGGTGGGCGGTACAGGACTCGAACCTGTGACCCCCTCGGTGTAAACGAGGTGCTCTAGCCAACTGAGCTAACCGCCCGCAATTGTTAATTATACTTTATAGGTTCGAATCTGACTCACCCAAAAGTATTTTTCTGCTGAAAAATCTTTTCGGCATACCTCGTCGCCGTCGCGACTCCGGTCTTGCGAAGTGCTTTGGTAGCACTTCTCACCTGCGACCTCCTGAGTGTAAATCAGGCGCTCTAGCCAACTGAGCTAAGAGCCCACAACTGCAAAATTATATCACATCTGGTGCGCGAGAGAGGACTTGAACCTCCACAGGATTGCTCCCACAGGCCCCTCAAGCCTGCGCGTCTACCAGTTCCGCCACTCGCGCATGATTAACAGATGTATTTTACGTTTAAATAAAGACTCTAGCAACTTTTCACTTTGGCAGGTGGTCGTAGAGGTGATCCATAGAGTATTCATTACGCAGTAATGGCTTGATGTCGTCAATCGTAACGTTCATCTTTACGCCTGGATTTAAAATATTGTGCGGATCAAAAATTGTCTTAATCTTGTTAAAAACTTCGTAAACTTCTTCGCCATATAATTGCTTTAAGTATGGTGCCCGAAGTCGTCCATCGTTATGTTCGCCACTCGTACTTCCGCCCAGTGAGATAACCAGACTATAATATTCATCAATAATCTTAAAGACTTTTTGCCTATCACCAACCTGCGACAAGTCCAAAAATGGCTGCATGTGCAGGTTTGCGTTACCAGCATGGCCCCAAATGGCAATCTTTAGATTGTTCTTTTCAAAAATATCATAAAC
Organism: uncultured Candidatus Saccharibacteria bacterium; assembly: GCA_964510945.1. Taxonomy (GTDB): domain Bacteria; phylum Patescibacteriota; class Saccharimonadia; order Saccharimonadales; family JAGQNJ01; genus DAISWO01. Next base: position 884 of record CAZEED010000005.1, read on the forward strand.
TCCCGCTAGATACTCGCTAAACTTATCGACCGGTACAATACCGTCCTCAACAATCGGCAAAGCCTTGGCGTTACCCTCTGTCTGCGTAATTAGCGAAGCAGCACTATGACGAATCTTCCAAAGCTCTTCTTTGGCGTGTTCATCCCGCTCAACAACAAATTCAGCACCCTGTTTTTTCAAAATCTTTTGAATTTTCTTGCTCATTTTTGCCTGTGTTCGATCGCTTTGATTATCTAGCTCGATTAACATAATTAGCTTTGGAAACGGCTTATCAACAATGCCTTTTAAATATGTTGGGTTATGCTCATCAATAAAATTGAGCAGATTATCGTCAACAACCTCGATCGCACTAGGAATATCCGGCATTTTGCGCATCTGCAATACAGCCTCGCTAGCTGATGCTACATCGGCAAAGTTTGCCACAATTAAGGTAGTTTTTGGATTATAAGGCTCTGTTGATAGGATTGCCTCGGTAACAACGCCCAGAGTACCTTGAGAACCAACAATCAACGGCGTCAGGTCAAAAGACCCATTTTTTTGTTTTACATTATCAATCGCATAACCCGCGGAATTTTTAGTCACATCTTTGTCGATCGTCGATATCGCCTCGGCACTTTCTTCAATAAGCGTATCTAGCGCCCTATAAATCTCGCCCTCAAAAGTCGAAAGACCCATCTTTTTATTTAGCTCTCGTTTGCTTAGTCGACGCGTTTCAATAACTTCGCCGTTAGCCAACACTACCCTTAGACTTTTAACATAATTGCGAGTATTTCCGTATTTAATGGTTTTTTCGCCCGATGCATTATTAGCTACGGCACCCCCAAGGGTAGAGAACTCTATCGAACTAGGATATGGCGGTAAAAACCGGCCATGGGTATGCAGAGTCTGTTGGAGCTTTGAATAAACTAACCCAGGCTCGACAATTACATCACCACTCTTGCCATCAAATTCTACAATTTTGTTCATATGCGATGGAAAAACCAGGATAATGCCTGAACCGATTGCCGCTCCGGCTTGATCACTGCCCCGCCCTCTTGCGGTAATCGGTAGTGTGCGCCCACGTTCGGCTAACTGCCAGGAAAATCTCGTTGCTTTTCTTACATCATTCTCGTTACGAGGATAGACGATTATTGACGGCATTAATTCAAAAACACCACCATCTGTCGAAAAATACTTTCTAGCTTCGGGAGTGAAAATAACTTCCCCTGATAGATGTTCTTGCAAATAATGTGCTATCTTACTCAAAATTGAACCCCCTCGGTAACCATTAGAACTTCTTTTTATTAATATATCATATATCCGACTTAGATAATTATGGTTTGTTTACTAATTCTTGTCTGATCGCCCAATTTTCAACATTAGCAAAACGATCTGTTGCCACCGGAATCATACCTGCGTGAAAGTTAAATACTTTACGACTCGTCAGATAAAGTAATCGTGGTTGATAGAGCGAGATTGCTGGTGCATCATTAGAATAACTTGTTAGCATTGGTTTATATTTAATTGCCCTAACCTTAGGATCTGTACGACTACGTCCACCTTCTAAGGCTTGGTCTACAATCTCTGACTTATACTCAGCAAAGTTCAGACGAGTGCTTGACGTAGCGTCAGCCTGCGTACTATGCCAATACGCGTAGACATCTGGATCATTACCAAGAGAAATCCCATAAAGCAGAATGTCGTAATTATGGAATGCGATAACTGATTGTAGATCCTCTTCTGACTGTAATGCTACGTCTAACTTAGCGCCAACCTGTTGCCACTGAGATTGGAGCTCGTCTGCAACCGCTCGATAATCTGGAATATCTTTCGAAAAAAGCCTAAAAGCTAACTCTTGACCACCCTTTGTTCTGACGCCTTCGCTGTTTCGTTTTTTCCAGCCAGCTTGGTCTAGTAATTTATTGGCCTTGGCGATATCAAACTTACGCTGGATAATCTTTGGGTCATACCCAACATGATTTTTTAACAAAATACTATCGGATTTAACCACCGGAAAACCTAATCTGGAGATTACCGCATTTGTATCTGTTGCATGTATTAAACCCTGCCGAACTTTTGCGTCTTTTAGTATCGGGTTGGAATTTTTAAGAAAAACCGAGACCTGTGCCATTAATGGCATATTAAACTCTTGAGATGAATCACTAGTAACTTTATTATCTAAAATCTTATCGATACCAACCACCCCCGTTAATTCGTTATTCTGATAGCTGTTTAGCAAATCTTCATTGTTATGAAATGATCTAACGATAAACTTTTCAATTAATGGAGCGCCTTTGTAATATCCAGCGTTACGCGACAACCCAATCTTTTCTTGTCGATCTTCAGGTTGGTCACCGGTTACTTCAATATTTCGCCACTTAAACGGCCCAGAACCAACCGGACTCGCGGTATTAAACGCTACTGAACGTAACCGAGAAGCAGGTATATTACTAAGTAAATGCTCCGGAATTAATCCAGTCGTAAGGCTCTGAGGAAAAGACGACAGACTATGTGGCAGAGTAATCTTTACTTCATAATCATTCTTGTAAGCGATTTTGACTTTTTGCCAAATCGGCCGAAGTGGTGATTTTGCATCAGCATCCTGGATCGTATTGAAGGTAAAGACTACATCTTTTGCCGTTAGCTTTTGCCCATCATGCCAATAAACATCATCACGTAATTTTAAGGTGTAGTTGACGGCGCTTTTATCAACTTCCATAGATTTCGCCACATCCCCAACTAGTTCGTTGTCGCTGTTATATTGCATCAGACTAGAAAAGACTAGTTTTGACACAGTTTTATCAACCGGCGAAGAAGCATATATCGGGTTAGCATTAGTAAAGCTTCCTGCTTGCCCCTCCACAAAAGTACCGCCGGCAACTGGGTTAAGATCTTGATAAAAACCAGATAACGCCCGGCTCTGAATAATTACCCCTGTTGATAAAAGGACTAATAGTAACACCCAGCCAAAAACAAATCGTCTAACAGAAAAAAACTTATTTAACCTTCTAAAAAAGTGTTTGTCAATATTCTTTTCGGCAGTTTTAGAAACTTGCTCTACTTTAGTTTTTCGTTGCTTTAAATTTCGCCGTAAGCGCAATCGCGATGCACGATTTACCATAAACTTATATTAACCTTTCAGGTAATTATGATGTTGAGCAGTATCGATGCAGCAAACAAAAATGCAAACACAATAGTTAGCTGAAAAATCGTCTTGTCTGATCCGCGACGCACGGTGTTAACTTCTCCACCACCACCCATACCGGCGCCTAGACTTGCGCCTCTAGTCTGGACAAGTATCAACACAATCATAATCACTGCACTAATTAGGGTTACATAATTTAATAGACTCATTCTTTCTCCTCTAAAATAGTTGTCACTAACCAGTTTACCAGACCGATGATGATTCCCGCCATTAATGCCGTACCAAAATTATCAACTTCAAGCTTTGAATAAAAGTGACTAGCCAGCAAAATCATCACGGCATTTATGATAATCATGAAAAATCCTAGAGAATATAACAGCGCTGGAAGAGAAAACAACACCACTATCGGCTTAATGAGAGTATTAATAAGTGCCAATACTAATCCAGCACCAATAATCACTGAAATATCGCCTTGATTGGTGATTCTACCATCGGCTAACACCTCTGAGGCAATCCACAAACCGATGCCACAGACAAACCATCTAACTAAAAATCTTCCGACAAGGCTATTCATAAGTATTTTGCTATTGTAGTTTAGTTGAAGGTACTCGGCAAGTTTGCGCTTAAGTTTTTTATCCCTGTTTTTGTGATTAAAACGTCGTCTTCAATCCTTACTCCAATTCCTTCCTCGGGTATTAAAATACTTGGCTCAACGGCAATTACCATATTAGGCTCAAAGACCGAACCATATCGATCACCGGTATCATGCGTATCAAGGCCCAAAAAATGCGAAGTCGCGTGCGGAAAATACTTACGAATTCTGTCGCGAGATTCTGATGTAATCAACCCTAACCGCTTTAGAACTTTCCCCATTTTTGCCTCTACTGCCAGCTCGTAATCCCTAAAAAATACCCCAGACTTTACGCTATCAAAGGCAAACTCTTGCACTTCACAAACTGCCTCGATAACTTCCAACTGCCTAGCCGTAGGGCGGTTCAGCGAAAAAGTTCTAGCTATATCAGCGGCATAATTCTCTACTTCTGCTCCAAAATCAACTAATACTAGATTGTCCTTTTTAAGTTTTGAATCATTTAGAAAATGATGGACAGTTACCGCATTTTTACCCCCTGCCACAATTGGCGGAAAGGCATGGCAGGTAGCGCCCCGACTACGAATACCCTCGCTTATTGTCGCCTCGATCTGATACTCGAATTCGTACTGGTCGAGTTTTTTCATAACTTCATTCAACGATTCTATAGAGATATCAATCGCTTTTTGAATCATTTTTAGCTCCAGAGATTGCTTAATAACTCTAAGACCTGAAAAAATTGGCCTCAGATCCTCAAATTCAACTTTTTTTATATTTTGAATCTGTTCTTTCAGTACACGCCTTGCTGGATTCGTATAAAAGCCGTATGTCTCAACGTAAGGCTCCGGAGGCTCCAAAATTGCTACTTCTCTATTTGCCATAATCTGTTTTTTTAATCTATCCCAACCTTGTTTATTATCAAGAGCTTCATTAATTCCGGACCGTTTTAGCATTTTTTTAACGTCGATTGCCTCTTCCATTATCTCCTGAACATTACTTCGACTAGGTAATATCAAATATTCTTCACTGTCCATCATAACTAGCAAGACATCCGGCTCTTCTACGCCAGTAGCGTACCAAAAGTTACTATCCGCTCTATATGGAAAAGTTACGTCAGAATTTCGTTGCATTAGGCCATTGCCAGTAATAACTAGCAGATGAGATTTGGATAATTCTCGGAGTTTCTTTCGATTATTTACAAAAAAGTCTGGTTTCATTTTAGTTGCCTAGAATTAGCGTTATTCTTTAGATATTTTGTCAGTATAACGGCTTTTGACTTACCTACCACCTTTTCTAAATCCTGCAGATCGGCATCGACTATTTGTTTGGTCGAGCCAAAATGTTTTAACAACTTTTTGCGAGTTGCTGGCCCAATACTAGGTATTCCATCCAAGATGCTAGTTGTCTGACGTTGACGCTTTAGTACGGTATGATAACTGACGGCAAACCTATGAGATTCGTCGCGGATTCGCTGAAGCAACTTAACAGCGTTTGAGCTTTTATCAAGCTCTACTTTTGTAAAATCTTCAGTTTTTGTTATGTAAGCCGACTTTGACGGATTAAGTCCCAAGAATTCATTAGTTTCGAGCACTATCTCTTCTTCTCGTTTGGCTAGTCCAATCATTGGTATCGCATTAAACCCTAAAGTATCACGTGCCAAACTGGCCGAGCTCAACTGGCCTTTCCCCCCATCGATTAAAAATAGATCTGGTTTTCCCCACTTTTTGATATTTTTTGGTGATAAACGGCGACTTATTACTTCGTTCATATGGGCAAAGTCATCATTTCCTGGCCGAATCATCTTGAACTTACGATACTCTGCTTTGTTTGGCATGCCATTGCTAAACACCACCATACTAGCCACCGTATCTGTCCCGCTCATATGGCTAATGTCATAGCCCTCGATGCGTTTGGGTACTTTTTTTAAGCCAAGTAGTGACGTGAGTTCGCTCAAACCTACATCCTTACTAATATCCATAAATTCTTGACGACTAAACACTATGCTTTTCTTAAGGCCCTTTAGTGCAAACAACTGATTTCGCAGACGCGAGGCCAACTCGTAATCTTGGTTTTTGGCAGCTCGCTTCATATCCAGCTCTACCTCATTAACTATTGATACGCGATTCCCCTTGATATAACTAATGAGTTGACGGAGGTTCTTTCGATAATCCTCTAGAGTGGTCTTCCCTTCTTCTAAACCCGGACAGAGCCCGATTTGATACATCAAACAAGCTCGTTTTGGTATCGCGCCAGTGTGAGTTGAGTACGGAAAAGCTTTGCGCAGTTGTTTTAAGGCAACGCGAATCAAAACCGAGTTAAAATATGGACCAAAATACTCCGCCCCGTCATCCAATGGCCGACGAGTAATAGTAACTGTCGGGTGATCACTTTTAATATCTATTCTGATGTAGCTGGTACTCTTATCATCACGAAGCAGTATGTTATATCTAGGCTGATAGCGACGAACTAGTTCTGCTTCTAAAAACAATGCATCAATCTCTGTTTCGACAGTAATGTTGTCTAGATCTGCTATTTCTTTAACCAGCGCAGTTGTTTTAGGGTCATATGGCCGGCTTTTTTGAAAATATTGTCGTACTCGGTTTTTTAGTACTGCGGCTTTACCAACATAAATAATCTGCCCCGAAATATCCTTATACAAATAAACACCCGGCTCTTTCGGCAATTTAGCTAATTTGCCTTTCAGTTGCGCATTCATTTTTTGATTTTAGACATCTTAGGCGCAGACTTAACGCAATCGGCGCACAGGGTTTTCTTTTTGCAATTTTCGCACATTAGCACAAGTCGGTTGCATGATACTTTTGCGCAATTTTCATAATTACTAGTTTTGTCCTGGCAATGCGTACACTTGCCAATATCAACAGACTTGTCTGAAAATCGATGCGTCATTCTATCGTCAAAAATATGTAGCGCACCCTCCCACAATCCTTCATCGCCGTATTTTTCACCGTATTTAACTATTCCTCCATCCATCTGATATACGTCAGTAAAACCCCTATTTTTCATGAGGGTTGTGAGGATTTCGCATCTCACTCCACCAGTACAGTAGGTTACTACTGGTTTATCCTTGATATCGTTATATTTATCGCTCGATATTTCCTTGACAAAGTCATGTGTAGTCTTGGTATCAGGAACCACCGCATTCTTAAACCGACCCACTGCCGCCTCATATGCATTACGGCCGTCAAAAAATACTACCTCATCGCCTCGTTCTTCAATTAGTTTGTGTAGAGCTTCTGGCTTAAGATGCTTTCCGCCATTTTTGACCCCTTTTTCATCTACTTCGATCTCTTCTGGTGCACCAAAAGCCACTAATTCTGGTTTAACCTTAACGCTGAGACGCGGAAATTCTTCCCCGTTACCTTCGCTCCACTTGTAGGTAATTCCCTTAAATAATACCGAGCGATTCATCTCGCGTTTATATTCGCGCAAATTCTCGATATCGCCACCTAATGTGCCATTTATTCCCTGGTGGCTTACGATAATCCGCCCTTTCAGTCTTAACCGACTGCATAACTCACGTTGCCAACGCATGGTAATGCTGGGGTCGCTAACAGGAACAAATTTGTAGTATAAAATCACCTTGTTCATCCCTATATTTTACCAGATTATCCCTGTTAAGTATTCTTTTACTTAACAAATATTCATGTATTTTAGTATTGTTATTTTTAATATGTATGTTATAGTATATGCATATATGGAGAGAAGACACCTGATTACAAATTTAGTTGCTGGGACTGCAGCTGCGACTGCTGCATTTCATATGGCTTATGATCCACCCCAAATCCACTGGGGACCAGAACGTGAAACACATACTGCCGAATACGACGAGACAAGTTACGGCTTTCCTTTAAGGATTGCACCAGACGGGATAGAGACAGACCTATTTGCATCATCTGAAGCGTCCCCAATACCATATGAGGCAATAACCAATATGGAGGCTAATCCAACTACTGGCGGCTTTGATCGATACGACATGCAATCACTTGCAGATACACTTCGATACTTAAGCAGAAGTAATTATAGCCAATATCGTATAGTAATTACGCCCCACATCTCCGCTGAAGACAATAGCGGTAGTGCTGACGGCGGTATATCAACGGAAAGTTTAAGTAATCTCGCTATAGCCGAGCTAAAAGGTCAAGAAATGGCTGACTTTATCCGAACCACTGCCGGCGAACTTGATTTAGATCTCCCACTCATCCAAGTACAAGAGTCAGAAGAACAATTAATCTCTGATCAATCCACTATGTGGGACGGCGAAACAATTATTAAAGACCAACTTGACTATCTGGTAGGTGAATTTGGTTATGACAACCCTAATGACATGATCCGTAGATGGCGCCAGGCCCCGGCCGATGCACCACCTGAAGTCCGCACTACGCTTCGCTCAATTTTTAACGGTCAATCATTTGTTGATGTAAAAATTCTGACCCCAGAAGAAGAAGTTTGCCAAATCACCATTACTCATCACAAAGATGTAGTTGAGAGAGAGCGGGATAATGAATATCCTCTACCAGTCGCGATTCCTGGATATTTGCCAGTCGTTGGTGCAGCCGCGTTACTCAGTGCAGGATTGCGAAAAAGAACTTCAGATAACGGTACACCACGTGAACCGAGACCACCTAGAGAGAGTCGTACAGTACCGTATAGTGGAGTATCCGGACCTGGATTTGGTGGCTCTAGTAGATTCGGCAGACGAAGGCGAAGCCCATATCGTAACCGATATTCAGGCAGAGCCCACAACAGAAGTGTCGATTATCGTCGTCACAACCAAGATAACTCCAGAAGGCTAAGAAAAATAGGTGCATGGGTAGCAGGTACGGCATTAGTGCTTGGACTTGGATATCTAGGGGCCGAAAAATGGAATGATACTACACTAACCAGCGATGGTACTTGCGTAGACATCCATAAACAGCCAAACACATGGGGTGTATCAATACACCCACATATTGGTGATCAAGAATGCTCCGGTACAACCGCAGCACCCGACTACACCCCACCTCGTCAAAACTCTGATCCTTGTAGATACCTACCACAAGAAACAGTTGATGGTGGGACTATAGTACGAAGATTTGAAGACGGCGAATTAAAAAGCACTCAAGTCGTAACCCCATAAGAACCTAAAAGATCATTTTTGCCCGATTATTTTCAGACGTAGCCTCCGCTACCGTGATTTACTTTTCTGTAAATTCGATCATATAGTCGATTAGCATCGCCTTTGGTTAAAGTTTTTTCTAAATGCCTGAGGGTAATCCTAACTAATACATTTTTCTGTTTAGGTAAAATACCTAATCTATCTTGAATCTTTTTTGGTAAATCCGCGTAAGCTGTTTCGTCGAGCACTTCTACGCTTTCCAGCACATCAACTTCATCGCCAAGAGCAATGCGAATATACTCATTTATGTCTTCTTCTACATAGTTCTCTGGAACACTATATGACATATCTCGCCTTATAGCTGGTTGATTAGAAACCTCTCGATACGGCTTTAAATCTTTCATTTGACGGGCGATCTTTGGATTTGTCGATCTCAAATAACGTATATCTGGAATTGATTTTAGCGTCATTACTAACCTATCTAATCCAATACCTGATGCCCAGCCAGAATAAACTTTCGGATCCAGCCCAGCATTTGCTAGTATTTTTGGGTTAATCAGGCCACATTCCATGATCTCAATATCGCGGTCTTCTTTGACAGCGTTGACTTCCATCCCTTCGGTCGTATAGGGATGTGGCATGTCAACAATCCGCAGTTTCCAGCCAGGCGCAGCCACCTTTGCTATCCCTTCCACTACGCCTTTCAAATCCTGCCTCACAATTTGTTTATTTTTGCACACGCGCCAAATACCTAGCATATGAATAGCAGACAAGTGTTTTTTGTCAGTCACATCGCGTCGATAGACAACTGCAGGCGTTAAAATTACCACGTCATCCCAATCATCTCGTTTCGCTAAATCCCGTAATATTCCTGGGATATGGGCCGTATCGTGCGTACGTAAAATGTGTGTCTCGTCGACATAATGCGTGTAGGTAGACGAACGGCTGATATTATCCTTATCTATCAGCAAATTGTCGTAATTGTCCTCGACGCTAACTATTGGGCTACCCCGATATACCATAATTTGACTGCTGGGGTGACTTGCTCGAATATAGTCCTCAATTTTTTGGTACAACAACTTTACCGCATGCGGTTCTTTCGAATCTGTTAAATCCGGTACGGCTAGATACCTTTCTAGTACCTCTTTGTCGATTGGTTCTATATACATTTTCATTTTATTTCCACCAATCCCAAGGTCGGCCCACCATCTCATCTAGCGACCGTCCCTTGGCCCACGCATCATTAGCAGGTTCTGTGGCTATATCTATAGGCTCGTCGGGTGGGTTAACCAAAACTTCTGGCCCCTCCAGCATGGCTTTACCTAAATTTTGCGCCATCAGCGGCTGTACACATCTTAAGCCTCGCCCAGATTCGCCAATACACATATTTCTAACTCGTTCTCCGTTAATTTCACTCATAATTTTCTCCTTAGTCTAAATATTTTCAAATACAAAAAAACCGCCCAGGAGTGATTCCCCTGGGCGGTTTTTGTTTTTTAGCAATACTTAAACCAGCCGAGAATCACTCCTGGGCTGCATAAATGAAATTCCTGATTGGTTAGCGTGCTTTATCATAGCTACACCAAAATATCACAACACAATAAGTTTGTCAAACAATATTTATGCTTACGTGTCAATTATTCTAGTACTAGCCAACCGTGTTATTACCTTATTAGTATCGACGCACAGCCGCTTCTAGAGACTGTTCATAGAGTTCCCAGGCTCTGTCAAAGTCAAATCCCACTTCGATGGCATAATCGTCTCCTGCCACCCGCAAATAATGATTTGCGTCTGTTTCTGCAAGAATCCCCTGAGTGTCAAAGTATGCATCAAACAATGACCTAATTGTGACTTCATGATCTTGGCCAGCAACGCTACGCTCATATATACCCGTAGCTATGCCGATTTGATTGGCGATTGCGTCTTTTTGTTTGTCAGGCAACTCTTGGCCTACCTCAGGACTATCAACTAACCCGATTAATCTTGTTAACGTTCTCTCTACCGCCGACTGTTCTTCAAACGGCTTCTCAATAATAATTCGGGCTCTCTTCGCAACGTCTATTCGCGCCTTGCCGTTTCCTGTCAATAATTCTGCAGGTGTAATGTGCCCGACATATATGGCGCTGTCCGTACCTAATGCTTCTTTGATTTCTTCAACGCTTAGTCTTATTGATTCACTCATGTTTTAATCTCCTAATAAAAATTTTTAGTAATTTGATAGATTGCGACGCCGATACTCGTCGCGAAGCGCAACCACGAAAGCTCCACGAGTACTAACCCAGCCTGGGTTACCGCGATCTTTTTCTCGTGTCTGGATTAACTCCTCATCAGTCAAACACTGAAATCTCTCTGTAAACCGCTCGTATTTTTGCGCTAGAGTTTCTTGTACTTCTGAGTCCAATGGTGTCTCTATATGTTCCGGTGTTATCGGATATTCTTCTTGACTCATTTTTATGCTCCTTAGCTAAATTCATTTATACTAAAAACCAGCAGAAAATGCTGGCTATCAAGTAATTTTGTGCATCATATCTGTCCCCTTTCATAGGGCGAGAATTGGCACCGTGGCTATTAAAGCTCGGTTGCCGGCGGTATCATTGGGCTCGATCCCTACTCCGCACTCGCAATATTAGTTGTTAAGTAACCACATTATACCAAATAATTTACTATTTGTTGGCACGCCTTGTTAGCGCAATTAAAGGTTTGCTCGTCCACTCAATTGCTTTTCTTCGTTTATCCAGCTGGGAGCCATATGTACCGTTAACAGGATCAGTAAGTTTTATACTGTAGCTATCACTCGTTCTAGGTTCTCTGCCACCGATGAACTGATTTCCAAGAGCCTGGAGGGCGATATTGGCTTCTGCTGCCTTTCCCCTTAATGCAGCCTCCAAATTTTCACTATGAAATTCAAAGTCATCGATTATTGCTTTAGATGAACGCAATGCATCTAACTCATCTCGCGCAATATTTAGAAGCTCTTCGTCCAATATCGAATCTAATGCTGGTAGATCTGCATACACATCCTCGCCCCGAACAATTGATTGAACAATATCCATATACAAGTTATATACACTTTCGCCTGAAAATTCCGACCTAATCCACGGTACTATGTCAGAGCCAGCTACAATTACTTGTTCATAATGCAGATCAGCTCTTTTGTCGTAACCTGGTTCACCAACTTTAAGAGTTTGAGAGTTAAATGGTATTAATCCTCCGGTTTGATCTGATAAATATTGAGATCTGTAATGTTGAGTTTCAACAGGACCTTCTAGGAAACCATGAATATTTGTATATACGTTGTTAACAGCGATACCTGCACTCTTTCGATTACGAGTGCTTTCAAACGGAACAACCAATCCCACAGGTTCTGGGATATCAAGAATCGTACCAATATAACCAGCTAGGTATACAAACTTAGCATCGTGCTCATAGCTCTCGTGTGCAACATCCAGCAAAGCGACAGGCTCGCCTTGTCTACCATCTAAATAGTCATGGATTTGTTCAACGCCTGCTAGCATGCTCATATCAAGTCCTCCGTCATCTTCGATGCCGTGACTTTTCGCGACTGCTGTCTGCAAATCATCACCAAAGGCAACCCTGTCAAAAGCAAACGCAGAAGCAACACTACCTTCTCTGTCTTTGTAACCTTCAGGCAATTGCTCTAAATCAAAAAATATTTTCTCTCTTTGTGCTACGACTGCTTCTATTCGCATGACTACCCCTATTGATATTTATAACTATATTGAGATAATCACGCCTATGCAAGCATATCCAGTATCAAAATTTATGATTATATAAAGAGTTAGTACTTAATTTATTATGTTTAGCGAGAATCTGTTGGCATCAAAACAAGATAATTCTCATCATTTACCGAACAGACAGTCTGACCAAGTTCTTCTGCAGGATCTATTTGATCCTCAGAAATGCCAAGTAACGATTCGCCGTTATTGACTACCGTTTCACATGCTGGCACCTCGTCAGTTTGTTCTGGCGAATCATGTATTGCTACAAAAGTAAGTAAACCTACTAGCGCGGCTGCACCGATACCAAAAGCTACGGTTTTTATCCTACGAGCTATGCGTTCGACTCTTGTTGCGCGTCGCAAACCTCTCGCACTGTTTGCAATCAATAGATCATCAAAATCTATAGGACGAGAATATACTGCGTCATCCCAACGATCTCCGTGAAAAGTTTTCGATCCATCAGAGTAGGTTTTGGTTACTTTTCTCTTATAAGGATACGCATCCATTGTGCGGGGACAATAGTTGGTTGTGTTTTTAATTTTTGTTATTTTTGATGGCCAAAAGTAAAATCCTCGAAATATGCTCCCAGATACTGAATCTGGCAACTTTACTTCGTCATCTCTAACTTTTAGTTTTTGTTCTAATGTTTTTCTTAAAAACATATTAAATAGCGCCTCCTTTGACGCTTGATTAAGTAATCGCCTTAGTGCGCAAATTGCTTAGTCAAGGTAGAGGCGCTAGGCACAATAGATGTGGACGCGTACTTTGATTTGGGACAATGCTGTTTCGGTGGAAGCCATAGTCACTGTATGCTATTTTGCTCCCAGAGAATTATCTCCGTGAAAAAACATTATAGGGCATAGTTCAATATTTGTCAATAGTTTTTTATCGTACAACCACGCCGTAAAAACTCTCCAGTAGTTTATAGACGATATAAGCTGGCCATACCATTGACTTTAATAAACCTGTCACGACAGCGCCAAAACCAACAGCAGCTTGCATCCAATAGACGACAGACCCGACAAATCCTACAAAATACAGCGCACCACTGGTTCCGTGAGTTGTGGCATTTGAATTCTTACCTTTTTCTTTACACCATTGTTTTAAATCATCAGCTCCGCTCAGTTTAGCTTTAAACTCTAGTTCTGGTTTTTGTGACTTTGTTTTTGGCATTTGAAGTTCTCCTATTTAGTTTCTATAGGCATTATACCAAGTTGGTTAGGTATTTTGTGCACTATTGACATAAGTGGTATAATTGTTAGATTATCAATTTTAACGGAAAGGGCGACAATAGTATGAATAAACTAATCAGACAAATAGACTCGATACAATTTGTCGCTCTGATGCGATAAATTATCTCGATTCTCGACTTTTTCAAACAAAAAACTTTATTTTCCAAATTTTTTACCAAACACAATCTAATAAATAAACAAGTAGCAGGAGGCTACTTATATGACAAAATTTAAATCACAATCTAACGTCAAACAAACTATTAGTTTGTTCTGGCACCACGCGACTCAGTACAAGAGATTTCTTGTGCCTATGATTGTATTGGTTCCAATCGTAGTTATAATTGGCGAATTTATCGAACCGATAATCATATCGAATGTATTACAACAAATAAGTAGTAGTAATTATGATGTCAATAATTTATGGGCAAGCTTTGGCAGTTCTCTAATCTATTACGCTATGGCGGTAATCGCCAGTGGGATCATAGGCTGGCGTCTAGTTATATACTGCTTGTGGAACCTTGAACTTAACGTAGTTAGAGATATTAGTAATAAAATATTCTCGCACTTAATGCGGCTAAGCCCTAGTTTTCATGCTAACAAATTTGCCGGCTCACTCGTCTCGCAATCAAATAAGTTGACTGGGGCATACGTAAGATTCACTGACTCCACTCTATTTAACCTATATACACTAATTATTTCGTTAATCGCTACTATCGTAATACTGGCACCTAGAGTGCCGTTGTACGCCGCTACAATGGTTATATTTTCAATATTGTACATTATTGGTACTTTTCACTTTGCAAGACCTGTTCGCGAAGCAAACACAAAAGAAGCCGAAGCTGAAAGTCGTCAGACTGGATACTTAGCTGACAGTGTATCTAATGTGATGGCGGTTAAAGGCTTTTCACGATCAAATTTTGAAATGAAAAGATACTGGGACATCACATCTCACACTAGAAAAATGGGCCAAAATTCCATGCGTGCGACCATGATTAGAGAATCGTTTTCTAGTGTGATAACATCTTCAATTGCGATAGCCGCTTTGCTCATTGCAATACTAGGCGTTAAATATTTGTCAATTGATATTGCTACGCTGTTCCTAATGGTAAGTTTTACAGGTTCGCTCGGCCAAAGGTTGTGGGAATTTCAAAACGTATTACGTCAATATAACCGAGCTTTTGGTGATGCTAGCGATATGATCAAAATCCTTCAAATCAAGCCAGAAGTAGCCGACCCAGTCCGTCCAGAAACAGTAAAAATGAACCGTGGAGGAATCGAATTTAACTCCGTTACTTTTGCTCATGATGAGGACAAGGACACCTTGTTCCATAATCTCAATCTTTACATTAAACCAGGCGAAAAAATTGGCCTAGTTGGCCATTCTGGATCTGGTAAAACGACACTGACAAAACTCTTGCTTCGGTTTATGGATATTGATGGTGGTGAAATCACAATCGACGGTCAAGATATTACCGCAGTTACCCAAGATGATCTTAGGGACAAGATTACCTATGTTCCACAAGAACCTTTGATGTTTCATCGCAGTATTGCTGAAAACATCTTGTATGGTAATCCCAAGGCCTCTGAACAACAGCTCAAAGCTGTAGCAAAAATGGCTCATGCCCACGACTTTGTCGAAAAACTTCCTAAGCAGTATGACACCCTAGTAGGAGAACGAGGTGTCAAATTATCTGGTGGACAACGACAGCGTATCGCAATTGCTCGAGCTATGATCAAAAATGCACCAATATTAGTACTCGACGAAGCTACATCTGCACTTGATAGCGAAAGCGAAGTGCTAATTCAGGACGCCCTTTGGAAACTAATGGAAGGCCGAACAGCCATTGTTATAGCACACCGATTAAGCACGATTCAAAAAATGGATAGGATAATCGTTCTGGATGAGGGTAAAATCGTAGAAGAAGGCACGCACAAAGAACTGATTAGAGCCAAAGGTACCTACGCCGGTCTATGGAACCATCAAACCGGCGGCTTCTTAGAAGAATAGTCTATTTTTAGTTGTCGTTCTCGTTGTCGTTTTCGTTATCTTGTTGGTCTTGGCTGTTTTTGTCGTTGTCTTCATTTTCTTCTTCATCATCATTGTCATCATTTGAATCTTGCTGATCTTCGTCTGAATCATCTTCAGAATCATTAGATTGCCTAGATCCGCGCTTGTCGTCCTGTCCATCATCCTCAAATTCATCATCGTTTTTATCTGCATCGTCGTTGCTGTCGCTATCTTCAGATTTATTAGAGTCATTCTTGGAATTCTTGGTTCTTGTCACGCCACCGTTTTCTGCATTTATATCCACTCTAAATCCATCAGTGAAACGAACGCTATAAACAACAACACCGTCTTCTACTTCAAGTTCTATTTTTCTAACCTGACCATCATGTTGTTCTAGAGCCGTTTTTAATGCAGCGGCAAAATCTATCTTTAAATTCTGTATTTTCGAAACCTCTTCATCATCATTTTCGTCATCTTCAATCTTAGTTACGTAGGTACCATCAGTAGCGTTAATGACGATAACTGATCCGTCGCTAAGTTTTGCTTCGTAGACTAGCACGCCGTCCTCGTTCTTTAGTTCTAGATCAACGATAGTTAAGCCTGGAGCTTGTTCGTCAACTATAGTTTTAAGCCGATCAACATCAATTATTCCACTCAAATCATTTGGCAGAGGCTCGATTTTTACTACTTCACCAGGATTAACTGCACTATTAGATACGTCTGTTCGCGCATCATAAACCCGCCAACCAATAAAGCCAACAAGACCAACTATTACCGCAATCATTAATATTTCTACTGGGCCAACAACCCCTTGTTGATCTTTTATTAACTTATTCATAGATGTGTTCTTCCTTTTTATATAATTTTTTGTAGCATAAGCATTTTATCATAATACTTTTGTACACGAAACATTAATCGATAATGATTTATTAAAAGGATTAGAGTAAAAGATTTAGCAAAACTCTGGGCGTAACGCTATAGAACGTTGGAATAGTGTTTTATCTCCAAGTAAATCTAGTAAATCTGGGTCAGTAACATCCACCATTTGTTGTTTAGCCCATAAAAGTTCGCCCATCGCGCTGGTCGCGCTTTCGTCAATCAGAAAAAGGTTAGTCTGTTGTATCGGTATCTGGTTTTTGCTCAGATTCGCCTTCGGCTGGTGTTTCGCCCTCACCGCCCTCAGCACCTTCTTCGCCTTCAACTTCTTCTGCAGCAGCTTCTTCAATTGCCGCCCTAGGTGCTTCTACTGTAACAATCGTCTTGTCAGCTTCATCGAGTATTTCAACACCTTCAGGTAGATCGATGTCGCTAACGTGTAGCTTATCGCCCACTTCGGCTAGTTTTGAGCCGTCGACAGTTAGTTTTTCGACTAGTTTACTTGGGATAGCTTCAACTTCTAGATTATCAACCACCTTTATTACCAATAATCCATCGCGTTCGGCTGGGATTTGCTCATCACCATGCACAATCTCGATCTGGACTTCGGCTTTAACTTTTTGGTCTTTTTTAATCGCACCAAACACCACATGACGAAGCTGGTTCTTTTTTGGTTCAAAATCAACTTCTTTAATCATGGTCAGATAATCGGTATCGCCGACTTTAACATTAATCGGATTATGCTTACCGGCACTGTTATACGCCCTCACCATCTCTAAATAATTTCCGCTAACATTAATAGAATCATTGCCTGGATTATGGATCACAGCCGGTATAAGACCTTCACTCTTTAGCTTGTTCAAACCTTTTCTAACAACTTCTCGTTTTTGAAGCGTTAAACTAATATCTTGATTACTCACGTGGTCTTCCTTTCATCACAACTTACTTTTTACACAGTTATATATTGTATTATAGCAAATTTTCATCTGTTTGTTGCTATAATCTAATGTATTAATGTTAGACGTTGAACATTTGATCCAAAGTGGCGGAATCCTGCTTGTCGCCTTTATCGTATTTGCCGAGTCTGGATTGCTTGTCGGCTTCTTTTTACCAGGCGATACTTTGTTATTTACAGCTGGCTTTTTTGCTTCTCAAGGCGCACTTAATCTCCCCGTATTAATAGTGGCTGTGGTTCTGGCGGCAATCATTGGCGATAACGTTGGCTACAGTATTGGTCGAAGAACAGGTCACCGTATTTTTAAAAAAGAAGATGGGATATTCTTCCATAAAGATAACATCAAGCGAGCCGAAGTATTTTATGAAGCCCACGGTGGCAAAACCATCGTTCTAGCAAGGTTTGTCCCTGTTGTTAGAACTTTCGTACCAGTTATCGCTGGGGTCGGCAAAATGCCAAGAAAAACTTTTTTCTTATACAACATCATTGGCGGGATAATCTGGGGTGCCGGTGTTACGCTACTAGGTTATTGGCTAGGGAGCAAAGTCGACAATATCGAGAAATACATCTTGCCAGTGTTCTTGCTTGCCACCCTCGCAACTTTTGGCCCAGCTCTTTATCACCTCTTAAAAGACAAAGAAAACCGAGTCCGAATTGCTAAAAGATTTAAATTTTGGCTTAGTAACATTTTCTTGAACAAACGAGTTAAATAATCCCAGCAAGATAATTGCCAGTGTAGGATTTCTTATTTTTACTTACTTGTTCGGGCGTGCCCTCAGCGACGATATAACCACCGCCCGACCCACCTTCGGGACCCATATCTATGATGTGGTCAGCCGATTTTATGACATCCAGGTTATGCTCGATGATTATCATGCTGTTACCGGTATCCACCAGCGCATGTAGTACTTGTAACAGTTTTTTGACGTCATCCATATGCAGTCCTGTTGTTGGTTCATCTAATATATAAAGCGTACGACCAGTTGGGCGTTTCGAGAGTTCTGTTGCTAGTTTTACGCGTTGTGCCTCACCACCACTCAGGGTCGTTGCTGGCTGACCTAATGCGATATAGCCTAAGCCCACGTCAACGAGAGTTTGAAGCTTACGGGCAATCGACGGGATATTAGAAAAGAAGTCTAGCGCTGTTTCGCAGGTCATCTCTAGAACATCACTAATCGTCTTACCCTTGTAGTGTATCTCTAAGGCTTCTTTGTTATACCTCTTGCCATGGCAAACTTCGCAGGCCACATAAACATCTGGCAAAAAGTGCATCTCAATTTTAATAATTCCATCGCCTGAGCAATTCTCACACCTTCCACCTTTTACGTTAAAGCTAAACCTTCCGGGGTTGTAACCGCGAACTTTTGCCTCTGGTACGCTAGCAAATAGCTCCCTAATAGGCGTAAACAGTCCAGTATAGGTCG
This sequence comes from uncultured Candidatus Saccharibacteria bacterium, assembly GCA_964510945.1. Taxonomy (GTDB): domain Bacteria; phylum Patescibacteriota; class Saccharimonadia; order Saccharimonadales; family JAGQNJ01; genus DAISWO01. Next base: position 19,948 of record CAZEED010000005.1, read on the forward strand.
CCGGATTAGAACGTGGAGTACGACCAATTGGCGATTGATCGATGATTATGGCTTTATCTAGGTGTTCTATACCGGTAATGTCATCGTGTTTACCCGGTACTGTATTAGCCCGATGCAATCTTGCAGACAATTCTTTAGCTAAAATATCATTGATCAGACTTGATTTCCCCGATCCGGATACACCACTGACTACCACCATTTTGCCCAAAGGTATCACGGCGTCAATATTTTGCAAATTATGTTCTTTTGCGCCAATAACAGAGATAAAATTACCATTTCCGGATCGTCGTTTTTTTGGTGCATCGACTGATTTTTCACCACGAAGATACTGACCAGTGATACTATTTTTTACTTTCGACACTGCCTCAGGCGTGCCCTCGGCAACCACATGACCACCGTGGATCCCAGCACCAGGGCCAATATCTAACAAATAATCTGCAGTCTTTATCGTTTCTTCGTCGTGTTCAACCACGATTACTGAATTTCCAAGATCACGCAAAGTTTTTAATGTAGTAATCAGTCGATTATTGTCTCTTTGGTGTAGTCCTATTGAGGGCTCATCCAACACATATAAAACACCCATTAATCCAGAGCCTATCTGAGTAGCTAGGCGAATCCGTTGCGCTTCGCCGCCACTTAATGTTGTAGCGCTACGTGCCAATGTCAGATAGTTAAGCCCGACGTCTTGTAAGAATTTTAAGCGAGCTTTAATTTCTTTTAATATTTGTTTGGCGATGGTCTGCTCTTTTTCGTCCAAATCAAGATTGTCAAAAAATTTTACACTATCATCAATAGAGTTCTCGCAAACATCAATAATAGAAGTGTCGTTAACTGTTATCGCCAAAACCTCGGGCTTCAATCGCTTGCCTTTGCAGGCATGACAAGGTCGTTCTTGCATAAAACGTTCAATATCACGACGCATAAAATCACTCTCTGTTTCTTTGTGACGCCGTTCTAGATTAGGGATTACTCCTTCATAAGTCGTATCAAAAGATCGCCCACCGCCTAGAGGTACGGTATATTTTTTATCACCTGTTCCGTATAGCAGTAGGTCTAGATTTTTCTTTGACAACTCTGACGTGGGGACTTGCAGACTAAAATGATTGTCATCGGCCACGGCTTGCATTTTTTTCATATACCAAGCGTCGGTGCTCACTCGGTTGTACGGCCTTATCGCCCCCTCAGAAATTGTCAAACGACCATTTGGGATAACTAATTCTGGGTCAACTTCCATGCGTGTACCCAGACCCGTGCAGACCGGACAAGCACCAAATGGCGAGTTAAAGCTAAAAGTTCTGGGTTCAAGTTCAGGAATCGAAACTTCAGGATGGTCAACACAGGCGTACATCAAGCTATATGAAAAATCCTTGTCGCTATCGGCATCATAAATTGTCAATCGGCCATCCGACAAATCCAGCGCTTGCTCTACAGACTGAACTAATCTACCACTGTTATCTTTATTATTGGTAACCCTATCTACCACCACTTCAATAGTATGTTTTTTTGCCTTATCCAACTCTGGGAATTCGTCTAAAGCGTACACCACCCCATCAACCCTAACACGCGCAAATCCACCTCGCATGTATTGCTCTGGGATATGTTCAAAAGCACCTTTTTTATCAATTACCACTGGCGAGAGGATTATGATTCTAGCATCGCGAGTTTGATTAATAACTTGGTCAACAACGCCTTGCGCCGTTTGCCGTGTTACTGGTTTATTGCACACCGGACAATGAGGTATGCCGATTCTAGCATATAGTAATCTCAAGTAATCAAAGATTTCTGTTACTGTAGCAACTGTTGAGCGTGGGTTGCGACTCGTAGATTTTTGATCAATGCTAATTGCAGGGCTAAGACCGTCAATTTGGTCAACATCAGGTTTTTCCATCAAACCCAAAAACTGACGAGCGTACGAGCTTAGACTCTCTACATATCGTCTTTGCCCTTCAGCATAAATAGTATCAAAGGCAAGGCTAGACTTCCCCGAACCTGATAAGCCAGTTATGACTACCAGCTTTTCGCGTGGAATAGTCACACTAATATTTTTTAGATTGTGTTCTCGAGCCCCTTTTACTTCAATATATTCACTCATTTATTCCAACTTCAACTTCTTAGTCCCCTATTGTATGTCGACGCTGGATTGTATCAGAAAATGAGCATATTTTCCACCCCTATGTGCTAATATACAAAGCTGTAATGAAAGTCGCTATTCAGGGGCAAGAAGCCTCATACCATCATCTTGCCGCCAAACAATTCTTTGGCAATGATATCGAAATATTGCCATGCGATACTTTTAAGCTTGCTTTTAAAGCGATAGAAGAAAATACCGCCGAAAATGCCGTAATTGCTATAGAAAATTCCCTATACGGTGCCATTAGCCCAGTCTATGATCTACTACTAAAAAAACGTCTATGGATTAGCGGAGAGGTGTATCTGCGAGTACAACATTGCTTAATAGGAATCGCCGGTTCTGATATTAATAAGCTTCAAGAAATATATTCTCAAATCATGGCTCTTGCTCAGTGTGAAAATTATCTAGAGAATAACTTCGCTAACGCCAAACATATTGAATACCATGATACGGTTGCGAGCGTAGAACTAGTCAAAAAATCAGGTGACAAAACAAAAGCCGCGATTGCCAGTGAGGGTGCCGCCAAACTCCATAAAATGGAAATCCTTGATAAAGGGATAGAAGACAATAAACAAAACTTCACCAGATTCTTAGTTCTTAAAAAAAAGCCAACTAAAGTAGCTAATGCGAACAAAACATCCCTCATTCTGATTACTTCGCACCAGCCCGGTTCTTTGTACCGAGCTCTAGGAGTCTTTGATAAATACAAAATCAATCTATCAAAACTTCAATCTAGGCCAATTAAAGATAAAGCGTGGCAATACATGTTTTATATAGACGTAGAATGCGGGTTGGAAAATACTGAGCTAACTAGTGCGTTGTCAGCTTTAGAAGCCCAGGACTGTGAGACAATAGTCCTTGGTAGTTATAAATCAGCCAAAGGTTAAATCTACAATATATGGACAAAATAAATCGATTCTGGAAAAAGATCCCAAAAGCAATTCGTAAAACGCTGGTACTAATTTTAGGCTCGAGCATAATCATTACCGGACTAATTATGTTAATTTTCCCAGGGCCGGGGTGGGCAGCAATTTTTATTGGTTTTGCGGTACTGGCTAGCGAATTTGCATTTGCCGAACGTGCCAGAGACTGGATGATCGCCCAAATACAAAAGCTAATCGACTACTCTAAAACCAAATTAAAAAGACTTTTTCGAAAAAATAAGCATTAGTTTATTACCATTTCTTTGACTAATTGACAATTAGGTGTATAATAACCTCTGAAAATCAAATCTTTGAGGTTAAAATGTTAGAATTCATAGTCTTAGGCAAAATTCCCGGTACAAATATTCAAGTTACACTTGCTTGGTTTGTGCTTATTGTCTTTGGGCTATTAATCTACGCCGACCTTAAACTACACAATCGCAATTACCTAGTCACTGATAAATCAAAACCTAGTGATTCAACCAAAAAAACCTTTGTTTAGGGCAGAATACTTTCGGCGTATAATTTAAGCTCCTCTAGAATATAGAGTTTTTCTTTATCTTTTTGACACATAAGCGCAAGTTCATCTAATCTATTAAAAAATGCCGTTACATTGAACTTTGCAGTTGATAATTTTTTAGCCCGATATTCTTCCCACTGCTCAAATTGACTAGAATCTAATTTTTTGTAGAAGTTCCTAGCTAGAAACGGCAAAATTAAATTCTTTAATCTTTCGTCGCTTAACTGGTCTTTAATATCTTCGAGTTGTTCAGGAGCGGTCTGAAGCTGTGCTTGAGCAATTTTTTTATCATTGTCACTGACAAACTTTTCGTAAAGCTGTTCTTCTGAAAAATCAGTATTTTCAAGTAGTTTAGTCTGTTGTCTTTTATCCATTATCTCTAAGGCTTTAATTAGACTAGCCAACAACTTATCTTTGTTTGATTCTAGCTTATTACGATTACTTTCTATGACTTTCATATCCAGCTTTAGGCGTTTTTTGCTAGCATCATCAAGCACTGCCAACGGAGCAATGGCTGGACATCTGTTAAATAGTAACGTCTTTACTGGCAGACCCGGTCCTTCGCGCGTTTTATCATATTGCCATAAGCTAACTAGTTTTTCCGGACTAAGATTAAGATATTGTTCAGGATCAAAGCGCAAATCGTAGACCAAGCTACCCTGTTTTTTAGGGTGATCTCCAATCTTGATAGCTATCGTCGTTTTCTCAAACTCTGCTTGATATTTACCGCTTACATATACAAAAGGCTCATTGGTATTAACTAAATCCGATACTTTCTTTTTTTCGCGAATTTGCAGTAACCAATCAAATAATTTTGGCTGTTTTGACTTTATTAATTTTGCAAGGGCAATACTTGCTTGCACGTCACTCAAGGCGTCGTGCGCACTACTATGTTCTAATTTATTGTAGCTAGCTAACAGTTCTAGTCGATTAACAGACTTACCATCAATATCAACCGGCCATTTTATCCCTTCTGGTCGAAGCGCGCGGGTCATCCGCACTAAATCAAGTAGATCCCAACGTCCTCGGCCTTCTTTCCACTGCCACTCATATGCATCAAAAAAGTTTCGCCAATTTAAAAATCTCATAAATTCATCGTCAAAACGAATAGAATTAAAGCCTACAAAGATTGTATCTGGTGTGGCAATCTCTTTATGAAAAATCTGTAAGAATTCCAGCTCGGTTAGACCTTCTTGCTGGACTTTTTGGGGCGTAATACCAGTTATTAAAATCGCATCGGGGCTAGGCAACAAATCGTCGCTAAGTTTTATCAAATAATTATGTGGATCTTTGATAGGATTTAAATCCATATCTGTTCGTTGCCCACCAAATTGCATAATTCGATCAGATCTTGCGCTAAAACCACTAGTTTCTAGATCATAAAAATACAAACTCTTCATAGACTTTTAGTACTCTATGGTACCTTCGTTATTCTCGCCAATATAAATCTTTTCACCCAGCTCAACACCTTGATGTTCAAGCTCGCGCATCACACCGCTTCTACGTAGAATATCCCGCAGGCGCCTCACACCAGCTGGATTATCATAGTCAGTTCGGCGTGCAAATTTTTCAATTTTATCTCCTGTCACAATAAACTTGCCATTCTTTTTGGTAACATACCAATCTTCACTGCTTCCTTCAAAGCGTAATATTGGGATTGCTCTGGTGGCATCTTTTTTAACTTTAACTTGCTTGGCTTTTTTGACATTTAACATAACTTCTTTAAGCAAACTGTTTATGCCTATTTTTGATGCCGCCGATATCGCCAAGACTTTACTCTTGCGACCTACTACTTTTTTTAGCAATTTTATCTGGTGCTCAACTATACCTTTATCAAGACCATCTATTTTGTTCAGCACTACAATTGATTTTTTACCGGCCAAATCTTTACTATAATTTTCTAGTTCTTTTCTGATTACGTGATAACTATTAACAATATCCTCATCATAAATATCAATCAGATGAACAACTGTTGAAGTCCGCTCGACATGTTTTAGGAACTCATCACCTAACCCCTTTCCTTCACTCGCGCCCTCAATTAACCCAGGGATATCAGCAAATAATAGGCTTTTGTTATCATAATCAACAACGCCAAGATTTGGGATTAATGTTGTGAATGGATAATTGGCAATCTCTGGTCGAGCATTACTAATACTGCCAAGTAGTGTTGACTTACCAGCATTCGGCAAACCAATTAGCCCCACATCAGCAATCATTTTTAGTTCAAACTGAAGAGTTTTTTCTTCACCTTTTTCGCCTTTTTCGGCAACACGTGGTGCCTGCCTAGTAGAGCTGATAAAATGCGCGTTACCAAAGCCCCCAGGGCCACCCCTAGCTACCACAAACTCCATATTCGCCTCAGTTAGATCAGCAAGCACATTATTTTCCTGATCGCTTATGACTGTACCGATTGGCACATACAACTCAGTATTTTGACCGTTTTTGCCGTGTTTTTTGCGCTTGCTACCATTTTCACCATTTTCTGCCCTAGTAACTTGCTGATTTCGATAGTGCGACAAAGTGTCTTGATTTGTTTTTGCGATAACTACAATGTCTCCACCATCTCCGCCATCACCGCCATCAGGGCCACCTTTATCGACGTATTTTTCACGACGAAAACTAACAACGCCATTCCCACCGTCACCAGCTTTGAGCTTTATATTAACTTTATCGACAAACATAGCATTAGTCTCTCATCAATTACCTCTGTTGTCCACCGTAAAGACTATGTAGCAGAGAAGAACTGCCTATACAAGAAGCGCACTCTAATGTCATCGGATCTATGAAAAAATTTTAGGTTTGGCTTAACGGGATCTTTAGATATTAATAAATATAGCTGTACTGAGCAGCTTGAGCTTTTGTTAGAGTCTTTTTACTAACAACACCCCAACCCATAACATTCATTTCTGAAACCAAGACACTGCCGTCAGGATTAACCTTTTCAACAAAACCTACATGTCCATAGTAATCATGGGGCGGAGTCCAAATCACAGCCCCACTGGCTGGAGAATTACCTACGCCAAAACCTGCTTGTTGAGCAAGAGCCGTCCAAGTACTGGCGTTACCGAGGTTACTAGGAATTGGTTTACCTGTTTGAGACCTACGTAATGCTGCCCACCAGGTGCAATATCCGTAGTCGTAACCATTGCCACTATACACAGCTGATCCACCACCCCACGCAAACCCCGTGTTAGTGCCAAAAGTACTGTTTGGTGCTGCAGCTGGGGCAACTGCCTGACTAGGCGGACGTCCATCAGGTATAACAATATAACTACCATATGGAATACCGCTTACTTCGAAATCGTTAAATATGGCAATTTTATTCTTATCAGAGCTATACTTTGAAGCTAAACTAGCTGCAGTATCCCCAGATTTTACTTTATAAACAATCCCGTTAATCGGCGAAATCAATATTTGTAGGCCCGGCTTAATATCTTCATCTGATATATCGTTAGACCACCGAATTGTATCAGTAGAAATATCGAATTGTTTTGCAATACTTTTAATGGTATCGCCTTTTGCTACAACATAAGTTTGAATATCAAAACGTGATTTTAGTGACGAAGCAATGACCTGTGGCTGTGCCGCCACAATATCATCAGACGGAGCCGTACTGAGCTGAGCATTAACGGTGTCAGCTTTATTGGCTACACTGGTAGCCTCTTCTATCCTAGTAACTCTAGCTACATTGACCGCAATATCGGCCGAAGATAAAACATCTAATGGATTAGCGACGGCATCCTTATCGGCCTGTGTAGATAAAATAGCAGAGCTACTCTGAACCGATTTATTGGAAGGCTGTAATACAATCGCAACCACACCAACTAGCAATAGTACGTTAGCGGCAACGATTGAATATTTGATTAGTCTACCTCTGTTTTTCTTTGCAAAGGTACGTTTTATAAACCGTTGATTAACAACAGAGTTTGGGATCGAGTTCAGTTTTTGCGAAAATTCTTGGTTAACGGTCTCGGTGATTTTCAAGTACCGGGCTCCTTAGGCATTGATGCCTATATCCGCTCAACAGGGGTTAATTGTTATTAAACATTGCAAGAGGATCGACATTTTAAGCTTTTTACCTCTTGATTTCCTGATTGACGGGCAACTCTCACCTCAGTTATATCGATAACATCCGGTATCGAATTGCATCAAAAAGTATAGCATTTATGAGTGACCAGCGCAATGAGTAAAAACTTATGTTTATATCTGTTTATGATGACTCAAATATTACTGGCAAAGTCTCTTGCAATGCTCAGCCACAGCCTGTTCGTGTTGCTCAAGGGTTTTTGAAAAATACGTCTTGCCATCATCACCTGCTACAAAGAAAAAGTAATCTGTATTTTTTGGATTGGCAACAGCAGTTAACGACTCCTTTGAGACATTGCTAATTGGCCCCACCGGAAGACCTCTATTTGTAAAAGTATTATATTTTGAATCATAAGTTAGGCTCGGCTCCTTACCGTCATTAATGGCACCATACAAAACCGTCACGTCTGACTCTAATCTTTTACCATTATTTAACCGATTATAAAAAACACTGGCTACCACCGGCTTATCATTGATATTAGAGACCTCTTGTTCAACTATTGATGCTAATATTATTCCTTCGTAGACACTCAGTCCTCGCTTGGCAATCGCACGTCGAATACTTGGAGTTAAACGTGACTGCATCTCATCAAGTGAAGCCCTGACAATATCACCAGCTTTGGTAGAGGCGTTCTTTTCGAATGTCTCAGGGTACAAATACCCTTCTAGACTCGCGCCTTTTGGCTTGTCTACTAACGCTGGATGATTAGGATAGCTATCTGGATCAAGGGCTTTATCGACAGATTCTGGGCTAAAACCACTGTTAATCAATGCTGAACGGACTTGGTCAATCCTCTGACCCGGCAAGATGGTTACTAAATCTGTCGCGACCTCACCTCCCGCAATTGTATCTGCTACTTCAGCTACGTTCTGACTTGGTCGTAGCGCATATGTACCTGCCTTTAGGCCTTCTATAAGTCCATTGGAACGTACATACCAATTAAATGCCCAAGATTGCTTGATAACACCTTTATTCTCTAACAAGTCGCCAATTTGCTGAGCACTATATCCACTCGGAATCTCAACAATTATAATCTCTTGAGAACTACTTAACGGCTTTAGATTAGACGTATAAATTTGTCGTATAACAACCGCTGAGACAGTGACTAAAATAAGGGCGACTATTAGTCCAATAATTGTCCGTTTTATCCACTTTTCGCGTTTTTCTTGATTTACATCTTTCATGCTAACTGCTTAATCCTGTCCATGTTAGATTCTATAAAAGTCTCAAGTATAACCGCTGCTGCCGTGGAGTCAACCTCTGATTTATCATGTTTCCGATTATCTCTAGCCAACCTATCTTTGGCAACGACTGAAGATAAAGCCTCATTTTGAAACAAAATAGGGACCTTTGTTGTCTCGGCAATCTTTTTCGCAAAATCATGAGTATACCGTGTTTGCTCTGTTGGATTGTCGTTCAGGTTTCTTGGACTTCCAATAATTAGTAGCGACACCTTATGCTCGTCGATTAGATCACTTAATTTGTCAAAAAACTCATCATTATTAGTTAGCGTAATTAAAGGTTCAGCAATCAAAGCTATCGAGTTTGCGCGGGCAACGCCGATTCTTTTTTCACCAATATCCAAAGCCAATATCGTACTGTCGGCCATATTAATTTTGCTGAGTAGCACTAAATTCAATTTTTATCTTTGAGACATTCTTCGGTGTTTTATTAACCCAGAACGGGCTATATTTAATATTTACGTCCACGACACTCGGCAAATCTCTAATGATATTCTCGGTATCGCCCTTCTTTTGACCAGCTACTGCTGTCTTTAGCTCATCAACATTGATATCGGGGCCGACCTCGACTTGCCCGTCATAGCTAATCGTTACCTTGTCACTACTAGGATCGCTCAAAACTTCGTAAGTGGCGGAATCAATTCCATCGTTTTGTATAGCTTGCTTGTCAGTGTCCACTTGATCTTTAATATTATCTTCAATAATTTTTCTTAGATCATCTTTCTTTACACCTAACATTGTAAAAGTCGCGCTATAACTAACTTTTACTTCAGACCCTTCTTGGCCAACCTCAGGACTTATGGTAGTCTTTTCGTTGCTTTTATTGTAAGTAGACTGCAAGGGATAATAGCCTTTATCCTCTAAAGATTTTGCCAGATCAGCTTTAATAGTATCGTCTTTGGTATCTAGCTTTTCTTTGGCACTATTGGCATCTGATGCAGTTACGACCGTGATAGTCTTGCTCGATCCCCCAGTCATGGCTGTTCCAGTGCCAGCAACCGACGAGTTAAACCCAGCCACCGAATAGCTTGATCCGCTTGCAAGATTATAATCGTCGCCATTTTCTCCAGCAATCACCTGAACTGCGCCGACATGACTACCGCTACTCTTACAATTACTGCCACTGTCAAAATTTCCTGACCCCAGTGCTAAGGCGCTTTGTGTAATAAATGTTTTATTATTGCTACTTACCCCGGTGCCAGACTTTATTGTGACAGGTGCATCTGTACAGTTACGGATAGTAACCGTGCCTTTGGCTTTTGTTCCGACATCTTTTGTCCCCGTCGCTGGTGACGACTGACTATCTTGCTTATCTACGTTAGCCAATTCTGCTGGTACTGACTTATCGCCAACGCTAACACTACTAGAATTAGTATCCGCCGTAAATTCAAAGGTGCTGGCTACATTTTCATTATCCGTATCTATTACAATCGTCGCAGTAGGCATAACGAATACTGCAAAATACCACGCAACGATGAGCAGGATAACAACGCCGATTATAATAAAGGTTTTTTTGCGAAACTTGTCAAAATTCGGGATTTTTGTGGTGCTCGATTTTGGCTTTTTGGCTTTTTTAACAGCCTTTTCGGGGACAGAAGACGCCGATGCCTTATCAGACATCACCGCTCCAGCCGTGGCGCCAATCGCCTCCGCACCAGCCAGTTTACCCACATTATTATCCGGATCTTCGTCAGCCATATCTGTTATTTCTTCATCCTCGTCACTCATCGGTCCATCTGGTGCCTCGGGAATCTCCGGTTTTGATTGCAAGTTTTTCGCAACATACATACCCGTGGCGCCCGCCAGAGGCAGTAGGCCGACTTCTGATGTTATTAATACTGCTTTTTTACCAGCCTCATCAGCTGCTCGCTTCAACAGCTTCATATTAATAATGCTCTGCAAGACCGTCGCACGTTTTGGTAATACTAGAGCGACGATATTCGAGTCACTAGCCTGAAGCTTATCAACAATTGCTGTGATTTCGTCATCTATATCTATATAAATCGTGTCTTTTGTTGCAGCCATTTTATACCTTTAATATCTTATCAAATCTGTCTTTTATCGAGCCTGATGGTTTATCCAATTCTTGGGCAAGAGTGTCTATTCCTACTCTCAGCAAGCCCATTGCGGTAATGTAAGTATGATCATTTACACGACCAGTTTTGTCAACAATACCTACAACTTGCTCGGGTTTTATCAACTGCACCACTGGTTTTTTTGTAAATGGCAAATTATGATACCAATCAGTCGAGCTTAGCTCGTGTTTTAGCATATCTAGACTAGAGCCACCGCCACAGAGTAGTAATTTTGAAGGCATTTGATCGAGTTTTGTAAAATCGGCTAGTGCCAAATCTACACCTTTTACCCACACATCTAGTGTTTTTTCGAGAGCCGCAACCACATCCTTATTTTTGTTCTCTGGATTCTCGTTATTCGATAGCGCTAATTTCATTTGTTCAGCCTCATCGTAACTGACATCCAGCTCTTTTTCGACAGATCGTGTATAGGCGCGACCGCCAATCCCAAACATCTTGGTGCCCTGTACTCCGCCATCGTTAATCACAGCAATATCGGTCGTTCCACCGCCCACATCCATAAGTATGGCGCTCATATTTGCACTGGCATCATCGCCAATTACTGACCTAGACACCGCAAAAGGCTCAGCCGCAACCGCGAGCAAATCTAGATCTAATTCTTGGGCGGTACGTTCTAGTGCCCCGATGTGGATTAATGGCGCGAAAGCGGTATAGAGCTGTACGACAACATCTTGTCCCTGAAAGCCGAGTGGGTTGGTAACTTTATAGCCATCAATTTCAATCCCGACAAGCGCACTATTTACCAGCCTAATCTCAACTTTTTTACCACCTAGTTCCCACGCCAGTTGGCGTTTGGCGATTTCCTCAGCCCGTTTTTGCACCAGCGCAATGATTTCTTCAATTTCGGCAATATCCATTGATTTTGTGCCATCGCGTCGTTTTACGCGCACATTGGTGGTCGCACCCTTGACTAATTCGCCGGCTATTCCGATCATGGCTGTTCTGGCGCTAACTCCAGCCATCCGCTCAGCCTCAGTTAGGGCTTTATCACAATTTGCCACTACCGCCCCAATATCTGATATTGCACCAGCCTGCATGTCACCTAGTCCTTGATGTGCTCTACCTACCCCTATTATTTCAGCCTTATTGCCTTCAACTTGGGCTATTAATGCCTTAACAAATTCGGTACCAATGTCCAGCGCCACCACAAAACGATCAGAGTTCTTTTTGCCTTTTGTTTTAGCGTGCGCCGACGGTTTTAGTTTTTTAAATTTATCAAGCATAACTTCTATAGAATTATACCATGCACACAAAAGATAAATTGCTTTTCTTAAGTTTTTTACAGATGCAGACTATTGACGCAGTGATTGACTTTTTTAAATTTACTGATATAAAAGAGCCATGGATGATTGGCCGTGGTACGAAAAACTGATGTCTGATGTTGAAGCGGAGGTGGTTGAATACGCAAATACACCTCAGTGCTTGCAACGACATGCAAATAAGTACGGTGGTGCACATGAAAGCTCAGAGGGTGTCGAAGGATCTAGACGTTTAGCTACTCGTTTCGTCGGAAGAGAAAATAGACCCGCCTCACAGCAAGTCGAGCCATATGGTGTCTACAGTGACTATGAAACCTGTAACGTAGAAAGGCGAGTTTGTGGAATAAAAGACTGTGCGTTCAGCTTGGAGATAGCCCTTAGTGGTATCCGTAGAAACATGGTTGAACCGGCTACACAGCTCGGCGATTGCTCGTTAGGCAATTAGACAAGCAAATGAATCGTACACCATAGTGACTCAAGAAGACTCTTCAGAAAAACCAAACCTATGCACTAAGGCCGCTGAACCGCCTGCAGATAATCCCGTCAGCCCAACAACATCAGAGGCCAAAAACGCTACGTCAGCGACAGTATTTACTCCATCTTCAAGATTTATCCCTGTAAAAATATCCAATAAAACTACGCCAGCCATGCCAACTCCGAATGCTATCCCACCTATATTTCGAATCCTTCGCCAGTCGTCTCGATCTAATCCATCTACTCTTTCTGGTTGATCGTTCACCACTTCATTCATAATCACGTATTATACAACGTTATACATAGGTCCGCAAAACTTCCCAAGATCTATACTAGTACGGCTTTGATGCGGCGTATGCCGGCACTCGAGGATTCTTCTTTGATGATTTTGAATTTCTTGCCGTCTTCGATTAGCTGCAGAGTGTGATCGACATGTGGGCCACCGCAGATTTCAAAGCTAAATGGTTTTTTGGCTCCGTCTGCAATCATTTTGTAGACTTTGACTGTATCGCCATAACGGTCGCCAAATTGGCCGAGTGCACCCATATCTTCTCGGGCGACTTTAGTTGGGTATTCATGCCAAGTAACCTTTAGGTCTTTTTTAATCTGTTCGTTAACGATTTTTTCTACCTCATCCAGTTGTTCTCTTGTGACTTTCTCTGGATGGCTAAAGTCAAATCTTAGTCGTTCTTCAGTAATGTTAGAGCCTCTCTGCACAACATGATCTCCCAGTACATCACGCAAAGCCTGATACATCAAATGCGTTGCAGTGTGGTACTTCTTGTGTTGCAAAGTCTGTCCACCAAGCCCACCCTTAAAAGTCCCCTTGGTAGCTGTTTGGCTCCGTTCCCGCTGCTCTTTCATTTTTGCATCAAATTCTTTTCTCCAGTTTTTTGACACTTCAAAACCTTGCATAGTAGCCTCTTCAATACTTAGTTCAACTGGGAAGCCAAAAGTATCATAAAGAGAAAATACATTCTCACCAGAAATTTTGCCGTTTTTCGACATTTTTTCGAGTTCTCGTACTCCTTTTCTTAATGTTTGTCGAAAAACTTTCTCTTCCCTAACCAAAGTATCAATAACTTTTTGTTTACTATTAGCTATTTCTGGAAAATCTTTTTCGTATAGCCCTACTATTACCGGAACAATTTCTTGAACAAAATTTTGCTCTATCCCTAATTCAAATGCAAAACGGATTGCTCTCCGCATTAATCTACGAGCCACATAGCCTTGTTCTTTATTACTTGGGGCTACGTCATCTACCGCCAACCACACAGCACCTCGCAAATGGTCGGCAATTACTCTCATGGCGTTGGTATGCTGTTCATATTTTTTGCCGCTGAGCTTTTCGAGTGATTCTATTATCGGCAATAAGATGCTGATTCTAAACACATCAGGGCTATTGATTTTTGCGGCTGCAATTCGCTCCAAGCCTCCCCCAAAATCTACGTTTTGGCTTGGTAATTTATCGAAGCCGGTTTTAGTCCTGATGTATTCCATGAAAACAGAGTTTCCTATTTCCATAAAACGACCACAATCACAATTTGGATGACAGTTTTTGCCCCATTTCTCATCATGCTCGACATTTTCGAAAAGATAAAATACTTCACTATCTGGACCGCCTGGTTGGCCTTCGCTCATCTCCGATGGCTTGCCTTCTGGTGCCCACCAGTTTTTGCTAGCGTCATAATAAAAAACACGCTCATTAGCTTTTATTCCACGCTTATACCCATCATGCTCTGAACCAATATCTGCGATATCAGCTTTTAATCCCTTTTTAATAAATAAATCTTGCCAATACTTTGCGCTTACTTCATCTTTTGGTAAATCAAATTGCTTGTCGCCGGCAAAAACCGTTACGTATAATTTTTCTGGATCTAGACCTACTTTATCTGTTAAAAACTCAAAAAACCAAGGTAATTGTTCTTTTTTAAAATAGTCACCCAATGACCAGTTACCAAGCATTTCAAAAAAAGTAGTGTGTCTATTGTCGCCAACTTCTTCGATATCCTGTGCGCGTAAGCAAGTCTGACTGTCGACTAATCGATTTCCTTTTGGGTGCACTTCTCCTAATAAATAAGGAATAAGCGGTTGCATACCCGAGCCAGTAAACAAAACACCTGATTCACCTTGCGGGACCAAAAGTGCGCGAGGAATCACTTTGTGTCCACGTTTTTCAAAAAACTTTAAATAGGCCGCTCTAATCTCTTGTGCATTCATCCAATTAATTATAACAGATGGGCTATACTGTTTATGATGTTGGTTTTACTTAGTTATTTATTTTATTTTGCGGCCGCCAGTGCCTCACCGCTTCAACGTCGTTGGCTTTCTACAAATAAAGAAGGTGGTGGTCAAATACAATTCGCGTTCAGAGTTATGCTCTTTGTCGCAATCTGCGGATTTCTTTTGCCACTTTTCTCTCAACCTCAGTTAAACGGCGGTTTTTGGCAAATAGTGCTACTCGGCTTAATTACCGGGTTGTCTGGTGCTCTTTTTTTTATTGGCAACTATTCTGCCCAGAAACACGTTGATGCGGGCGTAACCAGCTTGATAAGCAATATCTACACACCCGTTACCATCATTATTGCAAGTCTATTTCTAAGTGAGTCACTAAAACCAATGCAACTTGTGGGCACACTAATACTGCTTTTTGCTATGGTCCTGGTTTCAAAAAAACATAGAGTAGGTAGATTTAATTTCGATAAGTACTTCTGGCTAATGATTTTGAGCGGTGTCAGTCTGGGTATTTGTTTAAGCGCAGAAAGAGCGCTTATGAAAACGACGGGTTTCAGCGCTGGAACACTAATTAGTTGGTGGTCACAGGTGCTTGCTCTGGGTCTAGCAACACTAATTTTTAAAAAAAACCGCACTTCGTACGGCCTGAAAGATACCTTGATTACTGGTAGCTTGCGGTTTCTTCAGGCACTTTCTTGGGTAGTTTTGCTACAGGTAGTAGGGAATCTGAGTATTGTTTCAGCAGTTACAACTTTTAAGGTAGTGGTCATATTCTTATTCGCAGCAATTTTACTCAAAGAACGAGAGGATCTACCGAGGAAAATAGTCGGTAGTCTGATTGCTATATTTGGCCTTCTTTTAATAAAGTAAAGCACTATTTGGCTATTATCCCGCCGCCAATAACTAAATCACCTTCATACAGAGCTGCAGATTGGCCGGGGGTTGCGGCGCGAATTTCGTCATTTAACTTCACTTTAAGTTCACTACCAGACACTAGCTGTAGCGTAGCGTCGATTAGTGGGGCTCTATGTCTAGTGCGCACCTGGACCATGGCACCATCTTTAGACACCTGATTAATCCAGTGCACATCTGTTAAATTTAGCTCCTTGTACCAAAGATTTTCATCATCCAAGTTGGTCGTGACGTAGACTTCGTTCTGCTTCATGTCCTTGCCAGTTACGTAATATGGCAAACCACCACCAACACCTAGGCCCGAACGTTGGCCAATTGTGTAGAATATTGCCCCGTCGTGTTCGCCTACTACCTGATTATTCTCGTCTATTATCTTGCCGGGTTTTGTTTTAACGTACTGACTTAAAAACTCTTTAATGCCGACTTTTCCGACAAAGCAAATTCCCATGCTTTCTTTTTTTTCAGCCGTCACCAATCCAAATTTCTTGGCAAGTTTCCGCACCTCTGGCTTGGTGTATTCACCGAGAGGAAATATTGTTTTTGACAATGCCTCCTCTGTTATTCGGTACAAAAAATAAGTTTGATCTTTGTTGGCGTCCTTGGCTTTGTACATTTTGCAATCTTTAACCACTGCATAGTGGCCAGTTGCTATTAGGTCAGCGCCCTCCTCGAGACAAGTATCCAAAAACAGCTTAAACTTAACTTCTTGATTGCACATGATATCAGGGTTTGGCGTTCGCCCAGCTTTGAACTCGTCGATCATATAATCAACAACTTTGTGTTTGTACTGTTTTTCAAAATCGAAAACTTTGAAATCAATACCCAGTTGCACCGCAACCCGCTTAGCGTCAGCAAAATCTTCCTTCCATGGGCAGTCAAAACCAGGCAAACTCTTGGTCCAGTTTTTCATATAAACGCCCACAACGTTGTAACCCTGCTCTTTTAGTAATGTTGCCGAAACAGAGCTATCAACCCCACCACTCATCCCTACAAAAACTGTCTTAGCCATTGAGAACTTCTTTTAATAATTGAATTACTTTATTTAAATCATCCTGAGTTGTTTGACGTCCTAGCGTAAAACGCAGAGTCGACTGTGCTTGCCCATCAGATAGGCCAATAGCTTTTAGGACATGAGAAGGTTCGACGTTACTAGCGCTGCAGGCCGATCCCACCGCACACATTACACCCGCCTCATCCAGTTGCATCATTAACCGCTCGTTATCAACGCCAGGGAAAGTAACGCTAATATTATTGGGCAAACGTTTTTTTAACGACCCATTAATTATTGCTTTAGGCAAGTTTTTTTGTAGCATTTTTATAAATTCATCACGTAGCTCACTAACCCGCTGAGCTTCTTCGACTCGCATAGATTGCGCAATGTCCAGTGCGCGTCCAAAGCCGACACAACTTGCTACATTTTCGGTACCGCTACGTAACCCTTGTTCTTGACCGCCACCTCTTATAAGCGGGTTTAGTTCTAGCCCAGCCCGCACGTAAAGAGCACCAGATTGCTTTGGACCATAGATTTTACCGCCGTTAAGCGTCATAAAGTCTACACCGAGCCTTGCAACATGCAAATCCAAATAATTGCCCGCCTGACAAGCATCGGTATGTAGATATAGCGGTCGCTTATTGCCCTTTTCTAATCGGTCTTTTCTAATTTTTTCTAAGATTGTATAAATCTCGCGAAGTGGCTGAATGGTACCGATTTCGTTATTAGCATAGACAACACTGATTAGTGCAGTCTTATCGGTAATCAGCTTTTCTAATTTCGGGATGTCGATAATTCCGGTTTTATCAACTGGCGCTTCACTACTCTTATATTGATTTGCTGGTTCTTTTACGGATTCGTGTTCGATAGAGCTAATAATAATTTCTGAACCAGAATATTTACTCATCACGCCGTTAATAATCAAGTTATTGGCTTCTGTCCCTCCGGCGGTAAAGATAATTTCGCTAGGCTTTACCCCTAACCAGTGCGCTACAAAGCGTCTTGACTCGTTAATAGCCCCGCGCACTCTTTTTGCCGATTGATAACTGGCCGATGGATTATAAAACTCGTCTTTCAGATACGGCATCATTGCCTCAAGGACAGCCGGGTCTAACGGTGTAGCGGCCGCGTAATCAAGATAAATTGGTGGCAAATCGCTCATATATCTATTGTACCCCTACGCTGCTAACACAAACTGCGAGTTATCAGAATCTGTGATCTGACGGATAGGGACCACTTCAGCCAAAACATCGGGCAAATCTCTATGGGCTTCTTTAACTAAAGCACGCGCAAAATCTTCAGGGCTTTCAGACACGCCAATCTCTCGTATACCTTCACCGCTAATAATATCCGGTGTAATTACCTTAGGTACTATACTTAGCTCTCGCCTAACTTCGTCAATAGCAGGATGTTGCTCGACAACCGACTGAAGGGCTAAAGCTACTAGGCTTCTTGCCGATTCTACGGTTAGTTCTGGTGATTTTTCGTTATTATTTGTCATATTTTGAATAATTTTCGTGCGTTATCGGTGGTAAACTTAGCTAAATCGTCGAGTTTTTCGCCTCTCAAATCCGCTAAAAACACCGCCGTCTCCCGAAGATACATTGGTTCACATATTTTACCACGATGGGGATTTGGTGTCAAATACGGGGCGTCTGTTTCTAGTACAAGTTTGCCTGCCGGAACTTGTTTTGCTACCTCTAATTGCGACTGGTCTTTAGTGAAGGTCATAATGCCGTTTAAGCCAATATAAAGCCCTAGAGCAAGTATTTTGTCAAGAGTTCGTATATCTGCCGTATAGCTATGTATCACCCCTCTAATGCCCTCAAAATCGCTCAGAATAGCAAATAAATCATTAAATGCATCCGTCGGGACATCTTTACTGCCCCTAACATGAAAAATTACTGGCAAATCGTGGTTTTTGGCCACTTTGAGCTGTTTTACCAATATCTGTTTTTGCGCCGATTTTGAAGAGTGCGCATTGTAATAATCAAGGCCAATCTCGCCTACCGCCACAACTTTCGATCGCTTTGCGAGCTCAGCAAACTTATCAAAATCATATTCCAGATGTTCCTCGGCCTCATGCGGATGAATCCCAATAGACCCAAAACATTCGGGCTTGTCAGCCACAAACCTAACCGCAAGCTCGCTATCACTAGCAGTTGTGCCCACGCAGATCAGCTTGGTAACACCAACGTTTTTAGCCCTAATGATAATGTCCTCTGGCTTTGGGCTGCCCGCCTTTATCCATTTCGATCTAGTCATTTCGGCGTCTTTACTTAAGGTCGTTCCGCCTTCCAATGTAGCCTCATGGATATGGCAATGCGTGTCAACGAGTGTCATCATTAGCTCTTTAGTTTTTGAGTAAGCGGCTTTTTCTGATCGTTGCGAGGAAAGAGTGTGCCCTCGAGTGGTTGCACTACACCGGATGCAAAGATATGCTTTATTTTATCAGCCGTCTCAGGCATAAAAGGAGTAATCAGTTCAGCAATCTGGATCAAAGCACCTACTTGATACGCCAGTACATCACGAAGATGTCCAGCATCGTCGTGCTTGGCGATCTCCCAAGGTTTTTCTTCTTCAATATATTGATTAAGCCCCCTCACTTGCTCCCATACTTCATCAAGTGCCCGATCAAATTTGCAGGCTTCTAAAGCTTTCTTATAACCGTCGACGTCATGACCTGGCTCTGGAATATCGCCGATTACTCCACTCTGATGTTTTTGTATTAATACCACTGTTCGTTGCACAGCATTACCGAGCTCGTTCGCAAGTTCGTTATTATAGGCCTCATCTAATTTTTCCCAACTAAAATCGCCGTCATCGTAACTAGGCAGGTGACGCAAGAAAAAGTAACGGAAAACATCGGCTGGATATTTTTCTAGAATTTGTGCGGGCACAATATAATTATCTAGACTCTTACTCATTTTTTTGCCGTCAATTGTTATAAAGCCGTGAACGAACAAAATTTTTGGCAAAGGCAAACCTAGGCCAAGTAGCATTGCTGGCCAAATTGCCGCATGGAATCGCAAGATATCCTTACCGATAACCTGGACCTGCGCCGGCCAAAACTTTTTAAAATCATCGTGTTCTGGATAGCCAAGCACCGTAATATAATTCATTAACGCCTCAAACCAGACATACATAACCTGATTATCATCAGCCGGTACCGGGATACCCCAACTAATCTTGTCTTTAGGCCTAGAGATACTAATATCCTCTAATCCTTTGCCTATAATGTTTAGGATCTCTTGTTTTCTAGTCGATGGGATAATTTTAAAGCTGTCAGTACTGATCGCCTCTTTAATCTGATCAGAGAATAGTGATACTTTAAAAAAGTAGTTGTCTTCTTTTAGTTTTTCATAAGGTCGGTTGTGGTCAGGACAGGTTCCACCGCGCTCTTTGACGACATTGTCGGGTACAAAAGTCTCGCAACCAGTACAATACCAACCCTCATAGTTACCTTTGTAAATATACTTTTCGAGATTTTTCCAGATTATTTGGGCTCGTTGTTCGTGACCTTCATCAGTAGTACGGATAAATCGATCATTGCTAATATTTAGCGCTTTGGCTAAGTCACGGAATTTTTGGCTAATCTGATCTGTAAAATATTTTGGCTCCATGCCATTCTCTTTAGCCTTTTCGGCAATTTTGCCACCGTGCTCGTCTGTCCCAATACTAAAAATAGTCGGTGTCTTAGCCTGCCGAGCGGCACGAGCCAAAACGTCAGCCATAATAAATTCTAGCGCATGTCCTAGATGTGCTTCGTTATTAACATATGGTATCGATGTCGTTATAAAATAATTCATACCTTATCATCCTATCTCAAACAGAGGAGAAATGAAAATTATCTCCTATAAACCTATCGGGGTAATTAACCCTGTGTCTTCGCTAAATTCAAACAAGGCATGGACGTGCACACCATATGCAGCAACAGCTTCACTACCAACTCCATGGCTTCTATCAACTACCACAAAAGCATGCTCAACAACACCTTGTTGACCCTCGATAACAAATTCCCCATCCCCCTCCACATTTTTTCGTATACCTCTAGACATTTTTATAGACGTTATAACGGAATCACCACTGGTAAGCGTGTCGTCAACAACAACTATCCGATCACCAGTAGAGACGGGTGGGTGTAAGCCGTATGGGTAATTATCGTCAGCCAATGTCCTCTCTTTTTCATTGTCGTTTATCTCGGCAATTCGTGAACGGCTTGCCCATCTAGCCCCAAACATGGGTGGCTTACCGCCAATACCTGATGCAGCCAAGACGTCCCACTCAATACCTAAAAATTCTGCCTTCGCAACGATTAATTCACCAACAAACAATGATGCTCCAATCAGCCCCAACGGCATCCTTACATCAAGATACCAGTTAGACTCTCCGCCCGCCCTTAATTTAAATGGATCATCCCTGTAATTAACAGCTTTTTCTGTCAAGTACTCAGCAAACCCGTACAAGGCTTGTGGTGGTACATCAGTAAATTTACGTTGCATTACATAAGATTATATACAAGATGTAAATTATTTATCAATATAGTCTTGGCAGAGGCGTTCAAAGACTGCATTCGTCCAACCGAAGCCAGTCTGCGACGGGTAAACACCTTTTAGCGGTGGTTTATCTGGGTTGACTACATTGTACTTTTCTAAAAACACGCCGTTCTTGTTAAACCACTGCAGGTTAGTATTAAGCCATTTCATGGCTATACGCCGTGCATCCTCATGGTATCCATACCGTTCAAGACCTTTAATTATCAGATACTGTAAGGGCGCCCAACCATTAGGATAAGCCCACTGCGTCGGGAAAGAATTAGGCACAATAACTTGGTTAATCGGTTGCATATCAGTCGTGGACAACCCGCCCCTATTTTCAAATCGTCTTAATTGATTGACGATCGTTTTGGCGCGTTTATCATCAACCATGCCGGCCCAAAGCGGGAAAAATCCAGCCAAAGACGAGACATTACCGCGCTTTTTCTTTACAAAGTTATAATCATAGTACAAATTACGCGTATTACTCCACATCAACTCATCCATAGTTTGTTTTCGCGTTCGAGCGCGCTCTAACCATACTTTAGCTCCATGTTCGTCGCCTAGAATGGTATCAGCTCTAGCAAAGTCTGTCTCGTATTTATAAAGTAGTGAATTAAGGTCGACTGGCAAATAATTAAGCGCGTGACGATTAAACCTAGTCGTGTAATCCCAGCCACTCTCGGCCTCGGCTAGATCATGTGTCATATTGATATCGTAATACCGACTTAGTCCCATATAGACGTTGCGCCAGTTTGGCTTGCCAGTACCTAGCCACACCCGACTATATTCTTGATGGGCACAGGCAATGCGCTCTTTCAACCACGCAGAACTCATGTCGTATGCGTCATAAACTTCAAAAATAAAACTAGTTAGAAATGGAGGTTGAGATCGTCCCATCAGATAAGTCCTAGAAGCGTTCGGGATTATTTTGTAACGTTTTTGCATTGATATCAGGTTATCTAATATCCCAACCACTAGATCTTTGTGTTCACGGTTCATCATACCCTGAACCATAAAATAACTATCCCAATAATACATCTCGTTAAAGTCAAAAGGATGTCCTTCCTCGTATGCCGGGACAAGATACAGATTTGGCAGACCGATTAGAGTTTCGTCATCTCTTGGATGATAGCGTTTGAGTTTTTCCCAGTACACATCAATATAACGTCGAGCTACTTGGACTTCTTGAGGGTTTAGGGTATGGATTTTGTGCCCTGGCAAAATTTTACTGGCAAAATTCTTTGTTTTATCAAGCATTAGTACTATCCAGTGTAGTGCTCTGTCACCATATCGGTCAATGGTTATTCACTTTACCGAGCCCTATACGCATTAATGAGGTACCAGCCAAAGTAACTACAGTGGATGCAATCGCAATTGGATTATAAATAGCGTCTAGATCAGCCAAGCCCAACATATCGGGCGCTACCAAAAATGCGTCATTAACAGCTAAAGTACCCAAACCAATAATCGACAATGCCAAACCAGCCTTTCGTAAATTTTCAGACCAACCTGAACGAGGGATTTCTGCGTTTTCTTCCATACGGATAACTACTTAAACATATCTTCTCAGCTAACTCAACCCAATTAAAAAGATCCCGGATAAATCCAGGACCTTTTATTGCGCTTCTTTCAGATAAATCTGAAATTAGTCGCGAGGGCGGGCTTCGCTAACGTTGATTGGTCGGCCGTCAAGCTCTTTACCATTCAACTGGTCGACTGCAGCTTTGGCTTCATCATCTGAACCCATTTCTACAAACCCAAAACCTTTTGATCGATTAGTGTCTCGGTCAGTTATAACTTTTGCAGATACAACCTTACCAACTGTTTCGAACAACTCTTTAAGCTGATCGTCAGTCACGTTCCAAGACAATGAACCTACAAATAGATTAGTTGCCATTTGAACTCCTTATTAATTTCTAGAGGTAACTTTGGCAACGCCGAGTTAGCTGCTCCTACTAAAAACACATTGTTAATATTATTGAACCTAGAACCGAACTAACTCGTTACATTAGCAGCTTTATCTAGTCAGGGTAACTATAACACAGAAATGATTAAAAATAGCAAACTTTTTTCTCTGTTGAGATCGTTTAATCACGTGGTTTTAAATCGCTTTTGTTTTTGTGACTTAGAATTTAGGTATTTGCCTTAGCGCGACGACGTTTGTTTGGATCTAGTTCGCTTTTTCTCAGTCGCAAACTTTCTGGTGTGACCTCTAGCAACTCGTCTTTTTCTAAGAAATCAATGCACTGTTCGAGGCTGAGAATTGTTGGCGGTGATAGCTGGACTACCCCGTCGCTACTAGAACTTCGCATATTTGTTAAATGCTTGGCCTTACATACATTAATTTCTAAATCATCACTTCTTTTATTGAGACCAATTATCTGACCAGCGTAGACTTTTACTGCTCCACCAACAAATAACTCCCCTCGATCTTCAGCATTTTGCAATGAATATGGCGTTGTTACACCAGTCTCAAAAGCAATTAACACGCCATTTCGCAGTTGCTCGAGTGGTGCGCCTAAAGGTTGATAGCCTGTCACGAGGCTGTTCATGATGATTGTTCCTTTGGTATTCGTCATAAGAATGTTGCGGAGTCCAATCAATGCCCGAGTCGGTAGTTCATAAATTAGCTTTGTGACGCCGTTGTTGGTTGCAAACTGCTCCTTTAGTACACTTTTACGCTTGCCTAGTTCCATTTGTACCGCACCGACATAATCAGCAGGCACCTCGATGATTAACTCTTCTACAGGCTCCTCTGTGACTCCATCGTTATCCCGAGTAACTACCTGCGGTCGACCAACTTCAAATTCAAAACCTTCTCGGCGCATTGTCTCGATCAGCACGCTCAAGTGTAGCTCTCCGCGCCCTGATATCAAGAATCCAATGCCTTCTTCTTCAACTCGCAGTCCTACGTTTGTTTCTAGCTCTTTTTTAAGCCGTTCGGCAATTTGTCGATTAGTAGAGAATTTGCTCTCTTGGCCTTTAAACGGGCTAGTGTTTGGACCCAGATAAATCTTTAACGTCGGCGCTTCAACCTCCAAGACAGGCAATGCCTCAGGTTCCTCAGCATCAGCCACAGTTTCGCCAATCTGTGCATCGCCTACCCCAGTTAACTGCACAATATCACCAGCTACACCACCGTCAACCTCAAATTTGCTAACACCGTGACTCATATAGACCGTATCAATTTTTGCCCTAACTTGCTTTCCGTCTTTTTTGCAAAGGGTAATTGGATCGCCAGCCTTAACTTTGCCTCTAGTTATACGCCCGATAGCGTACTTTCCCTTAAAACTGTCCCAAGATAATGCCGTAACTAACATCTGGAAAGGCTTGTCCGGTTCAGCATGAGGCGCTGGAATATCGTTAATAATCGCTTGGAAGATTACTTCTAGATCACCCTCGTCTTCAAAATGCGTCGGAGGCTTTGCCCATGCTTTGCCCTCACGGCCAACAGCGTAATAGACTGGATAATGTAGCTGATCTTCGTGTACGGCCAGTTCTAAAAATAAATCAGCTAATTCGTCCTCAACCTCTTTTAATCTCGATCCAGGTTTATCGATTTTGTTAATAATCACAATCGGCTTAAGCTCATTGGCCAGTGCTTTTGATAATACAAACTTAGTCTGGGGCATCGGGCCTTCCTGAGCGTCAACGATCAAAATACAGCCATCGGCCATATTAAGCGTACGTTCTACCTCACCAGAAAAATCGGCGTGTCCAGGGGTATCAATGATATTTATTCGATAATCACCGTGTTGCACAGCTGTCACTTTGGCAGTAATAGTTATTCCGCGCTCTTTTTCTTGGTCACCACTGTCCATAATCAAATCTTGGCCCATTTCAGCCTGATTATCACGAAAGGTTTGCGATTGCTTTAAAAGCCCGTCAACAAGGGTAGTTTTGCCATGATCAACATGGGCAATAATGGCGATATTTCGTATTTTAGTAGGGTCTTGTATCTTTGATGTCATAAAAATTAAAAAGCACCCTTGTACGGGCACTCCCTTACCCCATAATTATAACATAAACTTTTTACTGTGTATACACTGTAATTATGGATACTACTCTCCGAAAATCACGTTCTGTATTGTCGGGTCTTCGTTAAAATGGTTTGCATCATGTGGGACTCGAAAATGATTGGCAATTGGGATAGAATCGTTAACAACTGACCAGTCTCGTACATAATTGCCAGCCCAATAAGCTGTACCGTCAGTCGTACGCGTACCTGTCCATTGATTGTTATAAAACCGCAGATCCTGTATCCAGTTTTTTTCATTGCCAACAATAATCGCTAACTCACCTTTTTCAACGCCTAAATCAATTTTATTATTGGCAATTACATAATTTTCTGTGGCAAAGTCAGATTTTGATGGATCTGGGGTGCCGGCTGAATTATAGTTACCGCGAAATTCAAAAATCTGCTGATTCCCGCCCCCATCAATCGATAAATCAGAGTTAATAAAGCTAATATCCTGAGCATCGCCAATACCAATTAATCTAGCCGGCAAAGTTGCGTTATCACCAACAGTTAGTTTTACTTTATCAAAGATAATATCCACTGACCGTTCCCCGACAGCAATTGCAGGAGAACCAACTAATGGACAATCCCGTGGGTCTGGATAAGTTACTGCAGAACAGTGTACCGGCCTTCTAGTTGAAGGCTCTGGCGGAGGACATTTCAGCGGATCAGGCTGAGCGTTGTAAGAACAGCTAAGCGGGCGATAAGTAAAATCAAGGTTACTATAAATGTTTTGAGTAGACGCCATCGCTACTTCGATCGCTTCAGTACTGTAATCTCCTTTGATATTAGTAAAGATACTTTTTACCACATTATTGAGTACGATTGGTTGATCAACTCCGATAAAATTAACATCGTGCACTAAGCAACCATAACAAAATCCTGCGCCAAGCCCCCCTCGACCACCTTCAAAATCTATGCCGTAAATCTCGGCCCACTTAACCGCGTACCATCGTGTTTCGCGACCCATAATGTAGCTTAGCCACGAATTAACACCAGCTATCTTACATACTTGAGGTGGACCTCCCTGAGAATTACCGATAGTGTTTATGGCTTTATCAGCCAATATCAATTTATTGCCTTCTATGCTGGCTATTCGATTAAATTGAACAAAATCAGGTTGAGTGTAACCATTGTCATTATCAAAGGTTTTTGTAGATCTAACACAAACAATTTCACCACGGCTTAGTTTCTTGACATCATCGGATGATTTAAGCGAGATAGAGCTAGAGCCCTTTTCCCACGATGATTCTACCGTTTCAAAATTTTTAAATCTCTCACGTTCTGGTTTGCGAGAATCAAAAACTAACGGGAATGAATCGCCAAGCACCATAGCGAAAGGCGACTCCTCATCTGTCCCAGTCTGCACAATTACACTCTTACCCGGTATGCCGCGCAGTCGAACAGATGACTTCATAAAGAGCGGTTTAGTAATGTTATAACGGCCTTCAGGAACTTGTAAAATACCCTTAGTGGAATCTATAGCCCGCTGGAAGGCGACTGTATCGTCTGCTTCACCATCTCCTTTTACGCCAAAATCCTTTACAGAAGCAATTTCGGCATTTTCTGAGAATGCGCGAACCCTAAAATTCATAGTCCTACTACCATTTGTATATCTCACATAAAAACGTTTTCCTTTTGAATCAGTCGCCCGAATTTTAATATTATGCGTCTCTTCATTACAGCAAGCTTTAACCTTCATAATTGCTTTATAACCCCTAGTGTTAATCTTTGTAACACTAGGTTTTTGATACACTCCATCAAAAGCGATTTTAATGTCCCTAAGCTTTTTTCCCGTTTTTGCGTGTATTACAATGCTTAGATTAGTCCCTTCAGCAGCCTCAGTAACGGACTTTGAACGTTTTGTAACCTTAAAACTATAATCCTTTAACGTTACGGATTTTTTTACATCAGCATTGGCGCTGTCTACATTTACTCTGTTTTTCAGCAATCTACTTCCTATGACAGCAATTATTAGCACCAAAAAAATCAAGACAACCTTCAGCCAATCAGAACGACTGATAATTGAATGTTTTTTCTTTTTATCTAGATGAATATTATCTGAATCCTTGTCTTGCACGCCGACTCCCAAACCTTATACCATAAGCTTAACACAAATGATCTTATTCAATCAGTAGTTAGGTGATGCTTAGTTTAGAGATTTCTTAACATAGGTCGTTGAGTCACTCTTGGTGGCTGTCAGGCTATAGGCGGTGCATTGTTTGGTATTATTATCACAACCTTCAGGCGTTACTTCGTACGAATATGCATTCATTTGAGGTTTTGCGACGATTATTGTCGAGGAATTATCTGGATCAGAAAATACAGATACAGAAGCAGAAGACATATTGTTTTTGCGCCACGACTTATCGTTTAGTTGCTTAAGTGAGGGATAATAACCCTCGCTTCCAAAAAAATATTCAAGCTGAGCATGAATTGCATTAATATCCGCTTCTCTGGCACGATCATTAGCATTTGTTTTTACATCTTCTGCGTAAGGACTATCGGCATCATCTGGAAGGTTATAGTTATAAGATGGAGGTTGATAAGAATTACTGAAATAAGGTTTTACTTTTTGACAGTTTTCGCCTGCCTTATGATACTGATCTACATACAGACTCTCGGGTATGTATTGACTATCATAATAACTTGGGTCGTCATAAACGGATGCTCCACCAGTCAATGCCGTACTGACAAGTGACTGGCCTAGACCGTAATCATTATAGCCACTAGCCGCTTTATAAGTTACGCAAAACGAATATTCTTTCTCGGAATCCTTTGTATATTTAATGGTCGGCGGAACGTCTTGTACGCCAGCCTCACTTAACGATTCAGGTATCTTTTGATTGTTTTGAACGTAAGTATTAAGTTTTGAGGCAATATCTTGTGCAGACTTTAGGGTCTGAACATCCTGTTTACTACCTATGCCAACAGATATCACGTACCCAGCAAAACCTAGTGTCAACAAGCAGATTATTGCGATACCGATATAATATTTCTTCATATTATATGTCTTACCTCTGGACCCGATGTTCGTTTACCCAATAATATCCTAGTATCCCTCCCGCAATTACCGTTACGACTAACAGATTAATCGCCGCTTTGCCTATCGAGACCGATGATTTACCTCCTAGATTGGCAAATACCAGATATACAAATGTTATTAAATTGAAGAAAAGTACTAAAAATGCAAAAATTTGAGTTGTCTGTGAAGATCTTCGCTTTGAGGCGTCAAGGCGAAGGTTAGGATCTTTTAACTCTGCCTTTTTAAGCCTGATAAAAAATCCAGCAAATACTAAAACCCCGACAAGCGCCAACGAAGCAGGCAAGGCCAAAATAGCAAATGAGGTACCGCCATTAATTGCAGTCAAAACTCCCCAAAGCAATCCGCCGGCGCCAAACCATAGGCTAATTGACATCATTAAATACTCCAGGCCTCGTACGCTCAATACCTTTACTACTGGTGTAGAAACCGTTTGGTCTGAACTTACTAATGACTCTTTTAAAACTGGATTTTCTTTTGTTACTTCTTCGACACGAGAGAATCTATCTGACGATTCTGGCTGAGGTGAATGCGGAGGTGGAATAATATTATCTACTACAGCATTATTGTTCCAACGATTCTGATTATCCATTCTGTCCCCACTATTAATTTAATGCCATTATACACCCCGAAGTAGCATAATCACAATGATATATACGATTCTTTCTCGTGCATTATTCCAATATGAAATGCAACTAAACATTTGTTTTATTTTAATATTTGTGTTATAGTTGTCTATCATGTTCGAGCGCGTGGTTTTACCATCAGCAGTTATAAAGCACACTATTTCTCCAGAAGTTTTTTCCCTATTAGATCCCCTGAATGAACAATATGGATTCTGTCGCCGAGAAAGCGTTCAAACCTCACTTGTAGTAAAAAATAAGGCTCCTTTAACAGCAATTACTGCTGGTGGAATTGTAGAAACCGTTGACGATCAGCACAGCCTCGAACTAGTTCACGAAGCAATTATCGCTGTATCAGGTTCCGACGAATACCTACCAAAAACCGCGCAAGATTACACTAACTTATACTATGCAAAAGGATGGGTCGCTCCCGGTTTAAGACAACTTTCTACAAGATGGCATCTAGATACAAATTATGCCGAAAATGTACGGACCTCTGTTGTTTCGGATGTTTTGCCAACCGAAATAGTTAGCGGAATATTAAAAGGGTCTTGGGCTAGAACTTTTTTGAGAGAATCCAGAAAGACACCATCAAATGAATATGTTGTCATAGATGAAGCTTTAGAAAATGGTTTACTCGCAATCAATCAGCCCCCAGAACTAGCTGTAGCCACTATCGATAACAATGTTTGGCATAGATCGTGCGAAAACCTTGGCAAAGAACCAGTTTTAAGACATTTTATTGCTGTTGTGGCCATAAATCCTCAATAACAACCATACTTCATTTTTATTGAACAAATAATTATTCAACAAAAAAGACCTTTCTAATGTCGAAAAGTCCCTTTTGGTGGAGCTGCGGAGAATTGCACTCCGGTCCGCTGGATTATCTTTGTTAGTCTTCTACAGGCTTAGTCTATTTAAATTTATCTTAGAAGAGTTATATATAAAAAGACAAAACAACAACTCCTCGCATATCTTATGGTTTCTTTGTAAAACTACAGATAAAAAGTTTTACGCAACCAGATGATATGACACGCTAGCAATGCTATCTGACGTCACTTTGCGCGTGGCTTTAGTTAAACTAAAGCTGGTGCTAGCTTAGGCATTTGGAAATTTCCAAAAGCTGCAACTAGCTGTTTTTTAACATTTGCAGTTAAAATTGTTGTCTATACGCTGACAAGCGACCTGCTGATCTAACTGATAAAGTCCTACGTCGAGCATAATTTCAGCCCCATCAATAATTATTATAACAAAATCTGTAAACATTAGCAATATTAAGACAGGGAAGTCGTGCTTTTGCAAATACCTGAAGTGCCAAAAAGTACTGTATCGAAGTCCCAAGAACAACAAAAGCAGGTGTTTTATTTTTACAACAGCTAGGGTAGGGGACTTTTAAGATTTTTTCTGTAATAGTGAGAACATTCGTAACCACTGTTCAATTGATAATTCTTGCGCACGGGCACTCGAATCAATCCCCAACTCCTCAAAAGCCTGATTTAGTACCTGCTTATCGTATTTTACTTCTCTCAACAGATTAGAAATAAGCTTTTTTCGCGGTTGATCAAAGGCAGCCTTTACAAGTGTTAAAAAATCCTCTATTTTATCAACTTCAATTTGTGGGGTTTCCCTCCGTTGTAACACCAAAATTTGCGAGTCAACTTTTGGTGGTGGCTCAAACAAATGCGCCGGCACCACCTCCCCTGCCCAGGTCACATAAAAAACCTGCAGGACCACAGCTACAAACGACATTTTGCCCGCCTCAGCACTAGCCCGCTCGGCCACTTCTTTTTGCACTAACAGTGAAGCTAAGTCTGGTTTCTTATCAGAATCAATTAATTTTCTGAACAAATTCGCCGTCAGATAATACGGGATATTGGCAACAATCTTAAAGCGCGGGGCAAGACTGCCAAAATCAAACTTTCTAATATCGCCTTCAATTACCTGCACATTCTTATTACTGGCATATTTAAATAGCAACTGCTGGGCCAAAGTATGATCATACTCGAGGGCGGTGATATTCGCCCCAATCGCCACTAACTCATCTGTTAAAAGCCCTGTGCCAGGCCCAATCTCGAGTACATCATCCCCTGCCTTCACCTCGGCACTCTCAATCATCGCTTGCAAAGAATATTTATCCTTCAGCCAATGCTGCCCTAACTCTTTTCGTTGATTCATTAACTAAATTGTATCAGAGAATTCATGAGCGAGGTTCTGGGTCTTGCACTCGAGTGCAGTCCTTTGTGCTAGTGTTTCCTCCCCCTCTCAAACACTGAGTGGATTTAAATAGTTTTTGGTGAATGGATGCCGAGGACTAATCTGATTCCATACTTTAGAATTAATGAATCAGATCGCTTGCGTTCCGCAGGCACACAAAAAACTATATAAATCTACTTCATGTGGCTTGAGTTGGGGCGGTACTTTTGCCATACTTTTCTTGCCGGGGAGAAAACTATGAAAAGGGTTTACCACCAGCCCTGGGCTTGCCAAGCACTATAAGCCCCCTGCCAACTCCCATACCGACCATTAGCATAGCCACTAAAGTGATTTAGCTGACAAACGGGATCAGATTGCCAATTAGGACAAGCCGATATTAAGCTACCAGCGTCACACTTTTGCCCTAGACCTATGCATCGGTTAGCGCTAACGCTGGCTGGATTCCAGCCGGATTCACGACCGATGATATAGTCAACATACTGATACTGTGATG
Organism: uncultured Candidatus Saccharibacteria bacterium; assembly: GCA_964510945.1. Taxonomy (GTDB): domain Bacteria; phylum Patescibacteriota; class Saccharimonadia; order Saccharimonadales; family JAGQNJ01; genus DAISWO01. Next base: position 51,746 of record CAZEED010000005.1, read on the forward strand.
GATCGATACCGGCAGCCTTCATCCAATCTAATTTGCTACCAGTGACTGTACCCCCAGGCAAAGCTAAATCAGTGGCCGAACCTGTGCCAACTGCAATGATTTTATCAACTGGCTTTTTAGCAACCACGGTCTTTAGCGCCTTTTTCTTTTTTGGATTAGACTTGTCGACTTCGTAAATAACAACTTTTTTGCCTTTTTCGCCCTCACGCCTAACGGCTGTTTCGCCGGCATCTAGATCAGGATCTTCAACACGCTTTTCTTTAAACGGAATACTCTCTGATTTTGTAATAATCTTTTTGCCAGGGTACGTTACATACACAACAGTGTTTGGCTTGAGCTTAGTCTTGGCTGGCGGGAATACCGTTATATCATCGCTGTTAAGACCTTTTTCGGCTATCAGCTCACCAACTGTCTTTGATAGTGTCCGCACGCTATATGTCTGACCGTACAAAACTAAACTAACTGGAATCGAACGCTTTATCACTACTTTTTCGGCGATTACGCCTTCTTTAAGTAAATCGTCAGGTACCTTTAAGCGCACATCATCCTCCGGATAAACTTTGACCCCAACTTCTTCGGCAACCGCTCTGGCAGATTGCTGAGCACTAAGCACAGTTGTAATTTTTTTGCCGTCAATTACGGTCACCGGTCTGGCCCGATAAACATTAACCGTAAAATCATCTTCTAAAATTTGAGTACTGGCTTTTGGCTCGACCTCGTCGCCTTCGTTTAACGTTACGTTCATTCGCTTTAGCAAGTCACCGACAGTACGTGCTCTAGTAGGCAAAGTTTGCTTTTGATCATCAACGTAAACATTCACAATACGCTGGTCACCTGGCGCCACAGTGGTAGAGTTAAAACTTATAAATACGCCAATGGTCACAAAAAACAACACCATAAAGGTAATAACCGGTATCACGAGCGGATGCTTATGGATACGCATGATTTTTCGTCGCTTTTGCTTGGAAATTATCGGTTTTTTGGAATTTTTTCTCAACATAATCTAAGGCTATGAATTGATCTAGTTTCGTTAATCTGTCTCTGTTGATAGTCAACAATAGCTAAGCGTTATTGTACCACCTTATTGGTACTGTTATAAGTAGCTAGTATATTTATGATTCGATTTTTTGCAGTGGCGCCAAGCTAATATCGAGTTGTTTTGTGCCCCGCGACCCAAAACTAATCGTGGCAATATCGCCATCCATATGCACCACAGTGCCCTTACCAAATACCGAATGATTAATCCCATCGCCAATCTCTAGATCGGGAACATAACGAGGCTCAGTTGATACTGCCAAAGCTTCTTTTGGCCGAGGGGCATACTCACTAGCAAACGATCCACCAAAAACTGTTGGTTGATGGGTGTCTGCTAGACGCGAATCAACATCAGCCAAGAATCTACTAGGAGGATTATGAAGCGTTCCGCCATAAAGCATGCGACTTGAAGCATACAGCAGATACAGTTCTTGCTTGGCCCGCGTCATGCCTACATAGCAAAGCCGACGTTCTTCCTCCATCTCGCTTGCATCATATAAAGCACGGGAATGAGGAAAAACTGTTTCTTCCATACCGCTCATAAAAACTACTGGAAACTCAAGTCCTTTAGCACCGTGCAAAGTCATCAAGGTTACGCTATCCTTATGGGTATCATTATTATCACTACTCGTCAGCAGTGATACTTCCTCCAGGAAACCTTCTAGCCCAAGCTCTTCATACTCTGAAGCAACCGATAATAGCTCTTTGACGTTTTCTTGTCTTGCTTCTGACTGCATAGTGCCGTCATCTAGATAGGTAAGGTAATCTAGTCGCCTAACTAGCGAATCAACAAGACCAGACACATTACTATCGCCCATAACCTCTCGCATTGAACGTACAATATCTGCTAGTTCTAGCAAACCTTTACGGGCTTTTGGGGTGATATCGTTACATCGATCAGCATTTTGAAGAGCTTCGTCGAGGGTTATAGCATTCTCCGTTCGCCAAGCGTTAAAGTTAATTAACGACTTGGCGCCAACGCTCCGCGCCGGCACATTCACAATCCTCTCAAAACTCATCACATCCTCTGGCTGATAGATTAATCTTAAATATGCCATAATGTCCTTAATTTCTTTACGATCGTAAAACCTAACACCACCAACTATCCGATACGGAATGCCATAATGAACAAAAACTTCCTCCAGCGACCGACTTTGGGCATTCGTCCGATAAAGTACGGCAAAATCTTTGTAAGTTCTTAGCCCACCATCTACTTGATTACGAATAGTCCTAACAATTGCCTCGCCTTCATTGCGTTCAGAACCAACCGGAATAATCTGCACCGGCAGTCCATCGCCAAGATCAGTCCATAGTTTTTTAGTAGAACGATGAGCATTTTTTGAGATAACGCTATGTGCCGCATCCAAGATATGTTTTGTGCTTCGGTAGTTTTGCTCAAGTTTTATAACTTGGCAATTTTTATAATCTTTTTCGAAGTTCAAAATATTCTTAAAATCCGCCCCACGCCACGAATAAATCGAATTATGAACTACTATCCCTGATGCTATATAGTTATGGACTTTCTCGACATCAATATCATAAACATAACCTTTATAATCTTCTTTAACTACAGATAAAACCTGCTCTTCCGTAACTGCTTGATTTTCTAGCACTGGGACCAACATACCAGGATGTATCTGCCCAGCTGGTAGGTAAATAAACTTATTGCCGGTTAAAAATGCATACTTGCTAACCTGCAATTCGAAATTATTAGATTCTTGAATTCTTTCTACGATTTTTTCTATCTTACCGTAGTCAAGATTGTGAATCTCAACCCTAAAAGTTCCTGACTTACCATTTCTAACTTTGTAGCCTAGCTCTTCAAATAACTTTAAATCCTGCTTATCGGTTGTGTTTACAGAGATTCTACTAGCTGACCAAGGGCTTTGATTTGATATTCTTTTGTCGCCAAAAAGTACCACATTAACATTAATCCGTTTGCTACCGTTCCTAGTTGTTGCTTGTGGAAAAAAATGCGGATAATCAAAATTAATTCCCTGCTTTGCCATCAATTCTGAGGCTCTTTGTTCAGTATCTATCTCTGCGTATAAGGCATCGATGTACTTTTGATCAAACTGCATAAAGCGGTTTTTATAAGCATGAAATACTAACATTGGTATCCCAAACTTATAAGAATATAGGGCTTCTTTGTACATAGCCTCTTGCCGGTTTTTGCATACCTCTAGAATCCACATTCTGTCTGCGCGTTCTTGATTTGCCCTAATCCTTAGGCCAATATCGTATTTTTTACCATCAAATCGCGTACCTTTAGCAACTCCGATTCTATATCCTTTGCCCTGCGCGTACATCAAATATACAAAATAAGAATCTGTTTTATCCCACCTAGAAAATAGTATATGGTTGGGTGTACATGTCAGTTCTTTGCCTGAAATAGTTTTTATACGAACAACCTCGCCTTCGTAAGCAAACTTTTTAGTCCTCGTGACTTTAAAAAACTCAGTTTTTCCATAGCCGCTAGCTGACTTTACTAGTGCTGTATTAGTCATGTTTTCTATTTTTTGAATACCATTAGCTGTTTCAATATGAGTACCCTCAACCAGACATTGCCAATCGTCCCCGACAACTGCAATATTATTATTTTCGTTGGTTAATAGCTTGATCAGTTTGTATTGGGCGGCATTGGTATCCTGATACTCATCGATCATCACATAGCGAAACTGTTGTTGCCATTTTGTACGGATTTGTTCATTACCCGATAACATTTGCACAGTTCTTGAAATCAAATCATCAAAGTCCAAGGCCATGGCATCCTTTAGGGTTTTTTGATATAACGGATAGATGCGCGCCGCTTCTTTTTGGGTTGGACTACTAGCAGTAGAGGTTAGCTCATCCGGCGAGATTAACTCGTTTTTTGCACTCGAGATAATACTCGATAATTTGCGGGCCGGAAAGCTTTTTTCGTCTATAGATAGTTCTTTAGATATCTTTTTTACGCAGGCCGTTCTATCAAGTTCGTCAAAGATTACAAAGTTCTTGGGGATGCCAATTTGATCACCGTCTTGACGCAATAAACGCACACAAATACTATGAAAAGTTCCCATAAATGGCATAAATGATCTGTCGTCAGATCGATGACCCAATAACTGCGCTACCCGTTCGCGCATCTCGCCGGCAGCTTTATTAGTAAAAGTAACGGCTAAGATGTTGTAGGGGGTTGCCAAGTTTTTATCGATAATATAGGCGATACGATGGGTCAAAGTTTTTGTTTTGCCACTTCCAGCGCCAGCAAGAATTAACAGTGGACCCTCGGTTGACTCTACCGCCCGCTGCTGTTCGCTATTTAGATCTTTTAAAAATTCCTCAACCACGACTAACTATTGTAACCCAAACTATAAGCTTATAGCTGTTGTCATTTAGTTTGAGATAACGTCAGTTAGAGGCTCGACACCAATATCCACCATGCCGGCATCGACAGCAAAATTTAGCGCTACTAATCCCCCAACGATCAACACTACTAATAAGACAATCAATATCCTTATGTTGCGTTTACGACTTAACTGACCAATTGGAACATTATAAGTCTTGGCTTCAATCAATTCTTCGACATGCTTCGATCTAACTTCAAATTCTTTTTCTTCTTGTTTTTGTTTCTTACTTTCCGCTGCCTGCTCGGCCATTTCATTAACTATACCGCCATCATCATATTCTTCTTTTGGTTCTTCTTTGATAGATTCTTTTTCTGCAGGTTGTTCGTCAGTATGCTTGGTTTCGGGTTCAGTTGACTTTATTTTTTCTTCAACTTTGTCGCTATCGCTTGGTTTTTCTGTATCTTTATTTTCTTTTGTGCTCTCATCTACTTTTTCGTCAGTATCATCAGAAATATTATCAATAAACTTGCTGTCTGTGACGCGTTCAGCATCATTAGTCAAATCGTCCGCCTCAGGCTCATCTTTTTCGCCTTCATCTGGATTGGTTTCAGACGGAATGATCTTTATATGACTTTCGCTCGGTGGCTTGAGATTAGAGGCTAGCTTGTCGGTCATTTCTATTTTCGATATATTAGTCAAGTTGTCTTCGTCTGTACTTTGGCTTGGACTGATATCTTTTATCATTCCTGAAGGCCTAACTATCTCTGGTTTTTCTATTTTTAATTCGGGCATTTTACTTTTTTCAGTTGTGGTAATATCCATGGATTTGTTTGAGCTGACATTTAAATTATTTGCTTTTGGGCTCATTATTTTTCCTCGACAATTTCTGTTAATGATCGATAGGCAGATTCTACTATTTCTGAGAACTTATGATAATTAAGGCTGGCTCCGCCTACTAATACTCCATCGCAACCATCAATATCCAAATACCCACGAGCTGTATGTTCATCTACGCTCCCACCAAATAACACTCTAACTCTATCGGCAGTTCGTTTGCCATACAAATCCCCGACTTGCTTACGAATATAGTCAAAGGCTTTTTTGATATCAAATGGCTTGGCTAGTTGACCTTCAAATGTACTAATTGCCCAAACTGGTTCATAAGCAATTACTATCTCTGATACTTCTTTAGCTGTCAGGTTGGCTAACGCTGTCGATAACTGATCGTGTAATACCTGATGCGTTTCGCCAGCCCGTCTTTCGGTCTTACTTTCACCCACACAAAGAATTGGTGTAATGTTGTTGCGGACGCTAGCGGCAACTTTGTCTCTAATTAAATCCAGATTCTCACCAAAATGAATTCGACGCTCACTATGACCAATTATTACGTAATGAACAAGCTCTTGTATCTGAGTAAAAGATACTTCACCCGTAAATGCTCCCTCGTCTTTAGGATGGGCATTTTGGGCAGCTAGTCTAAACTTTCGTCGATCAATCTGTAGACTTAGCGGTTGAAGAACAAGCATAGTCGGGGCCAAGACAACCTCGATATCACGATATATCTTAATTCGTTCATGTAAACGATGCAGTAGCAAACTAGACTGACTTGTATTCAGATTCATCTTCCAGTTACCGACAATTAATTTACGTTTCATTTGTGCTTATGTTTACCTTTGTTACAGTTTAACATATTGGAGCTTCTGCTTATACGATTTGTTATCCTACGGACGTCTAACGGCATCCGGCTTGTCCTTAGTAACTTTTTCGGTGTTGTTGTGGTTTTTAGTCCAAGCTCTGAAAAACAGAGGGTTTTTTTATTAGTTTTTATCGAATGAATGCCGAGGACTAATCTGATTCCTTACTCTTAAATTAATAAATCAGATCGCTTGCGTTCCGCAGGCACGATAAAAACTAATCATAATACCCATATTGTTTTTCATCTGCTTGGTGGATTTTACTCAACTTTTACCACTAAAAGTTGATAGTACGCGAACATTTGTTACTCCACTGGCCAGCGGATAGCCGGCGCAAAAGTAAAAGATCTACTTATCTTGTAGAACTTCAATACCTGGCAATTTTTTACCGGCAAGTAAATCTAGTGTTGCCCCACCACCCGTCGACACATAATTAAAGCATCTAACTAGATTGCGTTCTTCAATATATGCCGAAGTGTCACCACCGCCAATCAGACTATATGGCCGATTACCAAATTGTCCAGAGAGCGCATCTAGGATTAGCTCTGTGCCGTGCGCAAACGGACCAATTGGACCGTTAACTGATGGCGTTTCGGTCACCCCCATAAGTCCATTCCATATAACCGTTTTGGCGTATTGGATACTACCAGCTATAAAAGCCCCAGAGAATGGCCCAATGTCTAAGATCAACTCATCAGCACGAATCTTTCTGGTACTGCTACGAGGCTGCCTTGGGTAACTCTCTATATCAGCGATAACATGCGCATCAAAATCTACGATCCTAGTCTTTGCGTGTTTGTCCACACTGTCAGCGACAACAAAGTCTTGTGGTAGATAAAAGACAAAGGGACGTTTTTTAGCCTCTGCTTCGGCTAGGTCTAATATATCTTTCGCAGTATCAATTTCGGCTTCATCAACTAAACTCTTACCAACTTCAACACCCTTAGCTTTCAACAATGTATTAGCCATCGCTCCACCAATAGCCAGTAAATCAGCGGTTTTTATAAATACTTTTAAGACATCAATCTTATCGGCAATCTTTGCCCCGCCAACTATTGCGGTTAACGGTCTGACTGGATTCAAGACAACATCTGTAATCGCCTTATATTCTTTTTCAATTAACAGTCCGGCAACACTAGGCACAAAACTTGTTATCGCAACCGTTGAAGCATGTGAGCGATGAGCATTACCAAAGGCATCTTGCACAAAATAATCAACTCCACTCGCTAACTGTTTAGCAAAAGTTTTGTCGTTCGCTTCTTCTTGTGAGTAAAAACGTGTGTTCTCGAGTAGTAAAATTTGTTTGTTGTGTAGTAATTTTTTGGCATCCTCAACTTTTGGGCCCACGCAATCATCAACAAACACAACATCTCGTTTAATGAGTTTTTCTAGAGATTCGGCTACTTTTTTTAAACTTAGATTAGGGACAGCCTTCACATCCGGCCGACCACGATGGCTAATCAAGATAATCTTGCAGTTTTGATCTATTAGGTATTGCAAAGTAGGGAGCGACATTCGAATACGATAATCATCTAGTACTTCGCCGTGCTCACCAGCCGGAACATTATAATCGACGCTCACCATCACCGTCTTATTATGAATGGGTACATCTTTAACAGTTTTTTTAGCTAAGATCATATTACTCGAACCTTAATTGTATCGGTGGTGCCAACTACTCCGGGGTGATTGCCTGATGCAGTAATTATTACATCGCCTTTTTCTAATACTTTTTCTTTAACCAGCCAATTTGTGAGTTTTGTTGCAGCAAATTTATCAACTGGTCTATCGTAACTCGTTACTCCGTAGACAATAGCCAGCTGATTAGCGACAGATTTTTCTGACGCAACAGCGATAATCGTAGAATCAGGTCGTTGAGATGCAATATTGATTGCTGTTCCGCCCGATTTGGTCTCCGCTACAATTGCACTGGCATCGATTGTTTTTGCCAAACTAATAATTGCTCGAGAGATCGCATATTGACGATCTTTATCCTTTGGCGTTGAAGTAAATGTAGCCCTGACATCCGAATTATTTTGCGTATAGTTAATAACCCTTTTCATGACTTTGACCGCTTCAACAGGGTATTGGCCAATGGCAGTTTCTTCAGAAAGCATAACCGAATCTGCGCCGACAATTACGGCAGTTGCAACGTCAGAAACTTCTGCCCGCGTGGGCTCCGATGCTTCAGTCATACTGGCTAGCATCTGTGTCGCCACAATTGTTGGTTTTTTATATTGTAGGCCCAGACCAATAATATGTCTTTGAGTTACCGGCACTGATTCAGGCGTGGTTTCTATTGCCAAGTCACCTCTAGCAACCATAATAACGTCAGCTTCTTGAAAGATCTCAACTATGTTTTCAACCGCTGCTTTTGTTTCTATCTTCGCAATAACTCGAGCTTTACTGCCAAGTGCCTTTAATTTACGCTTTAACTTCTCGACGTCACTAGCGCGTTGCACAAAACTAAGGGCCACGTAATCAATATCTTGCGTCGAGCCGAAAGCAATATCTTTACTGTCCTTTAAGGTGATTATGTCGCCTCCAAAATCTGTATCTGGAAGATTAATGCCTTTACGTTTGATTAACAAACCGTCATTTTTTGCTTCCGCCTGTATCAGACCATTCTCATGCACTGCAGTAATAACAGTCTTAATTTTGCCATCGAACAAATACATCTGTTGACCACGTTTCACTTTTTTGCTCAGATCGTATTGCAGAGGGATAATGCCCGAACGCTCATAATCCGCTTTATACTTAAATTGAAGTTCTTGGTGTTTCTCGACATTGATAATTCCATCAAAGTCACCAAGCCGAATCTTTGGACCCTGTAGATCTTGAATAATCGCCACTGGTTTATCGCATTCATCAGAGGCCTTTCTGATCAGCCTAATAATCCTCTCCCACTCTTCATTATTGCCACCATGACTAAAATTAAGTCTTAGGCCATTTGCCCCAGCCTCTATTAGTCCAAGAATTGTCTCATAATCTTTGGTCGCAGGACCAACCGTGGCGATGATCTTTGTCCTTCGATATTTAGAGGCGTGCGTTTTACTGAATTGTTTAGTTTGTTCCATTGCTTTTTAGTCTACATTTTTAAGATAATAATCTCTAGTGGTTATTAACTGATTTTAGTAATTTATTTGCTACTGCTCTATGAAATCTTTTTTTCTAATTTATTAATATCCAGCGTGGTTTTAACCACTGTATCTGGCGCCAGCGAAATACTATCAATCCCAGCTTCCACCAGAAAACGAGCAAATTGAGGGTAATCCGACGGGGCTTGCCCGCATAAACCTATTTTTGTTTTGGTACGTTTGGCAACTTTTATTACCTGTGTAATGAGCGCCTTAACAGCATCGTTATTCTCATCATAGATATGAGCAACCGTGCTATTATCCCTGTCAACTCCAAGAGTTAACTGCGTAAGATCGTTACTACCAATCGAAAAGCCATCAAACAACTCTGCAAACTGCTCGGCCAAGATGACATTAGACGGTATCTCGACCATCACATATAACTCAAAACCATTGTCTCCTTGTTTTAACCCTGTACTTTCCATGACTTTAATCACATTTTTTGCCTCAGTAATATCTCGACAAAATGGCACCATAGCTTTTACATTGGTTAAGCCAAGCTCATTTCTAACTTTTAAGAATGCTAGACATTCTAGTTTAAAGGCCTCTCGATATGCATCGCTGTAATATCGGCTTGCCCCACGCCAACCTATCATAGGATTATTCTCTTGAGGCTCAAAATTCTTACCGCCTATTAAATTAGCATACTCATTAGTCTTAAAATCGCTAAACCTGATGATTACATCATTTGGATAAAATGCCGCACCAATCACAGCAATACCCTCGGCTAATTTATCGATAAAATATTGAGCTTTATTTTTATAACCTTTGGTAAGCTTCTCAATTTCGTTTTTTGCATGTTCGTCCTCTAGTTGATCAAACTTGAGTAACGCCATTGGGTGAATCTTGATATGAGAATCGATAATAAACTCTTCTCTTGCTAGACCCACTCCGTCGTTAGGAATCAAAGAATAGGCAAAGGCGTGGTCTGGCGAGCCGATATTCATCATTATCTTGGTCTTTGGTCGAGCCAAATTCTTGATATCAGTCTTATTGACTTTATACTCTAGCTCTCCTTCATAAATATAGCCCTCATCGCCCTCAGCACAACTAACCGTGACACTAGATTTGTCGGCAATTTTACGGGTAGCATCCGCTGTACCAACTACACATGGGATTCCCAGTTCTCGGGACACAATAGCGGCGTGGCAAGTTCGGCCACCCTTATCAGTCACGATGGCGCTAGCTTTTTTCATTATCGCCACCCAATCAGGATCTGTCATCTCTGTCACCAAGACATCGCCTTCTTTAAATGACGCAATATCCTTAAGGTTCATTATCTTGCTGGCTTTACCAACACCAATCTTACTACCAACACTAGAGCCTTTTGATAAAATCTTTCCTTTTTCAACCAACTGATATTCTTCGATTATATTATTATCTTTTTGAGATTGAACCGTCTCTCCACGTGCTTGGACAACATATAATTTATTGTCGTCTTCGTCCAATGCCCACTCGATATCCATATGATGACCATAATGTTGTTCTATTGCCATGCCCCAATTGGCTAGTGTAATAGCTTCGTCGTCAGTTATAGAATATCGCTCTTGGTCTTCTTTAGAGACTGGGGTATTTTTTGTTTTGCTGCCAAAAGCTGGTACCATCTTTTCTTTTTTTGTGCCCACCTTCTTTTTTATTATCTTCATAGTGGGTTTAAAAATAGTAAACTCATCTGGACTAACTCGCCCCTGAACAATATTTTCACCAATGCCATATATCGAACTAATAACAATAGCGTTTTCAAAACCAGACTCAGTATCAACGGTAAACATAATGCCGGCAGCCCTAGAGCGAACAGCAACCATCTGCTGAACACCAACAGACAATGCTACTTTCATATGTTCGAAATTATTTTCTACTCGGTAAACAATTGCACGATCATTAAAAAGCGATGCGATACATTTTTTAGTAGCTTTTAGCACGTTACGCTCGCCTTTAATGTTCAGGTAAGTCTCTTGTTGACCAGCAAAGGACGCGTTAGGCAAATCTTCAGCAGTGGCTGATGATCTGATAGCAACTACTAGATTTTTTTTGCCACATTTTTGACTGAGTTCTTTATAACCACGCCTAATTTCGTCTTCAAAATCTTTAGGGAACTTGGACTTTATTATTAAATTCCTGATTTTTGATCCTCTAGCTTTTAAATCATTAATGTTCTTAACATCAAGACCAGCTAAAATATCTTCGACTTGCTGACGTATCCCCACAGAATCCAAAAAATAATAATAACTTTCGGCGGTCGTAGCTAACCCATTAGGCAGATTTACTCCCTTCGGAGCGAGGTGACTATGCATTTCGCCAAGCGAGGCGTTTTTTCCACCAACTTGCGGTATATCATCTATAGAAATGTCTTCAAAAAATTTTACGTATTTATACATTAATCGACACCTTGTTTATGCTTATAATAATATCATGCTTCAACAATATTGTCGGTATGCCAATGTGTTAGATACATTTGTTAGCATTATTTTACATTCTGATTAAAAAAGGCATATAATCATAACCATTAATAAATAAGTAGGAAATATAAATGGCAAAAACAAAAAAACAAAAATCAATGTTCACACCGTTTCGTATATCAGTAGGTCTAAACATCCTACTATCAATTATCGTGATTGCAGGTGTCGGCGGATACTTGTATCTAAAAAATGCCTATAATAACGGCGAACAATTTGTCGCTGAATGGGGCACGGTGGCTACGCAAAATTATTGTTCTAACGCAGATCAAATACAAAAGAACAAATCAGAATTTGTAGGCTATCCTACTGACCAAGATAAGAAAAGAGCATTCCTGGCACTAAATACACTTTGTGACAGCGATGGCACATGGGGCCCATACTACCAAAAAGCCCTAACCGATTACTACAAAGACAACGGCGTCGATTACTGAAATATTAGTCTATTTGGATATAAAAGTCTTAAAAATCGCTAAGGTAATACTTTTAGCGTCTATTTAAACCAATAATCCTAGATCTAAAAATGGCCGCCTTAATGATTCTGTTTTAAAATCATTGTATTTTCCTTGACTGATTTCACCCATAAGGTTAGTTCCAGAGGCTACATCAGCAACGGTTGACGTAACCCAGTATGATGATGTATTAAAATTTGCATATGCCGTTTGTATGCAACCAACACCAGAAGACCCATAATATTGTTCGTATTTATCACTCTCAACTAAATCTAACACACCACATCTCGGTCCAAAATATCCAGGATAGGTGGAGTCCAACCCAACAACATCGATTGAATGCGTAACTCTATCTGTGTCTACAAATTGCCCCCAAGTTAAGCACATGATTAGATCTGTCTCTTGAGGCTCTGGCTCGGGTGGAGTAAATACAGTTACAACATGATCTAAGTGAATTTCTCTTCCAGCAAATATACCTAACCCTTGCGCAACTTTAACTGCGATCTCCGAGAGCTCACCACACAATGATTGTTCTACTAATAATCGGGGAGTCGACCCCTTATTTTGATCTATTGGATTAGCTAATGGGGTCTTTGGCAACCTATCAAATGACTCAACCATAATTCCGTTTAAAACATCGGTGTCATCAAGACCAATCACTTCAAACTTATTCATAATTATATTATACTATTTTTTCTATGTATTTACAACTGCCATATAGACAGGTTAGCCTTTAGTTAGAGTAAGGCTAACGGCAGTAAACTCAATTCTATATATCATATTTTACGCTAGCGAGCTTTCGTCCATGCTCGATGCAATCATCTGCGTGTGGCTTTGCTTTTCGAACTCTAGAAAAAGGGCCCTTCGACTATACTCAGAGTCATTCGACAAGAAAATAACTCATGGCGTTTGCGTACCGTGAGCTTGTCGAATGGTGATTCCTGTCGTCCTTATCTGACAGACAGGCGGGCCAAGGATAATCTATAGTTATTTCTTATTTCAAAAGAGGATTGGAAGCGTATTTTTTTATTGAGTCAGCAATGCTGGAAGATATGGACTCTCTAAACAAAGTACCGCGGGGGTTGGCAATCTCAATTACATAATCAGCCCCATGTTCCGCTAATCGAATTATCATTGTCTTGTCATGATATACCATTTTTGACTCTGGCATAGGGCCTTTATATGTTAGTTTTTTTGGAGCTTCCAACATACTTGGATTAACGTCGTTCTTGATTACCAAATCTGCCGTTAACTTCATAGGCAGACACAGATCTAAATATGCCTTGGCCACATGCGTAAAATACTGATTAACGACAGTTTCAAAATCTGCTACCTTTTTTTCTGTAATATTTCTATTCAGGCGAAGCACAAAACTATGGAAAAAGTTTGCCTGCATAAAGATCTTCTCGTTTACTAATTTCTCAAAGCCCTGTGCCCAAGCAAATAACCCTTCAATAATTAGCACCTTTTTCTGAGATGCTAGTCCTTCGAAGCCAATTTGTGTAGATTGAGTTGGCATATGACTACCCAGTGTATAGGCCAAGAAAGAAGCCTTATGACCTTGGAGTACGGACTCGGCAACTGAATAGGCTTCATCTAAACGAAAATTTGCGGGATCATCCCATTTATAGAGCGAGATATGTTTGTCCTTAAATCCCTTACCAATAGCAAAATCATCTTGGTGCAAAATTACACAGTCAAAATCACAATTACGCAGTTCTTTGCAAAGTAAATCACTAAACCAGCTTTTACCACTAGCCGAACCACCTGCAATACCAATCACATATGTTTTTTTATCCGATTCTTTAACCTTATTAATAATCTGTGTGATGTGTGTATTCATGATAGTATCTATTTTCGTCCATACCGACTGGTCCATACATATCGTGACCAGTCCTTATTAGTAACTGCTTAATAACCTCTGGGGCTTCTCTAAATAACTGGGCATTAGCAAAAAACTGGCTGCCTTTTGATGTTACTAAAATGTGAGCAAAACCCTTATGTGCATACAAGCGCCTTGCTCGCGCAAAATCCTTACGGTCATATACTGAATCACTTATTATGATTATATACTGACGATCCTGCAATACTGCTGTATCGGGACCATAATACCCATGTGCATAATTCTCGATATCCTTGATTGAAGCATTTATACCTGCGCCTTCGCGAAGCATAATTGTCCATAACTCGGCAGCAAATGACACATCAGCCGAATAAAGAACAATAGTTTGTTTGCGGGGATCCAAGGCTTTAGCCACGTTTTTAGCCATTTTTAAATCAGGAATCTTAGTTGGTATCTTTGCTGGACCATCGCTACATAGCGACTCAACGGCTAACAATGATGTTAATGGACTAATTGGTCGACAAAAGATTTTTTCTTTCAATGGCGGGACAATAATTGCCAAGTCCGCCTGACTGACTGCATCTGGATTACCACTAATAACTATTGTTTTACAGCTCTTCTTTTTAGCTTTGTCGCGAATAATAAGTGCGTCAGCTCGATTAAAACCATGGCTCACTATTATCACTAAATCTTCATAATCATAATTTTGGTCAATAGTACGGATTGCTTTCGCTGTCGGCATATAGTAAATGGGTTTTTTTGTATAATTGCCCTGTAGTCTACTGGCAAAATATTGAGCCACAGGTAACGAAGTGCCGGTACCTGTCACTAAAATCCTGTTTGCCTTGTAAATAATATCCTTGAATTTCTGACGATCAGTATCGGACACGCTGACTTGCTTCGTGTAATCGTCAATCTTGGATAACAAGTCGATAAATAATTGTGTTGAATCGTTATACGTCATCAGTTGTCGCAACTCCATTATATCGGTTAGCAGTGTCCATAGCTATAACTTTAGTAAAACTTTGATCTTGAGGGAGAATGTGAACAACACCAACTGCACCCGTAAAGTCAGGGTGAAAATAATTTGCTACCGGTCGAGCTTGCTCGGCAGCTTGACCAATATTATGCTTTACGCCGGCCTTTTGTTGAACATGATGCATAATCACTCGGGTAGGATCAATCTCAACCACTGCAAAGTTAACCATATCGGCACCAAGTTCACGAACCCGATTCACAACTCGTTGCAGTGTCTGTCCGCTATTGGAATTATCTTCACAAATAACTACTTTCTCGTCTTGGACAGCAGGCAACCCCACGGCCTCATCGATAGTCGCTTGATTTACTGGCGCAACGCGATCTTTTGACCACATCGATAATCCATTATGAACCGATATTGGATAGTTTATGACACGGGTATCATGATTATGGAGTTGACGATAAAACAACTGGCTAACCTTAGCCAACTCGACCCCGCCGCTAGTTAGACCAACAAGCACGGTTGTTTCAGGGTATTGAACGCAAAGATAGTTAGCCCGGGCTGCAATTAGCAAAGCGTTGTCGTCTTCGGGTGACTTGAAGGTTGGGACAATATTCCTCATCTGACAAAAATCACTATAATCATCAATAATATCCAGACCTTCTCTTATCTCGGTTAGCAAACTCTCTCGATCATATTCTAGTCCCAGCATATGTGAATATTGAAGGACGACCGCCCGTTCATATACACCTTCAAGTTTTTCAGTAATAAATTTATAGGTTGCATTATCATCACCCTCTAGGACAGTAGCACCTTCTTCGCGCCATCGATTAATAGCCGATAAATACAAGGCTTGCAAATTACCTCGCAAGTTATCTTCCACACCTAAAAGTGCAAGGTGTTCATTTTGATTAGTTGCTGATACTTGTTCTATGGTTGATAGAGCGGTTTCGGCTTCATGCTTACTGAAGACTAATTGTCTCACACCATCACCCTTTAGCTCGTGAATATACTGACGATAATATAGTGGTCCACGAGATGATACATGCCCATTTTCATCACGAGTTCGATTTTGAGTAAAGTATGATCGAAGCTGAGCACCATTATCAGTATCGGAATCTAATTCTGGCAATATTATGGCGCCACTCGCCTCATTAAATATATGGTGATAGTCGGGTAATGTGGTCACGGAAAACTCTGATGCTGGTTGAGCGAAGCGGTCAGAAAAGTTATGCCAAATAGCCGGGACATAAGACATTACCTGATCGGCCCCCGCATGAACAACCTGGTAAACCGCGTCGTCACAGGGATCTAAACAGATTGTTTCTTGGTCAGGATTGCATTCGTGAGCTGAAGGTGGCTTATCAACCATAAAACTAATATGCCTACGATACTGTGGTCGGTTTAATTCTAGGTGATTCTTTAAGGCATCAAAGCCATCTATCACTACGCTATCGCCTATTATCCGCTGGCCTTTTGGCGTTTTAGCAATGTCGTGAGCATTATTTCCGTGGTTTAGAAATACCGGTATCATACCTGTCCTTTGTGCAAACCTCATATCTGAAGCCGAGTTTCCTACATAGCTCGTCCGGCTCGGGTCAATAGTGTGTCCAGTAGATGTTTGATAAACAGAAAGTGCGTCAGGGTGAGGCTTTCTAGCCTCACCAAAACCCAAAAAAACAGCTCGGCCATCAAACTCAATTCCACTACGATCCTCTAGCATATTTAAAATGCGTTGACCGGTACGCGGCAAAGCATTACTTATAACTCCAACCTCCATAGAATTCCGCAGAGCGAAATGCACGAACTTTAAGAATGCCGGCTCGAAAGTAACTTGATCGGGCTCTACTAGATCATCAAAGTGATCTGCATAACTTTGCCAAAAACCGCGCGAATCACTTATACCTATAGTTGTAGCTAGGGTTTCCTTTTGGATCTCACCAAAATGCATGCTACTTGCTAATGATTGTATATGGATTTCCGCCATTGTTTCATCAATATGTGGAGCATGGTCATTTAAAGCTCGACTGAGCGATGCCTCTATAAGTTCAGGATCATAGATTGCCATCGTATCATCAAGGTCTAGTAATGCAGCTCGCGATTCACCTATTGCTCGCAGATGTGCACTTGCGCCGTGCACACGACCTTCAAAAGACATCTCGACACTTTTTTGGGATAAATCACTCATAACATATATACCTTGTTCAATTTGTCTATATTATAGCATAACTATAATCTATTTACAATATGCTAGTGCAAGGCTTTATCTTAAGCACCAAAGAAAAAACCCGACACTGTGGTCGGGCTCTTTCTTCGGTGATCCCAAGGAGAATCGAAGTCACGTTCCGCGACCCCGAAACTTCATCTTTGAAAACAAGTTTTCAAGAGAAGATTTCCGTGCGAACTGCCGTCAGGCAGTTCTCCCCTCTTTCCAGCCTGGAAATAGAAGTTCGATTGCATAAAAAATGACCAATTTAAAAACTCATCTTTCGATGAGTCTTGAAATTGGTGATCCCAAGGAGAATCGAACTCCTATTTCCAGGATGAAAACCTGGTGTCCTAACCGTTAGACGATGGGACCTCGTCAGAAACGACGGTCAACCTTCGGCAAACTAATAAATTATTTTGCCTTCACTTTCTAGTCGCTTCTTCCTCTTAGTTTTTCAAACACCCAGGGGTCGGGAAACCCGCTCGTTGGTTTAAAAAACTAGTAACCGCATACAACAATGGCTACTATTGAGACTGGGATATTATAACAGAGAAAGACCACACTTGCGAGTGGTCTTTATGTTGATTTCGACGAAGAGCGGTCAGTCACGATTACTCTATTTCTGTGATTATCTTAGCACGTTTTTGCAAAACGCGCTAGTGTTTATCCACAGTTATCTTAGAATAATCTTTTAAGCCAGACGAATCTATATGCGATCATTCCAGCGAATGTTGATGCAAGAAATAGTGCTATAACATCGCCAGGACCAGTATCAGGCAAAGCTTCAGGTGTTGGAGCTGGTGTTACAGGTGTAACAACAGGTGGTTTTTCGCCCTCAAATGTAACGCTCTTTTCACAGTCGGTACTTGTAACCCACTTTGTAGTACCATCAGCTAATTTGACATTAACTTTAGTTACAATGTGGTAAGTTCCGTCCTTCGCATATTGGTGATCAGCAGTCTGTTGATTAGACTTGCTACCATCGCCAAAGTCGATCTCGTAACCAATTATCTCTGCATTATTGACCGTACCAGTTACGGATACTCGCACTTTTCTATCAGCGTATACATCAAGTGTTGCTGCTTTACATACACCGCTTGATACGGGTGCAGGTTTTTCTTTAACAACAACTTTGATTGCTACTGTTTCATGATGTGCATTACAGCCACGAAGTGGACCACCACGAAATGCATCTAGATTTACTCCAGTAGTTACCACGCTATCAGGTAGGCTTACTGTTGCGTAACAACTGTCAGGAGGATAAGCAAAGCCAGTCTCACATTCTACTTTACCATCAGCTGCACCCTTGTTATAGCGGAATTTTGCTGAACCAGCTACATAACTTATGTCGGTATCTTTTGGTGCAGTGTTAACAGTCGTGCCGTCACTGATTGTTGGTGCATTATCAGCACTAGAGATACCAGTGATTACATGGCTCTTGCCGTAGCTATTTGGTACGACAAATCTTACTCTAACGTTGTTAGCCGTCGGGCCAGCCGTCGGGTTCTGTCGGTTGTGATGCCATAGCATTGCTTGTACAACATCATTAGGATCGGCATTAGTGACATCTTTATATTCTGTCTCGCCCTTCGTGACGTTCTTGGACTTTGTCCAGCCTTCCCATGTAACGGCATTACCTTGAGCTTGCACTAGTGGCATTGCCAATACTGAGACCATTAGCAGGCTACATAGTAGAAAAGCTAGACCTTTAACTTTTAAGCTCTTAATTATTGAGAATATATTTAGCGCTTTCATTAGTTGCCTCCGTTGTTAGAGCTATTCTGATTCTCGATAATTACTCCACCTGGAGGGCCCGGTACTGTTGGGTGAGTTGGTGGAGGGGTTGTTGTAGTTGTTGTAGGCGCAGTGGTAGTTGTAGTCGGTTGAGTTGTGGTAGTTGTAGGCGCAG
>CAZEED010000006.1:0-54510 GCA_964510945.1 uncultured Candidatus Saccharibacteria bacterium
GCAATATTTAGAAAATTGCGAGACCGATGACGAATATCTACTTAGACATTGACGGAGTGCTATTAGCAAACGACCTAAACCCAGCGAATCGCGCACCCGAATTTCTGAAATACGTTTTAGAAAAGTTTCCTGATTCAACCTATTGGTTGACTACTCATTGTCAGGGAGATGCTAATGTTCCGATACAACACATAGGGCATCTGTTTGATACCGAAACAGTCAAGCTTATGAAAAAGATAAAGCCAACCAGCTGGGATCTAGCGAAGACACGTGCTATCGATTTCTCTAATCCGTTTCTATGGTTTGACGATGACTTATTCTACGAAGAGAAGCAATCGTTAATCGAACACGATTTACTAGATAATTGGATAGAAGTAGATTTATCAAAGAATCCTGATCAGCTGAGAAATTTCATAAACAGTTTTCCTATACCTGCAACGGTAGGAAAATAAAGGAGGTAAATTGCATGGACGAAGAACTATTTCGCAAGTTATTTGAACAAGGTTTAATTACCGATAAACCTCCTGAAATGTGGATGCCGATGAATACGAAAGACCGCAAGTGGCAGAATTACTACACTGGTCGTGGCGGTGTCACGATGCACTTAGGTGGTGGCTGGATGATTAATGTTGATACTGATGAACTGACGCAAATTGCTAGTAGTTCGGACGTAGATGAGCAACTCATAAAATCAGTCCAAGCAGTATTTGATGAGCTCGGCTACGA
Source organism: uncultured Candidatus Saccharibacteria bacterium (assembly GCA_964510945.1). Classification (GTDB taxonomy): domain Bacteria; phylum Patescibacteriota; class Saccharimonadia; order Saccharimonadales; family JAGQNJ01; genus DAISWO01. Next base: position 727 of record CAZEED010000006.1, read on the forward strand.
GTATGAAACTGTAAGCGATAAGTTTGGACACGTTATAGTTGTGCGTCATAAATTCAGCGTTTTGGGGAACAAAGTACCCCTAACTTTGAAATTTAGTGAGTATGGTTTTGATCCAAAGAAAACAATGAATGATAAATTTGAGAATGAGTTACATTCCGTTACGCCAGATCACATAAAGGTTAGCGTTAACCATGTTCCTGAGTATGACGACGAAGGTGAAGAATTAGGTACTTTCGGAGAAACAGGGCTAGAGTTCACGACAGAAATTGACCAGCCAATAACGGCTGATGATTTTCCAAGTTTTGTAGAAGCAAAGCGTAAAGAAATCGACACGACACTCACCAAACTGAAAGACTATAGGTTTACTGATGAACCTAGCAAAGTAGAGCAAGAATTCTATGACCTGCGAGACGCTCTTGATTCTGATGAATATAAAAATGCCGAAGGTTCACTTTTGTTCGCAGTCGGAAAGGACGAATCAGGAAAGTTTGTTATTGCCGATTTGCACAAGTTGCCACATATCATGGCTGGTGGGCAAACTGGTTCAGGTAAATCAAACTTCACAGAAGGGACACTGATCCTGAGTCTCCTGCATCGCTATTCGTCCGATGATCTTAAGCTACTATTGATAGATCCTAAGATGGTGCAATTTACGCAGTACAATGGCATCCCCCACTTAGTTAGACCAGTCATAACTACACCCGAGGATTCAAAGGATGCGATGGATTGGCTACTAAAAGAAATGGAAGATCGATTTGATGTTCTTGTGGATAGTAAGACAAAGAACATCGATGAATATAATTCATCGGATAAAGGTCATATGCCATTTGTAGTACTAATCATTGATGAAGTTGCAGATTTAATGATGGTTGATGGCGAATACTATCAGAAATCGTTTATAAAACTCCTACAAAAGTCGGCAGCGGTTGGTATCCATATTTACATTGGTACCAGCAGGCCTAGTGAAGATGTATTACCAAGCTTACTGAGAGCAAACTTCGTTACGAAAATAGCCTTCAAGACCGCTTCGAAAGTTGATAGCGAAGCATTAATTGATGTAAGTGGGGCAGAAAATCTACTAGGTAGAGGTGATCTACTCTTTAGCTCGCTTGGTACTGTTCATCCGGTTCATTTACAAGCTCCGTACGTTTCTGACGAAGAGACTGCTCGGTTTGCAGAACAGCTTAAAAATAGTTAACAAAATACACTCCACTAGTAATGAGAGCGAAGTTAATATGATAACATTACAATATGTTTGACAAGAATTTGAAAGATAAGCGAGAAAGCCTAAAACTCTCTCAACAAGATGTAGCGATTTTACTAGGTGTCAGCAGAATTACTTACATCAAATACGAACAAGATCCTAACTCTATGCCTTTAGGGAAGTATGAACAGCTGATGGCAGAGTTTATAAGATTGGGCGGAATTGTTACCGACGGTAAAATTAAATCGAATGTTCCTAACGGCGATGTAGATTTTGATATCTAAAGCAGATAAAAATTACCTATAATATTCAACGTACATGACAGCCTAAACATCTCTTAAATTTGGGCGTAAAATATAAGTGTGTATACATACCTGCAAGATCGCCAGCATTATGAAGACCGTTACGATGACGGCACTGTTGCCAAGTGCCGTTCAGGCGAACGTATCGTAAATGACACGTTCAAGATAATGGAGAAGAAGCTCACTAAAAAAGAGCTGACCACAAGCATGCCTGGTTGGTACTTGCTATACAGTAAGCTCTACTTTTGGTTCGTTGAATCGGCGGCTGCTTCACGAGCCGAGAATCGAGATGCCACTATCGCCAAGTGGATGGAAGAAGATGAAAAGAAAGATGACCGACTAGCCAAAGCTCATATTTCAGGTGGTACGTATTGCCGTAGTTGCGGTAAAGATTTGCGAGTTATCAGCAAAGACTATATGCGCCGTGATAACCGCAAAGACGATGACATCCTTATCATGTTTGAATGCGTGGAATGCAATAAGCGCATGGCTCTTTGGGAAGACGGTACACAGTGGGAAGGCGCGAAGCATGAATGCGAGAAATGTGGTGGTAATACTACTTCAAAGACCACCAAGGAGTTCGGTGTTATCACATGGACTGACACCTGTGAGAAATGTAAGCACGTTAAGACTGACACACTCGACCTATCTGATAGCAAGAAAGAACCCGAAGCCGTTGATCCATATCTAGAGTTAGACCGCAAACGCTTCGTTTTCGATAAAGATATGATGTTTAAATACGACCAAAAGCTAAGACACTTTGAAAGAATGGCGAAGCTTCACGCCACAGCCGAAGATAAAGTACAGCATGTTGATGTACATGACGGTATTAAACAGGTAAAGAAGCTCAAGATAGTCCAGCTAAAGGAGTTACTCGAGCCTATCTTCACAGAAGGTGGCTATAGTAACTTTAAGTTAGGTGATCCGCAGATTGGTCGTGAAGTGTCACTAGATTTCAGTTGCCTTGACACCAAAGACGACCGTGAAGAGTACCAAAGCAAGAAAGACCTGCATAAGGCCATAGAGAAGGTTCTGGAGGATACTAACTGGCGATTAATGAGTGCTGGTGTGAGTTACAGGCTCGGATTCTTATCAGGAAGCTTGCGAGCCTACGAAAGTGAAGAAGAAATACGGAAACTGGTCGAACAACGTATGAAGAATGGCTATGTTCCGAAGGCAGAGCCCAAAGAACCAACAGTATCAGCAACCAAGCCAAAAGACGAGTTCTATAATCGTGACATGCGTGAATCAGTCCTCGTCTATTTCGATAAGTTGATGCTTGGTAGCGTACCAGCTGAAATCACACTCAAGAGCGGTATCGTCAAGCCAACAAGCATACCAGTATTATCTGGGGAAATGAACCCATTACTTCGAGTATTCATACCTATGCGAGATAACGATGAATCAGTCCCAAAGTTCATCAGAAACTATGATTTTAAGTTTGGTGAAGACAAGAAAATGGCAAAGGTTCGCAAAGACAGTCGTGGGCGCAAAATACGTCTAGTATAGGCAATCAAAGTGCGGGATTTGTTCGTAAAACCCTATTAAATACGACTAAAAACGAGACACTTCAAATATATGCGTTTCGTGTCTCATTTGTCCCGTTTTGTGTCCTCCGACCCCTGTAATAGTTCCGTGACCTGTATGGGGAGCCAAGATTGATTTTGAGAACACTCTGCGATTACATCAAAGGGTGTTTTTAGATTGAAAACCAGCTTTTTGTCCTGAATTACGAGGTTCGAAAGTAGAAAGCGTAAAAGTTTGGATTTTAGTGCCGCTTTCGAACTTTGGAACAGTTTAGGTGCTTTTGTGGCTATCTCTAACAGATACGAACTGGTTAACATAAAACTTTTATCATTATGGGTCAAAGTAACCAGCTGTTCGTCTAATTGCTCTTGTCGGGCTTTCAGGTCCTTAACATATTCGTCATAGTCATTGAGAGTAATACGCCCGTCGAGCCTGTCCTCGTACAATACTCGCAGCTTTTTCTGTATCGTGTCATATTCTGAACGGGTCCTTTCAATAGCATTTGCGTAGTAAAGTTGTTGGTTATCGTGGTGCTTACGCAGCTCGTCAATAACGTAGGTAACAATCTCATCGTTCATTTCTAGCTGACCAACCATAGCCGCAACTTGTGGCACTAGGTCCTTTTCTTTGATGTGTGGCTGCTTGCACGGACCTTTGCCCTTGCTGCATTGCATATAGACATTACCTTTGGCTGTATATGACGATACGCTACAACCGCAGCTGCCACATTTCAGCAAGCCGTTAAAAGTGTAGTCAATTGCTTGTTTCTTAGTACGGTTAGTGCCTCGCTGTTCGTTCACAGCTTGGACCTTATCAAACATCTTGCGGCTTATAAGTGGTTCGTATTTGTGAGGGTACAGCTTGCCGTTATACCGCATAACGCCGTAGTAGAACGGGTTTTTAAGTATCTGTTCAATCGTACTTTGACCAATCGGGGTTAGTTTGGCTGTATTATTTCTTAAACCCTCTTTCTTGAGCTGTGCAGCGATGCCTCTGTACGGCATACCAATTAAACGTAGTTCAAATGCCTTTTTAATATAGCCAGCTCGTTCTTGGTCTAACAGTACGGTTGTTTCTTTGTCGCTAATTCTATGGTTTACATAGCCAATCGGTGCTTTACCAGGCCACTCGCCATCGTTCAGCTTTTGCTCAAAGCGGCGTTTAACGTTATCCCTAATGCTGTCAGAGTAGTAACGAGCAAGTGCCACGCCAATACCAAGCCTGAACAAGTCAGGAGCACCAGAGTTTTTAGTAACGCATAAATTGTCTGACGGAAAGTGTATCTCAATTTTTCCGTCCTCTCGCAGCTTGTTCAGTATTTTTACCTCATCGGCTGAACTGTCCCTCGTATAGCGGTCAATTTTGTCAAAAACAACGATGCACTCGTCAGGGTAGGCTTGGATACTTTTTACAATGTTGCCAAATGTCTTACGGTTGTCCTTGTATGCACTTTCATCAAACTCAAACAGCTCGTAGTCGTAGTCTTTATCTTTGCCGTATTTTTCGAGGCGTAAAACCTGTGCAGGTAATGCCTGCCGTTGTTCTGGGTCTGATACTCTTGCTATTAAAAATGCCTTAGTTTTCATAGTTATTCCTTTCTCTGTTACTATATACCATTATATAACAATTGATGACAATCACAGAGAACCTTTTATTTGGTCCATTGTGGTTGGCTCAAACTGTTCAAGCATTTGGTTTATGCCTGCTATTGTCTTGTACTGGACCTTTTGCGTTGGCTTGGTTAGTGGTTTTAACCGTGTCCAAGCGTGTTTGCCAAAACGGTCCTCAAATAACGCTCTAATATGCCGTTGGTCGCTTGCGGTCAGCAGTAGAGCCATACCAAGCCGTGCTGCCGCTTGCTGCGGACCTTTTAGCTCATCTGTCTGCAAAATGTTAGCCAGTACCTTATGTGGCTCATTACTATCCAATGCCAGCTTGGGCAGGTTAGTGAAAAAGTTTTGCCAATGATGCTGTAACAGCAATTTTGACAACTCGACAGAGAACACATTTTTAAACGTCAGTGGCTTATCAAACCCGACGGCTTTTAGTGCGTCAGTTGTTTTCCTTTTGCCGTTCAGTCTAACCTCATAACGCATAACCGCTACTGGCTGCGTTCGTGCCAACTGGTCTAACAAATCAAGCTGCACGAAGTTATCTTTTTCCTGTGTCCGTTTTTCGCTTACTTTGGATTGTCGCAAGTCAGCCAGCTTATCGTAAATTGCAATATCAAGCGAGTTGGTGTGAACGTGCAGCACATAACCGCCATTACGAAAGTTAGTGTTTTGTATGTCATAGGTTTTGCTTATGTCAGCCGTCCGTAGCATTTGCAAGACAGCCGAGCAAGACGTGTAATCGTCAAACACAAAGTTTTTGCTGTAATGTAACGCTCTTATCTCTGCTTGTTCTAATTGCTTAGTAAATAACCAAACGCCCATTTCTCGGAGCGTTTGCTGTAATTGGCTAACGACCAGCGTAAAGTCGTTATCGGTTAGTTCGTCAAAGTTATTGCCGAAAGCAATCTTGGGCAGGCTCAACTCAATTGCCAGCTCATAACTAGCACGTTTGTAGCCTCTGGGACGCTGTGTGTAGGTCAGACGTGGCTGATACTTGCCCAGCTTTTTGATAGCCGCTGACGGATTAGCCATTGCCTTGAAATAGCCAAAATAGTCAGGGTTTATGCTATCCAGCGTCGGCTGAAAGTTGGCTCTTGCGTGTAATGGTTTGTCCATCTTTATTACCAGCTTTATTGTGTCTATCATCGTCATCACGTCCTTTAAAAAGCCGCTGGCACTCAGCTAAAACGGCTTGTTCAATCAGGCTGCCAACAACCCTGTTAATTGGGTGGTATAGGTTTAACTCTTTTTTACCAACTTTCTTGGTCGGATAGGTAATGCGGTACGAGCCATCTAGGCGACTATGTACGCCGATTGAGCCAAGATAGAGGCTGTCATCAATTACCACGCTGGCAAACGCTACAAGACCGCTATTTGGTTTAATCGGCACAACATTTACCTCGCTAATTGTCATTGCAATCCTCTTGGCACTGTTCCGTTTTACACGGACCTTCAAGCGTTAAACTAATATATGCTCGTATTGCACGCATTTGCTTGTGGTCTAACCGGCTCAACAAAGACTTAATCTTATTTGAGGTTTCATCGCCTGTAATATCGGCAGGTAAGTAACCCTCAGCAATCTTTATCAAATGTTCAACCTCGCTTAGTTCAGCGTTCCATATAACCACTTGGGCTGCGTAAAGACGGCAGTCATTACACCAACCCAAAACGCTATCAGCTATCCGTTGTTTCGTTTCCTCGTTCATCATCAATCCTTTCTTGCTCTTTTAGTTCAAGGTCCATTTCTATCAGCACGTCAAAATAGCCAACGAGGTTGGCTGTTGCTACGTCATCTCGACCAAGCTCGGCAAGAAACTCTTGCAAGCTGACGACGTTTGGCTGTTGGCTGTTTTGCTGCTGCATACAGCCATTACGACAAACCTAGTGTTTAGCCGAGTTTAAACCTGTGGATAATTCAGTTTTTACAGATTAGCAAGATATTTAGGGTTTACGTAAACCTCGTAGTTCAAAAGTATAAAAAACTCTTTTATTTGACCTTTTGTAGCAGCTTCAATTTTGAGGTTAAGTGCCTTTACGTAGCCTTTGACAGCGTTGTTAAAAGTATCTTCATTACCGTCCGTTCCAGCGTGCATAGTAAATACCAATTCCATCAGATGTGATACGTCCCATTTTTTTGTAAAGTTTTCAACCGAGCTAAAGAAAAAATCGCAAAATCTGGCCTGTTTGGAGCTACGTTGTATGCCAACTTCATAGCCTTTAAGAATTAGTTTTGAACTTTCCATCTGAAACTTAGCGTCAGCATAAGCAATCCTTGTAATGCCACTTTCTTGCTTGCCTGTGACGAGCCGTTTTACCTCTGCAAGCTCACTGCGGTTTGCTTTTAATTCCGTGAATAACAAATCCAGCTTGGCTGTGCTAACAAGCTGGTAATCATCATCAATGCGTTGCGTGCGGCTAGTGTCGCTGACAATGGTTACGTTGCCGTCTCGGTCAAATACCTCAATATCATCAAGGTTTATTGTTTCAACTGGCGTAAACTTGGCAAAGGTCGTGCCGATTGAACCCAGGTCAACGGCAAATGCCTTAACAATCGTCTCGCTTACTGCCTGTATGCTGGCAAAAAGGCTGCGAGTAAGGTTTGCAGCGTGAGCAGTCGCAAGAAACGACTGGTTTGCTAGACCAGCTGTGATAGCCAGTTTCTGCTGTGCCAAGACAAGCTGTTGAGCTGGCATTATAAAGTTGGTTTGTAGTTTCTGCGTCCCTATGGCAAGCCGTTGTATATCCTGCGTAATTTTGGCAATAGGGAAAGTGTCGAGTGTCCTAAACGCTTTTGCAATGGCTGTAAAATCGTATTGTGCTGTTATACGCCTTGCTAGTTCAGTAGCCATTTTATTAGCCTCTATGAGCTGCTCTGTTTGACGAGGCGTTAACAGGTCAGGGTCTTTCTTTAACAACTCTTGCCACTCACTGATACTTAGTCCAGTGCGGTATTTTTCATCGTCTAAATTAAGGTCGTATTTCTTTTGATTTGCGATACGTCTGTCACGAAAAACGTGTGCTGGCGTTGCCTCTGACGGCGTTTGCTTTACAGGTAGGGTTATTTCTACTGGCTTTGTATCGTTAGTCTTTGGTTTTTTGACAGGCTGCTTAGCCGCTTTGGATTGCGGCTTTTTACTCGGTTTCTTGGGTTGCTTGTCGTCTTTTTTCATCACATCTTTACCAAAACTGCACTATCGCAGTCGCTCTTACTCTTGTATCATAATAGTATCAATTGTGAGGTTATATGTCATCGAAAGATTTACCAGAATTACTAACACTGAAACAAGCAAGCGAGCTGTTGCAAGTACACCCAAACACATTACGTAATTGGGATAATAACGGCACACTCAAAGCTGTCCGTATTGGCGGGCGTAATTTACGACGTTATAAAAAGAGTGATTTATTAAAATTGATGGAGCAAAAATGAGCGATACTAATAGCACAACGGTACAATCTTATGACGCACATATTCAGGAGTATATAGACGGCACACCTCAGGTAGTCGAGGGGTTTGTTAAAAACTGGATTGATGCAGTTTTAACTGACTTACCGAAAGATGTAAGGATACTCGAATTTGGTTCGGCTTTTGGACGTGATGCAGACTATATTGAAAGCAAGGGTTACGCTGTCGAAAGGACAGATGTAACGCCTGGCTTTGTAAGCCTGCTACAATCGCAGGGTCATAGTGCAAGGATTTTAAACGCTATCTCTGATGAGCTTGATGGTCCTTATAATTTAGTATTTGCTGACGCTGTATTGTTGCACTTTAACAGGGACGAAACACAAACTGTAATCAGTAAGGTATTTGATGCATTGTCTGATAACGGACGGTTTGCATTTAGTTTAAAGCAAGGCAATGGCGAGAGTTGGTCAGAAGATAAGCTGGGTGCACCTCGGTACTTTTGTTACTGGACCAAAGACGGAATTGAGCCGTTACTTAAACAAGCTGGCTTTAGCAATTTGAAAATAAGCGACGACCATAACGGCAGTACCGCAAAATGGCTACATATAATCGCTACTAAAGAGGCTAGTCGCTAATGAGGGTTTTAATTTTTGGCGATAGCATTACGCAAGGATTTTGGGATTTAGACGGTGGTTGGGTTGCTCGCTTACGTCGCACCTATGACAAGCAAATGATTGAAGGCGTTAATGATGACCCGCCAACTTTATTTAATCTTGGCGTATCTGGCGATAGCAGCGACGACATTGTCACACGGTTTGATAGCGAGGCTAAGGCTCGAAAAAACAGCGAGAACCTTGCCATAGTTTTTGCTGTTGGCGTAAACGACAGTCGTACAAAGGCAGGTGTAGAGTTTTCTGATACCAAACGCTACCTCGACAACTTAAACCAGCTTTGGCAGTCAGCGAAGCAATTTACAGATAAGCTGCTGTTTATTGGATTAACACCTTGTGTTGAAAGCCGCACTACGCCTGTGAGTTGGGGCGATACTGGCTACACTAATGACCGCATACAAGCATTTGATAAAACCCTTAAAGATTTTTGCGAGCAAAATAACTTATCATTTGTTGAGGTTTTTGAGCCTTTTCAAGCAAAGCAACAAACAACCGAACTGCTACCAGACGGCTTGCACCCGAACGAGGCTGGTCATCAGCTCATAGCTGACATTGTTGGACCAAAGTTAGAGGAGTTATCGAAATGAAAATAGGCGTAGTCGGCAGTATGCAATACACGGAAAAAATGCTTGAGTTGCGAGACAAACTAATTGAGCTTGGACACGATGCTTTTGTAACAAACTTGGCAGCTCCCTTTGTCGGAAAAACGGACGACGAAAAAGAGACTATAAAAATACACCAAAAAGAAAATATGGATGCTATACGAGAGTTTTGGAACTTAATGCAAGGTGCAGACGCTATTCTTGTAGCCAACTTTGATAAGCACGGTATCGCCAACTATATTGGCGGCAATACATTCTTAGAAATGGGCTTTGCACACGTTCTAAACCAAAAGATATTTATGCTAAACCCTATACCAGAAATGCCCTATTACAAAACTGAGATTGTTGCGATGAAACCCGTTGTCGTTGACGGCGACCTGACCAAGATAAGTTAGCGTTTTGTTTTAACGTCTTTTTCACTGTTCTTTTTGGTGCGATAAAGCGAAAACACATACAAAACAATTGATACTAGCAGAGAAACGTAGATTGCGGTGTTCAGCCACACTTGCAAAGCGTTCTGACTACTTGCTGCCCACTCGCCAACTATCTTGACTGTGATTACCGCAGTAAACAGCATTGGGAAAATATACCAGTATACGATATGCACCCAGTCCGAAAAGATAGCGTAGTTGTTTAGGTATGCTTTGCCCTCACGGGTAAATGCCTTACCGTCATACTGTTTTGCAAGCTCATTTTCTAGCTGGTGTGTGTAGTTATACTGTTTTTCTATGTTGATAACGCTCTGAAAGTAGCGAATTGCCACATACAGCAGAGCAAACCAGACCAGTGACGCAATAACATCGACACTGATAGCAGCATCAACCTCTAACTTTTTCTGGGCAAACTGAGTTAAAACACTCTGCGACTGGGTAGGCGAAACATATTGAAACGCCATAATGCCAAGTAATACTAAAATTGCAGCAAGGTTCAGCTCACGGGACTTACCGAGCTTTTTAAAGTCAGCAACCGTGTTGTTGTAATGGTCACTCAGGACCGTGAGCCTAGTATCAGCATTTGGTTTAGCAGCCATTATTTAACCTCGTTTAGTGCAGTGATGATTGGTTTTTCCCTAAATCCATCAACAAGCAAACCATTAGCCCCTTCAAGGGCATAGGGCAAGTTATAACTTGGATGTAGTCTCACAGCTACAATCTTTTTACGGTAGAGACGAGCTTGTTGCATTTCGTAGTTAATCCAGTTTATGCAACCAATTTGTGTTAAATCTTCGTGTACCTCGTTGGCATACGCACCAACAATTACTAGGACGTGTGTTGCATTCTTGATTTTTTGTGTCAGCACGGCTTTCACACGGTCCACTCTTTCGGACTTAATTTCAGTTGGTGTCATATCCTGGAACTTAAAATCAAATGTTTTATTTGCGTGCCACATAGACAGGGCATATCTATATTGTTTGTCATTTTCGTAATCAAAACTTACAAAAACCTGCCGTTTTTTAGCAACCAGACGTATCGGTGGCACGGTTGCTTTCTGTGGGCGAGTAAAAATTGGTAAGCCGTTGTTAGGTGGTGGTGTTGCTTTTTTTAGCCAAGCATTAGGTTTAGGCTGTGGCTTTGTATAGATTGGCAATTTGAATTGTGATTGAGGCTTTGGCTGAGCGGCTCGTAATAAGTCCGACAAACTAGCTGGTGGCTTAGGTTGTGGTCTTGGCGGGTTTACGCCGTTTAATGCTCGGTATAATTCGTCAAAACTGTTCATCACGTCTTTCTTTCCAGCTACATTATACCGCTAACGGCTGCAAAATCATAGTTACACTATGCTTATGCTTACATTGCAAATGCCTAAAACGCTTGTCAAAATTAGCCCCATAAAAATTCGGTATTTCATAGGTGGTATCCCATATCTGGGAATAAAGGGGAAGTACCCCCCTGGCTATTTATGTAACGGTTATCAAGAATTATCTGTTTGTTATGTTTCGCTAAGCAATAACTTGTCGGTAATGCCTTTGTAGTATAGCTCAGTGTCTTTCGCTTTATCGCCGCTGATAACATACTGCTCGTCTTTCAGCATACCCTCATACTTCACAAACAGTTTTTTACCTGTCATCGAGTTACCAAAGCTGACCGCAACCAATTTACCGTAAGGTAGTGATACAACATTTTGTCCTACGAACATAAGCCGTTTGTTAGTTAGTATTAAGCTGCCGTTATCAACAACCTCTAACTTACTAATTGTTTCCTGTGTAGTAGTAGAGTTTCCTTTGCTGCCAGCAGTCGCAGCACCACCCAGAGCACCCAGCGGACCAAGCAACACACCGCCAACAACCGCCCGTGTAACTACACCCTTTTTCTTTGTTTTGCCAACGGTCTTTTCAATAATCCTATCGACAACTGCCATACGCTTAGCACCAAGCTCAACATATGCTTTCTCGTTCTGTTCAAGACTTACGACTACCTGTACAGGTTCAATTTGACCAGATAATATTTTTTGCTGGCGTGCCTCTTCCTCGGCTTTTTTACGTGCCTGCTCATCTTTATAATCGTTGATTTTCTTTTTGATATTCGATGTTAGTTTCTCAAAAGCCATTTCATTACCTCTTCCTGATAGTGTTTACGGTCATTATGTACCTTTATCCACTTTATTCTGAGCCTCGCAAGGCTCAGTGGTAAAACAGATAACTTACTAGTTATTTAGGTTTTTAATGGCGTAATCAGCCTCTGCTGCCGTAAACTTTTCGCCATATTCTGACACTAGCTGGTCACGAATTGCGGCAGGTGACATATTCTGCGTTTCTTGGTAGGTTTTGGCTTTTGCAAGAGCGTTTGCGTTCCAGTCAGTTTCTACATTATCAACTGCATATTGTGCTGCCTCTTTTGAAAACTGCTCGCCATACTCAGATGTAAGCTGTTCGTACAAACCTTTTTTAGACATATGCTGAGTATTTGCATAAGTATCAGCTTTCGCTAATGCTGATTTGTACTCGGCTGGTACGTCAGGTTCTTGTTTTTCAGCTGGCTTAGTCTCTGCTGTTTGTGAAGTTTCGCTGCTCGCTGGCGTGCTGCTAGTTGATGTGTTTGTATCAGTACCGCCACTGGCTGCCGAGACAACAACTATCAATAAGAAAAATCCGATAATCCCCGTTAGTATTTTGTGTCGTCCAAACCAGTTGCCTTGCTTTTTATCTGCCATTACAAATTATCCTTTCACTTGATTATATTTGTCGTAAGTATATACCATTTGCTTACATTTGTCAGTGGTTACTTACAATTGTAAGCAATACGCTAAAAGATGTGAAAACATCTTCTGTTGAACATATCTATACCGAACTAGGCAAGCGTATTGTTAAGGCACGCAATGATAAAGGTATGAGCCAAGAAAAACTGGCTGCTACTAGCGGGATTGACCGTTCACATATGGGTTTTATAGAGCAAGGTCGTAGAAAACCAACACTATCTACGCTGTTTAAAATTGCTAAATCGCTTGATATATCACTAGAACAACTGTTTAAAGGTTTATAATTCGCCAAACGACAACGCAAGGTCAGGCTCATATTGCCTAACGGTTGCTGCTAAATCCTCAAATTCATAATCCTCAAAGTTATTGCTGGCAGTTCGTAGAGTTTCCACTAGACGGAGCCAGAGCCAGCAGTGAAATACAGTGACCGGGTTCCGTGACCTGTCCTCGATTCACTTCTGACTCAGACAATAAAAACGTTAGCCTTAACAACTAGCAAAAGTTGTTGGAACCGTCTGAAAGGGCGGTTCTTTCATTTTACCTCTTTTGATTGGTACTGGAGCTAACCTACTCTTAATACGGCAACCAAGCAATATTAAATCCGACCCGGTCCCATGAATTGCCTGAGTTACTATTGTTGCTATACCAATAAAGCATAGTTCACTATAATAGACGGATAATGACAAATAATCACGATGATCCACAACAAATATTGATACCCTTTCTGCAAGAAGCTTCGAGTTGGGGAGCTGATGATCCAAAAATCTCCAAGCCATACCTACTTGCTAAAAAAATAGTAGAGTATCTCGATTGTGATGATTCTGATAGAGAAGAAATAGAATTTCTAGCAGACAGGCTATTAGATAAACTCGAGTCCGCACTTATGTATTATCAACTAATAAATGCCAAAGAATTTGATGGCAGAAATATTAGCCAAAAACGCACTATATATGAAGGGCTGTACGCCAACCTTTGGAGTTTCTATAAGGGTCGTGTACAGAATTATCTTCAAAAAATAGGGTGGAACCTGAGCATATTCTTTTGTAGAGATAAGAACCTTGATAAAGAAGCGACTGATTTCATTGACAAAAACCCTGAATATAAGGATCTAGTGGAGATGGCTCGCAAACAGCGCGCAGCTTGGCAGTCAGACTTTGCCAATAGTCGCAACACTTCAGAACACAGTGGCGATTATCGTGATGGCACAAAAACTTATGAGACTAAAGCAGATGCAAAAAGATTGTTTGTGCAAGTGTGCTGGAATGCTGAAACTCTCATCGCCTATTGCGGGAGCTACAAAATGAAAAGAGAATGGAATGTTATAGAGATTAATCCGGGTGCAACTGTCTTTGATAAGGATGATAGGTATAGCATCGAGCATGCTGCCCAAACAACTTGGAGAAAACGACACAGCAATAATAAGCGGAAGTCAGCATAATGAAATTTTTACAATGGGACATTTCAATTAGGAAACGAGCTACAAGCTTGGCTCTACCGAAAAAATATGAAAAATACGAAATCAATAAAAAACTCATTTTACTGCCAAACGAGTCTTTAAGCCCAGCTGATTATTTACAAAATCTAGTAAACCAAATGAGGGATGATGTCTATCCTCTATTCAGGGCTGCTAAAGGAGGCGCTCCATTTACTGTAACTCGGAATACCCTATGTTACATAGATCACATTGCATCGTTGATCTATGGGCCAGAGGGTCCTCAAAGTGTAAGACTAAAAAAAATTATCTCGCAATTAGGCACAGTAGACTCCTATCTAAATAGTAATTATCAAAAATATTCTGATTATTTAATCCAAATATACAGGCACGACTTGGTTCATAATATACGCCCCTTCCCAAAGAAAATACTTGTAAACATTGAAGGAATATCAGAAAGTCGCGAAACCTGGTTCTTCATGCAAACTTTATGTGATGGTAAAAGTTTCGATGACAACTTAAGATACATGGCCCAAAAAAGGTCTAGAAAGGGCAGGAACCACCTAAGACTGGCTAGCGTGCAGGTAGTTATTGATACCTTTAGCTTATTTTTTGACACAGTTATTTTAATAAATAGCTATATTGAAAAGTCTAAGAATGACACGAAATTCGAAACAAAACTGTCAAAAAACTACTATAAAATTATGCGCAAAAGCTATTTCAGCTTACGTAATTTTACTCTTGATCAGTCATCAAATAAGCAAATATCTAGCAGGTCTAAATAATTCCATTATTCTGCAAAACTTAATAAAGAATTCTTGAGTTGTAGTTTTGTTTGGATACCATTAGCTAGAGCGGTTCGCTCACTTTCAGCGCCGGCGCTTAGCACATACCTCGAATACTCAACGAATGGTGTTTTAAGTTTATGATCGATTTTATAGTGGGAAAATAGTGTTTTGGTAATCGCGTAGTGTTTTTCAATCTTAGATCGGAGTTTATCGCTGATTTGGATCTTTTTATGGTTTTTCTCTATAAATTCCTGGAGCAGGATGCATAGGTTGGTTTCATTGATGTATTTCTCCGGGCAATGGGGATCGACTCGTCGTGTGCAGTTGTAATACACATGGCGATTGAAATCACCGTTTTTAAGTTTCTTGATCTTATCTTGGGCGGTTATGTCCGCGCCACATCTACCGCACTTCAGTAAACCCCTGAAGGCGAATTGTTTTGATCCCCAGATACCTTTGTTAACACCTCTGGTTTGCTGGACTAGCTCGAACAGTTCTTTAGAAATAAGCGGCTTATGAGATCCTTTGTACCACTTAGCGCCCGGGCCTTCTGGATATTGGAACTCTCCGTAGTAGAATGGGTTTTTTAGTAATGCCAGAACCTGGCTTAGAGTTACTTGTCCTCCAGAGCGACTCTTAAATTCTTGCTCATCCAGCCAGTTCTTTAATCTACGTCCGCTCCAGTTCTCTTGGCCAGCTTTTCTAAATACTTCAGCGATTATCTCTCCACGTTCAGGATCAGGGATAATATCTTTGACCCCGCCAAACGCTCGGTTGATATATCCCAAGGGTGCAACCCCAGGGCGCCAACCCATATCACATTTGGTTCTTATCCCACGTTTTACATTAATGCTCTTATTATCGTTTTCGAGTTTTGCTTGCGAGCAGAGAATCATTAAGAGAAACTTCTCATTAGGATTGTTCGAAAACATCTGGGAGTAGGTGCGTATATGTAGCAACTTGCCTTGATCCATTAGGTCAACAATTGCCCCTAGGTCTCCGGCGTTTCTACTAAGACGATCTGGTGCCCAGGTGAGTATGGCGTTGTACTCATCCTTGGCTATTCCTTCTAGTAGTTTGTTATATACAGGCCTTTGACCAGAATCTTTGGCCGAATGGCTCTCTTTTAGCTCACAGACTACATTTAGGCCTTCGTTAGCCGCCTGAGCACGCATTTCGCTCAACTGTGAGTCAATCGACAACGCTTGCTGCTCATCACCTTCAGACGACTTACGTGCGTATAAGCAGTATTTTAGTGTGATTTCAGGTTTATCCATACATAGCCAAGGTACCAGTAATCATTGTAAAGTCTAGTGAATTATTGTTTTGCTTTGAATAGGGGCGTATAAGATGTAAAATGGGGAGTAAAGACAGGAAATTCCGTATAAATATGAATCTTATTGATAACAAATCTAAAACTTTAAAAGATGCACTTCTAAATACGCTAGATTCTTCGGAACAAGTTGATATTTTAACAGGATTCTTTTACTTCTCGGGATTTTCACTAATTGCCGACAAGCTTAAAGATAAGAAAATTAGAATCCTAGTTGGTACATCAATTGAAGCTTCTGCGATAGATCAACTACTTGCTGCGCAACAACAAGACCCAGCGATAGATTTAGCAGCTTACGTCCGGAGGACGCCCTTAAGTGGTAGAACAGAAAGAAAACAAGAATATGTAGATAGCTTTGTAGGTTTATTCAATAAATCTTCACTATATGATCAAACTTCTGATCAAAAATCATACGAACTGTTTGAGAAGAAGCTTCGGGATGGGACTCTGGAAATCAAACTAACTAATATTAAAAACCATGCAAAAACCTACATACTCAAAAATAAACCAGAATTTTCACAAGGCGGTGATGCCAAAGGCGTAGTATTTATGGGGTCCAGCAACTTCACGTATCAAGGGCTTGAAGGGCAGGGAGAACTCGACAAATCTTTCCGGGATAACTCTGACTTTGATGACTTTCAGCAACAT
Organism: uncultured Candidatus Saccharibacteria bacterium; assembly: GCA_964510945.1. Lineage (GTDB taxonomy): Bacteria > Patescibacteriota > Saccharimonadia > Saccharimonadales > JAGQNJ01 > DAISWO01. Next base: position 17,442 of record CAZEED010000006.1, read on the forward strand.
TTTGATGAACTATGGAAATCCTCTGAAGCTATCGACCTCCAGACAAAAGAAAGTAATGATGAGTTCATTAATGAAGTAGAGCGGAAAATATGGATACACGCAACACCGGACCCATATAAGATTTACCTGAGAATCCTCCATGAACTTTTCGGCAAAGCATCAGATAAGGGCCTTAAGGCCCCTCATGATATTACAAGTGGGCAATTTTCAAATTTGAAGTATCAAATAGATGCAATTAGAGACGGGATTGATTGTGTAAAGAAGAATGACGGTGTAATAATTGCTGACGTTGTAGGTCTTGGTAAAAGTATTATTGCCTCGGCAATAGCTCACAACTTAGACATGCACCATACAATTATCATTGCTCCTCCTCATCTGGTGCCGCAATGGAAAGATTACGTTCAAGAGTTCGGTCTTCGTGGTGCGCTAGTGGAAAGTTCTGGTAAAATCGAAAGTCTATACGAGGAATACTCACAGTCAAAAACACCAATATTATTTATTGTTGATGAGGCCCATAGATATAGAAACGAAAGAACATTTGACTACCAGTGGCTACACCAACTTACTCGTTCACATGTAGATAACAAGGTCATACTTTTGACAGCAACCCCATTTAATAACGCGCCGGGCGATGTTTTTGCCTTAATCAAACTATTCCAAACACCAAGTCGCTCTACAATTCACTCAGTAGATAATTTGAGTATCAGATTCCGGGATTTGATCAGTGAGTTCACCAAATTAAAGAAGCTCAGAAAATCAAAAGCTGATGAAGAAAAAGTGAACGAACTCGCAATGAAAATTAGCAACGAGATCCGTCGTCTGATAGAACCGGTGGTGATTCGCCGCTCACGGGTAGATTTAAGAGACACTAAAGAATATGCAGATGATTTGAAGCGACAGGGAATAGACTTTGCAAAAGTTGTTGGTCCAGAATTAGTTTCTTACGATTTAGGTAAATTAGCTCCGCTATACCTCGAAACTCTACAAAAAATTCTTGGAGAAGATTCCGAAGAGGGCTTCATAGGTGCAAGGTACAAACCAATGACGTACTTGAAAGACGCCGACAAATTCAAAGAGAAATACAGTTTATTATTCGATGATAGTGACCTTAAGACTGCGCAAACTAACCTTGCTCAGTTTATGCGTAGATTACTTGTCACAAGATTTGAAAGTTCTAAATTCGCGTTTAGTACGACACTTAGAAATATAATAAAGTCTAATGAAGCAATATTAGCTTGGTGGGAAGAACACGGCAAAGTACCAATCCTAAAGAAGGGCAGCCTACCAAGTCCGGAAGATATTGAATTCGATGAAAATGACGACATAGATTCAGTATTAGCAAATCTAGATGTAGATTTTGAAAAAAGAATCGATCAGTTCAAGAAAAAGGGGGTGTATGTAGATTCTGAATACATCAAGCCAACCTTCATCAATGATGTAAGGGCAGACCTGAAAATTCTTAAAGAAATCGAGGAAGCTTGGTTTGGCGCTGATAGCATTGATATAGACCCCAAGCTTGATGAGATTGACTCGACTATTAGTAAACTAGTTCACGAAGAGCCAAAAAGGAAGATCGTAATCTTTTCATCTTATGCCGATACTGCAAGATATGTATACGACACATTAACAGCACGCGGCCATAAAAGAATTATGCTATATACGGGTAGTAGCAGTGCAGAAGAAAAAAGAGCAGTTAGTGCAAACTTTGATGCTAGTTACGGCCCTGATTCGAAAAAGTACAAGAACGACTACGACATAATCATTGCCACTGATGCGCTTAGTGAAGGGTTTAATCTTCACCGAGCCGGAGTAGTTATTAATTACGACATTCCATATAACCCTACACGAGTTATTCAAAGGGTTGGGCGTATAAATCGCATTAATAAAAAAGTATTCGATGAGCTTTATATATACAACTGTTTCCCAACTGCCGTAGGCGAAGCTATTACTGGTACGAAAGAAATATCGACACTTAAAATGCTACTAATAAGTAACATCGTGGGGAGCGACACTCGAACGCTCACACCTGATGAAGATATTAAAAGCATGTGGCAACGAGAATTCAAAAAAGCCGATGAGGTTAACAATCAAAAGTCTTGGGACGTCGAACACCGTAACCGCTATAACGCCATTAAACATGATACAAAGTTTTTAGAAGAAATTCTGAACATACCAGAGAGAACACGAGTTATCCGCAAGAACCAAGCAGAAAAAATAGCGATTTCATTTGCCAAAAAAGGCAGTGGCTCAATGTTTGCTCTCGCAAAGGATAATGAAGATGCACAAATTACACCTGCGGATATAGTACTTGCTTACTTTGTTGCTGATCCAGGTGAAAAATCAGAAAAAGGTGACGATAAGCTCGATAATCGCTTTGCGGTTCTTCGCGATAAGCTAACTGCGCCTTATCCTCAGCCAAGGATTGACGGGGCAAGAGCTGATTCATTAAAGATACTAGAATTTCTACAAGAAAAATATCCGTCTCAAAAAGACTATCTTATAGACCTAGCGAATACTATCCGTTCGTATGACGATCTAAGCGATGGTGAAATGAAGTATATAGCACAAATTAAGTTTGAAGATGGTGGTAGTGAAGAGGAACTTAAGCGCGTGGTAGAAGGATTAAAAGAGAAGTTTTCGCTCCACTATATAGGCGTTATTAAGCAGCGAGCTGAACGCGGAGAGAATCTCAGTGAGACTATAATGTTCACAGAGGATCTCAGGTAATGAGCTTTTTGCAAAGGTCCTACAGTAGGGCGGATTTCCTGAATTTTGTAAGTAACGATTTCTTACCCGAATTTTCAAATGACAAACGCCCCGTTCGCACTCACGAAAAATCGTTATTAAAAGATGTTCAAAAACTAGGCGATTCAACGAGCCTAGGCCTGAGTGTATTTGAAGCCGCATGTGATGAATCCGATCACGGAAAAAGAGTTGCTATCACAATGGATGCATTTCGAATCCTTAGGGATACAGCAACTCGCAATGCATTAATTATTTTTTATTCTAAGGATTCCAGTAAATGGCGACTTTCATTACTCACCAGCAATTTTGAGCTTGATAGCAAGGGCAAAGTTACATCAAAAATGTCAAACCCTCGACGTTTTTCATATCTCTTGGGTGAAGATGCAAAAACTGTTACACCTCACAAATATCTGGAAGCAAAGGGTACCGTAAAAGATTTTAATGATTTGCAGTCGAGGTTTGCAGTCGAGGTTGTTAACAACGATTTCTACAAAGAAATTGCCAAGCTCTATGATGAACTTGTTGGTACTGACGAAATAACAGGTTCTTTGAGGTATCCTGGGCAAGGGGAAGTCAGCCATCAATTTGCAGTAAGACTAATTGGAAGGGTTATCTTCTGTTGGTTCTTGCGCGAAAAAAAGAGTGATAAAGGCACACCTCTTATACCTGAAGAAATACTTTCTGGAGGTGCTGCAATAGATGATAATTATTACCATAATGTGCTCGCTCCTTTATTTTTCGAAGTATTGAACAAACACGGGAAATCTCGTAGCGAGAAGTTCAGGGAGGGACTCTACGCATCAATCCCTTATCTCAACGGTGGGTTATTCAACCCTGACTTAGATGACCATTACAAATTTGATAAAGCCCTACAATTATCAGTGCCGGGTCTTGTTGATGTCCCAGATAAATGGCTACGCTCATTTCTTGATCTACTAGAACTTTATAATTTTACGGTTGACGAAAACACAAGTTACGATGTTGAACTATCAATAGACCCAGAGATGCTAGGGCGCATTTTTGAAAATCTTCTTGCAAGGATTAATCCCGAAACTGGTGAAACTGTTCGCAAGATGACGGGCAGTTTCTATACTCCCAGAGAAATCGTTGAGTACATGGTTGATGAAAGTTTAATACAATATTTGATGACCAAAACTGATATTAATAACAAGAAACTCTCAGCGTTAGTAAGTTACGACCTCACCGATGACGAAAAACATCCACTAGATGAAAGTGAAAAAAATAAGATTACAGATGCGTTAAGTCAACTTAAGATCCTTGACCCTGCCTGTGGCTCAGGGGCATACCCAATAGGCATACTTCAAAAAATAGTCTTTATTCTGCAACAAATAGATCCTGACTCTAAGAAATGGATAGAAAAGCAACTATATGGCGCAAGCCCCGAACTCCGTCATCACCTAGAGCGTGAATTTGAAAATAATAACTTCAATTACCTAAGAAAATTGGGAGTAATACGTGAAAGTATCTATGGTGTTGATATACAACCTATCGCAACAGAAATTTCTAGATTACGTTGTTTTCTTACGTTGATAGTTGACCAGTCTGTTAATGATAGCGATGATAATCGTGGGATAGAACCCTTACCTAACTTAGATTTTAAGTTAGTAACTGCTGATAGCTTGCTAAAGCTTCAAGTCGAGGAAGATGCAAACACCCAAACAGGATTATTCGAAGATACCTCAGGAATTGATGAACTTAGAAGATTAAGAAATGAATATTTCAGTAGCCACAACCATGAACGAGAAAGCCTAAAACTTCAGTTTGCAGATAGGCAAAACCAAATGCTACAAGACATGATCGCAAGTAACAGCTCGGGTTTTTCGGATTTAACCCAAAAATTGTCAACATGGAAACCATTCAGTCATAAAGTGACTAGCTGGTTTGATCCTGAGTGGATGTTCGGAGTAGTTGATGGTTTTGATATTGTCATTGCAAACCCGCCCTATGTTCAGCTCTCTAAATCCGAGACAGCCACCGAAGACTACAAAGCAGCATTAAGAAAGACTTTTAATACTTCAGCTGGCAGGTTAAATACATTCATATTCTTTATACATTTTGCCATAGATAATCTGAGTGATCACGGAATACTTAGCTATATAATACCGAACACACTTTTAGCACAGACATATTATAGTGCTACAAGGAAGTACTTATTAGACAAGACAAACCTTAAAGAAATAGTTACTTTTCCAAAAATGCAATTCGCAAATGCTACAGTAGAAAATATTGTTATATTCTCTACGAAGTCATCAGGTAGTGGAGAGGTTAAGATTACACAACAAAGTAACGGTCAAATTGAGAAATTGGGTACAAAAAGCATAGAGAAATTTAATGTCTCACCTAGCTACAGTTTTGACATTAATTCTAACAAAGTTATCGACGATGTATTTAATAGAAAACATACAGTTTTAGGTGAGTTGTGCATGATCAATCAGGCGATCGCTCTTAAAGGAGATAGGAAAGCCTCACTTGAAAAAAGTAAAATTAATGATGATTGCTATCCCGTTTTAGATGGCAGGAATATCGGAAAATATTCTATTAATTGGGGTGGGGAATTCTTAAACTATGACATTAATAAAATACATTCGTGTAAAAGAAAAGACATTTTTCAGACTAAAGAAAAATTATTCTTTAGAAGAGTTTCTAAGAATTTAATTTTTGCATATGACGACAAGCAATACTTTGGGCTAAATACATTAGTAGTTGTTACAGCAAGGGACAAGTGCCCGGTAAATTTAAAATACTTGCTAGGTTTGTTAAATTCTAAGTTAATAAACTATATATATGAGAATAAATTTAAGTCCACTAAAACCGTATTCTCTGAAATACAAGCTAGAACAGTAGGGCTGCTACCTATCGTGGTTAGTAGCCAGGATGAAGTAGTCAAAACAGTGGAAGAAATTATAAAGATAAAAAACTCAAATCCTGAAGCCGACACTAGTTTCCTAGAGACCAAAATTGATAGAGTTGTATACAATATCTATGATCTCAGCGAACAAGAAATTAATATCATTGAATCTTATTTCTCAACTTGACCATCTCTTCTTTTATTAGCTTCTTTGTGCTCGAAATATTTCATCATTAGATCTGTCGTGTCCCTGTCTGATACATTTTGAACATCAAACTTTAATCTCGTAGGTTCTTTGTAAACTGCACTATTATGTTTTAGCCAAAAAACAATCGAACTAAAATGGTTGTTCTCGATGTTTTGCACCAGTTTCGACTCCGCTAAGTCATTAATGCTTGACCTACTTATATCAAGTGCTTCATCGGTGGCACGATTGAAGTACAGATCATCCTTGCGCCAACGGTAATATGTAGCTCTGCTAATCCCGACTTTTTTGCAAGCCGACCCAACGAATGGGTTTGCCTGAAGTAATTCAACTAATTTAGCTTTGTCTTTTTTTGTGTTCCGGGCCATCGATTAGTTTCCTTTTATCACCAGTTAAGTTTTCCCATCGCTTTAAAATCACTTCGGTATAAGTAGGGGACTTTTCAATCAAATAACAACGCCGTTTGAGCTTCGTTGCGGCGATTAATGTTGATCCAGAGCCTCCAAATGGTTCTATAACTAAATCATTCCTTTTTGTCAGCACCTTTAGGTAGGGAATAAGTATTTGAATAGGTTTGGTACCAAAAATTACACCTTGCCCAGAATGCATTTCATCACTGGCGTTAAACTCAATGAAATCTGTTGGCACATACTTACCACCTTTTTTATAGCCCTCCCATTGTGGCGAGCCTGAGGTGGCAAACAAGGCATTTTCGTATTGCTCCTGCAGTAATGCTTCCTCGTCTTTGGTATTAAGTGAAACATCCCCCGAAGTACCAACCATGGCAATATCGTGTTTTGAGAAAAACTTGTACTTGGCACTAAAGCCTTGGTGGCGATTGGGCAAGTGCCAGACTAACATATTACGAACCTTCCAGTATTTCTCCATCTCGCTCCAAATAGTGCGTAGGTTTTTCCAGTTCTCGTACACAATGATGGAGTAGTCAGCTTTGGCATGTTTGGCGACATTGCCCATCCATAGTTCGGTGAAGTTATCGGGCAGGGAATCGGTTTCGAGATACTTGCGGTTTTTCTTAGCGCCAAAGCCTTCGGTTGGTTTGCCACCACGCTTAGCGTGCAGATAGTCAAGAATGTAGGGCGGGTCAGTAAAGCACATATCTGCTTTCTGATCGCCCATGAGTTTATCGACGTCTTCAGCTATAGTGCTATCGCCACACAGCAAACGTGATTCACCCAGCTGATATACTTCACCTTTTTGAAGTTCAATTTTATCGATGCCTAGCTTGTTTAGTTCCTTCTTTAGACTAAACGTATCAGCTTCTTCTTCGTCTTCAATATCAAAAACCTCGTCTATTTCTTCGCTCGTAAACCCCACGTCATCAAGTAAAGTCTCGTCAAATTCCTTGAGTAGAGTAAAATCCCAATCACCAAGGTTCTTATTTAACCGAAGATTTAACTCCTTCTCCTTATCAAGATCAGGTATATTAACGTACACAACCGGTACTTCGGTATATCCAAGATCTTTTGCAACGGCCACCCGAAAATGTCCGCCTATTATGATGTTTTCGCGACCTACTGCTTGGTTGCAGAGAATTGGGTCGACGAACCCATATCTCTTTATGCTCTCGGCAAGTTGTGCCTTTGCATCTTCGCTCCACTTACGTGGATTATACAAGCTCGCTTTTAGTTGATTTATTTTTACAGTTTTTATATTTAAGTTAGGCGTACTTATAGCCATAATGTTCCTCCTATTACTGGAGGTGGCCAACTTGAAGCAAATAAAAATTCGCCCACGAGTTAACCACAATACCAGCAAAAATTAGATTTAATTTTTTGGCTATACGCCTTAGCGGTCAACTTCACGAAGCGCTTATATTTGCGTACTTATTCGCTAATTGATAATTACATTCAAGCACTAGTAGTTTTAACTGTCAAATCAGAGGTTAATCTAAAATGTACGAAAACGGGATTCTAGCCACTTTCTAGACATTTTTGGAACACGAAGGTACTATTTTACAACAATTAGACTATTGCTCGACATAAGCTTTAAGCTTGCTCTCAAATGCGGGAATGTCTTCTGTGAAAATTCTATGTAAATCATTTTTAATCGCAGTTTCACCCTTCTGATAGTCAACTCGCCAACCAATTGCATTGAACCATTGCCATTCAGGTTTCTTTGGCTTCTTACCGACAAAGTCCATTACTTTTTGCTGACCTATATTCTGAACCTCATTAACGCCATTGCCGTTTAATTCTAATGCTACTTGCACCCAACCTGTTTTATCTGTGCGAATCTCGTAATAATATGCGTTGCCATTTTTCCAACCACTCAAATTATCATCTCGATGCGGAATAATGCGGTCGATCGTTGGGGTCGTAAACCTGGCATAAGATTTGGTCGTGTTATTAAGATCAAATTGAATATTTGTCAATTTCCATTCGTTGACCCAGTTAACAATCTTTTGGTTATCAAATCTTTGTGAGTCATCTTGTGTTTTGACTTCTTTTTTAACTTCAGAGCCATAAAGCTTAGGAATAATAATTTCAAACTCATCATGTTTGTAATACTGAAGATCGACAGCATAAACATCGAATCGACTATTCTGATTCACGTAAGTTATAAGATCCTTTAGTCTATCGTCGACAGTATCCATTAAGATGACGAACTTAATGTTGCCATTCAATACATTTTTAGACATGGTGTCGATAATAATCTGGCTATCGTCTACCTCGAAGAAATCTTGGATTTTTTCAGATAGTGAAGTGCTAAATTGCAGCTTAACTTTTGCTTCAAGCGAATCAATAAAATCCGAAGCATCTCCACTATGTCGCCACAGTGATGCACCGTAGTCCAAAGCCTGCGCCAGAACGGTCCTTTTATCTGGATTTTTGTATAGTTTAGTTTCAATAACATAGATATTGCCGTCTTGATCAACGCCAAGTGCATCAATAGGTCCACTATTTGTAGGGAACTCCCTGGTAAGTACTAGTAATCTTGCGTCTTCTGAAATTTCGTAAATCGGGATGATGTCTGGATTATTCTTTACGTATTCCTGGAGTTTATCTTCAAGACCGAATCGTGTTTCTTCAATTTTTTGAGCATTATTGCCATTTTTAGAAATTATTATCGCCATAGTTATATTGTAACGGAATAATCACGTCACTTACAGGAGCTATTGTTTCTTAGAGTTCTTTTCAGCAGACCTCTTATATTCAGCATCTAGAACTTTGGATAGGTTGGGGTTATCTTTGCGAAGAATCATAAACGGGCCTTTAGGTATGGGACGTGCTTTGATCTCACCGTTTCTTATGAGTTTACGAATCGTTTGCGTATGTAAGCCAGACTTCCACGAAAGGTCAGAATCAGTGATACATTTTTTGTGATCCCAATCCCCACATAGTGAACCCGGGATCTTCTTTTTATTGACCGCACCCTGACAATTCATGCACTTAAAGCCCCATTTGTCATACCAACCATCGCCTTCGTATACGCCGCGCCCACAAAGAGAGCAGTTGCGGCCTTTGCCCTCAAGGACGAATCCCTTTGGTTCAGTCTCCAATCGTTTCTTCAAGGCTTTTTGAGCCATATCCATTTCGATCAGTAAGTCCACAAAACTGACAAGATTATGCATGGACTCACGATATTCGGCCTCGGTTTCATACTTAATACCTTTGTCGTCGCATAGTTTCTTGAACTCGGTCATTTCTTTTTCGGATATGTCATGACTTCGCATCCTCTTGGTCCTTTCGCTTCTTATCAGACAAAGTGTATATTAACAGTTCACTTGCTAATAAGATTATTTTATGCTATAAAGATTAAAAGGAACTAAATGTCACGTAGCCAAGAGACCCCGCCGGTTATTTCGGAAACTAACACCAACAATCTAGTTGATGCTTACCGCTGCGCGAATGCTGACGTCTTGGCAGATCTTATTGTTGCTGAACATCCAGGATGGAATGAAAAAATTGACGACGTGTACGTAGTATTGTGCGCATCTAGATCTGGATCTAGCCTCATCTTCAATGCCCTTGCCAGCACCGGAAAGGTAGCCGCGCCAGGTGGCGAACATGAGCCTTGGCTTACTTTGACGGAGAACAAATTTCCATTCTTGGATTCAGACGAATTAGTAGGGGAAATTAATAACAAAGACCTGCTTTTGAGCCTCGTCAGAAATGACCTACTAGTAAGAGACCGTAAGCTGAACGCAAAAGATACACTTGACCCTCTTCGCAATCGGTTAGTAATACGTAGGCAAAGTGATCTTCCTGATTTTGGAAGATTTATGACCAGCGTGCTAAACCGTGGGAATATACTCGGAACTGAGTGGGGTGAGGTTACTGAAGAAATTGGTCGTTTAGCGCTTAAGCCCATGCCAACTAAAACAGAACAATTCGGCAACCCAGAATTCAGTCTACCATTAGAGAACCCGCCACTTATTGAACAGCCACTGGCCCATCTAGCCACGGAAGATGAGCTGCAACAACTACCACTGTTGTTTAAGTCCCCATCAGACGCATACCGTCCGGGATTTTATGAATCTCTGTTCCCTAATGCAAGGATTAACTACATCCATCTCTCAAGAGGATTTGTACAAACAACAAATGGACTGATGGATGGTTGGCAAATAGGCGAGACAGACTTTATATCTAACCCTGTGGGGGTTAAAAAACCCTTGGCAATTGAGGACTACACTATTACAGAGATGTCAAGCATATACTGGTGTTTCGATCTTTTTAAGGGCTGGGAAGATTATACTGAAAGCAACTTGACTGAGGTGGCCGTTAATCAATGGCTCAGGGCGCACAAAAGCATCGTTGATAACTTCGAACCAATGGAAAGGCTAACATTTGAGCAATTCTACTCCAATCCACCCGAATTTTACGCCAGACTTTCACATCTCACAGGAATAGATACCACTGGCTACGATTGGGACAGATCTGTCATGAGCACCGAGACACCAAGCCAAAAAAGATGGCTTAAGCGTGCCAGTATGTTCCGAGATTTGAAAAGTTACCTGCCGGGAGCACTACTTGATGATGTGGTGCAGCTTCAAGACCATTTGGGCTACAGCATGGAGGAAGATACATGGCGTTAGTAAACTATACAAATGAGTTCGGCATACTGATTAGAGTAGCACTCTACAAGCCTCGGCTTGATGAGATTTTTCAAGGTACACCTAATGACGCCATGTACTCCTTAACACCAGAGGCAAAAAAAGTGATGTCTGAGGTAAGTAATGTGGCCGATGCATTTGCAGATTTAGGCGTGGAAGTTGTCTTGCTTGAAGACCCGGAACAATTGCACCCTCAAACCACTAACATGATTTTCCTGCGCGATGTTGCAGCGATAATAGATGACAAAATCATACTAGCAAATATGAAATATGACTTGAGGAAAGCCGAACCCCGCAAGTTCAAAAAATTACTCATGGACAAATGCAAAGTAAGTGAAGACGTTTTTGCTGAACTCGCTGATAATATGACGATGGAAGGCGCAGATATCATTATTAGCAAGGAATCTGGGCTTCTTGTATACACAGGTTTTCGTACATCGACCGAAGCAATTGATGAGATTGCAAACCAATTTCAATTCGATGTGAAGTCAATTTCAGCCAATATCCAAAAGGTACCACAACACTTACTTGGGGCGATGCATATCATTGGACCCGGTAAAATTGCACGTCGTCCTAGGTATTGTAGTGCTGAAATTGATGGATTTGAATATATCGACTTCGATGAAACCGACGAAATAAAAAATAATTTTGCAATGAACATTGTGACCATTGCTCCTAACGAAATTCTTATGCCATCTGATTGCCCCGAAACGAAAAATATTTTTGAGCAAAATGGGGTAAAATGTCACATTGTCGACATAAATGAAATACACAAAATGGGTGGCGGGCTAGCCTGTATGACTTTGCCTCTTGAAAGGGCTCAGCAATGATACTAAAAAAATTATCCACAAAAACAGATTTCAGCCTTTGTGAAATTGGAGGCAAGGGCTATAACTTGCAAAAACTCATTGGCTGGGGCGTAAAGGTCCCCGAAACGCACATAATTCCTGCGGCCGAAATGCGAATAATAAGCGATAAAGAAACCCCTTATAGTATTATATTCCCGAAGCAATTAAAGAAAAGTAATCTGAGGCTTGCAGTTCGGTCGTCAGGAATTGGTGAGGACGGGAACGAAAATTCATTTGCGGGCATATTTGATACATTGCTTTATGTCAAGCCAGCAGAATTAAGTGAGGCAGTCCGCAAAGTTTACTCATCTAAAAACACATCTGTTACCTCGATGTACAGCGACGCCAGAGGCGTTAAAGTTGTCGACATGGCAATTGTAGTACAGGAAATGATCGATGCCGATTTTGCAGGTGTGGCTTTTTCCGTAAACCCGATTGAGCAAGATCGAAGAGTGGGGCTTATAGAAATCGTTAGAGGCATAGGAGAAAGCCTCGTTTCGGGCAAAATCAAGCCGACTTCATTACGAATCAACCGCATTACTGGAATGCACAGAATACTGCAGGAAGGAACCGACGCGATAGAACAGAAACAACTCGAACAGATCATCACGCTAGTGAGCGAAGCATTGTGGCGCATAGACGATCTTTATGAAAAACCTGTCGACATCGAATGGGCGATAAAAAGTGGTGTGCTCTATCTACTGCAAGCTAGGCCAATTACAACGCTAGGAGAATTGAAGTGAAGAATAGACTTATCGGTGTAACAGGAGTTACTGGAGTAGGTAAAGACTACCTGGTAACTGCGGCGAATGCAGATGCTAAGATAGGAACAAGGAACCTAGGAACATTAGTTGGTGAAGCACTCAAGATGGACCGAGATGCGATGATGCGAGCCGCCGAAGCCGACGAAATTCGCACAGCACAACTAAAAGCATACTCAATTGTAGTCGCAGAACAACCCTTAGTTGTAACTTGCCATGCGATTCGTGAACTAGAACCAGGAAAGTTAGCCTATGACGAAGAAATGGAAGATATGTTCAATCCGCAATCTTATGTTTTTGTAAAAGCACCGGCTGAACTGATAAAAGAACGAGTCCAAAAAAGAAACAACTCTGGTGAAAGAAAAAGTGTTGAATTTAGCGTGAACCAAATAGGTGAAGAGCAGGCCGCGAAATTAGAACTAACGCGTTCACTTGCAGACTATCTTTGTACTAGACTAATTGTTCTTGAAAATATTGACGAAGCATATGTCGGTAATGTTGCGATTCTCAGGAGTGAAATTAACATGGTCCTCGGTAATGGAGAAGAATTATGAGACGACAACCTAAAGTGATAACTATTTCTGCAGCAGGCAAAGGCGAACGGATGAAAGCCAGCATCGCCGAACTTGGGTTTCCTGAAGACACTCCCAAACCCTTGTTGCCTACCGGGAACAAGGAAACGCTCGTTGGCAGGATTACGCGCCAAGCTATGAAGATCGCCAATGTAGAGATCTATGCAAATTACGACACCATCAAACCTATCGGCGAACATCCAGACACACCAAAAGATATCCAACTGCTGGTGAATCGAAATATATCCGGCCCTCTAGGACCGCTTTATCTAGACGTATTTAGAAGTGGTGACCAATCTATGATGGCAGCAGGAGATTTTTGGGCAGACTTCAAATGGTCTGATTTTCTTGCATTCCACGATACACAAAGTACACCGGTCTCAATATTAGTTGCCCCGAGTGTCCCAACGTACGAAGGTGCCCGGTTTAATGTTACCGACAATGGCATAGTTAAAAACTGGGAACGAGTAGAAAGAACAAGTAGTACTGACCTTATAAATATCGGTGCATATATTGTTGACCCCGAAAAACTTGTTCTGCAGAAAATTCGAGAGATGACAACCCACAAAGAAGACCCGTTCAACGATACGATGATCAACAGTGGCTTAATGTCTGCATATGTCCTTGATGAACCAGCATTCAATGTCAATAATGCCGAGATTTACAGAGCCATGGCCAGCTACTCTGCACATAAACCAAGGATTGAGCTGTAATGCTAAGCGCCGACACAATCTTTCCTCATGAAACTGAGCACTGGCGACGCATTAATATGCGCAAAGTTGCACATCTAGCAGGCGCCGAAAGCATACATAACCTCTATAATCGTCATTGGCCTAGGATAAATTCAATCAGGTTTAGACACACTCTCACGAACTACAAAGATGGCCGGGTTGAGTCCTTTGCACCCGTTAGTGAATGGCAATTCTTGCAGCACTGGCTTTCTAAGAAGTTTGTAATTTTAGACCCGGTTCTGATCAGAGAAATTGAAGCTATCTTAAACCCTACATACGACCTCATTGATGAGCTCATGGCTAGAATTGACGGCATTAACTTAAGCGAGCTATCCGACCAAGATCTAGCACTTATATTTATCGACGTCATGGATTATCCAATGGGTGAAATATACAGACTAAACGTCGTACAGATAGAATACAGTCTAAACTATGCGTTACACTCAATCTTAGAAAAGTACGAATCCAGCCCAGAAGACAGAAACTTACTGCTTTCAAAATTGATTGCACCTGGAGAACTAACTGTTGCTCAAGAAGAAGAAGTTGAATTCTCTAAAATTATACGTAAGGCTCGCGGAATTGATGCTGCAAGCCCATACGACAACCAGGACATCCTGAAACTATTCTTGAAACATATTACTGTTTTTTCACCTAAGCACTGTGCATACGGAGAACTGCCTCCTTCTGAAGAAGATTATCTGAAGAAGTACCAAGACATGTTCACTAGTGGCAATAGCTTACTGTCTAACGCTCAAGCTATTAAAAATCTTGCAGAGCAGAGAGACGAGAGCGAGAGATTACTGTCAAAGATTAACGACCAAGGGCTCGCCCAATTATGTCGATTAATGGCACGTATAGGAGTTTTTAGAGATAAAAACAAAGCAAAGCTCGGTGAGACTGTAGTGCGTAGATTGAAAATCATGGACGAAATTGCGTTAAGAACGGGCGTTCCGAGGAGTAACCTAGATTGGTATTTAATATCAGAGATCGTTACGCTTTTGGATACCGGCCAGCACCTCTCAAATTCCCATCTCAAGGCAAGACAAAAAGATGGCGTCAGATTTGAGAGATCAGAAGATGTAACATCTGGGGTAAGAGCCATCGAAAACAACGCTAGCAAAAACAGATCGAATATTAAGCACTTAAGCGGAATCTGTGCGTCAAGTGGCATTATTGAAGGCTCAGTAAAAGTCATATTCGATAAATCCGATAAGAAGAAAATGCGCACCGGAGACATTATGGTGGCCATAGGCACAGATTTTGATCTGATCGAAATCATGAACCAGTCGGCAGGAATTATCACAGAAGAAGGTGGCTTGCTGTCACACGCCTCAGTTGTAAGTCGTGAGTTAAATAAGCCCTGCTTGATCGGCGTAGAGGGCGCAACTTCAATCCTAAAAGATGGAGACAGAGTCACATTAGATGCAGTCAATGGTCATGTGGTGATAAAAAGATGATTAGCATAGATCTATATCGAAGAGCTGTGATTCAAAATTATAGAGGTAAGACACTTATCAAAGATTTTGACAAGATTTTTAATGCTCAAAATAGTGACAACGAAGTGAGTTGTTTTTATATAGACAGAAAACAGACCGGACTACTGTTCTTGCTGAGTGAAGACGACTATTACGTGACTAAAATATCTAAGTCCTCGGTTACAGCCGATAAATCCGGCAGGATAAAACCTATTATCTGTGATCTTTGCTATACACGAATGCCCGGATCTAAAATTGCTAAAGTCACCGCAGTAAGAAAGACCGATTCACATAGTTTTACGTGGTTAATATGTAACAATCTTGATTGCAGTCTGCATTCAAGAGAGAAAACTACTGAGTCAGAGGATTCAAAGAAGATTTTGGGAGAAAATATCACTATAGACCGGAGGATTAGACGTCTCGAAAAACACATCAAGAATATTGTTAGCACGCTGCAACTACAACCCTTAAATGGAGGTTCGCATGAGTAATAATTATAACCAATTAACGAATCTAATCTCAACTGGCGAGGTTAATCTAGTTCATGTCGAATCAGTTCCACGCTCCGTTTCAACAGCCCTGGCACGATCCCTGAGCGAATCAGACACTCCCAGCATATACGTAAACGAGCCATTTAATAGAATGCGCCACGATATTGAAGATGCCTCAGGTCGAATCCTTGACGCTATGAAGGGGTCCGGTCGCGACACTGAAACGCCGCTAACGATTATTTCAAAAAATATGGCAAGGAACATTTCTCAATCAATATTTAATGAGCTAGTTGAGCTTTCGACTGGAATCGTCTGGTCGGTAAGAGATCCACGAATACAGATAAGTTCACTACTTACTCGGATTGCAAACGACTTAGCATATGAACCGGGCGCGGACATGTTTACAATGGATGAGCTCACAGATGAGCAGATTCAGGACGCTAGTAATTTTCTGGAAAATGGGCCAAAATCAACAAACTTTTCGAAGACAAGCTGGGAATATATCGGTCGTCACTTCACGTCGTTGGGCAAATCCGCCGTTTCAATCGTTATTGATGGCTCAACATTGACAAAATACCCTGAACCCACGCTAAAAACTGCCGCAGGAATTTTGGGGTTGGAATATTCTGACCGAATGATAAATGGATGGCAGGGAGAATTCATTAATGCCAACACCGGTTACAACCCGAACTTAACTGACGATACACACGCCTGGACAAAAGATGCAGTTATTAGCACTGGTATAAAGCCTTCATCCGATCGTATGATTGACATCGACAGAATGCCATCTAGCCTACAGGCACATCTCACAGAAATAGCTATACCTACATATCAACGAATGGTGGGTTAATGTGGTTGAAGCGCTAATTTTTGACTACGGTGGAGTCGTCAGTGATGGCGGTCGCGATTTCGAACCTGCAATGAGACTCGCGAGCAACCTTGCAATTGGTCAAAGCTGTGCAATACAACTAATATCGGAACCATGGGATCAACTATCGAAGGGATTTATCGATGTTGATGAGTTCTGGTCACAGATTGAGAATGCATTAGGCAGTGAAGTAGACGACACCCTCAGGGACATATGGAACACATTTGATAATTGTATGTATCCTCGTAAACAAATACAGGTAACGTTGATGAACCTCAAAACCTCTGGTTATATCCTTGGACTACTGTCTGATACTGTTCCGCCGACAGCACAGTCGATTAGACTTGGTGGCGGATATCATCCGTTTGATTTTACGATATTGTCGTGTGAGGTTGGCCTCAGAAAGCCAGATGAGAAAATATATAACGTTGCTCTTTCAAAAATACCAGATATAAGCCCCCACAATGTAGTCTATATCGACGATAATCCAAAAAATCTAGTCCCAGCCCGGAAACTTGGTATGCAGACAATACTAGCAGGAAATTCCAAAGATCTGAGTATTGAGATTATTAACATAATGTCAAACAAAGCTGTTTAAATCTGTTACAGTATTTATATGTCAGAATCAACTCAACTCTGCCCATTTTGCATCGAGAACAATTTGCTACGAGTCAGTGTGCTCTACCAAGATGACTTATGGTACATAACCGATATGGAAGAAGGTAGTATTAATAACGCCGTCATGGCAATCACCAAGCGACATATAGAGACACCATTCGAAATCAATGACCAAGAATGGAGGGAACTGCACAGCCTTTTAGACAGAATGAAAAAGCTAGTCGATCAAAAGGAACAACCGAAAGGGTACAATCTAGGTTGGAACATACATCAAACCGGCGGTCAAAACGTAGCACACGCCCACTTACATTTGCTTGGTCGCTATGAAGACGAACCGCTTGCTGGTAAAGGCATTAGACACGCTTTTAAGCAGCTCGATAATTCAAGACCTAGCCAGCAGGGCTGAGTTGATATTAGCAGGATGATTAACTTTTATTCGATATAGAGATAATTGGTGGGTATATTTGTTTTGTTTTAATTACCAGACCATCAAACACCTCCTTTATCCAATAAAAATGGAACACTTCTGAATATGCGCGTTTGGTGTCTCATTTGTCCCATTTTCAGTACCATACCCCTGTTAAGGGTTCCGTGACCTGTATGGGGAGCCAAGAGTATATATTTTACATAGGACCCAGTAAGCGTCCACGCTGCTGGATTTTTATACATGACTTTACTCACAGTCGCAGAGCCAAAGTGGTATATACTGGAGTAGGAGTATGGTAAGTTATGCCGAAATTTGTTAAGCCAAAGAATAGCGATGTCATATGTATACAATTTCATTGTAGCGAATGTAAAAAACAATTTATTACGACTATTGACGACTTTTCAAAGTCTTTTGTGTGTTCAAGATGCAAGGCAATCGTAAATACTCTACCGATTTTCTGCCAATACGAAGGATGCCCTGGACGTTATAGTTATTTCAGGTGTGGCGGGACCATTAAAAGGCTTACTGACCAAGAAAGATTAGCAGAGGAACGAAAAATTCTTAGTTCAGAGCCAGATATATCTGTAGGGTCAAGACCAACCGATTCTTTTCATGACGAAATGGGCGACATACAAGCTTCGGTCATAACATATAAGTGTGAAAAATGCGGGGACAGTTATTCACTCCAAGAAGCCAGTAGAAAAGGTGTCGATTCAGGCAATGCTAAATGCCAACGCATAGTGTGTGACACTTGTGGGCGTTATCCTGTGGTAGATGGACTACCTGAGCCAGACGAAGGTGCTGACAATAATCCGCTGACGCGATTTTATTTTAATTACTAACTACTACCAACTGGACTCATAATTATAAACTTGCAATGAGTCGCTACCTTTTTCTAATTCTGATTCGAGCACATCTATCGTGTAGTTTATGTTATGGAAATAATTATTATCGTAATCAGTGCTCCCGAATAAAAATCCTCCTTGTGTTGGCAGTAACTCTGGAGCTTTTTTAGAATCTTTTTTAACCTGATAACAAAGTTCAAGAAGATTCCTGAGTTGTTCAGTGTGTACTTCATATACTCTGCAATCATCCTCTGAATTCTGGACGTTATTTACAAACCATTTGTGTATTGCGTTGGCTTTTCTCCAGTAAGCTATATCCTCAACTACAAGCTTTACCCTGCTGATATCTACTTGGCTTTTTATGCCAGCAATTATTAATTTGTTGTCCTTGCTGCCAACATATGTTTTCTTCGTTAGATACATATCTAAGCTCATTTTTTAACCTCTAAACAATGTAATATTCTAACTAAATGTTGAATGTTATATCCATATAATAACACCTATTGGTTCATGACCTGTATGCTGAGCCATACAAAGACGGTCCTCGTTTGAGGGCCGTTTTTGTATCTTTCTGGGTCGGTCTGGGAACAAGGCAACCCAGCAGCTTTAGCTGCTGATAGGTTGTCGAGTTCGGTCGTTAGTCACAGGCCCCAGCGTTAGCGGGCGCCTGGATTAACGTGCGTTTGTCCGACCACATTCTGCGGTCCCGAAACTTACTTGATTGAAAACAAGTTTTCATCAGAAGGTTTCCTTGCGAATTGCCAAAGGCAATTCTCACCCAGGAGCCAAGCATAAGCATTTCAAATGTACGGTATACTAAAAGTATGCAAAGCAAACTCACGAGTAAAAGAATTAAGTATGGCCTATTTATCGTGATGATGGCAGCAACAATCATACCAAGTATAGATAACTACAATGCTGGAATATACGCAGACGAACAAGGGCTAAATGGAGCACACGTTGGCTGGTTTGCGCCACATGGATTTGTCATCTTTTTTATTACATCAACCATTACTTTTGCTTATGGCCTATATTTATTAGCCAGTTATCATAAAAAATAGTCCGAGCGCCCACCACCACCAACGGCCAAGCATCCTCCGTCGCTAGGCTTTGGAGGACACGGTAAGCGAAATACATAAACTCGCGAGACGTCTCTTCTTGCTATACTTGCTTCATGATAGTGAAAGCAGCATTATTACTTTTCCGTAATAATCACGGTGCTAAAGA
Organism: uncultured Candidatus Saccharibacteria bacterium; assembly: GCA_964510945.1. Classification (GTDB taxonomy): domain Bacteria; phylum Patescibacteriota; class Saccharimonadia; order Saccharimonadales; family JAGQNJ01; genus DAISWO01. Next base: position 37,198 of record CAZEED010000006.1, read on the forward strand.
ACTGATGTTTGTGCAACCGCACGACAAGCCTTACTACGTTTTTCCTGGAGGTAAGCAAGAAGATAGCGAGACCATTGAACAGGCGCTTGTGAGAGAAATCCAGGAAGAGCTGTCGGCGGGCATCGAGAACACTAAAGAAATAGGTGTAGTCACCGGCCAAACACCTGACGGACGAGAACTAGAGATGCATTTATTCACAGCAGATCTTCTTAACGAGCCCCGTGCAGCTTCTGAGATAGCTAACATTTACTGGCTTGACAATTCATCCGCGCATGAACATAAGAGCATGATGACACCAATGACCCTAGACCATGTTATGCCTTTCTTAAGCAAAAACGGTATTTGGTAGCCCAAAATCTTGCTTATTTATGAATCTAACGTCCATCTCTAGCGATAGTTCTTATGATACAATGACCAAATAAAGGAATACCATCGATGTTAATACTGGCTTTTTACGACAACACTCCGATACCCGCATCTGATGCTGTGTTCATATGGGCACTTATTGCAGGAATTTTTGTATTAATCTTTTTGGTTTTTTACATACCAATTAGAATAATTAAACGTTTTGGTGGAAAAAAGAGCAAACGTAGCTGACAGAAATCAGAATAGTCCGAGCGCCCACCACCACCAAGAACCAAGCATCCTCCGTCGCTAGGCTTTGGAGGACACGGTAAGATGAATGAATAACAGAGGCGAGAAGCCTCTTTTGTCGTTTTGGGTTATACTTTCTTTAGATGAGCAAATTACAAAGCCCCACAAACAGACTTGCTTTGACTGGTGAATTCGAGCCTTTCATCGCCACTATTGCCGAATCTTACGGTATCGGCGCTCCAAGTGATCATTCCGTTATTGGTGTGGGGTATGAAGACTGTAATGTAGTTATAGATACTGAGCACAGCCGGTACGTGGCCAAGATGTTCGCTCAAACCCGTAAGCCCGATGAAGTTGACCGATACGTTCAAATTATGGAGCGTGTTGTCGACGCTGGCGTAAACCACCCAGAACTTCTCAAGACTAAGTTTGGTGATGTTGTGCTTTCTGACAGCGGTGTATCTCTGGTGCTAATGCCTTTTATCGAAGGCAAGACCTTCCTAGAGCTCGACCGAGCACCAACTGATGAAGAACGTGTAGCTGTCCTCGAACAAGCTGCCAAGGTGAATAACATTGATTACGAGCCTCCGTATCTGTTTGATAGCTGGGCTATCCCCAATATTCGTAGCATGTACGACCGCGTTAAGCAGTATGTTAAACCCGAAGACCTCGAGCTGGCCGAACGTGCTATGGCTAGCTATGAAGCAATCCCAGTCGATAGCCTGCCGAGTTGTTTCGTGCATGGCGACTTCACGAAAGCCAATGTCCTTTTGGCTAACGACGGTCCAATCTACATCTTGGACTTCTCGGTAGCTAATCGCTATCCACGCATTCAGGAGTTAGCTGTTATCGTCGCCAATCTACTACACAGTGACAGAGGAGAGTCTTTGGCTGACAGGTGTAACCGTGTTGCTGACGAATACAGTAGGTTCAACGAACTTACACCTGAGGAGCGAAAACACTTGCCAACCTATGCACTTGCGGGAGTTACCATGGAGTTTCTGGGCTCCCATCAAGAGAAGTTTATCAACGGCAACGACACTGACGAGACGGATTATTGGTTGAGTCTTGGCCGTGAAGGACTACAGAGAGAGTTAGCGTGAAAGATGTTTACATTGGCAAGGGCAAACTAGCTGGCAAGGGTGTCTACGCTGCTCGTGACTTCAAAAAAGGTGAGCTGATCAAGTATTGGGACTTAAAGCCGCTGACTCAAGCCGAGTTTAATGCCCTGCCCAAGAGCGAACACATGTTCGTGCATACCTTCGACGGTAAGTTGTTCTTGTTCCCAGAACCTTCGCGCTACACAAACCATTCAGCCAATCCTACAGTGCGTTCAGATTTTGATAAGCAATGTGACTACGCTATTCGAGACATTAAAAAGGGCGAGCCAATAACCATCAATGCCAACTTAGAAGTAAGGCATGAGCTTGAAACCTTTGTCGCTACGCATGAGAAGGCCAAAATATTCGACTTTAAGTGGCTAAAAGGCGGTTACCGGAATGCCGAGGTCCGATACACATTACCTCGTGGTCGTTTAAAGACTTTAAAGCTCAGACGTATCAGCGGTAATTGGAGGATTCTTAACGTGAAAGAGTGATTAGAAGTTAAGACTTCTAGAAAAATCTATATTCTGAAAATAAAACCTAGTACGAAGTATATCAGCTATAGGGATTCACACATAAGCACATTGAATGTAGACCACTTTTATTTGCTATTATTGATGTATGTCAAAAACAATGAGCCTTAGTAGCCGATTTAGACTAGGCTTTTTAATTATTAGCTCATTCATGCTCTTTGAGCTTGTCGTAGGACTCTTGACTGGCAGTTTAATACTAATTGCTGATGCAGCCCACAATTTGACTGATTCGGTGACGCTCACAATATCGTGGATAGGTAATAAGATTGCCCAGAAGCCTGCTGACAAAAGTCATTCATTAGGCCATGGGAGAATTTCGGTCCTCGCCGCACTAATCAACAGCGTCATATTAGTAGTTATGGCAGTGTTTATCTTTTTCGAATCCTACCAGCGATTCCAACATCCACAAGAGTTAAGCGGTGGAGTCATTGCTTTTGTCGGCATGATTGGGATATTTGCTAATGGCATGGTGGCCTTCCTATTTCGTAAAAATAGGGATGATCTGAATGTTGAAGCAGCATTTACAAACATGGCGTTTGACGCAATATTCTCCATCGCAGCCTTCGTTGCTGGAGTGCTAATTGCCATCACAGGCCAAACATGGATTGACCCACTTATCAGTGTAGGAGTTGGTGTTGGATTAATCTATGCTGCGATTGCTATATTGCGTCAAGCTACTCACATTTTTTTGGAAGGTGTGCCCAAAGGAGTTAACCTTGGTCGCATAAAGAAGACTATTTTAGAGAACAAGAACATTAATGCCGTAAAGGATGTGGCAGTCTGGGCTATCGCCAGCGATGAATATGTTCTATGTTGTACAGTGACACCACTTGATAATAGCTATGAAAATATGCGTGATACTATTAAAAATATAAAGAGAGATCTGAAGAAACAAGGCTTCACTAAAATTTTCATAGAAATATCGTAATTCTAAAGTCCGTCAATACTGAGAGCCAAGGTTAGGTATCACGGGGCTTAAAAGGGTCTATTTTCGAACAATTAGGTTATTATAAAAACATGAACCAAATTATTGTCATTACTGGTCCTACAGGGTCAGGAAAAAGTACAGTATCCCTTGCTCTAGCTAAGCGAATCGACAGATGTGTATATATTGAGGTTGATCATATAAAACACATGATCATATCCGGTTTTCATAAGAGCGACAAGGGAGACGGCAAAGTTGCGTGGGTATACTCTGAATGGAAGCTTGTCGGTGAAACCATCGGAAAAATCAGTAGCAACTTTCTAGATCATAACTTCTCGGTGGTAATCGGCGGATATATGCATGCCGAAGGTTGGGAAGAGCTCGAAAAACATGTCAAGATCACCTTAAAGGTAGCACTTAGTCCCTCTAGAGAAACTATTAAAATACGAGACTCTGAGCGAGACGAAAAGTATTTCATGGGCGAGGAAGCCATTGAAGAACATCTAGATTATCTGTCAAACCCGAAGTTCTCTAGTTTTAGAAAGCTAGATTCATCAGATCAGAGCGTCGACGAAATAGTGGATGAAATCATTGGTATGCTCGAAGAGTAGTATGAATTGTGTTTGCCAATAATAGATAAATAAAAGACGGTAGTATTAACGTCTATTTTGTGACAATTTTTTCAATATCTTTAATTAATGAAACAAATTTATCTGACTTTTTAGTTATAAAATATCTGTTTTCTTTACCGCATTCTCGACAATTTACTAGACCATCTGCTTTTAACAAGTTCAGTTTTTTTGACAGAGTTACAGCGTTTATATCAGTCATTCTTTTTAATTCGTTAAAAGATTTTTCACCAAAATTGATTAGTTCATAAAGAATTAATATATTGCTAGAATCTCCTATTATTTTAGAGATTAACTTTGTTTTATTGATTTGTTCTTGACTATATATCGTCCGCATTAGTATACTTTGTTTACTAGTTAATTATATTAACTAGTTTAGCATATTAGCAATTTTGTGCAAGTAAACTAAAGGAGGGCAAATGAAATTAACCAAGCAATACAACACAAATAGTAAAAAATTAAGACGAGTAGTCATCGACGATATGAAATATCTTCAGAAGAGAATATCCGGCAAAAGTGTATACAAAAGCATGAGTGCGATCTATCTTCGAAGGCCTAAACATAGAAAATTAGGGTTTGAGTATTAAGATTTATTTTTTAAAAATGGTAACTATTAGATTTGGAGACAGATATAAGTACGATTATTCATAAAAGCCCAGTTCTACTTACATTCAAGATTATTATCCTTGAAGTACTTATTGAACTTCTTTACTTGGTAATTAGTGGATTGGCTCAACTAATTGGTCAGCAGTTTGACTATAACATCAGGCTAATATCTCCCTTGACACAACTACTGTTATTGCCTGTCCAAATTAGTGTTCTTGTTTTTTTGCTCACAAAGTGGAGTGGTGAAACGTATGAAATACAAAAGGAAGAAATAATTATCCGTTCCGGGATTCTAAAGCGAACTGAAAAGGCTTATCCCTTCAGGAATATGCAGTCAGTGATCGTTAGACAGTCGATATTGGAAAGACTGGTTGGTGCAGGGTCTGTCTCTGTATTCATACCAACACTTGGCACTGACCTGGTATTTTCTGAAGTCCCTAATCCACAAAAATTCGCCGAACAAATAAAAGAGGCGACACCCGATCAATTTAATAGCCAGTTCATAATGAGAAAATAAATTAATTATTAAATAATGCTTATGTGTGCAAACTACTTATTTGTATAATGTTAAAATAATAATAATGACTATAAAAATATCTGATGGAGTTGCGCATAAAGTACCGACAGACCTAGGCAGCGCACTGAAATCTGATGAATCGGCGTTGGAACGTTGGGAAGACCTCACTCCACTTGCTCGGAATGAATGGATTTGCTGGAACATAAGCGTTAAACAAGAAGCGACACGCAAAAAGCATATAGAAAGAACAATTACGGAGCTAAAACAAGGCAAGCGTCGACCTTGTTGTTGGATGGGGTGCGTCCACCGCTCAGATAAAGCTATAAACTCAACACAAAAATGGATTCTAGACAATCAGCCAAAGTAGATAAAAGTTATGCAAAAACCTAATATCGAATTACAATAATAGTAAATAAGGAGGACTAGAATGATTTTACTTGGAATAATACTTTGGGTTTTACTGGCACTTTGGCCAGCAATGTTGGCAAAACGTAAGGGGTACAGTTTTGTTCTGTTCCTGATATTGTCTTGGTTTGTATCATTCATTATCACTCTACTTGCGGTATTGTTTTTAAAAGACAAGAATGAAGATTCTTCTGACCAAAAAGTTAATTAACCGCGATTGATGCACAAACAAAAAAACAATAATCTCGTAATCATATTAATCATTTTAATAGCCGTGGCGGGTTGTGTTGCTATATCAAGGCAAATATCCAATCGATACGCAGCAGATCAAGCTAATAATATTCAGCCATCAAAGCAAATTACAGTATCAAAATCAGGGTCATTTAAATTCACTGCACTAGGTGACATAAGTTCATCCAAAAATGCCAGTCACGTACTGACAAAATTAGGAAAAACTAAAAACGATTTTACATTGGCTCTTGGAGATTTAGGTTACGATGGTAACGGCACAGAAGAAAAATGGTGCGATTTTGTAAAAGAAAGAATTGGTAGCAAGCATCCTTTTCAATTAGTTGCCGGAAATCATGATGACGGTAATGGGGACGGAGATATTTTGGCATATAGAAAATGTCTGCCAAACAAAATCAAAAAAATAACAGGTAACTATGGATTAGAATATTATTTTGATCACAAAAAACTCGCTAGATTTATTTTAATATCACCAGATATAGACGATTATGGTTTTAGCTATAATGCCGGTTCAAAGCATTATAATTGGCTGTCAAAGACAATAGATTCTGCACGAGAAAAAAATATCCCCTGGATCATAGTAGGTATGCATAAAAACTGTATCACTATTGGCGAGAAAACATGCGAGATCGAAGGCGATCTGCTGGATCTTTTAGTCAAAAAGAAGATTGATATTGTCCTGCAAGGCCATGAGCACGGCTATATGCGCTCAAAACAACTGGCGCTTACGCCTGACTGCCCTAGCATTATGATAAATTCCACCAATTCAAAATGTATAAAAAAATCCGGAAATACTTTCAAGAAAGGTGATGGGACAATAATCGCTATTAGTGGGGCGGGGGGTAAAAACCTCCGGGGAATTAATCTAAACGACCCTGAGAAAGAATACTTCCAAACTTGGAATGGTAGTAATATTGGCAATTCTTATGGCTTTAGTATGTTCAACATTTCAAAAAATCGGTTGATCAGTGAATTTGTCCCCGCTACCAACAGCTACACAGATTCTTTTTCGATCACCAAGAAGAATTAAAACTGAATAGTCATCTTGTCTTTGCATGTTATCGTTGTGTTTGAATTATTTTAACCAAAGCTAATTAATATATCAGATGTATGACACCACCTATGATACAATTTAGACAATAAACAAGAGAGGTTAAGACAAAGTGAAAATAATCACAAACAAACAAGCAATTGACGAAATAGTATCACGGTCCATTGCCGAGATTTACCCATCAAAAGAAGCTTTTGCAAAAAAGTTACTTGAAGACAAACAGCTGACTTTTTATGTCGGGATTGATCCAACGGCAGATTATGTGCACCTAGGGCATTCTACTAATTATTTATTACTCGAACGGTTACATAAGTTAGGACACAAGATAATTGTCCTAGTTGGCGACTTTACGGCCATGATTGGCGACCCTAGTGACAAAACCTCCATGAGAACACCTCTAACCGAAGAAGAAGTTAAAACAAATCTAAAGAGCTTTAAAGACCAAATCGGTAAGATATTAGATTTTGAAAGCAAAGACAATCCTATAGAATTCAAATTTAATTCGCAGTGGCTTTCGCCTCTAACGTTTAAAGATAGTGTCGAGTTAGCATCAAACTTTACCGTCCAACAAATGTTGGAAAGAGATGCTTTTGAAAAACGGATAAAACAACAAAAGCCACTTTTTGTGCATGAATTTTTTTACCCTCTAATGCAAGGTTATGATTCTGTAGCGATGAACGTTGATGGCGAAATTGGTGGCACTGACCAAACATTTAATATGCTCGCTGGAAGAACGCTACTCAAAAGATACAAGAATAAAGAAAAATTCGTTATAACAACTACTCTTTTAGAAAACCCAGAAACTGGTGAAAAAATGATGAGTAAAAGCCTCGGTACGGGCATAGGTCTAAATGAACCGCCAAAAGAAATGTACATAAAAACCATGCAATTACCAGATGCGGGCATACTGCAGACTTTTATTGACTGTACTCGGCTAACTCTTGATGAAATTGACAAGATTAAAGAACGCTTAGGATCGGACGAGAATCCACGCGATATCAAAATGCTTTTGGCTCACGAAATAGTTAGTATGTATCACGGCAAATCTGCAGCTGATAACGCCGAAGCACGATGGGTGTCTGAAATTAGTAACAAAGAATTAGCATCTGACATAAAAACCATAGAATTTGATAAAACAACTGACTTGATTGAAAAGATTGTCGATCTAGGAATTGTTGATAGCAAGAGCAGGGCAAGGCGTTTGATAGCAGAAGGCGCAGTTAAGATTAACGATAATAAAGTCTCTAATGACAACTACAAAGATTTGATTGCAGACAAGTCCATACTATCTGTTGGCAAGAAGCACAAATTCAAATTAAACGTTAAAAATTAAACCATAATCGATAAGTTATTGTTATAAACCTGGGACTTTCGTATAGTAAAAGCATAAGAAGGTCTCACTAATAATGAATAACAATTCGTTTAATTTTTTTCAACCAAAATTACTTTTTCGTAGTTGGCGAAAAAAACAATTTCCGACAGATTTATTAGCAGGTTTAACAGTTGCCGCGATTGCCATACCGCAATCTATGGCCTATACCCAGCTCGCACACGTCCCTATAAGTACCGGTCTGTACACTGCACTCGCCGCAATGATCGCCTACGCACTATTCACATCATCAAAGAGAGTGATTGTCGGTCCAGATACCGCAATGTCGATTATGACTGGGGCAGCAATCACCCCATTAATTATCGGTAATCCCGAATCAGCAACATTCTATGCCGTCATTTTGGCTACTTTGGTAGGAGGATTTTGTATTATTGGCGCTAAGCTCAAACTATATTACATTGCAGAATTTTTATCACGTCCTATTCTTTTAGGCTATTTAATGGGGGTTGCAATCGTTATTATTTCTGATCAGATTCCAAAGATGTTTGGGCTGAATATTGGTGGTGAAAATGCTATACATAATCTTTATCAACTTACCGTGCAATTTCCAAACACGCATACTCTAACCATGATATTAAGTGTTTCTTTATTAGTAATAGGCCTAGTTCTAAAAAAATTACTGCCTAAAATTCCGGTATCTATCTTGCTGTTGTTGGTCGCTAGTATAGCTTCGATGATTTACGGTTTTGCAGAGCTCGGCGTAGCTAATGTTGGGAATATCCCGGCCGGTCTGCCGAATCTTAACGTTCCAAATATGAACTTTGATTCAATGCAAACATTATTATTACCCGCCGCAGCCATTGCCTTAGTATCATTTGCCGACACTATCGCAACCGCACGATCATTTGCATCTAAAAACCATCAAGACGTATCAACAAATCAAGAGTTAACTAGCCTTGGAATCGCTAATTTAGCCGTGGTTCCAGTGGGCGGTATGCCAGTTTCGGCTAGTGGATCAAGAACAGCAGTCAACGACAACCTAAAAGCCAAGTCACAATTCTCTCAACTTTACGCTTCAGGTATTATCGCGCTCGTTTTGATTGCATTTTCTCAGTACCTCAGTTATATTCCAAGATTTGCCTTAGCGGTTATTATCATATTATCCGCATATACTTTATTTGATTTTGAAGAAGTTAAATCGATCTGGAGAGGCTGGAGGAGCGAAGCGATCTTAGCGTTTATTACTGCCGGAGGCGTAGCATTTTTGGGGATATTGCCTGGCCTAGGTCTAGCTATTGCACTAGCAGTAGCTAACCTGATAAGACGCTCTGCTTTCCCGCATGATGCAGTACTTGGGGTTAGCGAAGATGGGCTGACTTTTCGCGATAGCTCTAGGCCACCAAAAACATTTGATATTCCCGGGTTAATTATTTATCGATTTGATGCTCCGCTATATTTTGGAAATGCAAATTACTTTAAAGACAGAGTTCTCAATTTAATAAATAGTTCTGAAAACAAAGTAAATTGGTTTTTATTAGATGCAGAATCTATATCGAGCATTGACTCTACAGGCGCGAAAACAATTAAATCAGTCATGCGCGAGCTTGACAGTAAAGACATCGGTTTTGTCACAGCCAGAATGAAGGGACCAATTAGAGATACACTACGAAAAACTCACCTTGGTGCAAAGATAGAAAATCGGCCTCACTTTCCTTCGATAGGTAAGGCATACGAAGCATATTGTGAAAAATATGGAGTCGTATCAAGACGCCGAAGTGATTAATTAATCAAAAAGTCTTTTGCTATTTATAATCCATAAACTTCATACTGGTTGGCTTAACACGAATCACAACAAACTCGCCAGCTATCAGTAAAGACACGGGTGGCCACGCCACATCGCCACCATAGACTCTTGGTTTTATTAGTTTGGTCGTTACTGATTTAATCTCGTTCTTGTCGGTAATCAGATCTGCTACTCCTTCAAGTTGGAGAGTCTTCCTATCTGGCTCATCGAAGATCGTCAAGGCTACAGCTGGATTAATCATAATATTCAGCGCTTTCTCGGTCTGACTCTTCGTGACTATATAAAAATAATTTTCTTCGCCCAGTAGGTAATAAACGACAGCCCCATTTACAGCACCACGACGATTAATGGTCGACAACACCGCAATGTCATGGCCAACTAAAAAATCTCTTACTTCACTAGAGATTGGTTGTTGCTGTTCTGTAGCCATATTTTTAGACTCAGTTGTTTTCTGCGTCGGAATATCGTTACCGACAGGTTTTCTTATTGGTCCAACGGACCGATTTTTCAAATGCTCGATACCTCTTGACTCAATATATTGAACAAATACTTTTGCACATTCGGTATTAACAAATCGTAGATTATAATCGCCTGCTCGGGTGTGTATAATAACCCCCGAAAATCGTCCTTGAGCATTATGACTAATTCCACTGACAAAATCATAAGATATCTCGTCATTGATACGAAAGAACGGCTTGTGATCCATGTATATTAGCCGTCTATCAGTGGCGACAATAGTAGCGGTGTTCTTGTCTCGCCAACCGTATATAACACCTTTAATATGTTCATCGGGATGTATTACAGACGGGAGATTATGAATTGTGGGCTTTCTTAGTCCGTAGCTAGTTACTCCAGCCGCAATAAGTTCTTGTTTAATCCGAGTTTTGTGGTCCATAACCGTTGAACTCCTACACTTCATATTATACCACTGCGTGGATTTATATATTTTTATACTTCGCCAACATGCAACATAACAATTCGTGGCAATTGACTAATACACAAATCGAGTGCCATAATATAGATATTCATTAACAAGGGAGGTTCTTATGAGCGAAAAACTTAAACCAATGTGGGAGTTACTAGTTTTTAGAGGTGTAGCTGGCATACTTTTTGGTATCGCAGCAGTGTTTTGGCCAGGGTTAACCCTCACAACATTGGTGTACATTGTGAGTATCTATGTACTACTTATGGGAGTTGTTAGTTTAGTTGAAGCAGTTATGAATCTAACGAGAGGTGATAACTGGTTTCTCCGAATGCTAGCTGGAATCGCACAACTAGGCGTTGGTCTATACCTAGTTAGACATCCACTAGTAACTTTTGGAACATTCATACTTTTGTTTGGCTTCGTATTTATCGCTAGTGGCGTACTAGAAGTAGTTGGATCACTTATCGATGAGCCAAGTGCTACTCATAAAATGCTTGGGATAATCGGTGGAGCATTGTCAGTGTTAGTCGGAGTAATCCTCCTAATGCAACCAGCTAGCGCCGGCGTAGCCTTTGTTTGGGTAGTCGGACTATATGCATTGATCACTGGACCAATCATGATTGCTATGGGGATGGACATCAAAAAAGCCACAGAATAGTAACAAAAACAAAAAATGTATAAAGCCTCTAGATAAATAGAGGCTTTTTTTATTCGTTACGAAGCGCGTCTATTGGGTTCTTTTTAGAAGCGTTAACGGCTGGAATAACTCCAAAGAATACACCCGCGCTGACAGAGATTATCACCGCCAATAAACAAACTTGAATTGTAATGACCGGCTGCATCTCAGTAAATATTCTAATAGCAAAATTTACAAGTAACGACACGAAAAGCCCAACAAATCCACCCAAAAGACTAAGTACTACTGCCTCTGATATAAACTGTCCCAATATTTGTTTATCGGTTGCCCCGACAGCTTTTCGAATACCAATTTCTCGTGTTCGTTCTGTGACTGACACAATCATCACATTCATGACTCCGATCCCACCAACAACAATAGAGATAGTCGCAACAGCCACAACTAGACCTGTCAAAACTCTTAAGACATTATTGGCAATTGCTAGTGTATCCTTTTGCTTAAGCACCGTGTAGTCACTACTTGATGCATTTACTTTGATTAGATTTTGTTCAATAGCACTTTGTACTTCTTCAACTTTGTTGGCATCAGTAGGTTTTGCCAAAATTTGAAATACTTGGGCAGATCCTTCATTAATCGATTTTCCAGTTACGTACGGTATAAATATTGCGTTATTATAATTTGCCCCGAAGTTTAGTGGGATCTCATCAAACTCTGAAAATACGCCTTTGACAATAAATGATTGCCCCCGAAAGGTTAACGATCGGCCAATTGGGGCGCTATCGTTAAATAGTTGCCGGGCAATCGTTGATCCGACAACAGCGAAATTTTTACCTTCATCTGTTTCTGATAAAAATTGCCCAAACTCTATATCATGATTAATTAGCCCAGCGAAGGTGTTCGTCGTAGCAATAACTTGGCCACTTTTGTATTCTTTGCCGTCATAAGTCACGTTACCGCTAACTAAAGATAATGGAGCCACCGAAGCAACTCCTTTAGAGCTAGACACCGCCTCGATATCGCTATCAGCCAAAGTCGTAGAATTATTAAATACCGAAAAAACATCGACATTCGTAATATTTCCGCTGGCATCTTTATCCAGATGTTTGCCTGGACGTATTATCAATAGGTCACTGCCAAATTCTTTAATCTGAGATTCGATTTGCCGCTTTACACCTTCACCCAAACTAATCGTAGTAACTACCGAGACAATACCTATAATAATCCCGAGCATTGTCAAAAAACTTCTAAGCTTGGTAGCTTTTACAGTTTTGTAGGCTAATTTTAAATTAGATTTAATCATTATTTGTGGGCCTTAATCTTGGTATTTTTTGCTTTTCGTTTGTTACGTCGTTTTGGCTTCTTTTTATCATCAAGATCACCAGGTATTGTTTTCATCAAGGCAGATACGCCAGCAACGTCATCTTCAGTAGTCTTTTTACTAACAAAATACATACTCCGTTTTAAGATGTCAGGTATGTCTCCGATCTTGTTCTTTTCGTCGTGAATAATTGTGCCGTCGTGAACGTATACAACTCGATCTGCATATTTTGTAAGGGCAGGGTTATGAGTCACCATTAGAACCGTGTTGCCGGCTTTATGAATTTCGCTTAGTAGCTCCATGACAACTTTACTTGATTCGCTATCTAGGTTACCGGTTGGTTCGTCGGCAATAATCAATTTCGGATCATTAATTAGAGCCCTAGCAATCGCCACGCGTTGTATCTCGCCACCACTTAATTGGCGTGGATAAAAGTATTCGCGATGGGCAAGCCCCATACGGTCTAATAACTCACCAGCTCGACGCATTTGAGTGACTGGAGACAGTCCTTTATAGGCAAGTGGTAGCGCGACATTTTCTAAAATTGTCATTTTTGGGAGTAGATTTGATGTCTGAAAAACAAAACCAATTGTATCTCTGCGGAGCTTAGCTTTTTGATTGTTGCTAAGTTTTGAGGTTAGCCGACCATTTAATTTGTATTCGCCGTGTGATGGCTCATCCAAAAACCCAATAATATTCATGAGTGTTGATTTACCTGATCCACTAGGGCCCATAACCGCAATAAATTCGTTTTCTTCGACGACAAAATTAACCTCGTCGAGTGCAATAGTTGCAGCCTCACCGAAGCCATATAGTTTAGAAACGTCATCTATATCAATTAATGGCATATCATCCTTAAAAGTTTTGGTTAAAAAAAGGAGGTCGAGATTTTCTGACCCTCCTCCATGACCAATTTTCTTTGGCTATTAACTAATATACGCCACATTACAGATGTAAATCAAGAAAACCGTAACTTATTATTTTTAGCCTAGTCATATATACTAACGGATATACGGAGAGGTGTCCGAGTGGTTGAAGGAGCACGCTTGGAAAGCGTGTATGTGAGGCAACTTGCATCGAGGGTTCGAATCCCTCTCTCTCCGCCATACAAACGACCGCACTTTTTTTGTGCGGTCTTTTGTATGTAAGGAGCCTAAAGCCAACTGCTTGGATTTAGTGGGGTTCGAACAAGCGGAGCGATGTTTGGCCATTTTGCCAAACCGCGAGCTGAGCTCACGAGCAAATTACAAAGTAATTTGACTTGGGAGTCGAAAATCCCTCTCTCCGCCATTCGACAGGCTCATGGTAAACCAGGAGTTTGTCGGATGACTCTGAGCAAAGTCGAAGTGCCCACTGCGTATCTGATCAAACCTATGTGCGATAGCGTTCCACGAAACGTTCTAGGATTTGCATTGGAACGGTGATATTTTCTTGCAAAGCTGCATGGACTAATTTTTTAGCATCCTGTGGTGGGAAATAACCAAGATTTTTATAAGCGAGAATCCGTAATCCAAGTCCTTCAGAATCTAACTCTGGATGAAACTGTGTTCCGTATACATTTTTGCCAGAACGAATCATGTGTACTGGGCAACCGTCAGACGAAGCCAACAAGACTGCACCTGGCGGTACTGATTGGCATGATTCTTTATGTCCAACAAATGCCCTGAATGAACTTGGCAAATCCTTTGTCAAAACATCCGTTTTTGCAGCTGTTTGCAACCTAATTGTTACGGCCTCGGCATTCTCTGCATATTTTTCTTTTGATACAACTCCGCCCAGACAAAAAGCTAACACGCTTAGCCCATAACAGGCTCCTAAAAACGGAACATCGTCATCAACAATCTGCCGGACCAATTTCTGCAAAGCCACTTCAATTTTTTTCTGTTGTGCAGTCTTTTTGCTTGAGTCGTCACTAAAACAAAAAGGACTGCCGCCAACAATAACACCCGAGTAATTATGCAAGTCTAGTTTTGGTAAGTCGTCTTTTTCTAAACGAATTCGGTGGGTATCAGAAACCTCTAGATTCCCGTATCGCAAGAATGCTTCGTATTCGTTATCCGCCAGCGTATCTTCAGGTCGTAACTGCAAAATCAAAAATGGTTTTATCATCACGTATTAAGTATATATAAATTCATTTAGAATTTTTAGAAAGGTCTTTTTAAGGTACAATTTAGTTCAGTTATTATGTCAACAACTAAACCAATAATTCGAATCAAAAAAGTAGTTAAAACCTATGGTGAGACAAAAGCTCTAGACGGACTAAGCTTTGAAGTAGCCAAAGGGGAGATTGTCGGGTTGTTAGGACCGAACGGAGCAGGCAAGACAACTATCATTAAAGTATTGTCTACCCTTCTAAAGCCAGACAGTGGCTCTGCAACAGTTGACGGCAAAGATATCTTAAAAAACCCCCAAGAAGTGAGAGAATCAATTGGATTAGCAGGCCAATTCGCCGCTGTGGACGATATTCTTACCGGAAGACAAAACCTAGAAATGGTCGGCAGACTATACCATATGCCAAAAGCAGATATCAAAAAACAGATCGAACAAGTGCTTAAACAAGTAAACCTCTCTCACGTAGCCGACAAATCAGTTAAAACCTATTCAGGCGGTATGAGGCGACGATTAGATTTGGGCGCCAGCCTGATGTTTACACCAAAGGTTTTGTTTTTAGACGAACCGACAACTGGCCTCGACCCAAAAACTCGTCGAGATCTATGGGCGACTATTCGTGGACTAGTAAACCAAGGCGTTACACTACTGCTGACCACACAGTATTTAGAAGAAGCTGATGAACTGGCCGACAGAATCGTGGTAATTAACAAGGGTAAGGTAATTGCAGAAGGCACGTCGACACAACTTAAACGACAATTACGCGGTGATGTCCTTGAATTAGAATTAAAGAATACTTCTGATGTAACTAAAGCCAAAAAAATCTTGCATGAATTACTAAAGACAGAGATCTCATCTGAACAAGATATAAAACAGCTCCGGATGACAGTCAAGCATGGTGTAGCTGACCTTAAAAAAGCCCTAGACAAATTAGGCGAGAGTAAGATTGCCGTTAATCATTTAACGCTAGCCCAACCAACACTCGACGAAGTTTTCTTAGAGCTAACTGAAGGCGGGGAAGACATAGAATGATGGACAAGTTAAACCTAAAGTGGGGCTACAAAGACACGATGACGGTTACTAAACGTAATCTACTTCGTTATGTTAGATCCCCGCAACTTGTAATATTTGCTACCATCCAGCCAATTATGTTTTTGCTTTTGTTCAACTTTGTTTTTGGCGGAGCAATCGCACTGCCCCCAGGCATAGATTCTTATATTATCTTTTTACTACCTGGAATAATTGTTCAGACAGTTCTTTTTGGATCAACTCAGGCAGTAATAGCCATGAATGCTGATGTTACCGGAGGATTAATTGACAGATTCAAAGCGCTTCCAATGGCGCGTTCCGCAGTCTTATCTGGACGGGTGCTAGCCGATACATGCCGTAACGCCTTTGTAGTGTTTTTGATGCTAGTCTTGGGAGTTCTACTTGGTTTCGTATTCTCGATGGGCTTTTGGTCTAGTGTAGCCGGCATAGGGATGGTTATGTTATTCAGCTTTACCATGAGCTGGGTTGGTGTAACCATCGGACTCGTCACCAAAGACGCCGAGACCGCCCAGTCAGCCGGTTTTATTTGGGTTTTTCCATTTGCTTTTGCTAGCTCCATCTTCGTTCCGGTCGAGACAATGCCTAGCTGGCTCCAAAATTTTGCCGCAAACCAACCTGTAAGCCTAGTTGCCGATTCTGTCAGAGGACTACTGGTGACTGGCGATACGTCAGATGTCGGCAAAGCGCTCGTGTGGCTGTTTGGTATTTTTGCAGTATTTTTCTTTATTAGTGTGCGCCAATATTCAAAAACCTCTAGATAATTATCAGCTTCAGGAAATGATTGTGCCGATTGACTCACCCTTGACTGCTTTTAGCAGATTGTCTTCTTTGAAGGCATTAAAAACTATCGTTGGCATATTGTGTTCCATAGCGAGTCCAAGAGCAGCTTGATCCATGACCTTAACATCACTATTCTCAACCGCGCTTTGAAATGCCATGTGTGTATGCATTTTAGCATCGTCGTGCTTCATTGGATCTTTATCAAAAACACCGTCTACTTTTGTGGCTTTTAGAACTATGTCGCATTGGAGCTCTAGACCAGTTAAAATAGCGGCGGTATCATGGGTAGAATATGGTCGGCCGGTTCCACCAGCAACAAGCAATACTCTATTGTTTTGTAGATGCTTTTCGGCAAGCCTAAAAGTAAAACTCTCAGCTACTTGCTCAGCAAAGATATTACTAAGACACCTGGTATTTAGCCCTTCAGCTTCAAATAGATCTGTTAGCGCCATAGCGTTCATTAGTCCTGATAACATTCCCATTTGATCTGCCGTAACGCGCTTTATGCCACTTTCTCCAGCGAGTTTTTCGCCCCTAACCATGTTGCCACCGCCAACAATAACTACAAGTTGCACATCAATATCTTGGATTTTCTTAATTTCGTTAGCTAAGTATTTTGCAACTTCTGGATCAATACCATATTCATGTTTTCCGGCTAGTTGCTCACCAGAGAGTTTAAGTAATACTCTTTTATATCTCGCGCTCATCTAACAGACAAGTCTAGCAGATAATCTTAAGTACGGCTATA
>CAZEED010000007.1:0-44177 GCA_964510945.1 uncultured Candidatus Saccharibacteria bacterium
TTGTAGGCGCAGTGGTAGTTGTAGTCGGTTGAGTTGTGGTAGTTGTAGGCGCAGTGGTAGTTGTAGTCGGTTGAGTTGTGGTAGTTGTAGGCGCAGTAGTTGTTGTGGTTGGACGTGTAGTTGTTGTAGTAGTATTTTGCCCAGTTGTTGTACTAGTAGTAGTCTCATCTGGTGTTTCAACTACTGGAGTTTCTGGTACTTCAGAAACGGGCACTTCTGGGAGTTGAGGTAATTCATCATGGCATCCAAGTACTGTCAATCGTCCATCACTTGTGTTAGCACCCAGCACTACAACACATCCATCTGTCTTTGAAGTGATAACGTAAGTTATGAATTCACCGTCATAAGAACTCTTTAGTTCTAAATCTGGGATACCGTTAGTAGCTAATAACTCTGCAAGGCCAAGATTGTAACCTGCAGTCGCATCAACAACTCCAAATCTAAGCATTTGTCTTAGTAGAGCGATTACTTTTCCTGCGTCTCTTTGCATTAGTTGATTGGCTTCTACTGCATCCATCTGTTCTGTATCAGATAATGCCTGGTTAGCCCCGGCAAAAGGCACGTAATCTTCTGCTATTTCATCAATTTGATTAGGGTCTACTATAAAGCGATCTAACCACGGATTTGATTCACTCAATCTCGCGCCATCAACTTTAACGCGAGCCAAAACAGATGCTGTTTCAGCCAATAGTAATGGCTCGGTGCATATTTTTCGTTCAAAATCTGAGTACATATCATCTACAGTTTCCCCCTGAAGAGGTGTTGAGATAGAGTCTGTATTAACCCTTTGATTTGGATTATTGCCAATAGAGTTGTTAAAACGCATTTTAGGTGTAACAACACTGTAGGTTTGACCATTAACTTCAATATCATCAGCCAAATCAGTTCCGGCTAGAACATCATCAACACAAGATACAGCTGGACTAATCTCTGGTGCTAGTGGGTTAGCCTCATTACCTGATTGGGCTGTAGCAATCGCATTTGCGCCACCAACAGCTGAAAAGACACTAACTGCACCCATAGCTAAAGCTGTAACTTTTTTCCATGGTGACTGTCGTCGATCTTTAATCTTTTCGGGTTTTGCCTCTATAACAGCAGGGGCTAGTTCAGCAGGAGCTTGTCCGTCAAAAAAATTATTTATACTATCTGCAACTCTATCAATAAGACCTGCTCTTTCGGTCTCTACTCCTGCTCTAGCTGCCATTCGTTCCGCAACAACTTGTTGTGTAACAATTTTTGGCTGAAGCAATCGTACGTTTCCGCCTTCGTCTATCCGTGTCATATGTTCAATACTCATTGGTTTTTTGTCCTCTTTAGTTATCTTCTCCACCTAGATAAGCGTACTTATCTGGATTTATGATAACAGTTTATCACTTATCTGAATGTTTGTCAAGAGTTTTTACACTCTTAACAAACATTCGTCAAAATGCTTATGATCTTATATGAACCTCTTTAACCAAACAAATTTGTAAGCTAGGCTTCCGGCAAAGGTAGAGGCAAGGAATAATCCTAAGATGTCGCCAGGACCGGTATCAGGTAATGGACCACCTTTTCCAACAGGTTGTGTTGGGGCAGGAGTAGTCTTTGTCTTTAGCACACAGTTACCGTCTTGATCTCGTTCGTAACCAGCTGGTACTTCCTTTTGCATGCCGTCAATATTAGGACATACGTCTGTATCAGTTGTGATTACTACACAGTTACCATTGGCATCCTTTACGTACCCATCAGGTACTTCAGTCTGCATGCCGTCAATATTAGGACATACGTCTGTATCAGTTGTGATTACTACACAGTTACCATTGGCATCCTTTACGTACCCATCAGGTACTTCAGTCTGCATGCCGTCAATATTAGGACATACGTCTACTGGAGGTGGAGGAGTATGACATTTTTTTCCGCCCAACATAAAGTCAGCAAGCTTGTCGTGCGGGTATACATAGTTAGCATCGCCATTAATTGAGCGAGGATTAGCCTGACCAAGTAAATCGGCTTGCCAGTAACTACACTGCGGTACGGCAACAACTAATTTGTGATTTCCAACAGACATTTTCTTAGTATCTGACCCATATAAAGTCTGTTGACTTAAGGGTTGACCACTAGCAGTCCCTGACTTCCAAACGGCCAATGTTGCGTATTTATTACAGTTTGCATTGCTTCCAGTTACAGTTAGATTAGCGATAACATATCGTTTTTTCTCTGTAAGTTTGATTCCTGAGTTAATCGATACATTACACTCTGCAACCGTAGCGGCCTCTACTTTTGAGCCGTTATCTGTAGCAGTATATATCGCTGTAGCTGTTGCAAGTAATGAAGTCATTGCAAAAATTGCAATCACAAATACCCTAAACAGTTTTAGCTTATATAGTTCTTTTAAAATTGTATTCACCTTAATCCTCCCATCCTCACTGCGACTCTCAAATTCGCAATAGAGGTGTTGTTAGTTAACGTAAACAATATACACCTATTTTATAGTTTTGTCAAGTACTACTACAACTTTATATCTGATTCATCAAGTTTATGCTTATCAATTTTGGAATCAGGAGCTATTATCTTTGACTTGTCAAAGCTAAAGCCAAAGGTACTACCCTTACCTTCTTCCGATTTAAAGATGATTGATCCACCTTGGGCAATAATCACCTTTTTGGCCATAAATAACCCCAGTCCAGTACCGTCTGGTCGGGCTTTTTTAGCATTATTGGCCCGATAGAACTTACTGAATAGATTATGCCTTTCATTCTTTGGCACCCCTATACCATTATCAGTAACCGTAAATTCGATAGTTTTGCCTGTATCTTCAACTTTTACATCGATTTTACCGCCCGGCAACGTGTAATAAATGGCATTATCGGCAAAGTTCATCACCACCTGCCTAATCTTGGTATCATCTAGCATTAACAGAGGGAAATTAGCTGGTTTAGCGTAGTTTAGGGTCAGGTCTCTAGATTTTGCCGTCTCTGTTAACTGACTTAGTTCGCCCTCGACAAGATCAGCTAAATTGGTCGGTTTTGGCTCAATAATAAATTTGCCGGTTTTTAGTCTAGAGACGTTCAACAGATCGGCGATAAGATAAACCATACGCTGAGAGCTTAAAAATGCTTGATCAAGCAGTTTATGTTGTTGTTTGGTAATCTTTCCGACATCACCCTCCACAACCATACTAATGTAGCCCTTAACAGAAGTAAGCGGTGTACGAAGCTGGTGTGACGCCATACTAATAAAGTCATCTTTGGTCTGGTCAAGAGCAATCAACTTCTCATTAGCCTTTTTTAACTCCTTAGTAGCATCATCCACTTTTTTCTGCAAAGTAGCGTTAAACTGCTGAATCTCCTCAAACCTCATGGCATTCTGAATGGCAATTACTAGCTCGTCCGCAATTATCTCAAGTATTCGATAGTCTTGTTTACCATAAATACCCCCGCTCTTTTTTGGACCCAGACAAATAGTTCCAATGTTACTTTTCTTTTGATTCGGAGAGCTTAATTGTGCAATCAAACTAACCCCTAGATTAGTGGCTTTTTGTTTAGTCTCTGAAGAGATGTCTTCATTCTCGAAAGAGTAAATTTTACTAGATGTGTTCTGAACAATATGACGTATTTCATCTAACAATGAGTTGTTTTTTCCTTGAGTTGAAAACGTTTTATCAATACCTGAGTCTGTTTTAAATATGAAAAAGATTACTTCTGTTGATTTCATGTAACGCTCTATCAGCTCGCATGTGTTTTGCATAATTAGATGCAGATCGATTGATGTTACTAGTGATGTATTCAAATCATTAAGTAATTCTTGCGGCTCGTATGCGTCCTGGTAAAAGTACTTGTTTGTTAACTTATCAAAGAATACCTTTACTGGCTGATACATCACAGCAAGGGCTAAAGCTACAAAAACATACAAAAGTCTGAGTTGCGACTCGGAAACAGATACATTACTAAACCTTCCTGAAATCCCATAAATAATTAACCCTGTAAATCCCCCGACAGTACTGAGCGCTAGAACATAAGCAACAGACCGTGCTACAACTGATCGAATATCCAAAAAACCCTGCCAAATAATCGCATAAGCAACAAAAAGTGCAAATATTAATATTGATATACCACCTAACGAAATAAGATCAGTGTTAATTTTTAGTAGTGTAAGCACAATTCCACTAAACACATTTAAAACTAATGCGACTAGTAATCCATATACAACAAATTTTATTTGATTCTGCTGTAATTTATCAGCCTTTCTGTATTTGAAGATTAAGATTCCCATTGCCGATAAAATATATAGCACCGTAGTAATATCCGAAAAAACATATAATGCACCGACGTTTTCGGGTTGAACTCCAAAACCTTGAATACTAACAGTTTGGACTTGTAGAGAAGAGAATGATGTCAGAGCAGTCACCAAAAATGGAACAGCAATTAAAATTTGCCAAGCCATCTTAATCTTGCTCTTAAACGGGAATACTAAGGAAAATAAATAAATGGTATAGAACATTAAAGCAGCGAAAAACAGACCCAGACGTAAGCTCCATATTGCGACTGTTAAGCTACTTGTTGTATCTCCTACGAACAAACAACTAAGCCAAAGCGCCATAAATACTGATAGCAAAGCAAAAATAACATTTTTGCTAGCCTTGACGTTATTAAGAAAAACAAAAAAACCAATCGCTATAAGTCCGATGATTGCTGGAACATATGATATAAGTTTTATAAACATTACCCTTATCCTTTTTATGAGTATATCATGTAAAATACATCATAACTTTCAACGATATGATTAATCATTACCCACAATTTTCAAAATTAGATGTATCTCATAGAAATGAGATCAGGGAAATCACGACAAGATTTGAGCCTTATTCGGATTTTAATTTCACAAGTTTATTTGCATGGAATACAAACGAAGACACAACTATCTCTATCCTAAATGAAAATTTAGTAATATGTATGCCTGACTACATTACCGGCAAGCCAATATACTCTATACTCGGGAAAAATAAAATTGAAGAAAGCATCAATACGCTCTTGATAGATATTCCCGAGCTTTCATTAGTGCCAAAGATTGTGATCGATAATATTAGCCACAAACAGAAGTATGAAATTACAGAAGAACGTGATCACTTTGATTATATTTATAAAGTTTCTGAGCATGCAGCATTACCGGGCGGAAGATATAGAGGCAAGCGAAAACGTATTGGAAAGTTTATGAATAACAGCTTAGATCAATTATCTCTGAGAAAAATCAGATTCAATGAAGTCTCAGACAAAATACTTGTAAAACGTTTGTTTGATGAATGGGTATTTGAACGAAACAGAACGATCGAAGAAGCAGACAGTGAAAGAGAAGCCCTCAATAGACTCATTGAAAACGCTACTCACTTTGATTTGATGGGTATATTTGTTTATATAGATGATTTGTGTGTTGGTTATTCCATAAACGAAGTTTTGCCTAATAGCTTCGCCATATGCCATTTTCAAAAAGCTAAACTAAAATACGAATACATAGATATTTTTCTTTCAAGTTTAGCCGCAAAAGAACTATATCACTATGGTTGCAAATATATTAATTGGGAACAAGATTTAGGCATCAATGGGTTGAGAATTCTAAAAGAATCGTATCTGCCCGAATTTTATTTGAAGAAGTATAAGCTTAAATTAAATTAATAATTATTTAGATAAAGCACTGTAATCAATCTTTGCCAGCGCAATTCGCTCATTTTTCGATTCGTCCCAAATTCCATTTATTCTAGCTGTTCCGGTAGTGTTAATTACTCTTGCGACTATCTCTGGAATATATGTAGCACTGGTTTCTGTGCATTCAAACGTAACTAAAAAATTGGACCCACGCTTTGCGTAAAGATCTACAGTGTAATTTATAACTTCTGCGCTATAGTCGTTACCTCTCATGTTTTCATCAGTAACAATGCCTGGGAACATTAATATATTTCCTGTTTTAAAAAGATTAGGATAATTTTCGCTATAATATTTACTATTAAACCAAGGACACAGATCAAAATCTTGGACAAAAAACAGCAATGTGGTAATTTCGCCTTCTACTTTATTTATTATTTTTGCTATTTGAGGATTACTCAAGATCTCTAAAAGACTATCTCTATCAAAACCTGCAAGCATTGGATTGTCTTTACTTAACATATCAAAAGGAGGTTTATAAAGCTCCCAGATTCTATCAGCTTCTCGTCCGTCGATCACAGCTCGTAGTTCTACACCAGTTTCTACTGTAGCATCAAGTTCACCTCGCTCTACTGCTTCACGATGAACCTTGAATATACTTGGGGCATCCGCTATTACTTGGTCATCCTCAAATTTAACCTCACCTGCAAAAACTTCAGCGCCCTTTCTTATTTCTCCATCTCCAAGTGCAGACTCTGAGTATCCGTCACCTAAAAGTGCAAAAGATGGATCTACTGGATTACCTTGATCATCGACATTTCTGTCTGTAAATATTACATAGCCAGCGTCCAAAAATTCACAAAAAACGGCTTTCATTTGTTCCACAGATTCACTATCTTTTGCTAAAGGAGGATGCGGGTAATAATAAAACCCTAAAGCGTCAGGATAAGCTTGCTGTAATACAAAAGGGTCATACCATTCTAGAGATGAAGCATTTACAAGAAAAGGTGCCACTAAAATACCGACGGACGTATCTAATTTAGCTAGGACTACATCGTCTCCAGTTAATATTGTTTTAAGTTCATCTCCAAAAATACCCACTTTTATAGGGCCGTCACTCTGCTCTCTATATAATTCTAACGCTTCTGCTGACGTTGTAATCTGATCGTAATCAAGATTATTGTGGGCTGAGATATCAATTACCCTAAAATCATCAGAAAAATCATAAACTTCTTGTAGTGGTTGAGTATCGAAACCTTTAACTGGTGCTCCTGGGTCACTCATTACTCTCATCCCTATCCATGGTCTGTATCTTAGCCCTTTTAAATGAACTTGTAAATTTCTTAGCTAATGCAAATGAACTGCCCAATATCATTAATGATGCGCCTCCCTTTATTGCACTATCGGCAATATCAAAACCTTCTGCTATCAAAGCTCCCTCTAACGCAAAATACCCAGCTAACCAACTAGCGTTAAACATACCGTGCCTGATTGCCTTCTCTCTTGTTATAGTCTTATCTTCTCGCTGCTTCATCACGTTAGTAATAGTGCTCCCAACAGACATCACTGCACCCGCTTCAACCATAGGTGGCATTTTGGCATTATCCAAGTTCAGTTTTTTGAATAATTTATTGTTAAGCCAATCCAAAGCAGCATTACCTCTCTCGCCTGTTATTGGCTTTGCGGACGCAAGCACCCCAGCGCCTTCAATTAAAAAAGTACTAGCGCCTAGTACTATACCGCTAATTACCGGATCATGGTCTGTTGCAACCATTGCCCCTCCAAACAACCCAAACCTAATACCTTCATTAGTTATTGGATTTACTGCGCCAACAATAACAGTATTTCGGAGTATTTCTTTTCCAAAATTCATGATTCTTTGCCCACGACTTAAAACATCTTGATCACAATTAGCAAAGGATTCTAATGGATTAACTGAGTCTTGCATACTAATTCAGGTTTTCGGATATTGACTTTTCCCAGCTTTGAGATTGATACACAGCAA
The DNA here is from genome assembly GCA_964510945.1 of uncultured Candidatus Saccharibacteria bacterium. GTDB lineage: Bacteria > Patescibacteriota > Saccharimonadia > Saccharimonadales > JAGQNJ01 > DAISWO01. The sequence goes on from CAZEED010000007.1 coordinate 7,621, forward strand.
CTACTAAAGCGCAAACAGGTTCGTGCTTACAAGACCGTCCGACAACTTTCATTTGGATCTCACCAAAATTAACGTTTCGAGTTGCCATGAGCGCTTCAAGACTTTGAGTTATGTCTGATCTAACTTTTTTTTCACTATTACCTTCATGCTCGACAAAAAGCCCCTTACCGGTATTCTTATCTTGAACCCAACCGATGCCAGCCCAAGCTTCAGTGTTGGGCGTATCAACTCTTTGCTCTGCCATTACTACAAAAAGTTTGTCTCCCCAATTACCTTCAATTTTCTTAATCGGAGGATTCGTATAGATTATTTTTGATTTAGGGGGGATGACAGAACTGAGCCTAATAAGATTAAAATTTGCAACTCCAGCGTGGTTTAATGCTGAATCGAAAGCTGATAGGTTAGTCGGTCCGGTGCCAATTCCTGTAGATATATTAATATTCATATTAATCTTGCCTTACTAATTATACACTTTTTTAGATTCAGTTTTGTCCGCAAAGCATTACTATTCAGCTATACGGATAAAATGAGTGCCGCTGGCGTTGCCAGGAAAAACTTCGTCAGATTGTAAGCCAGTTTGTGACTCAAAGTCCGCGGTTAGCTGGTCAGCTAACTCTGCTTGAGCGTCTTCAGGCAATCTTAACTGGTCCCTAGCCACAAAATAATCAATAGCCTGTTCAGCAGTTAAAGGCTGCGGTGCGTATACTAAAACTTCTGACTCTGTGTACGGATTTACATCTGTTGAAGTTACCGGCTCTACAGGTTCTGAGCTTGAGCTATCTCCAAAATTAGCGAACCCAGCGATTGAAACTAATGCTAAACCGGCAACCACAAGACCATATCCAATTTTTTCTTTTACAAGTCTTCTATTGGGATTAGCTACTTCAAATTGATTTTTCATCTCTATTACTCCTTATACGTGTAAATTTTATATTATGTTAACAGGTTTTTAAATCTTAGTCAATAGTTTATTATTCTTGCGACAATTTTGTTGTGGATAATAACTTGGCAATCAAACTGTTTATGGTTATCATCGTTTGGTGCCAAAAAATAAAAAGATCCTGCTCGTCGAAGATGACGACTCGATTAGAGAAATGTATCAGATCAAATTCGAATCTAGTGGAATAGAGGTTGATGTAGCCAAAGACGGGAAAGAAGCCCTAGTTAAGGCTATCCGCATAAAACCAGACTTGCTATTACTTGATCTGAGAATGCCCATAATTGATGGCGAAATTGTTTTAAGGAAGCTCCAGAGGTTTAAATGGGCCCAACATATGAAGGTTATAGTTATGTCAAACATAAGTTTTAGTGAGGCCCCAAAAGATTTAAAAAATCTTAAGATTGATAAATATTTAGTTAAGGCTCACCACACACCATCGCAGATAATAAAAGAAGTTAGGAATATCCTAGAAGATTAATTAATAATCAATTGACAAAGACTACTGCGAAGTCTATAAATATCTTTAGAACCTTTTAAGAATAGACGAGAGCTATAATGATTGTGCAAACGATCATGATGCTTTCGTTTTTTACTACCAAACTATGACAAAAAAAATTGCAATAATCGAAGACGACGAAGCCATATCGCAAATGTATGGCTTTAAATTCAAAGCTGAAGGCTTTGAAGTAGAATCAGCCGAAAACGGCATCAAAGGTCTAGAGCTAATAGAGAAGATGAAGCCAGACATTATTTTGCTCGACATTATGATGCCAGAGATGAACGGCGATGAAATGTTAGCTAAGATGCGTAAGACTAACTGGGGCAAGAAGATAAAAGTAGTGGTATTAACAAATCTTGGCGAAGAAGAAATCCCAAAATCAGTCAAACACCTAGGAGTGCTTGATATTATAGTTAAGGCCCAATACACCCCTACGCAAGTTATTGAACTTGTTAAAAAACTACTCTCCGAAAAGTAAATACCTAAAAAACATGGTACGATAAATATATTATGGTGGCTAAAGTAGCAATAATCGAAGACGACCAGGCAATATCGCAGATGTACCGCTTTAAGTTTGAAGCGGAAGGCTATGAGGTTGAGACTGCTGAAAATGGCAAACTAGGGCTTGAACTAGCTGAAAAGATGAAGCCAGATATAATCCTACTTGATCTCATGATGCCAGAGATGAACGGTGATGAAATGTTAGCTAAGATGCGTAAGACTAACTGGGGTAGCAAGATCAAAGTTATCATCCTAACTAATATGGGCGAGCAAGAAATCCCGGAAGACGTCAAAAAACTCGGGGTAGCGGCAGTAATATTAAAGGCTGATATGACGCCAAAACAAGTCGCCGAAGTCGTCAAAACCCAACTTAATTAAACCTTAAGCTGATACAATAAAGATTATGAATTACGTTAGAGATATGATGAATAACAGTATCTGTATCCATATTAAGGGGCTCTAACGGAATGAAAATTGCAATCTTAGGTTTTGGTCTACAAGGAAAAGCTGCCCTAGATTATTGGGGCCGATCTGGAAATGAGCTTACCGTTTGCGACACTAATCAAGTCGATGTTCCAGAAGGTGTTCAGACAGTTTTTGGCGGTGATTATTTAAACAATCTGCATGAGTATGATTTGATCATTCGTTCTCCAGGCCTACATCCGCAGAACATTGCCGACAACAATACCGATCACCCAGAAGTTATGGACAAAGTTACGACCGTTACCAACGAGTTCTTTCGTGTCTGCCCTGCACCTATAATCGCTGTTACGGGTACTAAAGGAAAAGGTACAACAAGTAGTCTAATTGCCAAGATCCTAGAAACGGCAGGTCATCGCGTCTATTTAGGTGGCAATATTGGCACTCCACCGCTTGATTTACTAAAAAATGATATTAAAAACACCGACTGGGTAGTACTAGAGCTAGCTAACTTTCAAACAATAGATCTAAAATACTCTCCGCACATTGCCGTATGTCTTATGGTCACTGCCGAACACCTAGACTGGCATCATGATATGTACGAATATGTTAAAGCCAAAGAACAACTTTTTGCTCATCAAACAGCCAACAACATTGCTATATATAATTCTCGTAATACTTATTCAGAAGAAATTGCCGACAGTAGTAAAGCACATAAGCTCAGCTATGAAGTCCCCGAAATTGACCAAGAGCCAATCGAGACAAACGGTGCTTATGTGCAGGGCAAACATATATTCGTTGAAGGCACTAAAATTTGCAATATCAAAGATGTTAAACTGCTGGGAAGGCATAATCTAGAGAATGTTTGCGCAGCACTTATTGCCACCTGGACGATCATAGGTAAAAAACCAAAAATCTATAAGAAAGCCATCCAATCTTTCACCGGACTAGAGCATCGATTAGAAATATTAGCTGAAATCAATGGTGTTAAATATGTCAACGACTCTTTCGGAACAACCCCAGAAACCGCCATCGTTGCCATTAAATCATTCAGTCAACCCAAAATAATGATTGTCGGCGGGTCTGATAAAGGAGCAAATTTTGCTGAGCTAGCTCAGACGATCGTATCCGGAAACGTCAAGCACCTTGTCGGGATTGGCATCATGGGACCAAAAATCCTCAATACTGTAAAAGCTTATGATGCACAGAAAAAAGTCGGGACGACCTTGCTCGACGAAAATACAAACATGAGCCAAATTGTCGACACCGCCACAAAACAAGCCTCAAAAGGCGACGTTATTTTACTCTCTACTGCTTGCGCCAGTTTTGGAATGTTCGAAAATTATAAACAACGCGGAGAACTGTTCAAGCAAGCTGTTCAAGCAATCGCCGGATCTGCGAAATAATCGCCGGCTCAGGCTGTAATACAGTTATCTTTGGACCAGCTTCAGCCGCAATAAGATCCTCAATCCAATGATAATGTGTACATCCCAATACGATGACATCTGCGTTTTTTTCACGCACATGATCAACCATTTTGCCAATTTCTTGTTTACTCATCTCGTTAGCTTGTATCAAACTTGACCAATCCGAACAATCCGGTTCAATAACCTCTATATCATGTGTATGTTGTTCTTTCAGCTGTTGATACCTTTGGCTACCTAGTGTAGTAGGTGTCGCGCAAACGGCAATAACTTTTGTTTTAGTAATCTGTGTCGCTGGTTTTATCATCGGGACAACAGTTATAATTGGCACGCTAATTATCTGCTTTAATTCTTCACCTAGTACTGTACTCACCGTATTGCAAGCTATCACAATAACATCAACTTTTTTCTCTAGATCTTTAAGAATTGGAACAACCAGCGATTTCAATGTTTTTACAGATTTTGTACCATAAGGCAGGTTTTTCTTATCCTCAACACAAATTACCTCTATTTTATCAATTGAACGTTCGATAGCATTAGCGACCGAAAGTCCCCCTACACCGGAGTCAAATACACCTACTCTGATCTTTTTCATTTCGTTAAATTTGAGGCACTTCTTATTACATTCTCGAACAATGCACAAACTGTGAGTGGACCAACACCACCTTTTTTGGGAGTTATAGTTAGATCGTCACGATCATAAACATCATCGGCAAGATCACCCACTTTTTTACCCGATTCACTGGCCACCCCCGCATCAACAACTACCGCGCCTTGCTTAATATTCTTTGCGTTGAGTATCGCTGGGCTACCCGTGGCCGTAACGATTACATCCGCTTCAAGGGTATGCTTCGAGAGATCTTTAATTTCTCTACCAACAACCTCAACACTATAATCAGAAGATTTTAAGGTTTTCTCCAGTGGAGCGCCGACCAATCTTCCTCGTCCGATTAATAAAATCTTTTTGTCTCTAAGCTCAACGTTATAGCCGGACAAAAGCCACATTATTGCCATTGGTGTAGCAGGTTCAAACTTGGCATCCTTTCCAAGAGAATCGACGTCTTTTAAAGGATTAACTAGATTAACAATTTCTTCTGTTTCATCAATTTTAGTCAGTGGAAGCTGAACAATCACTCCATGCACAGAATCGTCATTATTAAGTTCTTGGATTTTATCGCGAACATCTGCTTGATCGACCTGATGTACATCAACTTCAACTTTTATATCTTGGCCGTATTGTTTTTTAAGACGGACATAAACATTAATAACTGGGTCGTCCTTGACCTGAATAATTGCCAGTTTTGGCTGAATATGATGGGCCTGTATCAGGGCCCTGACTTGCTTTGCCTGTCTGGCTTTAATATAACTAGCTAATTCTGATCCGTTTAATAGCTTCATCAGATGTGTATTGTATAACACCTCAATAAAAAAGAGGAGGTCATTTATACCTCCTCTTTTAAGCTCAAAGTTTCTATTTAGGCGGCTGCTGGTTTTGCAGATCCACCCTTTTTTCCACCTGGGCCAACATATTTTGCGTCACCAAACGCAAGCATAGCTAGTCCGATAATGTTCAAAAATATTAAAAGTAGTGCAAAGACAGGTTCTTTACCAAATGATTTTGCCAATTCAATCGCAACGATTACATAGAGTACTAGTGCAGCAATCGATGCAAAGATGTTAACGATAGGTATAAAGCAAAGTAGATACACAAGAGCCCACCATCCTGGCTTGCCAGAGATTTCTGCTAGACACCACATGTTATATACGGGGATAATAGACTTCCAGCCCTCGACTCCGGCCTTTTCAAAGACCTTCCACATGCAAATAATTCCAAAAATTGCGATTGGGATAATAACGACCATCATGGCCACCATCATGCCTAGTATTCCCGCGATAATACCCTTATCGGCATTAGTTGTTGTAGTAGTGTACGTATATGTAACCTGAGCCAACAGATTGAACATTTTGTCCTCCTTAGTTATTTATTACCTATAATTATAGTCCATCATGCAACCCAAGAACAAGTAAAATGCTTAAGTTATTAACTCTAGTTTATGAAAACGTTAGACATAATCCTCAGCTGTTTAACTCTGATTGTTAAAGTGACGGCTAGATGAGACAATAATGATAATAACTAAACGAAGGTAGATATAATTGGGTGAGCATCAGACAAAGAAAAACAAAAGCGAGATTAAAAAGAATTCGCTCATTTGCAAGACGGAATAACAATATTTTTGATAAGTGGAGTTTGGTTCATCTATCGTTTGGAATTATTTTTGGGTTAATCTTTAGCCCTGTATTTGCATTAGTTATTTTAGTTGCCTGGGAACCAATAGAGATTCTGTTAATTTCTCCTTTTCTCGCTCGTTATAAAATTAAATTTGGTTATGAAACGCTCAAAAACTCACTATCAGATATTCTATTTGACAGTTTGGGAATCTTTATTGCAATAGCAATAATCAATCCCCTAATAAAATAGAATTTACAAATTTAATTCATACACTTAGATGCTATAGATTTGCTTTTGGTTGAACCAGACATGTTCGCAATAAAATAAGAATAAGGTTTCAATTTTACGTTAAAAGACTTGCCTGATGATTTATAAGTTTTTTTAGTTCTCAGGTTAACAACCTTCTTTGAAAAGTTTGACTTAATTGTTCCTGACCAAACTTGATCCGAAAAGTTTACTACCACCAATGTCTTTTGTTTATCCTTTTTTCTGACATAGGACACAACATAGTCTGGGTTGTCAGTCTTTAGCCAAGTCGTTGTTCCCGCATATAATGATTTATTATTTTGCCTCAAACAACTTAACTGTTTAAATTTTTTGCGGTTTTCTGGATGGGGCGGATCCTCCCACGAATAATATCGAGTTTCGTCAATCCTTGGGCCACCAGACTGAGTATCTCCAATTTCTTGTCCGTTAAAAATAAACGGGATGCCATCGAGGGTGAAATTCACCGCCATACCGGCAACCATTCCACTATTACCACCCGCAAATGTAGCAGACCGCTCCACGGCATTTTGATCATCTATCATATTATAGTAATTCTCTTTGTGTTCGCTCGGGCGGGCATTCCAGGCATCGATAATCTCTGAAGCTTTGCGTGTCTTGCCGACGACCCCTCGTAGCACACTCTCAAGATAAAAATCATAAACACCGTCAAACCCATAAACACCTTGTTGTTCGCTCTCTTTATTCGGCAAGGCATAATCTACTTGTTTTCCAAATGCTTCACCAATCATAATCCACGATGGCTTAATCTTTTTCATTTCATTATTCAGTTTTGCCCATAATGGCAACGGCACCGAATGCGCCATATCAATCCGACATCCATCTATACCGGCGTTATCAACCCAGAACTTCGTAACATTAATTATATAGTCTTGAACTTCAGTTTTTGATGTATCAAATTGCGGCAGACCAAAATTATTTTTAACAATATTGCCCTCTGCATCGTATTTATACCAATCTGGATGTTCAGTTACTAGCGGACTATTTATAGCAGTCCCGTGATACACGCAGTCCATTACGACCTTCATTCCTAAGCTATGAGCTTTTGATACATATTCGGCGAAATACGCCAACCTCTCCTCTTTTGTGCCCTGATTGCTACGAGTTTTCCCAACATATTTCCAAGAAACATCATAATGATCTAGCACAAGATACGAAGATGTATGCACTGGTGTTAGCTGAATAACATTCACTCCCATGCTAGACAGATCATCCAAACGACCGGTTATATTCTCGAAAGCATTTCGTTCGCCTAAGGCATCATGCTGATAGAACGGGATATGTACCTGATAAACGATTTTTTTGCCTATCTTTTGCTGAGATTTTGCCGGATCCCGCGTGTCAGCCTTGGCATTTTTGTTATTTTTAGATCTGTTAAATACAAACAAACTAACCCCGACAACCAGAACTACCAGCACAAAAACCAAAACAAATTCTACGATCGTGGAACTTTTTTGATTAAATTTTTTCATTTTATCGTTTTTCGATACCTGCTAAAATCATTATTTATCAGTATAGCTCATCTCCTACGACTCAAGCCTAAATAATTCAATTATTGATGCCCATGGTAAAATTAGACTATGAAATACTTAGTTGGATTATTAATCGTATTGCTAGTCATCGGCGGAGTTTTTTTGGGTTTAACATAGGGAATAACGATAACAAAAGCCCCTCTACATCTAACTCGTCATCAAATTCCAAAGTTCTGGACCGGAGCGATAGCGGACTGACAAGCGTTACGGCAGATATTTATAACCAAACAGCGACTACAACACTACTGCTCTCAAATAACAGCATTAAGTCATTGCCGTCTGAAATGGGAAAAATGACAAAGCTTGAAGTGTTTAAGATTGATCATAATATTTTGGAGGGCAGTCTTATTGGCGAAATCCGCCAAATGTCCCAACTAAGAGTATTAGACGTTAGTAATAACAAGATGACAAGTATGCCAGCCGAGATTGGTCAACTAAGTAATCTAGAAAGCCTAGATTATAGCTATAACAAAATTGATGGCTTGCCTAACGAAATTTCAAACCTAAAAAGTACTTTAAAAGAATTAAATTTAACTGGTAATCCCTTATCTCAGGACAAAATTAATAAGCTGAAGGCTGACCTGCCTAGTACAAATATTATTTTTTGATATCGTCGTAAAAATTAGCAAAACTGACACTAACATATGGCACAAACCACAAGAAGCCAATCCCTAGAGTAAGAATTGAGAGCAAAAACCAGCCTGTGAATCTTAGGCATAGCATAAAATATTTGCCTTTATAGCCTTTCATCATTTCCCTACTCTTCTTTAACGCGTCAGAACCGCTGATCTTTTTGTCATCAGCCAAAATAAAAAATGTCTGAGAATATGCAATCGCAGCGATAATCCCCGGAATAATCAGCAATAATGACCAAAGCAAAATAAATAACACCATAAGTAAGTATGCAACTAAAGAATTTGCAAAATTCTTAAACCCATCAAAAAGCTGTGATAATTCAACTTTTTTACCTCTAGCAAAATTAAGTGCAACTATTGATGCTCCAAGTTGCATCGCGCCACCAATAATTAGGCTGACTTCGTTACCGATACTATTTATCATCATAAAGATAAAGAAAGCCCCAACAGCCAAACCCCAGTTTGCCGATAATGATTGTCTTGCCTTTGATGTTAATTCTCTATTTGTAGTAGCCATTCGTTCTCCTTTGTTATTTCCTCTAACGTAGCATGACGACTCTAAAAATCAAAGGATTTAAGTCCTGTGCGCCATAATAATCGCCGTTTTAGCCCAGAATATTAACAGCTCTCGCGGTCACTAGAACTATTGTGATAAGTGAAATTAAGGACTGCACACTCATCAACGCCTTTGCACGATGCGTCCCAGGCAGAGTATCGGTAGGGCTAAAAGCCGTGCTATTAGTAATCGATACATATAGGTAATCAAAAAATGTCGGCTTCCATTCTTTTGACTGATTAGATTCTAATTGTGGAAACAGGAAGTCAGGATCTTTATTCTCATCGTACCTACCGCTGAGCCCGGGGCTATCCAGCTCCCAGTACCATAGTCCAAACATAATAATATTAGTAAAGAAGATAGCTAAGGCACCCATCAAAATTGACTTTCCGGGCACGTCAGATCCATGAATTAGCGCGTTAGTAATTAACACTAATTGTGTCGCATTAGCTAAAGAGATGATCGTAATCAGTACGACTGAGGTCGTTTTATGAATCGACGCAGACTTACTATGTCGCCGAGGCGCCGTTATACCAACAGCAATAACTAAGACTAGTTCTAGTAAAGCGATAAAATACTTTGGTCCAACCCGGAGTTCTGAAACGATCGTTAGTTGTAAACAAACAGCAGCTAATATTGCTAATTGGGCATGTAACAATTCACTTTTGGTAATCGACTTCACATCCCAAGTATATCAAAACAATAAGACCTAAAAGCTATTGTTTTATTTATATACCCTATTTTTTAAAATTCGATAAACCTTAGCAATTTTTATAATTTGCTTAGCTGTGTGCACTCCTCGAGGTTCATTTCGTCTATTGATCCGTTTTCTGGCCGCACTGTATCATCAGCAGTGGTTATATCTTCAATACCACATGCTTTTTGCCATAGGGGATTTACTCTATTTCCGATTTGTAGATTAACAGTTGTCTGCACCCACTGACCTGATTTATTCTTATATAATAACGTGTCGTAATCGCTACAATCACTTATAATCGCACGATTAGCGTTTTTATTAATTCTTAAGTTTCGGTAATTGAGCTCGTATTTATCTGCAGCTAGGCTAGAACCTTTGTTAACTTCCCAACAAGCTTTTACCGTCTTTCCTTTATACAGTCTAGCTATATCAGTCTTTGCTTGTTCTATCTCTTGAGTTGAAGCTGATTTTGATGTTATTAGATTATTCACTAAAAATCCTGCGCTAAATCCAATCAACAAATACACTACGGCCACTATTAAATTAACGTTTTTTAGATTTGTTTGTTTTTTCTTCATGACGACTATTATCGATTAACAATGCAAAAAAGTAAACGCTTATGCCTAATTTGTGCTTAATTGCACCAGAATAGCACAGCCGTTTGAGACAATCCATTTGGTTAAAATCAATGTTTAATCAGATGTATCGCAACGAGCAAGTCGATTGTATACCGCAGAATTGTAATACCAAGATATTGAACCGTTACTATTTTTTACTTTAGTCTGGAATGCTATAACTCTGCTTCCGACGCCCGAATCATAGCTCATACGTTCTATTCTGTTCCAATTAGTGTATTTAGAGATCAGATAGTAATTAGTGTTATAGACTAAGCTAACTTTTACAAGTTGTATATTTGCACTGTTTCTTCGTGCAGAAAATCTAAAACCGTGTCTTGGAACGGTTCCTAATCGACACGCCCAGCCTGCAACACCATGATCATCAATAACCTTATCCCATCCTGGGTTATTTGGCGAGGCACTAACACTACCAAATGATGCAAATACGAAAGCAAACATCAAAACAATTATTGAAATCGATCGTGAAAAACTTTTAATCATTAGATAAATACCTTTACTTATTAATCAGCCGATATGATACTACTATTACAGTATATTGTCAATATCTAAAACATATTCTTCATGATCGTAGCGGTCACCTTTAATCTATTTATCGCCAAGCAAAATAAATATCTTATTAGCGAGTTTGTGTATTAAAGTCACAGTGACAACTATTAACAATATTCCAAAGAATCCATTTATGTTCATATTATCACCGAATATCTGATCAATCACCCATACAAACACAAATTTTGAAACAAACATAACTAACCAAACACAAAAAAACATTAATACCCTATAGATTGCCCTCGGTCGATTTTGTAGCCATTTGATAATTTTGCCTTTCAGCAAAAACGCCAATGAAGTTAAGATTTGTAATACAACCGAGGCCAAGAATATGGTCGAAAAACTCCTAGCTTCGACTATAGAAGTATAATCGTTGAAAAAACCAAGAACGACGGCATATATGAGGGTACCCACAAACAACTCTTTAAACACTATTTGGTTGGAATTAAATAATTTGTTGTGGCTCTTCATAGGATAATGATAGCAAATATACTACCGTTAAAGTGGTCTCAGATTATCTGTATAGATGAATTTACGCAAAACTATTGCAACCTAAGCGCACCAAAAGACTTATTCATCGCATTTATATTGCGCATCATTCGGGGCAATGCAATAGCCTGGTGGTACACAGCCAGCAGGACTCATATGCAGAGGAGGATTAGTTAAACATGCATCATATCTCTTTTCAGCGTCACTTCTAAAAGGTTTGATTATTATCAAACTACCTAGAACAATTAGCAGAATAGTCAAGATAATTATCCATAGCCTTTTTTGCTTCAAGATCTTCATGGTGGGATTATATCAAATAAAAACTCCGTTTATTGGGAGATAAAGAGTAGATGGATTCGAAGGCCACGGTCGTCGCTATCGCAACTACAATTTTCTGTTACCAAGGACACTTAGAAGTTTCAGCGTCGGGTTGAATTTCCTGATTTCCCCAAACCAATGCATGCTTTGACCAAAACGGCTTACTCTGTTCATTTGCCATAGGACTATTCGGAGTTGGCGGTGTCTGTGGGCCAAGCCACGCACTATACAGCTCGTATGTTCCATCATCAATTCGCTTAAGACTAATGGCTATCATGGACGACGGCTCTGGTTTTCGCGACTTAGTAAAACGCATATGTCTATCGCGGTTTTTTCTTATGGCATATACAACTTCATCACTATCGTCTGTCTCAACAAGGTCTGATGTTCCCAGTATTGTGCCAGTATCTGTGTCAAACTCCAAGTTTTCACCTGATATATTAGTGTCTTCTAGAATTGATTTAACATACGGCTGTATTTGTGGGGTGTCAGAAAAATGGGTTGATGCGTGAGAATGGACAGGATCATAAAATATCTCAACACCATTTTTAGAGCGGGCAAAAAATTTACGGTTGGACATATATTTTTATGATAACAGAAGGTTTCCTTGCTAGGCACAATCTGACAATATTCTTTAACTACTAATTTCGGCCGAGTATGCTACCTAGGTGGGCTGCAGCATTTTCTCGTAATCCTTTTTGTCGCGGAGAATCGTCAATTTCAGACAACGGAAGCCCTAGTCTGGCCTCAGTATCATGCACAAGACTAAGCATATCCTGCCTTAAATAATCTCTAAGCGCCATAAGCTCTGGATGTTTAGGGTTTTCTCGGTACCATTCGATAGCTTCGGTACCTATTGGGTGTGGCTCGCCAAATTTGATTACGACGTTAGTATCGTCGTGCCTCTTCAGGCAACCACCTAATCTATTCCCAGAGATTGCAGCAATTACCAGATCAGTTGGTTCTCCGTCACCAGCCAATTCACTATGTAGTGACGCGGCTAGCACAGCGCCTGCAGAAAATGGGTTTATAACACCCCTGTTTCGACCAGATTCAGGGGCTATAAGTGCAACACCATTCGGGGTATCGTGCATACCCTCAGCCAGAGCAGTCCCTAGTCCTAAAGCTAAGCCTCCAATTCGTTTCTTACCATCAGAATCTCTCTCTGGTCTTGCCGTCCAGACAACTCCCATTTGTTCTATTAGTCGTCCAATAACTGGCTGTCTTAGTTTATCTTTAGCAGCCACTATAAAAGTTTTTTTAGGTTGATGTCGTAAGGTAGCAAGCACTGGGTAGAATGGGTCAGTTCCATCATCATGATCATAAGCTAGAACAATAGGTCTTTCGCCTTCGGGCAAACTGCCTTCAACCTCAACCCCAGCACGCTCAAAAAACCAAGCTAACTTTTTAAAAGCGTATTCTTGGTTATCATGTCGTTCCATAGGTGTTAATCCTTGTGTAGGAAAGGGAAAGTGTATCTCAGACATGAGAACAATTTAACATATTATGCAATACTATCAAATCATAAGCAATATATACATCTAAGCGCTTGAAGAGCTATGGTAGGTATTGTCGCAAATAGTGGCTCAAACTTTAAGCTTACGTATAACTACGGTTCGCGAAATAACTCGTCCTTTAGTAATATCTTCGTAAACTTGATAATCTTTGCAATATCTATCAATCTCTGACACGTCAAAGATAAGTGGTACTTTTATAATGACTTCATCAGATAGCTCTAGTGCTAATTTTAGTATTTTATTTCCATCTGGCTCGAAGTTCTCGAGTAAAAACACACCTTTTTCGTTGTATGAAGGGCCTCCCCATGGGGGATCGAGATAAACAGCACTTGCCTTAACAGTTGGTGCAACATCAAAGAAGTCTCCTTCAATAAAATCTATGTCGTTGCCGACTCCATAGATATCTGCATTAACTTTTGCCATATCTATACGATCTGAGCTTAATTCAACTGCGATAACCTTTTTACCAGCCCTTGCGAACGCAATCGCATTTCCTCCTACGCAAGCAAACCCGTCCAAGACGGTTGTACTCCGAATTAAACTAGCTTGGTGTGCACCAATCTCTTCAGGAGTAACCGAATATAGTCCCTCGGCATCAATCTGAATGCCTTCATCAAACTTCGAGAAGTACTTATGACGTCTGTTCCAGTATTTTTGTAAATCGGTGCCAAATGGGCAAATATCGGGTGATCGAGTGGTCATTGTTGAAGTATACCAAAGAAAAAACCCACACCTTATACAAAGAGAAATTTAAGTTTAAGCGATTGGAGGGCCAGCGGGGACTCGAACCCCGGACACCCTGCTTAAGAGGCAGGTGCTCTAACCAGCTGAGCTACTGGCCCATTGAGATGTATTGTAAAGGTAAACCGTTTTTCGAACAGAAAAATCGAATGAATCGACGCGCTTCGGTTTGAAAAACTTGTTAAGAACAACTACTGAATGGTAATTTTAACAGAGGTAGTTAGTTTTGTAAACACAAGTCTAGGGAGTCCAAGTTTGTCTTGGATTTTCTGGATAATTAATATCGTCAAATAGTACAAATTTAGAAGGGCAAAACTTGTAGAGCTTGTGTTTTGTCTGATCGCTAGAGAATTTTTCTACCCATTTTTCGCCAAAGCCATATTGTTTTGCATATTGTCTGGAAATCGGCTCTATATTATCTTTGCCAACTACTTTATTCGCTACGCCTTCAATTTGAATACCGACTACTGGTTGTGACTTTTTATGAACAACAGGTATAGCAATCGCTACATTTTGATTATCGCTAATTTGTTGGCTATGATTGGTGTCTGCCGGGCTAGCCCAATATAGATTCATGTCATCATCCGTTACGTAATAGACTGTCGCAACCCATGGCTTGTCGCCATTAACTGTGGCTAGGTTCATCATGTGACAATTTGCCAAATACTTTCTAATTAACTTCTCAATATCCATATATGGTCAATATACCACTTTCTAGAAAAGATATGTACCTGATGCCACATTGACAAAAGTAGCATAAGCATGATATATATAAATTAGCAAATAACTACGAAAAACCAAAAAGAAAGGTCTAAAAATGGATGAATTCGATCAAGCGCCTCCTCCGCAAGAGCAACAATTAACTCACGAGGACCGTGCGGTATTAGCAATCCAACGAGTCGAAACGCTCGTAAGAGAAGCTCTCGAACATCCAAATAGTGAGACGATGGATGCTCAGGCCAAATGGGGCCATCCGAGCTGGAAAACTCCAATATTGCACGAAGAAAGTAGACATGCAGTTGGTGAGCTTGAAGTTACTTCGAGAGGATTAAGTGATAGGCCAGACACTATTGGTATATCCTTAACACGCACCATTGGCTCTAGTAGCGACACAAGTCATAGAGAAGAGTACTGGATTGCCCCCAGAGACAGTGTACTTTACAAATTCAGCGGAACAGCGGGTTCGACTAAAGACAGCGAACGTCTAAGCAAGTGTAATCCCATAGATACAAAAGAGGTTATGGATGAATTGGGGGAAATTATTGAAGGTTCTATTCACCCTGAAAAACAGGCCAGTAGAAAACGGTTACACGAGATAGCAGATGCTTCATCCCCGGATAAAAGCATACGTCGAGGGGGATTTTTAATGAGGCTCGCAAAAAAAGTATTCCCGAGAAAAGGATCTTAATAATTTTTCAAGACATTTTCAGCTTACCAGCCACATAATCTTGCTTACTTAGATTAGTTGCTCGACCACAGCTCTAATTCACATCCTGTCAATCCTGAATTTATTTCCGATGGGCCGCCTACCAACTCTGCCACTTCGATTTTTTGAGTTTTAGTTGGCTGAGACTCTTCAACATGTTGCCACCCACTGGAGATTTCCGTTTGTAAGTCACTAGATGCTGAAAGACGATAATTTAACCCTAACTTCTGATCACTGGAAGCGCTCACCGTACCGCCCGTTACTTTCAAATAATATTTATTATCGTCTAGCTTCATTTCACGACAGACGGTTTTGCCATCATACCTATAACCCTTCAAATCTTTTGTTTCAACTTTTGCCTCAAATTGGCGTCCAGTTGGCTCAAGCTGGCTGAAATCTACCGGATTAAACCGAAGGATATATCCTGGGTATACCTGAATCAACCACATCAAAACATACAAACAAAGTGAAACCCAGGCGATAGGTCTAAGAGACTTCCAGTTCAAACGAGGTTTTTTTATCAAGAAGTAGATGCCTGCGAATAAAACGTCACCTAAGAGAATTGCCACAAACCATATCCAGCGTTTTTGTCTAGAAGAGTCGACCAACATCTTAACCCAAAAAACAATTAAGAATAGCGATACAGCCGGCAATATAGATACCCCAATAATAACGGCTACCGTCCCAAGCGTATTCAGCAAATTATAACTATCCCACCAGCCAAATAATGTAAGGGCTAGTGTAATGATAGCAACAAACACTGATGCGACCTTTAAATAATCTCTGCTCGTTTTTTGTGTTTTTTTCTTTTTCATAAGGTTCCTTTTTATATTTAGTATGATTATATACCAAATTAGAATTATTCGTTTCTGAATCTATAAGTCTTAAGGACTTTGCGTTGTTTGATGTCACGCTCCGGAAACATATCGACAAGAGTCAAGCTATCAATCGTTATAATATCACCTTCAAATACTCTGCCTGATTTTTGAACAGTTACGTGCGGTAAGTAGCCTGAGCGACTGTAATTAGGTTCGTCAAAAACTGCACCATATGATTCCAATAAATCTAGCAAATCATTATGTAATTTGAAAAGTTGAGAAGTTAAATCTAGTAGAGAAACATGTACCTGAGAATCTTTACCAAAGCTTGCGTCCTTCTTGACGATAGTCTTAACTGGATTTTGTTTAGTAATTAGATTACTTAAATCAGCGTCAAAGCCCTTTTGTTCAATATCGACAGCAAATCGAGGTGATAGGGTTACATGTAACGGCCAGTCATACATCGAAAACTGGGTATTGTTAGCGACTGGTTTTAAGATATGTATTAATACGTACTTTTGCATCAAATATAATGGTGCACCCGGTAAGATTCGAACTTACGACTTCTTGTTCCGAAGACAAGCGCTCTAATCCGCTGAGCTACGGGTGCGCATCGGGGTTATTATAACAGATTAGGAGCTAGTTATTTATTTTTTGGGGCGGATAGCAATTTTTGTTTTGGAGGCATTTCAGATTTATCGATTGTCTCTGTTAAAACTTTAGCGAACTTTCGGGCATGTTCTTTACTTATTCCAATACGCGCGATAGGAAAGGCCTGCTTATCACCTGACTGCTGAAAGTTAATCACAACTCCGTTTTTGTTGACATTAATCTTCGTACCGTCACTGTAGAGGATACGATTATCAACAGGAATAATCATTAACATCTGCTTGATAAACTGTTCATCAAAACTAATCGCTTCACTACTTTGGCGACCAACATCTGCAAGCTCAAACAACTTTTTGGCTTCTTTATCCTCTACCCCCAGATGACTAACTAGTAGCATTAGGATATCTTCACTTGGCAATTTTTCGCCACGTTCAATACTTAACAGTGTATTTTCATCTATCTCTACAGCTCCCGAGACTTCGGCTACGCTCTCGTGTTGTCGCTCACGGAATTGCTTTAATTGCTGCCCAAAATTCTTGTACGGAAATTTATTGCCTCTCATCTGTTATTATTTTAAAAAAATGTTGAGATAAAAACAAGTATAATAGTCGTATGCACCCGAAAGAAAATGTCTCGCTAAAAGATTATTCAACAATGCGCGTTGGTGGTACTGCTAAGTATTTCGCCGAAGTAACGTCAGAGACTGAGCTTGTCGAGCTAATCGAGTGGGCCAACAAAAACAAACAAAAAACCATCGCCATCGGGGGTGGTAGCAACATAATCTGGAGCGATGAAGGTTATGACGGGCTAGTGATACTTAACCGAATTAAAGGCCACGAGATAGTATCCGTAGATAACGACAAAGTAGTTGTAAGGCTGGCAAGCGGAGAAGATTGGGACGAGACGGTCCAGTGGAGTGTAGACAACAAACTTTCCGGAATCGAACAACTGTCATGGATCCCTGGACGAGTAGGCGCCACACCAGTACAAAATGTCGGTGCCTACGGCAAAGAAGTTGGTGATGTGCTTGTGTCCGTCCGAGCCTACGATAAAAACAAAATGGGCTTTGTCGAGATCCCCAAAGATGATTGCCAATTAGGTTACCGAACCAGTCGTTTCAAATTGTCTGATAAAGGCAGATTCATTATTGTCTCAATAACTCTAGAACTAAGTAAAGAATATGCGTCCCCGCCTTTTTATGCTTCGCTACAAGAATATTTCGATGAAAATAAAATCACTGAATTTAATCCTGAAAACATCCGTCGCGGAGTAATAGCCATAAGATCAAAAAAACTCCCCGACCCTGATATTGTCGCTAATAACGGATCGTTTTTTGCGAACCCAATTATCGACAAATCCAAGTTCGACATATTAAAAGCTCAGTTTCCTGAAGTAGTATCATGGCCCACTAATGACGACAAAATCAAACTATCCGCGGGTTGGTTAGTAGAGCATGCGGGCTTTAAGGATTTTCACGATCATGATACTGGCATGGCCACTTGGTCAAAGCAAGCTCTAGTCATAATTAACGAGAACGCCCACTCTACAAATGATGTACTTAACTTCAAACAAAAAATAGTTGACGCTGTCCAGCAAAAATACGGGATCACCCTAGAACAAGAACCCGAGCTTATCTAATATTTTTCTAAGACCCTACACTACCTGGCGCGAAATAACTAAAAGTTACAGCGCTACCACCAATATTTTTGAGTGCTTCTATCACTTGAGAAGTTACGGGCTCGGGCAAATCATCCAAAGGGAAGAACCCCATTGCGTCGCTCTTACCGTCAGTCTCTTGGATTGCTGGCTCCCCAATCCAGGTTCTAGCGCGAAAAACAAAACCAAGATATGGAACTTTGGGATTATTCTCGTTCGAATATATATGGAATAATTCTAGGTCCTCGGGACGTACCACAACCCCAGATTCCTCTTCAGCTTCTCTAATAGCCGCCTCGGGCGGAGTCTCGCCAGGTTCAAAGTGACCAGACAACAAATCCCACCAACCACTCTTATAGGAAGTATTTGCTCGTCGTTGTAGCAAAACTTGTTGTCTATCATCAATCAATGCAACAAACGCAGCCGGCGTTACTTTTAACCTCTCAGACATGGTACTTATTATGCAGGCAACGGGAAGGCTTTACAAAATTCTTTGATCTCGGCATTTATTGTCGCTAACTTTTTGTCGTCCTTATGATTTGAAATCGCCTGATCAATCCATTGGGCGACTTGCACCATTTCAACTTCCTTCATACCTCTGGTTGTTAATGCCGGAGTCCCTAGCCGAATACCGCTTGGATCAAACGGTGGCCGAGGATCGAAAGGGACGGTATTTTTATTGACAGTTATGCCGGCTTTGCCGAGAGCATCTTCAGCCTGCGCGCCTAATACCTTTTTATTTGTCAGATCAATTAACATCAAATGATTATCCGTACCGCCTGTCACTAGATCAAATCCATAGTTAGTTAGCTCGGATGCGAGTTTCTTGGCATTTTTCACAATCTGATGTCCGTAAGTTTTGAACTCGGGTGTTGACGCTTCTCGGAGCGCAACCGCAATCGCTGCAGTCTGATGATTATGTGGACCACCCTGAAGACCGGGAATTATAGCGCGATCAATTAAGGTTGGTAGATTTTCTTTAGTCCGCTCTACTGCTTTTAATGGATTAGATGGATTGCCGTTGCATAGCAACAGTGCCCCACGTGGTCCGCGAAGAGTTTTGTGTGTTGTGGTCATCACAACATCTGCAATCCCAACAGGCGAAGGATGAGCGCCAGCTACTACTAAACCAGCTATATGCGAAATATCTGCCAGCAACCACGCCCCGCATGAGTCAGCGATTGCCCGAAGCTTTTTCCAGTCAAAAATTCTTGGGTAAACAGTTGCCCCAACTATCAACATTTTTGGTTTTTCTTTATCGGCCATAGCTTGCATGGCGTCGTAATCCAAGTATCCATCTTTACCGGTTTGGTACTGTGCTGATCTAAACCACTTACCTGAAAAGTTCACTTTTAGTCCATGAGTCATATGTCCACCAAAATACAACGCCATCCCCATGACGGTGTCGCCCGGATCGAGCAGTGCAAAATAAGCTGCTAAATTGGCTGGCGATCCAGAATATGGCTGAACATTAGCATGATCCACGCCAAACAATTTTTTCGCGCGATCCCTTGCAATGTTTTCCACAGCATCAACATTTTCGCATCCACCGTAATATCGTTTGCCCGGGTAGCCTTCAGAATATTTATCTGTCAACCTAGAGCCCAATGCTTCGAGTACGTCACCAGAGGTATGGTTTTCGCTCGGGATCATCTCTAGTCCCTCGGCTTGTCTTTTTATTTCTTTTTCAATTAGTTTTTTTATCTCTGTATCTTTCATGACAACTTCTCCAATTATTTTTTTGGTTATCCAGCATATTTTGTTCGATATCAGATCATATATGTATTGTACTTTGCCTAACTTCAGATACAAAATCTCTATTACGTTTTACCCATCCTATGATATTATTTAGTTCGAATGATCAGCACAAACGAGAAAATCGGCCGACTAATCTATCAGATACGACAAGAGAGAGGCATGACCCAAGCCGCCTTTGCTAAACAACTTGGCACCAGCCAATCAGCCGTTAATCGCATCGAACATGGCGGGCAAAACATGAGCCTTGATATGCTCGGGCGAATCAGTGAAGTACTCGACAAACAGCTAATTAGTATTAGCGATAAATCTATAAACCTCCGAATCGAAGGCGGGCACGAGCTACGAGGCAATATCGAACTAAAGCGAAGTAAAAATGCAGCTGTTGCACTACTTTGCGCCAGCTTACTCAATCATGGAGTCACTAGATTTAAATCATTTCCTCGCATAGAAGAAGTTAACCGAATCATCGAAGTATTAGAAAGTATCGGCGTAAAGATCAAATGGAACGACAATAACGACCTAGAGATTCGACGACCAGCAAAACTAGCACTGGACAAAATCAATAAACAAAGTGCCGTTAAAACTAGAAGCGTATTAATGTTGCTGGGCGTTTTAATGCACGAATACAAACAATTCAGACTTCCATATGCGGGTGGCTGTAAATTAGGCCGACGATCGGTCGCGCCACATCTTTTTGCATTAGAAAACTTTGGCGTCACCATAAAAGCTTCAACTGGTAGGTATGACGTTACCGTATCTAAAAAACCAGCCGGAGATTTTGTGCTCTACGAACAAGGAAATACCGTCACCAATAACGCGTTACTGGCGGCAGCCGGGACTGTTAGCGAAACAGTTATTCAGGCGGCAAGCGCTGATTATATGGTTCAGGACTTATGTTTATTCTTGCAAAAGCTTGGTGTCAAAATATCCGGTTTTGGCTCGACCTCATTAACAATTAAAGGTGTCCATAACATCAAAAAAAATATTACCTATGCCCCTACCGAAGATCCAATCGAAGCCATGTTCTTTATCTCGACCGCAATCGTTACTAATTCGAAACTCACCATCAAACGCGTGCCATTCCGATGGATTGGGTTAGAGCTATTAAAGCTTAAAAAGATGGGGGTTAATTACAAGTTTACAAAACCATATAAAGCCGACAATGGCGTAATCGATCTAGCAGACATGACAATCGAAAAACACGATGGGACTTTAAGAGCGCTAAAAGATAAACTACACCCTAACCTATGGCCAGGCGTCAATCCTGATTGTATCCCCTATTTTGTCCCTATTGCTTCAGTCTGCAAAGGCAGGACATTAATCCATGACTGGATGTTTGAAAACCGCGCAATCTACTACACTGAATTAACTAAAATTGGTGCCAATATTGAATTAGCTGATCCGCATCGCGTATATATCACAGGCCCAACAGAATTTACTCATGCCGATGTAGTATCACCCCCAGCATTACGCCCAGCGAGCTTGTTACTAATTGGTATGTTAGCGGCACAAGGTACATCAATGCTCCGCAATGTCTACACGATTAACCGGGGTTACGAGGATATAGCCGAACGCCTTAACTCGCTTGGGGCAAAAATCTCAGTCGTCCACGAATTATAAAATTCGAGAATAAAAAATCCTTCATAGCTCTGTAAAAAAACAGAGCAACGAAGGATGGGGTGGCTGAAGGGAGTCGAACCCTCGTATCTGGTACCACAAACCAGCGCTTTAACCGTTAAGCAACAGCCACCAAAAAACCTCGTGCTTCATTATCAAAATGATGAACAAGATAGTGACAATTATGACATAACCAAATGAGATTAGAAATATGGTTATTGCTCCTGTTTTTATCCATGTGATGAACGGCAAGCACCCGATCATCAGAATTTCGGCATTTTTTACACGCTCTTTCCTGTTCCGACCTAATCAATCTTTGTCTATACGAGGATTTTCCAGCCACCCAGTTCTTGTGTTTTTCATCAGAGTACAGTGAGTTTCTCCATATTGTCTGACAAGATTTACTACAGAAATAGTTGCCACTTTTTGACCTTTGTTGCTCTTTTACACTTCTGTATGTTTTTTCACTGCAAATATGACATTTAAAAACTTTGCCCGTCATTGATGCTTTATTTTGGCATACTCTTGAACAATATTTGCCCCATCCTCTTTTTAAATGACTAGGTTTTACTTTTATTGATGACTGACAATATAAGCATTTATTTATTTGCATATAAATAATCTATACTTAAGAAATGGTTGCGTCAACGTTTCTGGTTCAGAAACATATCTTCAGTCTAGTAAAACATCTGCGCCGATAAGGGCTAAAAATCCTAACGCCAAGTATTTCCAGAACTTATTCTTCTCTTTACTTTGGGCCGGGTTTTTCTCTGACATTATTTTTATTATACAATGTTATCCAGCACAAATCACCTAATCTTCCATCGATTACAATTAGTAGTAAAATATACCATTTTATTGTCATACAATTACCACTAGTCTAGACTGAATTAACAGAAGATATGGCATTTTATAATATATCCGAGACAATAAACGATATCGGGATTGGAAAAGAGACTTTTCCAACAATCATTGCTGCGTTCGGCGCCCTGGCTGTTGCCGTAAATGTCGTTGACCCAGTTGGTCAAGACGAGTTCGGCTGCAAAACAATTATGGGCGGTCGAGCAAGATTTCATAAACGGGGTGGGTTAGCAGGTCTTCCGAAAATAGTTCCCCCAGGCGCCTACACTGTTTTTCCATTTAAAGGAAGAAT
Source organism: uncultured Candidatus Saccharibacteria bacterium (assembly GCA_964510945.1). GTDB lineage: Bacteria > Patescibacteriota > Saccharimonadia > Saccharimonadales > JAGQNJ01 > DAISWO01. The sequence goes on from CAZEED010000007.1 coordinate 30,626, forward strand.
CGAAAAAGCCAAAATTTCAACAAATACTTCGACTTTTGGAGACATTAAATTTCCTGTCCCTGAGAGCCATGATGAAGATTCCCCGATCAAGCAGTATTTCCAAAATGCCTCTGTCAATTGGCGTGTAATTACTGATGGTTGGCAAGAAGATCCAGACGTACATTGGGCTATTTATAACGCCATATATAAAGCGCATGAACTCGAAACAACAGTTAGTGAGTTCTGTGAAGCGGGATTAACAACAGTTCTCGGAAGCATGACATTAGGTGAGCTGGTCAGAAAAGACCCAATACAAATATTTGAACATTTCAAAGAAGAAGTTGCAGAACCATCCAGAGAAGTCGGAATCACGGTTACAAGGTTAAACTTAAAAGGAAATGGCTTAGACGGAATGATACAAACTGGAATGGGATGGGGTGATCAACAAATACACTTTTTCGGTAATGTAGTGCCGTCCGGAAATGGCAATGGCCATCATGCCGAAGTTGCACCAAATATCTAACCACAGAAACGTCCCCTATAGATCTATATATGCACACACCCAAATTAGTACACCCTATATAAAGTAAAGATTAATATTGTTAGTTAGCGATTTTAAAAAAATTATGCGCTAACTATTCTATTTTTTGCTTCTGCTAGGTTAGCCTTAGCAGTCCTGGGCACATATTCATCTTCCATCAATCTATTAATTACACTAGATAAAGTTCCACCCCAAACAATAAATCTATTTTTGTCAATTGAATTAGGTTTTTTTGAATCAACTGAAGGAAAGTTTCGATCCGCACTTTGGCTCCAGTTAATGGCAGTATCAATATGATGTCTAGCTACCGAATCCCTTGCGGCTAGTAATTCTATGTCTGTTTGCTCTATATATGTTAATTCTGATTTTCTCTCACCCCAGTCAGAATAGCCTTTTATTAAAATAGCTTTTTGTAGTCCGAGCATTATTGAGCTCACCTGAAAAACTGGCAAAACTACACCTTCTGGTGATATATCCTGATGTTCAAGTGATAAAGCATCCGCCGAGGCAAGCCCAATAGTAGTCTGAATATCTTTAACATATATTCCAGTCCTAGAATCTCTTCCTTCGAATTCTGCCTGAGAATCAGTATGCTCTTCCCAGCCAATCTTAAATACGCCAACCGGCAATTTGTCATTATCATCAGTAGCTTGCCGCAGATCTCGTTCTAACTCGCAAATTCCTCGTAATTCTACAAGGTGTCTTGCTGACTGTTCTCCTTTAAAACCGTTTGTACCAACTGCTATCTCCATAACACCTTCCGAAAAATCTCTTATCGCTCTATTACCCCTACGCAAAATCAAGTCTAACGCGGTTAATGAAAGTCCATCTATGTCAGAATCCTTAATTTTTTCTGCGATTACTTCAGGTTTCAATAAACCCTCTATACGCCTAAGATCAGCTCTGGCGTCTCTTAGTGGACCTACGAAAGGTACCTCAGCTTCTGCGACAGCTTCATTTCTTTGTTGCTCGATTGTATCTAGCCTATCAGTTGCAAGATTAAGATCACGCCCTGCATCTGCAAGTTCTACCCCAATATCTTCAAAACCTGTACCAAAAAATGGTGATCCAAATTCTTCTTCCCTAACTGTCATAATCTAATAGTAGTTTTATATAATTAAATCGGCAAGCATAAGCAAGGCAAGAAGTACATTAAAAATCCTTCATAGCAACCCTTCAAAGGGTTTGCGACGAAGGATGGTACCCCGAGTAGGATTCGAACCTACGACCTCGACGTTAGAACCGTCTTGCTCTAATCCACTGAGCTATCGGGGCGCAACTTCGATATTATAACAGATTAGAAGTTGCAAAATACACTAGAGCGAATATACTAAAATCAATATATAAGCATATGCTCGTTAGGGAGGGCACCATGGCAAAAGATCTAAACGATAAATCCGAAGATAAATCATCGGGCAACATTAAAATTAACGATAATTCTAATGATAGTCCCAGCGAACCAGTCATAGATAAATCCAAGACTCTTGAAGAAGTCATGAATGATGATCAAAAACCAGCCCAAGCCCCCGACGCTGATACTAAAGAAATGTTGTCAGCCGAAACAGAGATAGAAGATGATGTGCTGGCAGATGACGTTTCCGAAGATCTTAACAATAATTCTGTGCAAAGATCAGAAAAACCAAAAAGTGGTAAAAAGGTTTTTATAATACTATTAATCTTAATTATGCTAGCCGGTATTGGCTTTGCCACTTGGTATTTTTTGATAAAAAATAAAGACTCCGGTAATAATACAACTAATCAACAACCGACCCAGCAAGCCGTAGTGCCAGAAAACACCAACACCCCAGACACAGTAGTCTATGCCTATCACGAAAAAGATACTGACCCATACACCATATATTGGCGTCCGGCCGAAGGCGGCGACAGATCAAAAATCGCAACTTTACAAAAAAATGAAGTAATAAATCAATTTGACGTACAAAAAAATGTAGTCGCATACGCAACAGATAGCGGTATCAACGTGAGTACAGACGGAGGTAGAACCTTCTCACCCGTAGTCACATTTGAAAAAGCAGACAACGGCAATACGTTAGGCGACCAAGTTACTAGCCTACAAATCTCTAAAGAAGGCTCAAAAATTGCCTACGGTTTTTTGAAGGCAAATTCAACTAGTGGCAATGAAGCAACAACCATTAATCTAGACGGTAGCGATAAAAAAATATTATTTACCTCTAAGAAAGTCGGTGTCTTTATAGAAGCTTACAGCGAAAAAGCCAACAAAATGGTTTATTGGGAAGGTTGCTACAACTGTGATGGCAACTTGGTCGATTTAAAGATCCGCAATCTAGAAACTAACAAAGACACCACAATCGAAGCAAACCTTAAGAATACTGTCTATGGCTCTAGGTCTTTTGCGATATCAGATGACTTTACAACATTAGTCGCCGCTCAAGGTACTATTGATAGTTCTGTAGACGGAGGAGTGGGTATCGCCTTGACTGGCCCATTCACCATAAACAAATTTGATCTAAAGACGCTCGAGAAAACAAAGATAGCCACAGTCGGTTCTGCAAATGAGAAAAATGCTAACGGAACACCTAAATATCGAGATGTTCTGGTAGGGTTTGTCGCAGGAAGCAACACATCTATATATTACACAGATGACGAGAGTGTCTATACGTCCGACGACGGTTCGCAGCCAACTCTATTGTTCTCCGCCAATAAGAACATACTTTTCACCCCATTTATCGGCACAGACTCAGCCATAACAGGATCAGGCGAAGACACTAGTGACTACCTACTTACTAACTACGACGTAACTACTAAAAAGACAACCAAGATTTTCGCCGGCGACAACAACACTCTAATCATGGGCGTATCCACAAAATAACAAAACTATTTCTTTAATGCGATTATTGATGTAATTTGCTATAATCCCTCTGTTACATTGCGGGATTCGTATAGCGGTTAATATAAAAGTTTTCCAAACTTTGGACACCGGTTCGACTCCGGTATCCCGCACCACGTCGAAGTCTGAATGAGAATACTAAGAGCGCTTGTCCAGCGCTTGTTTTATTTGTTCACCATTAATCTGCATAGTTTGACCAGCCGATAGCTGACCAGATAACATTTCTTGAGCCACTAGATTCTCCACCGCCCGTTGTACAACCCGACGGAGTGGCCTTGCGCCCAGTCGCGGATCATAGCCGGTCTTTGTCAGCAATACTTTGGCGTCTTGACTAAGTGACACGCTAACCTGCTTTGAAGCTAACGTTTTATTTAGCCCAATCATCAATAGGTCGACAACCTGCATTAGTTCTTCTTGCTTTAATGGTCTAAATAATACTGTTTCATCAAAACGATTCAAAAACTCGGGCTTAAATATATTCGAGGTAATAAGTTCATTTATAAACTGCTCTTCAAAATCCGCTAGTTCTTGCCCAGCCTCAATATGCGCCCTTATTTTGTCTGCCCCTGCATTACTAGTTGCAATAATAATTGCATCTTTAAAACTTACTGGTTTATTCTGAGCATCGCGAAGTATTCCTTCGTCCAACATTTGAAGCAGTAAGTTCAACACATTGGGGTGAGCTTTTTCTATTTCGTCTAGTAGCACCACACTAAAAGGTTGTTTTGCTATCTGAGCACAAAGACTATACGGGTCTTCTGCTCCAACAGCTAACAACCGCGAAGTATCATTAGGTCGAGAATACTCGTTGAGGTCAATCCTAACCATCTTGTCATCACCACCAAAATAAACAGAGGCTAACGATTTGGATAACTCAGTCTTACCAACACCAGTAGGACCCAAGAACAAGAAAGTACCAATTGGCTTATTCTCGTTTCTCACCCCTGCTCTTGCACGCCTCAGCGCATCACTAACGGATTGGACTGCCCGAGTTTGATTGATCATACGTTCGTGAATTTTTTCTTCAAGGTTTAGTAGTACGTCTTTTTCTTGGGCTGTATCCGCCGTCTGAACTTTCACATTGAAAGACTTTTCTACCGCCTGCTGTACAGACTTTGCGGTAACAAAAAGTTGTTGTTCGCTAAAGCCTGCGGCCGCCTCTAGCAACTTTATGGCTTTGCCCGGAAAAGCCTGTTCACTAATAAATCTATCCGCTAACTTGTAAGCCTCCAGCAAAGACTGATACATATATACAACTTTATGCTCCGCCTCTAGTAACAAAGTCTGGTCTTCCATAACTCGCAGTACATCAGGCTGCAATAAAGGTGCAACCTCTACCCTATTCATAAGTTGCGCTAGCCCGGCATTTTCTTGAGACAACTTCAGCCATTCTTGCTCGCTTAGTGACAATACCATAGTCACTCCACCACCCTCTAAAACTTTCAGTAAGATACTAGACAAATTAACCGTACCGGTACCGTCACGCAAGAAAAGCTGAGCCTCGTCCAAAAAGATAATAATGTTTTTAGCCGATATAGCCTCGTTAAAAACTTGGATTAACAACTGCTCAATCTCACCGCGGCCTTTGGCGTTGGCTATTAAATTAGCCGCGTCGAGCGATATCATCTGATGATATCTAAGCGCCTCGGGTACATCATCCTGCTGCTCGACTAACTTTTGAGCTAACGCATAAGCAATCGTGGTCTTACCTACCCCCGGCTCGCCAACAAGCACCGCATTTGGCTTGCCCGGCTGACTTAGCACATGCATAAGTTGATCGATCGACTCTTTATGGCCTTCAATCTCTCGTCTCAATAATCCACCACGTGTAATACTATCCGTAACATTCACCCCTATAGTATTTAAAAGCGGCGTCCAGCCAAAACCAATATCACGACCTAGACCCCCAGCATATTTATTTTCTGTATGATGTTTTATGACTTTTTGAATCTGGGCATACCAAGCTACACCCTGAGCTACATCATCAGCTTTAACATTTATTTCTGCTAAATATTGATCATGCCCCGGGATAGCAAAAACTAGCGACGCCGCTATTGATACAGAATTAATTTGATCACTCCCGAGTTTTGCCGACATTTGTTTAGCCATTTGCCAGATAATCGGCATAGTCGCCGGATCATCGCTAGACAAATTCACTAAAAACTCTGGCCCAATCCCGTATCGTGCTGCAAAAAACTGCCCGCCAGTCCGTGGTGACACTAATTGCGCGAGTTGTTTAGGCGACAAATTATCAGATTTTATATAAGCCAAGATTTTGCGATCTAAAATTAATGAAATATCATCAGCATCTGTTAACGACGCTTCAGGACGCAGATCCGCAAGCTCACCATAGTACCAAATTAGCATGAATGAGATAACCCCAACTAGACCAAGTAATATATGGGCATAGATAATATGCTCTGCAAATACAAACACCGCCCAGCAAACCAACGAAGATCCGGCAATCAACCACAAGATTGATCTTAAAAAACTACTATCAAACTTTACGGCAATTCTAGCTTTGACTGCCCTCCTGCTCTTGGTGTTTATTGTAGTTGGCTTCATTTCCCAACCCCGAGCGCTATTAAGACTAAGGCAAGAATTGGGGCTGGCGGAATCAGTGCCCAGACAACTAACAACAAAACTCCACTAATAAGCGAGAATACAACACATACTAGTCCAGTAAAGATCAAAATCGACCTAATAATAAAGCCTATCACCCGCGACACGCTTCTATCAATAAATGCCCGAAAATGATCACTTAGCGACCCCGTGGCTCCACCAGCGTAAGTCTGTTTAAAGGGCGCAAACAAAGACAGTGTTAAATCCCGAACTGAGAACATCTCTAGACACCATTTAACCCTAGAGGTGACCGCACGTTCCCAAGCCCACTTCCAACCCAAAGAATACCACCACTTTAGACTTAACGATAAGAACATAAGCAGTATTGTACCCTAGTTTTACCCTAGAGTACCAGTGCCCAACCCTGTTATAATGTTATTAACTAAATAAGTTATAAAAAAGCGAGGACGACAAACAGCATGATATCGAAGTTACGAAAGTTTTTTAGCGACTATTCACAATTTGGACTGACACTACTGGCTATAATAATTGCTCTAGGTCTAGATCTTAGCAATCATGATCGGTACGCCCATTTACTACTAGGGTTTGCCGCTATCGCAAACAGTATCCCTTTAGTCTGGGGTATGATTAACGATCTGCGAGAAGGCATCTACGGAGTCGATATTCTGGCAGCAACGGCTATAATCACCTCAGTAATTTTGGGTGAATATTGGGCAGGAATGATCATCGTCCTGATGCTCACAGGGGGTGAAGCCTTAGAAGATTACGCTGAAAAACGCGCAAAATCAGAACTCACCGCACTGATTAGTCGAGTCCCTACAAAGACTCATATGCTTAAAGGCAGAAAACTGGTCGAGGTAACAGTTAGTTCAGTTAAAGTTAATGACAAATTAGTGATAAAACCCGGCGAAGTTGTGCCAGTTGATTGTCAGGTGATTGAGGGCGAATCCAACTTTGACGAATCTAGTCTAACGGGCGAGAGTCTGCCAGTAGAGAAAAAAGTTGGCGACCAACTACTCAGCGGATCGGTCAATGTCGAGGGTAGCGTAACTGTAAAAACTCTACGCATCGCCAAAGATAGCCAGTACGAACAGATAATTAAACTTGTCCAATCCGCAGGTATCAGTCAAGCACCTTTTGTTAGACTAGCTGATAGATACGCCGTACCCTTTACCATTATTGCTTTTGCTATTGCAGGCACCGCTTGGGCTATGTCTGGGGAGGCCATCCGCTTCTTACAAGTCTTAGTTGTCGCTACTCCTTGTCCGCTGATATTAGGGGCACCGATTGCCTTAATCTCTGGCATGAGTCGTGCCACAAAGCATGGAATCATTGTCAAAACCGGCTCAACATTAGAAAAACTAGCCCGAATAAAAACTATTGGCTTTGACAAAACTGGCACATTAACAGAGGGAAAACCTTCAGTCCAGACGATTATAACTAACGGCAAGTTCTCGCAAAATCAAATTATTAGCTTTGCTGGCGCGCTAGAACATAATTCTTCACATATTTTAGCCAAGGCAATAATAAATGAAGCGAAAGATAAAAAGATAAAACTACCAAGCGCTCGACAAGTTAAAGAGACTTCTGGCCACGGGCTCTCTGGCATGGTTGGCAAAAATAATGTAACCCTCGGCAAACAATCCTATATTGACTCGCTAGGTATAAAAATCCCGAAAAATATCCAGTCAAAACTCAATCAAACGGCATCTTTATTAGTAGTCGATAATCAATTAGCCGGTGCAATCATTTTTAAAGACCAACTCCGGAGTGAATCAACAAAGACACTTAGTTTACTGCGCAAGCTAGGTATCAAACACACCTTAATGGTTACTGGTGACAATCAATCAACTGCAGACAAAATTGCCAAAGAAGTTGGGCTTACTGATGTTTATGCCAACTGCTTGCCTGCCGACAAACTTCGCGCCGTAGACCAAGTCGCCAATAAGCCAGTAGCATTCGTTGGTGATGGTGTAAATGACGCGCCCGTCCTTGCTATGGCTGACGTAGGTATCGCACTTGGGGCCCGTGGATCAACTGCCGCCAGCGAATCGGCTGATGTCGTAATAATGTTAGACGACCTCTCAAAAGTTGCTAGTGCCGTAGACATCTCAAAGCGGACTATCTTTATAGCTAAACAAAGTATCATGATCGGTATATTAATTAGTATCGCTCTGATGTTCGTTTTTGCCACTGGCAAATTCAAGGCATCCTACGGTGCCGCAATCCAAGAAGTTGTCGATATTATTGTCATTATTAACGCCCTCCGAGCACACAGCGACAAAACCTTACTTAAGATTCAATAGAGGTTAGAACTAGCCAACCACCATTAGCATATTCAGCATTACTACGATCATAACTGGTACGACAATATTATCCAGCCCTTTGACTGAAACCGCTTCAAAAAACGTCGCAAATAGTGGCACCCAGATAAGTCCTGCAAATCCGAGTTGAGAAAAACCAACATCTAGCACAAAGATTAATACCGACATAATCAGTGCAGACGTTATAAAAAATGCCACGTTACCAACGATAGATTTTTTATAACCGGCTACCTTATAGACCGTCTTCTTACCCCATTTTTCACCGATCAACGCCGCCAAACCATCTGCTAGGCCGAGGTGCAACATTGCCACGACAAATATCCATTCGCTGTTAGCGAAAAACAAAGTTAGGGCAATCCCTATCGGGAATAAAATATCCCCCCAAGTCCTACGCTCTATACCATGAATAGAATGAAACCAGCCCAAATATCGCGAAGCTAGCACTACGGCAATAAAGGCTAGACAAGCAAAATAAATCAGCCAATCAGACATAAAAAAAGGCCAAAAAGCCACAAACGACCCAACGGTCATATGAACAAATTTTCTAGTAACTTCGGGCCTCAAGTGATGGTCACGGCGAAGTTTTTCAGCGAATTTTATTAGGCAAAAGACAACAACAAAAGATACAAGTCCAAGAATCATAACCACTATTGTAGCACTTTGGGATAGTCTATGAGCGTTTTGTTAGGCGTAGTCGCAAGTTAGACAAATAGTGTTTAGGGTCAAGGTCTGGGTGCGATTTGATATATGCAAGATGCGCATCGGTAAAGGATATGCGGTTATCTGGCCAGAGTTCGCTATTGGCTCGAAAGGCTGATACCGTCACCATATCTTTATTTTGTTCCATCCCATATAAGATCTCGCGCATCTCGTCCTCGCTTAACCGATTCTCTGCTGTTATATCGCTCATTTTTTTACGAATGTTAGTGCCTGTCCTGCCTGGCCTGCTCGACCAGCCCTTCCTATTCTATGTATATAGTCGTCATACGACTGAGGCAAAGAATAATTAATTACATGCGTGATATCTGCAATATCTATACCACGCGCAGCAACATCTGTTGCAACTAAAATATCCGTTTCGTTCTGCTTGAACTTGCGCAATGCTCGTTGTCGTTGGCCTTGCGTTTTACCGCCATGGATAATATCAGCCTTAAAGCCACGGATAACAAGTTCTTTACTAAGCCTATCGACACTTCGACGTGTCTCTTCAAAGATCAAAGTCTTTTTAGTCTTGTCGTGGATAAGTGTATCGTGAAGTTTGTCTATCTTATCTTTGTCGCTAGAATATTGCATCACATCTTGGGCGACATTATCACTAGTACTACCAGTTTTAACAGATACTCTGACTGGGTCGATCAAAAATCCATTGATCAGTCCATCAATTTTATGATCAATAGTAGCCGAGAAAAAGAACGACTGACGTTGTTTTGGTAACCCCGCCAAGATCTCACTAATATCAGGCAAGAATCCCATGTCGAGCATTCGGTCAACTTCATCTAGTACTAAAATGTTGATAGTCGCAAGGTTAATGTTACGTCGCTCGATGTGATCTTTGATTCGTCCAGGCGTACCAATTATTAGTCGTGGTCGGGCCGATAGTTGCCTAATTTGCTTGTACATTGGCTGTCCGCCGATAAGTACAGCGGATCGAACATTTAATCCAATGGCAAAATCATGAAATTCTACTTCTATTTGTTGAGCTAACTCACGCGTTGGCGCTATAACTATCGCTGAAGAATTTCGATCAGTTATTAGTTTTTGGATAATAGGTAGTGCGAAGGCTGCAGTTTTACCCGTGCCCGTATCAGCAATACCGATGATATCTTTACCAAGAAGCGCGTGCTTGATCGTTTGGTCTTGAATCGGTGAAGGTTTAACAAATTTTTTACGCTCAATATTCGCTTTAATTGAATGATCTAGATCAAAGTCAGCAAATAAATTCTCTGGCTCAACCTCAACCTGATTAACTGGCTTGGCCGATTTAACAAATTTAGCAGGGTCAATATATTGCTTGCGTGGCCCGCGATTTGACGATCGATTTCGGTTTCCCCCACCATGAAAATTATTATTGCTATAGTTACGCCTCTGATTTGGGCGCGCATGTTTTGTATACATAAAAGAAAAAATCCTTTTGTTAGTTATTATTACTCGATTGAAATAAACGAAATCGAGTAATAATTGTCACTAACCCAAATTCATATAAAACAACTTAATTTAACAATAGCACGATATATTACAGATGTCAATCTTTGTTTGGCTTGGTTTTCTCAAAGCAATCCACGCAAACGTGATATTTGATCACCTGATTTTTCTCGTTCGGAGGGCTCAGTAGTATCGCCCCAAACTTTGTTAACTCGTTTCCACAATAATCACACTTTGGTTGTATCGCCATCATTCAATTATACATAAAGGTGCCGAACGGACGCAGCTCGAACTAATCAGATGGATACTTGCTAACGAATAATCTCTGACTTAAACCATTGTTCTTGGAAGTGTGTAGCTTCCCGTATATCTTTGTCGCTGAAGTTCTTCCCATCTTTACAAACAATAAGCTTGTCATCGTCATCGTCAGTCCTATGCAATATAGCGATACAGCGACCGGAAAATCTATCAAGTGGGCCATCTTCACCGATTATGTAGGCGTCAAGCTCTTCTCCGTCTGGAGCTTCTGTGTCTGGGACGAAGCCATAGTTTATTGGATAAGTATTGTTGTATTTAGGATGTTTTGAGCCAAACGGCCTATCGACCGTGACATGTACGATTTTACCCAGGAACGGTTTCGAGTAGTCCATGGCCCTATCATAACAAAAGATCTCATTTCAGCGGTCTTTATGATTTCTAATGTGGTCGCGCCGAACGGACGCAGCTCGAACTAATTGAATGGATTATGAAGTCTGTGAATCTACACTGGCAGCGGCGATAGCAGTACTGCCAAGTTCTATTTCAACCAAACCTTTATTTATGACTGCGATCTCGGCCGGAGATGGAATAGTAGGTGGACTAGGGCGGACTTTTACGGTGATATTTTCAGTATGATCATTAGGTCCTGTTGCTGGTTCCGTCTCTTTTGTATTAGGCATACCTCTAATTTTACCATGTGGTCGTGCCGAACAGACGCAGCTCGAACCAGTCGCGCGGTTGGTTGAGGCTATTTGATATACTGGCAGTAAGGAGAAAATTATGGGATTAGATGAGCGATTTTTAGAAAGAGTGCGTGAGCAACAGGAAGCGCGAGCTGCTGTCTCAGTAATTGCAAACCCAGATATGCACGCAGAATTTCTGGAGCGGGTGTTAGGTTACGGTGCGGTAGTAGCCAATCTGGCAAGCGGTGCTGGTATTGGTTTTGATGTACCCGTTACTACTAGGCATCCGAGAACAGCAGGGCGAATGCTCGGCCGCATAGTGCAAATAGGCGGCTGGTCTTTGGAAGTAGATAGGTCTTGGAAACGGCAGAATGGTAGCCCGGGCTACTGGGAGGAGGGTACTTTACTCATGAGAGACGGCACTTTCAGAGATTATGCTCAGTATCTTGGTAGCACGCCAAATATCACGGCGCCAGAAGCTCGAACCGTGATTACGACGCCAATATCTGAAACTGCTGGAGTATTAACTAACCTAGCTGATTTCGTTGCTAAAAATAATCTGCTTTCTGCGCCGGGTATAGAACCAGTTTCTGCTGCTACAGAATAGTTTCGAATGTGGTCGCGCCTTAGCGGATCGCAGCTCGAACTAATGGAGTGGATTTTAAAAAATGCCTACTTGAACTGTTCTAGGTACTTTAGAGTGTTCTGTTGTCTGCGTTTCCAGCTTTTGTAAGATCTGACTGGTCTTTTTATCAGCCATCTTCCAGAAGTGCGTACTTCCATTCCTGGCAAGAATTCGATAGGCTCATGAGCTACTTGCACAATGAGTCCAGAGAGCTCGGTGTCCTCTGCATACTCAGCATCATCATTTGTAGCATAGGGCTTAACTATGTTCCATAGTGCCTTGGGCATTGCGTAGTTGCAGCCAACAACGTTTAGGTGACCAAGTGCCTTCATGGTCAAGCCTTTATCAAGTCGCATTCTGGGCACTCGTGGATTGGTAAGTATCGTGGGGCCAGTTATTGCCCCTGTGTGATTCTTATCGGAATAGTACTCTCTAATCTGCTTGAGCCAGTCTTTGCTCACTAAAGAGTCTGCGTCAGTACGAGCAATTATAGGATTACTCGCACCGTCAGAACCAGTGTTTCGTGCATGGCTGGTTCCTTGCTTGGCTTCTTCCAGCAGCCGTACAGGGAATGTCTTGATGATTTCTTTTGACCTATCTGTGGAGTTGTTGTCAACAACAATAATCTCATCGCCCTTACTGAGCTGTGGTAGAAGTCTCTCCAGACAGTTCTGTATATACTTTTCTTCGTTGTAGCAAGCAATTACTACACTGATATTCGGCATGCCTTAACTATAACAAAAGACCACTTTTTCAGCGGCCTTTCTTGTTTCGATTGTGGTCGCGCCGAACGGACGCAACTCGAACTATTGGGGTGGATCATTACATTAGGTTAAACCAAATGATTTTGACAATAGTTTTTGAATCAACTTTGGTGCCATAGTATTCACTATAAGTCTCATACATAGCTTCATCGCATTCGAATGTTTCGTGACCAGCTTTATCCTCTTCAGTCAGTTGGCCCAAAGGCTTTTCGATAACGCGAGTGATGTGAGCTCTGGCAAAAGGCTCATTCTTCTTAAACACTTGTAGTATGATTTGATCGCCTTCTGATAAATCCTTATCGTCGAATAGGCGCCATGTTGAGTTCTTTTTGCCCGAAAGGACAAGTGGGACTAGGTAATCTCGAAACTTCAATATTTTCATAGACTAACTATAGCAAAACAACAACTTTTCAATGGTCATTGATGTTACCAATGTAGTTAGGTAGCAGGGCAATGCACGACTGTACCCATGCTCGGAATAATTTCCTGCACGTGGGCTTGTCGACCGAACCTGCGACATTTCATATTTTCTAAATAAAATCTGAGTCACAGAACCGAGTCTGTTACTCAATAAACTAAAAACGACCGACAAAAGACGATCGATTTTAGTTGGTCGGGGTAGCAGGACTCGAATTGAATGATCCGCTCGAGAGCTAGGAAGCATCTCGCTATAAATATTTATAACTCAAACAGTCCCCGACTGTTTTCGCCTATCGGTTCGAGTCCTAGTTATCGCAATCAACTAAAAAAGATTACCAAAAAGGCAATCTTCTTTAGTTGGTCG
>CAZEED010000008.1:0-3721 GCA_964510945.1 uncultured Candidatus Saccharibacteria bacterium
ACCTGCTAGATCGTAGTCAAACTCGCCTTCGAGTCGCCGAATTAAAACGCCGCCGTAAAACTAGAATCAAAAATTAATTAAGCAACTTGTCTTAGTTCGGGCGGGATTACCTCGATACTTAGTGAATATGGTTTTGCTTCACCGCTTAATGCTCGTCGTGTCGCAGAGCCGAGAAGTAGTCCGCTGGCTGCTAAAAGTTCTGGATCAAACTTAATCTCGGGCATTATTTTATTAAGTACTTCACTTGCAAGATCCGGAGTGTGATGATATCTAGCTAATCCGACATCGTTATGGCGATTAACGTTACTTCGAAATCCTGCAAGATCTATTACAACGGCTGCTTTTTCGTTAGGTGCGTGATGTCCTTGGTGAATCGCAACAGGCGTATACAGCCCTCTTTTTTCTCTGGCGAATCGTAGAGTTTCTCTTTTTACTCCAAAATCTTCTGGAATGTGTCTAGATAGAATATCTATCCCCTCTTGTGCTTCTTCAAGCGGGAGAGTTGTCCCGACTCTTGATAGAATACGATTAGATTCATCGAGCGAGTTTCCTAGACCAGCCGAGCGTAAAATAAACCCAAGGTTTGTAGCAAAAGCACATCCTAAGTCCTCATGGCAATCGTGTTTTTTACCCAGAGTAACAGGGTTTTTTTCTTTACCATCATCGCTGTGTTGGTTAATAACAATTTTTTGATCCAGCGTTGCGGCTCTATTTGATAGGTCTGCTGCAAAATCAACAAACGCTTCGGGCGAATAATCTCTAATTAAAGATGAGACTGCTTGATCACCGTGTTCTGCAGCAAAGGCAATTATTCCACTAATCGCAATTCCGCTTGCTCCTCCATAAAAACGGCCAGGACTAACATCATGACCGAATTTCTCTAATCTTTCGTTAAGATAATCCCGGGTTAAACTTCGGTCATCCGAGCAATCAACGACTTCTAGCCCATGTCCTGATTGTAATGGGGTCATTAAACCTAAGTAGGTTCTGTCATTAACGACTGTTGGCTCTAAAACTAATATATTGGTTTCACTTTTCATCTGTGCAATGTGATATATCTTACTTAAATAATGAGAGATAAATCAATATTGAAAAACATTGAAAAAAATGTTACAATATATAATTATTCGCACAGGTATAAAATGCATGAAATAATCCCAGAACAATCTCCAAGCTATGTAGATCTTCCAGTTAATCCAGATATGTCAAATATTTTTTGGATTGACCCTGGACAACTTGCTCGTATTGGAGGTCTAGTTAATACAGCCAAACTATCGACTATGGCGATTGGCGTAGAATCACGCAGACAAGGTTTGATTAGCCCGTTGTCCGAGCAACAACTCCAGCCACTATTCGATAGTTTACCCAATAGTTCTAGCGGGAAAAAAGCCTTCGAAGTTGGCGTTATGTATGGAAATTTACTTCACACTGATGACTCGCCCACAAAATCTAAAAGCGATATAACGGCTGATAATAATAGGCGTATTTCAAGTGAGCTTATTGAGGAGATGGCAAGTAGTAGCCAAGGCCTAGATCTCACTAGTGAAGTTGATAACTTTAACTTGTTTATGACTTTGAGAGATTTAGAGGTGGATTATGCTGGAACTGATGTTATTGCATTTTGCCTAGCTGGTACTCAAGATCATATTAGGAATATTTTTTATCAAACAAGCGGCGCAGATACCCCCCCTTCTCCTGAGGAGCTATTAACGGTCCAGTCAATGTATTATGCTGGTGTGCTTGTTGGTGCAATTGAATCAAGCGACAAACAGTTACCTCAACCTAGAGTCGAGATTGTAAGGGGTCGTCGTGACCCTGTTGAAGCCGTTAGTGCCAGAATAGAATTTGACCCGGGAGATGATCTTTCTTCGTCTCTTGATTATTATCTACGGTCTAAGTATCTTTTCAAGCCTGTTGGGGTAACGACTAATCGTAGGTCAGAACCCAGACCGGCGATTTCGATCATACCAAATGGTATGCAATTTGCACCAAACTCAATTGACGTGCCGATTTATGTGCCTGGCTTATCAGAATACTCGTCAGTTACTACTGTACTGGCTAAAGATATTGATGCCGTATTGATTAAGCCC
This sequence comes from uncultured Candidatus Saccharibacteria bacterium, assembly GCA_964510945.1. GTDB lineage: Bacteria > Patescibacteriota > Saccharimonadia > Saccharimonadales > JAGQNJ01 > DAISWO01. The sequence goes on from CAZEED010000008.1 coordinate 2,091, forward strand.
AAAGAAGCGGATGATGATCTGGGTAAAGTTCGAGTTGAAATAGAGACAGATGTTGAAGACCTTTTTTATGACCAAGATAGATTGACAGATGGTGAGATCGTTGGACTAATAGTAGATAATTTATTCGTTAGTGCTATTGATCCGGCGCATCCTTGGGCCCCAGAAATCGAAGAACTAATATTTGATAATTTGAAAATTGAAAAAAAACAATTTGAATATAGTACTGAATTACGGCTTTGGGAGGCGACTTCTAGAGAGATGAAGTTAGCCCGACACTCTACAAAATTTGCTGCATTATTTGCACTAGCCTGGCCATGGCTTGTCGACGGGGTTGAATCTTTGACAGGTCAAGACACGACAGTAGAATGGGGTTATAACATTCCAATTGATATGTTAATACTTGGTGCTATGGGTGTTTGGCACTTTGGAAGAAAAGCTTTAGAACAAATGCACGATCGTGAAAATGAAAGTGCTAAAAAATTCGATAAACTCTTGCAAGATGGTATTGACGAAGGCATCTTGCAATAAATAAACAATTGCGGTATTATCGCTTCTTGTGAAAAGTAAAACTACCACTCAGCAAAAAATTAAAACCGTGATTTTGGACTACGGAACAATATCGGATATTGCATGGCCTGGAAAAGTTTCTGCCAAAAAAATGGTAGCTAGCGGAAAGACCACCGAACTTCTGCTGAATGAAGCAGTTAAGCGACTAGAAGAATTTTATGTTTCGGTATCTCCGACAGCGCCAACTCGTTGTATTGATGGTAGGCATGATCCTGCAATAAAAGACGATAAGTTGGGGGCTCAAGTTCCGGGTGGAGCGCCTGGCGCCGCCTTAGCTTATAGGCTCGGGGTTGATAAAGACGATTTAACTCGAGGAACTTTTGTAGTTGATGCAGAAGAAATGATTGGTCGATATTTACGCCTTGGTTTTGCGCCTGGTGGTCATAGAGATGAGCACAGTGACGGAAAAAGCACAGTTGGTTGCGGTGCCATAGATGGTATGGATGTAATCTTAGCGACAATGATGCGCCCAGATTTAGTTGACGATCACAAACGCGTCGTTAAAGAGTTGATGGGTGGATTATTCAATAGAGATATATATCTTCGAAACATGGGTGCGGCGACAGTATTAAATGGAAGATCTGCTGACTATTTCCGAGGTCGTGAAACAATAATAGATATTCTAGAAAAAAGAGTCGAAAATAGTATCGCTACACTCAAAGGTGATCATCAGGAATGTCTGGTGGTGGTTAATTTTGTACCAGGGACCACTTTGGCCTCTAATCGGTTTTCGAAAGAATTTAATGGCGTTCAGGCTTTTGGCTATGATTTGTGGCGCTCAATGCAAATGGCCCAAAAAATCATGCCGAGGCATGATCAAGCAGTTGATCGTGAACGGTTCGTTATGGCTAGAGTTATGAGTACGGTAGCAACTTTGATGGCCCTGACTGATGGCAGTCAGCGCTTTGCGCTTCGGATGCCAGCCTAGAGACTCTAATAAATATTTGATGGACCGCTATCAAAGTGGTATGATTGTTTTAAGGTAAATTAAAAGAGGGAGAAAAAGTTTTATGCTATCAAAAAAGCAAATTACAGCGTATGTAGCCGAGTTTTTCGGAACAGCA